>NZ_JBIVZV010000010.1:16420-353882 GCF_044759735.1 Streptomyces sp. NPDC100445 | reverse complement strand
ACTTTTGGCACGCTGTTGAGTTCTCAAGGAACGGTCGCTTCCTTTGTACTCACCCTCTCGGGCTTTCCTCCGGGCGCTTCCCTTCGGTCTTGCGTTTCCGACTCTATCAGATCTTTCCGATCCGATTTCCTCGGTGCTTTCCAGGTTCCCGCTTCCGCGTTTCCCTTTCCGGCGGTTCCGACTCTATCAGACCCTTTCGGTGTCTGACTCCCAGTCAGTGGGGCTTGTCCTCCCGGCCGTTGGGCCGTTCCGACGTCTCAAACCTTAGCGGATCCGTCCGGCGATTCCCAATCGGGCGGCCGGGTCCCTATTCGAATTGAATTCGAGCATGCCGAAATCAACCCGGTCAGGAGATCGTGCTGGTGTTTGAGGGTGCCGCTCGGGGCGGCTGAGGCGCCGTCGCAGAACCGTTACGGCTCTGCGGCAACCCGAAGAACCTTACGGATCGCACAGGGGCGTGTCAACACCCCGCTGTCAAGATCTTTTACGTCGGTGTCGGTGGCGCCTCAGTCCAGGTCGCTGAGCCGACCGCCGGCGTCCGGCTGGGCGTGCTCCACCCTGCGCAGGAGCCGGGTGAGGACCTCGCCGAGCACCACGCGCTCCACGGGGGTGAGGTCCTGGAGCAGGTCCTCCTCGAAGACGGTCGCCATGCGCATCGCCTCCAGCCACTTCTCACGGCCGCCGGGGGTCAGCTCCACGATGACCCGGACGCGGTTGGACTCGTCCCGTTCCCGGGTGACCAGGCCCTCGGCGACCATGCGGTCGATCCGGTGGGTCATCGCGGCCGGTGTGAGGCCGAGCCGCTTGGCCAGCTCGCCGGGGCCCATGCGGTACGGGACGCCGGACAGGACGAGGGCCTTGAGGACCTCCCACTCGGCGTTGCTGATCCCGAGGGCGGCGGTCTGGCGGCCGTAGGCGACGTTCATGCGGCGGTTCAGCCGGGAGAGCGCCGACACGATCTGCTCGACCTGGGGGTCGAGGTCCTGGAACTCACGCTGGTACGCCGCGATCTGTTCGTCGAGTGTCGGCTCTGCGACGCCGGGGGTGTCGGCCATGGACGCAGTATCGCACGCACCGCCTTTGCCTCGAAGTCCTTCGATGTGTACTCTTTAGCTTCGAAGTCTTCAGGTCTAACTAGTGGAAGAGGTGAACGTGACCAGGGCGATGGGCGCAGCGATGCGCCGGATCCACGTGGGTAACGCACTCAGCGCGTTCGGGCTCGGCTTCACGGTCCCCTACCTGTACGTCTATGTGGCGCAGGTGCGGGGACTGGGAGCCATGACGGCGGGACTGGTGCTCGCCGTGTTCGCCGTGGCCGCGCTGATAGTTCTGCCGTTCGCCGGCCGGGCGATCGTGCGGCGCGGCCCGCTGCCGGTCCTGGTCGCCGCTCTGGTGACCGCCGCCCTGGGCTCGCTGAGCCTCGGTCTCGCCGGCGGCGCGGCCACCGTGCTGCTGTCCGCGGCGGCGCTCGGCGCCGGACAGGCCGTGATGCAGCCGGCGCTGGCGACGATGATCGTGGACTGCTCGACGGCGGACACCCGCTCGCGGGCGTTCGCTTCGCAGTTCTTCCTCCAGAACCTGGGTCTCGGCGTCGGCGGTCTCATCGGCGGCCACCTCGTCGACACCACCCGCGTGTCCTCGTTCACGCTGCTGTTCGCGATCGAGGCGGCCATGTTCCTGCTGCTGGTCGGTGTGATGGCGACGGTGCGGATGCCGCACTCGCCGCGGATCGAGGACGCGCCCGCCCGGTCGGCGAAGGGCGGCTGGAAGCAGCTGCTGGGGAACCGGACGATGGTGCGGCTGTGCGTGCTGGGCTTCGTGCTGTTCTTCGCCTGCTACGGCCAGTTCGAGTCGGGGCTGAGCGCGTACGGCGTGGAGGCGGCCGGGATATCGACCTCGGCGCTGGGGACGGCGCTGGCCGCGAACACCCTGATGATCGTGGTGGCCCAGTTCGCCGTGCTGAAGTTCGTGGAGCGGCGGCGCCGGTCCCGGGTGATCGCCGCGGTCGGGCTGATCTGGGCCGTGGCCTGGCTGGCCGCCGGGTACGCGGGGCTGGGCCACGGCAGCCGGGAGATGGCCACGGCCGCGTTCGTCGTGACGTACGCGCTGTTCGGGCTGGGTGAGGCCATGCTGTCGCCGACGGTCGCGCCGCTGGTCGCCGATCTGGCGCCGGAGGGCCTGGCCGGGCAGTACAACTCGGCGTTCGCGCTGGTCAAGCAGTTGGCGCTGGCGGTCGGCCCGGCGGTCGGCGGGCCCCTGGCGGCCTCGCTGCCCGCGCCGTACGTGGTGACCTTCCTGCTGTTCTCGCTGGGGATCACCTACCTGGCGCTGCGGCTGGGGCGGCAGCTCACCGCCGTCCAGGACCAGCCGTTCACGGCACGGAGCAGCCGGGTGGTCACGCGCGGCGGGGCGCCGGCGGAGCCGGTGGCCGCGGAGGCGTAGGACGCCCGTCATCTGTGCCGGGGCGGGTCACCCGTCCCGGCACAGGTGTCTCCGGGCGCGTGCCGGTGGTCAGCGCTTGGGGAGGACGAACTCGCACCACACCGCTTTGCCGCCGCCCGGGGTGCGGCGGCTGCCCCAGCTGGTGGCGATGGTCGCCACGATGGCGATTCCCCGGCCGGACTCGTCGCCGGGTTCGGCGCGGCGGCGTCGGGGCAGGTGGTCGTCTCCGTCGGTGACCTCCACGATGAGGCGGCGGTCGGTGCGGCGGAGTCTGAGCCGCATGGGCGGGGTGCCGTGCTGGAGGCTGTTGGCGACCAGTTCGCTGGCGGCGAGGACCCCGAGGTCGTGCAGCTCGGCCGGGAAGCGCCAGCTGGTGAGGACGCCGGAGGCGAAGGCACGCGCGCGGGGGGCCGCCTCGACCCCGCCGAGGAGCTCCAGGGCCGCGTTGCGGAAGAGGTCGCCGTCGGGGCCCGTACGGGCGGGGTGCTGGAGGACGAGGACGGCCACGTCGTCGTCGTGGTCGGCGGTGACGCCGGCCGAGCGGACCAGGCGGTCGCAGACAACCTGCGGGCTGCCGGTGGCCCCGGCGAGGGCGCCGGCGAGCGAGGCGATGCCCTCGTCGAGGTCGGCGTCGCGGCGTTCGACCAGGCCGTCGGTGTACAGGACGGCCGTGGCGCCGGGGCCGAGGGCGATGGAGCCGGAGGAGTGCATCCAGCCGCCGGTGCCGAGGGGCGGACCGGTGGGCTCCTCGGTGCGGGAGACGGTGCCGTTCTCGTCGCGGACCAGGATCGGCAGGTGGCCCGCGGAGGCGTACACCAGGCGGCCCTCGTTGGGGTCGTGGACGGCGTAGCAGCAGGTGGCGATCTGCTGGGGGTCGATCTCGGTGGCGAGGCCGTCCAGGAGCTGGAGCACCTCGTGCGGGGGCAGGTCCAGGCGGGCGTAGGCGCGGACGGCCGTGCGGAGCTGGCCCATGACGGCGGCGGCGCGCACCCCGCGGCCCATGACGTCGCCGATGACCAGGGCGGTGCGGCCGCCGCCGAGGGTGATCACGTCGTACCAGTCGCCGCCGACCGCCGCCTCGGTGCCGCCGGGCTGGTAGGTGGCGGCGATGCGCAGGTCGTCGGGTTGTTCCAGTTCCTGCGGGAGCAGGGAGCGCTGGAGGGTGACGGCGGTCTCGCGCTGGCTGCGTTCGCTGGCGCGCAGGCGTTCGGCGGCCTCGGCGTGGTCGGTGACGTCCGTGGCGAAGACCAGCACGCCGGCGCCGCGTTCGCCGCCCTCGGCGACGGGGGTGCAGGTGAAGGTGTACGAGCGGCCGTCGACGGCCTTGCGGGACTTCAGGGTGCGGGGCCTGCCGCTGCGCAGGACCTGGTCGAGCAGCGGGAGCAGGCCCAGTTCGGCGAGTTCCGGCAGGGCCTCGCGGGCGGGGGCGCCGGTGGGCCGGGCGCCGAAGGCCGCGGTGTAGGCGTCGTTGACGTAGGCGATGCGGTGGTCCGGGCCGTGGACGAGGCAGACGAGGGCCGGGACGCGGTCGAGGACCTCACGCGCGGGCAGTTCGTCGACCGCGGGCACCGGGGCAGTGCCGTCGGCCGGCCGTTCGCCGCGGGCCGCGGGCACGGAGCCTTCTCCCCGCCGGTCCTGGGGGACCGCCGTCTCGGTCCGCGCGGCGGCGCGGCGCTGTGTTCCGGGGAGCCGGGCGCTCCAGCGCGTGAAGTTCACTTGGGGAAGGCCTCGTGGGTGCTGGGGCGGGCGGGTGGCCCGTCCGACGTCGTGGGGCAGTGTGGCAGGGAGCGGGCCGCGGCGGGCGACAACCGTCAGACGCCGGGGTGTGCCGTGGAGTTCCCGGACCGGGTCAGGACGACCCCTTCGGGTCGTCGGAGGGACCGCGCGGCGGTTTTCCACCGGCCGCCAGTTCGAACTCCGCACGGGGGTGTTCGAGTGAGCCGAGCGAGACGATCTCCCGTTTGAAGAGTCCGGCGAGGGTCCATTCGGCGAGCACCCGGGCCTTGCGGTTGACGGTGGGCACCCGGCTGAGGTGGTACACGCGGTGCATGAACCAGGCAGGGTAGCCCTTCAGCCGGCGCCCGTAGACCTGGGCGACGCCCTTGTGCAGGCCGAGGGAGGCGACGGAGCCGACGTACTTGTGCGCGTACGTCTCCAGGGGCTCGCCGCGCAGGGCGTGCGCGATGTTGTCGCCGAGGGTGCGGGCCTGGCGGACGGCGTGCTGGGCGTTGGGGGCGGTCTCGGTGCCGGGTGCGGCGGCCGTGACGTCGGGTACGGCGGCGGCGTCGCCCGCGGCCCAGGCGTGCTCGGTGCCGGCGACGGTCAGCTGGGCCGTGCACCTGAGCCGACCGCGGTCGGTGCGCGGCAGGCCGGTGGCGGCGAGCAGCGGGTGCGGCCGGACGCCGGCGGTCCACACGACCGTACGGGTCGGGAAGCGCTGGCCGTCGCTGAGGACGGCGACGCGGCCCGCGCAGGACTCCAGGCGGGTGTCGAGCAGCACCTGGATGTTGCGGCGGCGCAGCTGGGTGACGGTGTACCGGCCCAGCTCCGCGCCGACCTCGGGGAGGATGCGGTCGGTGGCCTCGACGAGGATCCACCGCATGTCCTCGGGGCGGATGTTGTGGTAGTAGCGGGCGGTGTAGCGGGCCATGTCCTCCAGCTCGCCGAGGGCCTCCACGCCCGCGTAGCCGCCGCCGACGAACACGAAGGTGAGGGCGGCGTCGCGGACGGCGGGGTCGCGGGTGGAGGAGGCGATGTCCATCTGTTCGATGACGTGATTGCGCAGGCCGATGGCCTCTTCGACGGTCTTGAAACCGATGCCGTACTCCGCGAGGCCGGGGACGGGCAGGGCGCGGGAGACGGATCCGGGGGCGAGCACGAGTTCGTCGTAGCCGAGGAGCTCGGCGGGCCTGCCCTCCTCGGCGGTGGCCAGCGTGGTGACGGCGGCGGTGCGGGTGGTGTGGTCGACGGACGTCACCTCGCCGACGATCACGTGGCAGCGGTCCAGGACGCGGCGCAGCGGGACGACGACGTGGCGCGGGGAGATCGAGCCCGCGGCGGCCTCCGGGAGGAACGGCTGGTACGTCATGTACGGGTCCGGTGTGACGACCGTGACGGCGACCTCACCCCTCCGCAGCTCGCCCTTCAGCTTCCGCTGGAGGCGCAGGGCCGTGTACATCCCGACGTAGCCGCCGCCGACAACCAGAATGCGCGCACGTTCCTTCACTGTCCCATGACGCACCCGGCGCTGTTGTTTGTCCACAGCCCCGACAATTTGTGTGACCGGCGGCCCGGTGGGCCCGGGGTCGGCCGCTGTGTCTCCGCAGGACGAATCGGGGCAGGTCAGCGGGGGCGGGCGACAGTGCACGAAGGGGCGCAATCGGGGCGTACGTGCTCCGTACTCCGATCGGGGGGCGCACTGTGCGGAACCTGCCCCTTCTGAATTGACGGTCTCTCAACTATGTTCGTGTGTCGACGGGGTGTAGGGACTGTGGTCGAACGGGTCCGCGACGGGCGGTCCGGTCGGGACCGATGCCACATCCGCGCACTCCGCATTCAGTGGCGGGGAGTCTCCGGGGGGAGACGTCATCACCGGGGGAACGACATGCATGTTCAGGACACGCGTTGGGCATCTGCGGCCACCATCACACCGGGTGGCGGGACGATGACCGCGACGAGGGACGACGGGCGCGCGGACGGGGCGCGCACGACACCGCTGCGGGTGGACGCGCAGCGCAATCTGGAGCACGTGCTGCGTGCGGCGCGCGAGGTGTTCGGCGAGCTGGGCTACGGCGCGCCGATGGAGGACGTGGCGCGGCGCGCGCGGGTCGGGGTCGGCACGGTGTACCGGCGCTTCCCGAGCAAGGACGTGCTGGTCCGGCGGATCGCCCAGGAGGAGACGGCACGCCTGACCGAGCAGGCGCGGACCGCGCTCGGGCAGGAGGAGGAGCCGTGGTCGGCGCTGTCGCGCTTCCTGCGGACGTCCGTGGCGTCGGGGGCCGGACGGCTGCTGCCGCCACAGGTGCTGCGGGTCGGCTCCACCACCGGGGACGAGCCGGTTGGTGCGGGCGGCCCGGTGGGGACCGTCGCGCCGGTCGCCCTGGCCGAGGAGACCCGGATGCCCCAGCAGCGGGTGCAGTCGGGCGGCGGTGAGCTGCGGCTGGTGGCGGACGAGACCCCGCTGACGGCCGACGACACCGGGGCCGGGGCGTTGCTGGAGGTGGTCGGGCAGCTTGTCGACCGGGCACGGTCGGCGGGCGAGCTGCGGGGGGACGTCTCCGTGGGCGACGTGCTCCTGGTGATCGCCACGGCGGCCCCGTCGCTGCCGGACGCGGCACAGCAGGCGGCGGCGTCCACGCGGCTGCTGGACATCCTGCTGGAGGGACTCCGGTCCCGGCCGGTGTGACCGGCACGCCGCACGCCCCCGTCCCACCACCGGTGGGACGGCGTCCGGCGTCCCTACCCGTGCCTGTGGCGGTGCGTGTGCGGCTGTCACCGTCGCGCGGACGCGGGTGTGGTGCGCGGGGTGCGGCCGTTACGGGCTCCCGCGCGGGCGCTCGTACGCGGGGCGGCTCGTACATGGGTCGCTCATGCGCGCGTCGCTCGTGCGCGGGTGCCGGGTGGCGCGCCGCCGGCCGCGTCGACTCGCCCCGCGCCGACACCCTTGTAGGGCAGGGGTGTTCGAGTGGGCGGAGGGAAGTCCGCCCGGACGAGTGGATGCGCTCCGGTACGCGGCCCTGGGGCGCACGCCCTGTGCCACCCTGACCCGGTGACGGGTTGGGCTGGGCCGGTGCCGGGGGCTTTCCGCGATGGGCGTTGACGGGTGGGGCGAGCCACGCGACGACGAGGACACCGAGGCCCGCGAGCTGACCTCACCCCACGTGCCGAGCCAGGGCGGCCGCCCGCCGGGCGCCGACGGCCCGGCGGACGGGACCGTACCGGTCCAGCGCGCCGGGAGCGTCCTGCCACCGCCCCGGGAGAGGCCCCCCGCCGACGGCGAGCTGATCGGACGGATGCGCTCCGGTGACGACTCGGCCTACGAGGAGCTGTACCGGCGCCACGCCGACGCGGTGCGGCGGTACGCGCGCGGCTGCTGCCGGGACGCGCACACCGCCGACGACCTGACCGCCGAGGTGTTCGCGCGGATGCTGCAAGCGGTGCGCGGCGGCTCGGGTCCGCAGCACGCCGTACGGGCCTATCTGCTGACCTCCGTGCGGCGCGTCGCCGCGCACTGGGCCCGGTCCGCCCGGCGTGAGCAGCTCGTCGACGACTTCGCCGCCTTCGCCCAGCAGGCCGCGCGGAGCACGGAGGCACCCGGTGACGGCACCGTGGCGCCCGGCGCCGACGTGCGCGCCCTGCACGAGGCCGAGCAGTCCATGGCCATGCGGGCCTTCCGTTCGCTGCCCGAACGCTGGCAGGCCGTGCTGTGGCACACCGAGGTCGAGGACGAGTCGCCCAGCGAGGTCGCCGTCCTGTTCGGCCTGGACGCCAACGGCACCCGGGTGCTGGCCAGCCGCGCCCGGGAAGGGCTGCGGCAGGCCTACCTCCAGGCCCACGTCAGCGCCGCCCTGGTCCACGACGAGGAGTGCGCCCGCTACGCCGACCAGCTCGGCACGTACGCCCGCCGCAAACTGCGGGTCCGCGCCGAGCGGGGGCTGCGCAAGCACCTGGCGGAGTGCGCACGGTGCCGGCTGGCGGCGGCGCAGATCGAGGAGGTGGCCGACGGCATCCCCGCCGTCGTACCGGTCGCGGTCCTCGGCTGGTTCGGGGCCACCGGGTACGCCAAGGCGCTCGGGATCGTGTCCGGCGGCGCCGGGGCCGGTGCCGGTGCCGCCGCGGCCGGCGGGTCGCCCGGCGGGGCGGGCGGGTCAGCGGCCTCGGAGGGGCTCGGGGCGCCGGTGAAGGCGGGCATCGCGGCCGGTCTCGTCGCGGTGGCCGCCGCCGCGGTGGCGCTGGCTCTGGTGAACGACGGTCGTCCGGCGAAGGAAGTGGCCCGGCCTCGACCGCCCACGCCGGCCGTACGGCCCGCCACACCGAGCCCCACACCGACCCCACCCGCCCGGCGGGCCCCGGCGAGGCCGACGCCTGCCGCGCCCAGGCCGACCCCCCGGCCCGTGCGCCTCACCCCTGAGCCGGCGGCACCGGCCCCAAAAACGCCCCCACTCCCGCCCCCGTCATCGACCGCCACCCCCACACCCACCCCCAGGCCCACGCCACCCCCCGCCCCGAAGCCCGCCCCCACGCCGCCGCCGGCTCCCGCTCCACCTCCGGCGTCCGCCGTCTACCGGCTGAGCGCCCTGCGCTACGACCTCGACGGCGACGGCACCCGGCCGGAGATTTCCCTCGCCGGGAGCGGCTGGGTGTGGCAGCGCTACGGCGTGTCGGTCGGCGGCAGCCGGTACGCGCACGGGGTGACCGTGTCCGGCCGGTCCTCGGTCACCGTCGCCCTCAACCGCCGCTGCACCGCCTACGACGCCCTGGCCGGCGTCGACGACCTCACCCTCGGCCTCGGCCGGGTCTCGTTCTCCGTGTACGCCGACGGGGACCGGCTCTGGCGGTCCGCCCCGGTCGAGGGCGGCGACCGGGCCGTCCCCGTCCATGTGGATCTGACCGGCCGCGCGACCGTACGGCTGGTCGTGGAGCCGTCCGGCACCGCCTTCGACCGGACGGCGCTCGCCGACTGGGCGGAGTCCGGGTTCACCTGCCGCTAGCCCGGGCCGGCGCCCGTCGGCGAAGGTCAGTCGACGGCCGCCGGGACGCCCAGTTCCCGCAGGACGTCCGTGACGCCGAGGGACGCGCCGCGGGCGCTCTCGGCCGCGTAGCGGTCGGCCGGCAGGGCCGCGCGGGCGCCGGCGAGCACCCGGGCGGCGACGCCGCGCTCCGGCTCCGGCCGCCGGCGGCCGTCCCGCCAGTGGTCGGCGGCGGCGAACAGCCGGACGGCGCCGGGCAGATCGCCGGCGCGGGCCAGCAGGTCGGCGGCGATGTCCACCAGTCCGGCCGTGATCGTCTCGGCGCACCCCAGTGCCACGGCCTCGCGCAGGGCCTCCGCGGCGATCGGCAGGCCGTGCTCCGGGCCCGACTCGTCGGCCTCGAGCAGCACCTCGACGGTGCGCTGGGCCGCGACGAACTGCGGGGGCGGGGTTCCGTCCCGCACCAGCGCGCACGTCGCCTCGTACAGCTCGCGGGCGTGCGCGGCCCGGCCGTCGTGCAGGGCGATGTGGGCGCGCAGCAGCAGGACGAAGGCGCGGGACTCCGGCACCGCGTACCGGTCGGCGGCCGTCTCCGCCTCGTCCAGGGCGGTGAGCGCGGCCTGCCGGTCACCGGAGCGGTAGGCGATCTCGGCGAGGCGGGCCTTCAGGAACGGGGACTCCGCGTACGCGCCGACCTCGTAGGCCAGCCGCAGGGCCTCCTCGTACTCGCCGCGTGCCTCGTCGAACCGGCCGCGTGCCATGGCCGCCTCGCCGGCCGCGCCGCACACCTGGGCGCGCATCCAACGGTCACCGACGCGCCGGCTCAGCTGCCGCAGCTCGGCCAGGTCCTCGTCGACACCCTCCAGGTTGCCGGGCGAGTCGACGGCCACGTGGGTGCGGAACATCAGGACCACGCCGACCTCCCAGGCCCCGCCGTGACGGCGGCAGTTGGCGACGACCCGGGTCAGGTCCGGCTGGACGTCGGCCGAGCCGCCCAGGTAGTGGGCGGTGAGCGGCCAGATCAGGCCGGGGAGCCGGGCGGCCCGGGGACCGCCGGGTTCGTAGGCGGCGCGTACGCGCGCGATGTACTCCGGTGCCCGGTCGTCGCCCGAGAGGCTGTCCGTGCGGGACTCGGAGGTCAGGAAAAGGTCGAGCATGCGCAGGTCCATGCGCAGCTCGCCGAGCGGATGCCCCGTCTCCCCCTCGGGGCCGGTGAGGAAGGCGCCCACCGGGTCCGCCGACTCGATCAGCTCCGGCAGGGCGGCCGCCGGCGCGCCGGCGGACACGGCGTCCAGGGCGACGCCCAGCCGGAGGACCAGCCGTACCCAGGTCACCGCCTCCTGGCGGTGGTTGCGCAGCCACCAGAACCAGCCGACGGCCAGGACGACGGCGCCCGCGCCGGCCTCGTCGCCCGCGCGCACCGCGCGGTCCAGGGCCGCGCGGACATTGTCCAGCTCGGTCTCCAGGCGGGCGATCCAGGGGAGCTGGGCCGCCGACCGCAGTCGCGGTTCCGCCTCCTCCACCAGGGCCCGCACCCAGGCGCCGTGGCGCCGCTCGGCCGCCGCGCGCAGACCGGGGACCTCGGCGGCGCGCTCGGTGGCGTACTCGTGGATGGTCTCCAGCATGCGGTAGCGCATGCCGGGCGCGGTGCCGTCGGGGTCGTGCGGGGCGGCGACCACGAGGGACTTGTCGACCAGCGCGCCGATCAGCTCCGCCGCCGGGCCGCTGCACACGGCCTCGGCCGCGGCGAGGTCCCAGCCGCCGGCGAACACCGACACCTCGCACAGGACCGTGCGTTCCCGTTCGTCCAGCAGGTCCCAGGACCAGTCGACGACCGCGCGGAGGGTCTGCTGGCGGGGCAGGACGGTACGGCTGCCGGAGGTGAGCAGGCGGAAGCGGTCGTCCAGGCGGTCGGCGATCTGGCGCGGGGTGAGCAGCCTCAGCCGGGCGGCGGCCAGTTCGATGGCGAGCGGCAGTCCGTCCAGACGGCGGCAGATCTCCGTGACGGCGGCGGTGTCGCCGAGGACGGCGTCGGCGTCGGGACGGACGGCCCTCGCGCGCTCGGCGAAGAGGTGGTGCGCCTGCTCCGGCGCGAGCGGCTCGACCGGGCGCACCGACTCGCCCGGCACGCCGAGGGGTTCACGGCTGGTGGCGAGGATGGTCAGACCGGGGCAGTGGGTGAGGAGGGTCTCGGCGAGAGTGGCCGCCGCGTCGACGACGTGCTCGCAGTTGTCGAGGATCAGCAGCCGGTCGCGCGTGGCGCAGTACTCGACCAGCAGGGCCGTGGGGTCGGTCTGCGACGTCGCCAGGTCGTTGGCCAGCAGCACGGTCTCGCGCAGACCGAGGGCGCTGACCACCGCGCCGGGCACCGCATCCGGCCGGTCCAGCGGGGCCAGCTCGGCCATCCACGCCGAGGGGAACGCGGCGGCGGCCTCCTCGGCCAGGCGGGTCTTCCCGGAGCCGCCCGGCCCGGTGAGCGTGACCAGGCGGGCCCCGCGCAGTTCCGCGCGGACGGCCTTCAGCTCCGGCTCCCGTCCGACGAAGGACGTCAGGCGGGGCCGGAGGTTACCGGTGCGCTCGGCGGGCCGCGGCGCCTCCGGGCGCGTCCGGTCATCCGGCTCGCCCTCACGCAACAACTCCAGGTGCAGCGCGCGGAGTTCCGGGCCGGGGTCGGCGCCGAGGGTGTCGGCGAGGGCGCGGCGGACGGACTCGTGGGCGGCGAGGGCGTCGGCCGTGCGGCCGGAGTCCCGCAGCGCGCGGACGAGGAGCGCGTGCACCGGTTCGTCGTACGGGTACGCCGCGGCCAGTTCCCGCAGCTCCGGTACGGCCTCCCGGGCGCGGCCGAGGGCGAGCGCGGCGGCGGCGCGGGCACGGGCCGCGTCCAGGCGGAGGGCGTTCGCTCGGGTGGCGGCGGTGCGGTCGGGGAGGTCGGCGAGGGCCGGGCCGTGCCACAGGGCGAGGGCCTCGGTGAGGGTGCGGTGGGCGGTGGCCGGGTCGCCGGCGGCGAGGGCGTGGGTGCCGGCCCGGGTGAGCCGCTCGAAGACGTGCAGGTCCACGTCGTCCTCGGTCGCCTCCAGGCGGTAGCCGCCGGGTGCGGAGGCGACCGCGTGTCTGCCGAGGGTACGGCGGAGCCGGCCGACGAGCGCCTGGAGGGCGGCCGGGGCGTCCTGGGGCGGATCGTCCGCCCAGATGTCCCCGATGAGGGTGTCGGGGGTCGTGGTGCGGCCGGGGCTCAGGGCCAGGACGGCGAGGAGCGTACGCAGGCGCGGCCCGCCGATGGGCAGGGGGGTGCCCTGGTCGTCCGCCGCTTGGGTCACGCCCAGGATCCTGTACCGCACCAGGTCATTGTCCCGGTGAGCACCGGACGGGGCACGGGGGTTTCCCGCAGCACCCCCTCAGGGGCGCGGGGAACTGCGCGCCCGGCCCCCGCCGGCCGTCAGCCGCCCACACCACCGCTCCCCACCCCAACCCCACAACACCCGGCACCCGGCACCCGGCGGAGCCGCACGCACCCGGCGGAGCCGTCACGCCCCGGGCGTCAGCGCCCCGCGCCTCGGCTGGATGCCGGAGGGGACCGCCCGGGAGCGGGAGGGGGTCCCCGTCCAGCAGGTCCCCCGGCGAGCGAGCAGCCGGTGGAGCCAGAGCTCGAGGGAGACGAGACCGGCCAGCCCGTCCAGGGGCAGCGGGTCGCCGGCCGCGGCGGCGCGCAGGGCCTTGCGGACGACGCGGGCCTCGACCAGCCCGGCGTCGGCCAGCAGCGGGCTGGAGAAGAGGTCGAGGAGGGAATCGGCGGCGACGCGGAGACCCGCGCGGGCGGCCGCCGCCGAGGACCCGTGGGAGGGGGTGCCCCACCCGGGCGGGAGGTCGGTGACGCCGGAGCCCGCCAGGACCGTACGGAGGATGGCGGCCCGCGCGCCGGGCTGGACCCGCAGGGCTTCGGGCAGCTCGCGGCAGGCGCGGACGACCTGGTTGTCCAGGAACGGCGCGTGCAGCCGCTGGGAGCGGACCTCCGCCGCCTGTTCCAGCACGCGCAGGTCGGCGGCGTGCCGGGCGAGCGCCGCACGCGCGCGGTAGTCGCCGGGCCGCAGCGCGCCACTGCCGGAACGGTCGGCCTCCGCCTGGAGGAGAACCGATACTTCAGCCAGCGCCTCGCCAGTCAGCCAGCGGGCGGCGGGGCCGGGTCCGCCCCAGGTCAGCGCGGCGAGCGAGGCGCCGACCGCCCCCTTGGGCTCGTCGAAGCGGCGCCGCATCAGCCGCTCGGCCAGCACCTCCAGGCCCGTCCGGTAGGGGGTGCGGGCGAGGCGGCGGGCCGCGCCGTACACGCGCGCGGGGACCATGACCGAGCCGTCGGCCCGGGCGAGCGCGGCGACCGGCCGGACCAGGTTGCGCCGCCGGCGGTCCATCAGGAGGTCGGCGAGGCGGGCGGGGTGGGCGTCCAGGACCTGACGGGCGCCGTGGCCGGTGAAGTGGTCGGCGCTGCCGGCGGCGAGCCGGGCGCGGTGCCGGGCGGCCAGGACGAGGGAGGGGCCGGGTTCGTCGGTCAGGGGGCCGTCGAGACCGGCGTAGGGCAGGGTCTCCTCGCCGCCGGTGACCACGACGTGGTGGAGGCGGGGGTTGGCGGCGAGGGCGCCGGCGCGCTGGAGCTCGGCCTCGCGGCCGGCCACGGCGAGGTCGTTGAAGGTGACGGCGACGAGCCGCTCGCCCGCTCCCGTGCCGTGGCCCAGGAGCGTGCCGGGTCTGCCGGGCAGCCCGGCGGCCAGCAGCGCGAGGGTGCCGGAGGCGGGGCCGCCGGACAGGTCGGCGCCGATGCCGGGGACGGGCATCCCGCGCGCGGCCCGGCGTTCGGCGGGTCCCATGCCGGGCACCGGTCCGGGGTCGAGGTCGGGGACGTGCCGGGGTGCGGAGAGCCGGGTGCGCACGGCCTCCACGAGGGCGTCCCGGACGGCGTCCACGGCGCGGTCGGCGTCGGCCGGGGGCGCGGCCACGGCGAGGGAGGCGACCGGCTCGTACCCGGCGATCTCCCGCGCACCGGCGCGCAGCACCAGCGCGTGCCCCGGGGGGATGCGCCGTACGCCCTCGTACGGGGTGGTGTCGCGCAGCGCGGCCGGCACGTCGGGGGCGGCGAGCAGGGCGGCCAGGTGGGTGAAGTCGAGGTTGGCCTCGACGAGGTCGGCGAGGGGCAGGGCGGCGGTGGCGTACGCCGTGCCGCCGGCCCAGGGGGTGTGGAACACGGGCCGGGCGCCGGCGAGGTCGCCGCAGACGGTGATGCGGCGGCCGGCCTGGACGACGGCCGTGTAGCTGCCGGACCAGCCGGTCAGGTGGCGCAGGGCGCCCCCGCGCGCGGTGACCAGGCCGCGCCGCAGCTCCTCGTCGGTGGCGCCGCAGATGCCGAGGACGGCGATGCGGTGCTGCGGGTCGGCGTGGACCACGCGGACCTCGTCCGGGCGCCAGTCGCCGACGGCCCACAACGGGTCCGGGTCGCCCCACAGGAGCTGCGACCCGACCGGGCGCAGGGTCTCGCCGTCGTACCCGGTGGCGCCCGCGGTGCCGATCCCGGCGGTGCCCGCGGCGGTGCTGCTCCACCCCACCAACCACCGCATCGACGCCTCCACACGCTGTGGACAACCACTGCACCGTACGAACCGGATCCCCATGCTGCCATGAAGAACGCGCCGGGGAGGGACGGCGGCGCCGCCTCGGACCGGCGGAAGTGGTGGCACGTGCCAGGGGGGTTGGCCGGTGGCGCGGGCGGGCGGGGGGTACCTGTTCCGGGCGGTGCCCGGCGGGTACGGCGTGAATGCGCCCCCAACGCGCGCCCCCAAACCGCCCCCCGCGCCCTCAAGTCGCTTGGTGGAGAGGGGAATTCGGGGTCCGGAAAGGGGGTCGGTTTTCGGCCAATTACGCGGAGCGGCAACGGCGATGAGTACGCTCCGTACAGGCCTGCGGAGCGCGCGGCGGCGCGCGCGCACGCACAGTCCGGGAGGCGGGCATCGCCTCCCGGACCGGTCCGCCACCCGCGGGGATGAAGGTGGCGGTGTCCCCCAGCCCACTGGATCCAGTACAGCGGGCCGACCCACGCAGAAGCCATGGAACCGCTTGCCCGGTGGCCGGAGAAGAGCGCACGGACGGGCGCACGGCCACACACCCGGGGGCACGCGGCGGCGGGCCGTGCACGGTGCGTACAGGACCGTACTGCCGTACGGACCACAATCCCGCCATCCGGAAGAATGCCCCTTAACGCTTGGGATGCGGCGAACTACGCTGGGTTTACGAATGCCGCGCGGTTATGCCATCGCGGCAGCCGTCTGTGTCGAGGGGTGGCGCATGTCCAGGGAGCAACGCGGGCCGAACGAGAAACTCGGCGCCGTTCTCGCCCTCGCGGGAATCAGCAACGCAGGACTCGCGCGGCGCGTCAACGACCTCGGCGCCCAGCGCGGGTTGACGCTTCGCTACGACAAGACGTCGGTGGCGCGGTGGGTGTCGAAGGGCATGGTGCCGCAGGGCGCGGCGCCGCACCTCATCGCCGCCGCCATCGGGCAGAAACTGGGCCGCCCGGTGCCGCTCCACGAGATCGGCCTGGCCGACGCCGACCCCGCCCCCGAGGTGGGCCTCGCCTTCCCCCGGGACGTGGGACAGGCGGTGCGGTCGGCCACCGAGCTGTACCGGCTCGACCTCGCCGGCCGCCGGTCCGGCGCCGGCGGCATCTGGCAGTCACTGGCCGGGTCGTTCGCGGTCAGCGCGTACGCCACGCCCGCCTCGCGCTGGCTGATAACCCCCGCCGACAGCTCGGTCGCGCGCGAGACGGCCTCCGCGGAGGAGTCCGGCGCACCGATCAAAGTCGGCCACAGCGATGTACAGAAGCTGCGGGAAGCCGCCGAGGACGCCAGGCGCTGGGACTCCAAGTACGGAGGCGGCGACTGGCGTTCGTCCATGGTGCCGGAGTGCCTGCGGGTGGAGGCGGCACCGCTGCTGCTCGGCTCCTACTCCGACGAGGTCGGCCGCGCGCTGTTCGGAGCCTCCGCCGAACTCACCCGGCTCGCCGGCTGGATGGCCTTCGACACCGGCCAGCAGGAGGCCGCCCAGCGGTACTACATCCAGGCGCTGCGCCTCGCGCGCGCGGCGGCCGACGTCCCGCTGGGCGGGTACGTCCTCGCCTCCATGTCGTTGCAGGCCACCTACCGGGGCTTCGGCGACGAGGGCGTGGACCTCGCGCAGGCGGCCCTGGAGCGCAACCGGGGGCTGGCGACCGCCCGCACCATGAGCTTCTTCCGGCTCATCGAGGCACGGGCCCACGCGCGCGCCGGGGACGCGCAGGCGGCGGGCGCGGCGCTGAAGGCCGCCGAGGGGTGGCTGGAGCGGTCCAGGGAGGGCGACAACGATCCCTCCTGGCTCGGTTTCTACGGCTACGACCGGTTCGCCGCCGACGCCGCCGAGTGCTACCGCGACCTGAAGGCGCCGCGGCAGGTGCGGCGGTTCACCGAGCAGGCGCTGTCGAAGCCGACGGAGGAGTTCGTGCGCTCGCACGGGCTGCGGCTCGTCGTCTCGGCCGTGGCCGAACTGGAGTCGGGGAACCTGGACGCGGCCTGCGAGCAGGGCGTGCGGGCCGTGGAGGTGGCCGGACGGATCTCCTCCGCCCGCACCACCGAGTACGTGAAGGACCTGCTGCACCGCCTGGAGCCGTACGGGGACGAGCCCCGGGTGGTGGAGCTGCGGGAGCGGGCCCGGCCCCTGCTGGTGACGCCGGCCTAGGCGGAGCGGCGGCGTTTGAAGCCGCTGTCAGTGGCGCAGTGCACTATCGAGGGCGGAGGTGGTGCAGGTGCGGGCCGGGGCGTACGACTGTGATGTGCTCGTGATCGGTGGCGGGATCGTCGGGCTGTCCACGGCGTACGCGATCACGCGCGCCGCGCCCGGCACGCGTGTGACGGTGCTGGAGAAGGAGCCCGGCCCGGCGCGGCACCAGACGGGGCGCAACAGCGGCGTCATCCACAGCGGCATCTACTACCGCCCGGGCTCGCTCAAGGCGCGGTACGCGGTGCGGGGCGCTGCGGAGATGGTCAAGTTCTGCGCCGAGTACGGCATCGCCCACGCCGTCACCGGCAAGCTGATCGTCGCGACCGCGCGGGAGGAGCTGCCGCGGCTCCACGCACTGGTGCAGCGGGGCCGCGAGAACGGCATCCCGGTGCGCGAACTGGGGCCCGCGCAGATCAGCGAGTACGAGCCGGAGGTGCGCGGTCTCGCCGCCATACACGTGGGGACGACCGGCGTGTGCGACTTCGTGGGCGTCGCCCGCGCGCTGGCGCGGGCGTCCGGGGCGGAGATCCGCTACGGCGCCCGGGTCGTCCGGGTGGACCGCCGCCCGGAGCGTGGCGTGGCCGTGCTCACCACGACCGGGGACGTCGTCCGCGCGCGCGTGTTGGTGAACTGCGCCGGACTGCACTGCGACGAGGTGGCCCGTCTCACCGGGGACGACCCCGAGGTGCGGATCGTGCCGTTCCGCGGCGAGTACTACGAACTGGCCCGGCCGGAGCTGGTGCGAGGGCTGGTGTACCCGGTGCCGGACCCGGCGTTCCCGTTCCTCGGGGTGCACCTGACGCGCGGCGTCGACGGGAGCGTGCACGTCGGGCCGAACGCGGTGCCGGCGCTGGCCCGCGAGGGGTACGGCTGGGGAGTCGTACGGCCCCGGGAGCTGGCCGGGACGGTCGCGTGGCCGGGATCGTGGGCGATCGCCCGGCGCCACTGGCGGTACGGGGCGGGTGAGCTGCGGCGGTCGGTGTCCAAGGGCGCCTTCCTGGAGGCCGTGCGAAGACTCCTGCCCGGGGTGGAGGCCGGTGATCTGGTGCGGGCCCCCGCCGGGGTGCGGGCGCAGGCGGTGCTGCGGGACGGCACGCTGGTGGACGACTTCCTCATCAAGGAGGGGGCACGGACCGTGCACGTCCTCAACGCGCCGTCCCCCGCCGCCACCGCGTCCCTGCCGATCGGCCGGGAGGTCGGCCGCCGGGCACTGGAACTGCTCGCGTGACCCCGGCACCACCGCACAAGCGCCCCGGGCCCACTCACACGCCGGTTCCCTGCCCGCAAGGCCCACACGGAACGGCACCCGCGCGTCCGGCACCCGACCGACGCTGACGCCCAGCCGGCCCGGACACCGCGCCGGAAGCGCTGAGCCCGCCAGCAGCGGACCCCCTCGCAAAGCGCTCGCCGGCTCCCCGCCCAAATTGCCTCGCGCCGGAACCGCGCACACGGCCGGCACCCGATCCCCCGCAGTCCTCGCCCAGGACCCCGCACCCCCGGCCGGTGCCCGGGCCGTTTTCCACGGGCGGTCCGGAGCCTGCCACACGGTGCCGCTGGTGGGACCGGTCACGCCCGGCCGGTGCGCCGGCGTCGGACCATGTCGTCGCGCGGTGCCCGCGCCGGAGGCGTCCCCGTAGGGGCCCTGGGGGATGCTCGGGGCGCCGTAAAATCGGTCGTACTGTGTCTGACTCCCTGAACGCTCCCGACGCCCCGCTTCCGGCACCGCACGACTGCGGTGGCTCCGTCCGGCACACCCGGACCCGGGGCGAGCCGCGGTTCCCGGACGGTCCCCGGGCCGACCCCGCCGGCTCGCACTTCGAGCGGCGGATCCGGAGCTTCCAGCCGCGGCGCAGCCGGGTGACGACCGGGCAGGCCGACGCGCTCCAGCGGCTGTGGCCCACGTGGGGGCTGGACATCGACGGACAGCGGGTGATCGACCTCGCCGAGCTGTTCGGCAACGACCGTCCCGTGGTCCTGGAGATCGGATTCGGGATGGGCGAGGCGACCGCGCGGATGGCCGCGGCCGATCCGGACACCAACATCCTCGCTGTGGACGTGCACACCCCCGGGCAGGGCAACCTGCTCAACCTGGCGGACCGCGCCGGGCTGTCCAACGTCCGCGTCGGCAACGGCGACGCGATCATCCTGCTCGGGGAGATGCTCCGCCCCGACGCGCTGGACGGGCTGCGCGTCTACTTCCCCGACCCCTGGCCCAAGAAGCGCCACC
Source organism: Streptomyces sp. NPDC100445 (assembly GCF_044759735.1). NCBI lineage: Bacteria > Bacillati > Actinomycetota > Actinomycetes > Kitasatosporales > Streptomycetaceae > Streptomyces > Streptomyces sp. NPDC100445. Next base: position 334,733 of record NZ_JBIVZV010000010.1, on the reverse strand, counting down.
ACAAGCGGCGCCTCATCCAGCCGGAGTTCCTCACCCTGGCCGCGACCCGGCTGAGGCCCGGCGCGATCGTGCACTGCGCGACCGACTGGGAGCCGTACGCGGAACAGATGCTCGAGGTGCTCGGCGCGCACCCCGACTTCGAGAACACGCGGGCGGAGGGCGGGTACGCCCCGCGCCCCGGGTTCCGGCCGCTGACCCGTTTCGAGGGTCAGGGACTGGACAAGGGTCACGTGGTGAACGACCTGCTGTTCCGGCGCGTACCGCACCGGGAGCGTTGAGCCCGGTCCGCGCACCGGACCGGCAATCCGCTCCTGCCCCTCGTCCCGACACCGTTAGGGTCGATGCCGTGGCCACCAGTCCCCCGTTCCCGACGCGTCCCCCGAGCCCCGGCGACGGTGTGCTCCGCCATCCGCACTGGTGGCAGCGCAGGTGGGTGCGGTACGGGGCGCTGAGCACGCTGCTGGCGCTGTCGGGGCTGGTCATCCTGGCGCTGGTGCGACGCCAGACCGGCACCGAGGGCTTCGTCGTCGGGCTGGGGCTGGCCGTGCTGCCCGTGCCCTGGCTGATAGCCGCGTTCCGGTGGCTGGACCGGGTGGAGCCGGGCCCCTGGCGGAACCTGGTGTTCGCCTTCGCCTGGGGGGCGTGCGCGGCGGCGCTGATAGCCATCGTCGCCAACAGTTTCGCCACCCGCTGGATCGCCACCTCGACCGCGGACCCGGCCGGCGCCGACACCCTCGGGGCGACGGTGATAGCGCCGATCGTGGAGGAGTCCGCGAAGGCCGCGGCCGTCCTGCTGGTCTTCCTGTTCCGCAGACGCCACTTCACCGGGATCGTGGACGGCGTGGTGATAGCGGGGATCACCGCCACCGGCTTCGCGTTCACCGAGAACATCCTGTACCTCGGCACGGCGTTCGGCACCGACCAGCTCACCGGCGACCGCGGCATCGCCTCGGTCACCGCCGCCACCTTCTTCGTGCGCATCGTGATGTCGCCGTTCGCGCACCCCCTGTTCACGGTCCTCACCGGCATCGGCTTCGGCGCCGCCGCGCTGTCCGCCGAGCGGCAGCACGTGCGCCGGGCCCTGCTGCCGCTCGGCGGGCTGCTGCTCGCGATGGGCATGCACGCCTTCTGGAACGGCTCCGCCACGTTCGGCCGGTACGGGTTCTTCGCCGTCTACGCCGCCTTCATGCTGCCCGCGTTCGGGCTGCTGACCTGGCTGGCGGTCTGGACGCGGCAGCGGGAGCTGCGGACGGTGCGCGCGGAGCTCCCCGCGTACGTGCTGGCCGGGTGGCTGGGCCCGGGCGAGCCGTTCGCGCTCGGCTCGATGCGGGCGCGGCGGATGGCCCGGGACTACGCCCGGCACCACTTCGGCCGCCCGGCGGCGCGGGACGTCGCGCGGTACGAGGCGTGCGCCACCTCGCTGGCGTTCCTGCGACACCGGGGGCGCGCGGGGCGGGCCGGGGCCGACTTCGTCGTACGGGAGCGGGAGCTGCTGGACGAACTGTGGCGGCTCAGGGAACCGGCGCGGCCGGCACTGGAGTACGCGGCGCGGGCCGCCGCTCCGCCCCGGCCGGTGTACGCGCCCGCGCCGCCGTACTGGCACGGCGCGCCGGCGTACAACCCGTACCGGACCTGACCGGGGCGGAGCCGCGGGCCGTGGCCTAGGCGGGGGCGGAGGCGGTGGTCAGGGCGGCCAGCTCCTCGTCGGACAGCTTCAGGTCGGCCAGGCCCAGCAGCGCCGGGAGCTGTTCCACGGTGCGGGCCGAGGCGATCGGGGCCGCGACGGTCGGCTGGGCGGCCAGCCAGGCCAGGGCGACCGTGGCGAGCGGAACCTCGTGCGCGGCGGCGATGTCGTCCAGGGCCGCCAGAACGCGCCGGCCGTTCTCGGAGTCCGCGTACTTCTGGGCCGTACCGGCGCGGGCGCTGTCGACGGTCGTACCGGGGCGGTACTTGCCGGTGAGGAAGCCCGCGGCGAGGGAGAAGTACGGGACGGCGGCCAGGTTCTCGCGGGCGGCGAGGTCCTGGAGCGGGCCCTCGTACGTGTCGCGGGAGACCAGGTTGTAGTGGGGCTGGAGGGCGACGTAGCGGGCCAGGCCCTCGCGGTCGGAGTGGTCGAGGGAGGCCCGCAGGCGCTCGGGGCTGATGTTGGAGGCGGCGATGTGCCGGACCTTACCCGCCTTCACCAGGTCGTCGAGGGCGCCGATGATCTCCTCGACCGGCACCTCGGGCTGGTCGAAGTGGGTGTAGTAGAGGTCGATGCGGTCGGTGTCCAGCCGGCGCAGCGAGGCGTCGGCGGCGGCCTTGATGTTGGCCGCGGACAGGCCCCGGTACTCGGGGTGCTGGCTGACCTTGGTGGCGATGACGACGTCGTCGCGGTTGCCGCGGGCCTTGACCCACCTGCCGATGATCGTCTCCGACTCCCCGCCCCGGTTGCCCTCGATCCAGGCGGAGTAGGAGTCGGCGGTGTCGACGAAGTTGCCGCCGACGGCCGCGTAGGCGTCGAGGACGGCGAAGGAGGTCTGCTCGTCGGCGGTCCAGCCGAAGACGTTGCCACCGAGGGCGAGCGGGAAGACCCGGAGGTCGGAGGAGCCGAGTGTGCGCGGTGATGTCAGTGAGGTCATACGTCACTACAACGCCGGCGGCGGGAGATCACATCCCGGGGCCGGCGCCGAGTTCCCGCGGGATGCCGCTCAGGGGGTGAGGCCCTTGCCCCGCAGCCAGGTCATCGGGTCGGTGCCGGTGGCCTGGCCGCCGGGGTGGACCTCCAGGTGCAGGTGCGGGCCGGTGACGTTGCCGGTGGCGCCGACGCGGCCGATGACCTCGCCGGTGGTGACCTTCTGGCCGGCCGTGACGTTGATCGAGGACTGGTGGCAGAACCACAGCTCGGTGCCGTCGTCGAGGGTGAGGACCGTCCGGTAGCCGTAGGAGCCGGCCCAGCCCGCCTCGGTGACCGTGCCGCCGTGGATCGCCTTGATGAGCGTGCCGGTGGGGGCGGCGAAGTCGAGGCCGGTGTGGTGGCCGGAGGACCACATGCTGCCGGCCTCGCCGAACGTCGAGGTGATCGTGTACGAGGAGGTGGGCAGCGTGTACTGCCCGGCGAGCTTCGCCTGCTCGGCCCGGCGCTTCTCCTCGGCCAGCTTCGCGGCCTTCTTCGCCGCCTCCTTCTCGGCGGCGGCCTCGGCCTTGCTCTTGGCCTCGGCCGCGTGCGCGGCGGCTTCCTCCTCGGCCCGGGCGGCGCCGGCCGCGCTCTGCCGCTCGGCGCTGGCGAGCGCGGCGGCGGTGGCCCTGCTCTCGGCCTGGCCCTGCTGCCGCTCGGCCTGGGCCAGGATCCGGGTGCGCAGGGCCTCGCCCGCGTCGGTGCCCGCGTGGTCGTCGGCGACGCCGACAGCGCTGAGCGCGGTCGTGGCCGTGGCCGTCTCCGGCGCCTCGGTGGCGGTGCCGCCGAAGAGGGAGCCGACGGAAGGCATCTCCGGCAGGTCGGGCAGGTCGGGCAGGGAGATGGAGACCGGCGGCTTGCCCGTGTTGGCGCTGGCCATGCCGCCGGCGCCGACCGCGGCGATCACGCCGACGCCGAGGACGGTGGAGCTGCGCGCGAAGCCGCCGCGCTGCTTGGCGACGCGGTGCCGGCCGCGGACCGGGACGACGGAGTCCTCGGTGGGGTTCCACTCCTCCCAGGGGCCCTCGTCGGCCCGGCGGTCGCCGTAGCCGAAGGTCTCGCCCTCGCGCTGGGCGGGCGGGAACGGGGTGCTGGGGGCAGGCCGGTTGGACGCCACGCGGGCGCGCTCCTTTCCTTCCGCCGCCTACCGGGTTAGCTGACGGGTTCGGAGCGGGAAGGTCTCCTACGCGCGTATACCGGGCGTGGACCCGCATGGGTTCCACGGCGGCATTCGCGAGATTCACCCCAGGGTGGTGGTTCCCCGGTTCCCTTGCGGGATTCGGCGCGTGCGCACGGAGCCGTCGCTGGTGACGGCTGGGACGACCGCGCTGCGTTATCGAACGTTAATAGACCTGCCAGTCACTTTCCAAGCCGTCTCGTCTTGATCGTTGACGTTTCCGTCCGGGGATCAATCGGTCAAGATGCCTGCACAACGGGCGAGTTGGCCGAGGTACAGGAGTCACTCGCACGTTTGATGGTGACTCGGTCGTCATCGCACAGCTCCCCCGTCATCACTCAGAGCGACGACGACAGGGGGGCGCGGGGAACCGATGTGCATCGCACCCCGTGGATGGCGTACAGTAGAGACACAACGACGCGGGGTGGAGCAGCTCGGTAGCTCGCTGGGCTCATAACCCAGAGGTCGCAGGTTCAAATCCTGTCCCCGCTACTGAAGACTCAGGGCCGGAATCCATTGGATTCCGGCCCTGAGTGCTGTCAGGCGAGCAGATGCCCGTTCGGCGCCTTGGCCAGCGCCTCCAGCTCCGGCAGTACGACGACCCGGGCGCCCGCGCCGGTCAGCACACCCGAGCCGTCGGCGCCCGCGACGAACGTGTCGGGCTCGCGCCACGCCGTGACCACCCGGCGCACCCCGGCGCGCAGGATCAGCTCGGCGCAGGGCGTGGGCCGCGAGGCGCGGCGGGCGCACGGTTCGAGGCTGCTGTAGACCGTGGCGCCGGGCAGGCGCGGGTCGGCCGGGTCGGTCTTCGCGAGGGCCGCCTCCTCCGCGTGGACCAGGGCGTCGTCGCCCTCCCGGGAGTGGCCCCGGGCCAGCTCCGTACCGTCCGCGGCGACCACGACCGCGCCCACGCTGAAGGCGGTCCGGGACGGCGGGCACAGCGCGGCCAGCTCGCAGGCGGCGCGCAGCCAGTGGCGGTCGGCGGGGACGGGGACCGGGCCGGCGCCGGGAGCCGTGGGCTCGTAGCGCATCAGGACGACGTCCTCGATGCGCCGGGTGTCGGTCAGACGCAGGCGACCGCCCTGGTAGGCGCCGGGGCCGAACAGGCGCGGGGCCGCGGGGTCGCCGACGAGGAGCGGGGCGAGGACGAGCTGGAGTTCGTCGGCGAGGTCCTGCCGGAGCAGCTGCGTGTGGACCTGCCCGCCGCCCTCGACCATCAGGCGCCCCACGCCCCGCACGTCGTGCAGGTGCTCCAGCAGGGCCCGCCAGTCCAGCGCGGGCCCGAGCGGTACGACGTCGGCGGTGCCGCCGAGGAGACGGGCGGCCCGGGCGGCGCCGTCGTCGGTGGTGTAGACGAGTTTGTCGCCGCCGGTGTGCCAGAAGTGGGCGCCGGGGTCCAGGTCGCCGGAGGCCGTGACGGTGACCTTCAGCGGATACGCCGGCCGACCTGCCGCGACCCGGGCCGCGCGCCGCTCGGCGGAGTTGACCAGCAGGCGCGGGTTGTCGGCGCGGATCGTGCCGGCGCCGATCAGGATGGCGTCGACGGAGGCCCGTACCGCGTCGACCCGGTCGAAGTCGGCCGGCCCGGACAGCAGCAGCCGTTCCGGGCCGGTGTCGTCCAGGTAGCCGTCGAGGGAGACGGCGGCGGACAGCAGTACGTACGGCAGGGGCATCGGCGCACTCCCTCACGGCGGCCCGTGGACCGGCCGAAGTCATGGTTCACATCCCAGCGAACCTACCCCGGCGGCACGCCGCCCCACTTCCCGCCGCCCGCTCGGTCCTCCCGCACGCGGCGACGCGGGCGACGAGTTCACGCGTCAGCGGCGCACCGCCGCTCGAAGCGCTCCCGACGCGGTGGTTCGGGTCGCGGCGACGACCCGGGAACGCGGCAGCGCCCGGGCCGGGGGTGGCCCGGGCCGGGCGCTGGGGCCAGGTCAGGGGGGTGAAACCCTGCCTGGTGGTGGTAGGCCCTGTGGGACTCGAACCCACAACCAATGGATTAAAAGTCCACTGCTCTGCCAATTGAGCTAAGGGCCCAGGCGATGTTGCCTGTCCGAGCATAGCCGGAGGAGGCCGGGTCTCCGATCGGGTATCGGGGACACGGCCGTGTCGGCGGGGCGGGAGTGCGCGGGATCGTCACTTATCGGCCGGGATGGGGGTGTCGGTGGGCGCCAGGAACCAGTGGCGGGCCGACGCCAGCCACCAGGTGGTGGCGAAGCCGAGGACGGCCAGGACGGCGACCGGGGCGTAGTTGAAGGTGCTCCAGGTGACCGGCGAGACCTGCGGGAGCATGAAGAGGACGGTGATCGCCACCACCCAGCTCACCGAGACGATCCCGACGGGGCGTGACCACCGGCCCAGTTGCCAGGGGCCGGGCGTGAAGGCGGCGCCCTTGCGGACGCGCAGGAACGTCGGGATGACGTACGCGATGTACAGGCCGATGACCGCGATGGACGTCACCGCCGCGTACGCGGTCGTGTTGATGAGGTAGGGCAGGCCGAGGGCCAGGGCGCCGAGCGCGGCCAGCCAGACCGCCGCCACGGGGGTGCGGGTGCGCGGGCTGACCGTGTGCCAGACCCGGGAGAAGGGCAGCGCGCCGTCCCGCGAGAAGGCGTAGATCATGCGGCTGTTGGCGGTGACGGACGCCATGCCGCAGAAGAGCTGGGCGCCGATGACGACCAGCAGCAGGAGCTTGCCGGCCGTGGCGCCGAGGGCGTCCAGGAGGATCTGGGCGGGCGGGGCGCCGGTGGGGGAGGCGAGTTCCGCGTCGTAGGACTGGATGGCGAAGGTGAAACCGAGGAGGAGGACGAACCCGGCGATCCAGGACGTCCAGATCGCGCGGACGATGCCCCGGGGGCCCGCCGTGGCCGCGTCGTGGGTCTCCTCGGTCATGTGGGCGGAGGCGTCGTAGCCGGTGAAGGTGTACTGGGCCATCAGCAGGCCCAGCAGGACCACGTACGGGCCGCTGCTCCAGCCCGTCCGGTTGACGAACTCGGTGAGGACGAACGCCGGTGACCGGTGGTGGTCGGGCACGAGGGCGAGCGCGCCGACGATGAGCGTCACCCCGAGCACGTGCCACCACACGCTCACGCCGTTCAGGAACGCGACGATCCGCACGCCGAAGGTGTTCAGCAGGCCGTGCAGGACCAGGATCGCGGCGAACAGCGCCACCGTGCGGCCCGGGCTCACCCGGAAGCCGAACTGGAGGTTCAGGTAGGCGCCGAGGAAGGAGGCCGCGCCGAAGTCGACGCCCGCGGTCACCGCCACCTGGCCCAGCACGTTGAACCAGCCGGTGAACCACGCCCAGGCCGCCGCCGAACGCGGGGGCGCCAGGCGGTGGGACCAGAAGTACAGGCCGGCCGAGGTGGGGTAGGCCGAGCAGATCTCGGCCATCGCCAGGCCCACGGACAGCGTCATCAGGCCGACCACCACCCAGCCCCAGGTGATCACGACGGGCCCGCCGGTGGTCATGCCGAACAGGTAGAGGGTCAGGCAGCCGGAGAGGACCGAGATGATCGTGAAGGAGACGGCGTAGTTGGAGAACGCCGACATCCGGCGGGCCAGGACCTGGGTGTATCCCAGCTCGGCCAGCCGTTCCTCGTCCGACAGGCCGGTCTGGGCGGGTGTGCCGGGCGGGGCGGGCGCCTCGGACAGGCCGGACCGGCCGGGCGCCTTCCGCGGTTCACCCGCGCCGTCGCCCGCTCTCACGTCATCTGTCATGCCCCCAGCAATGCCCTGCGCGGGGGCGCGGCATGCGCCGGGCGGGGCCCGTGGCCGGGTGGAGGCGCCGCGCCGGTGCGGCGGGCGCTGGGCGCTGCGGCCCGGGAAAGCGGGAAGGGCCCCTACGACCGGAGTCGTAGGGGCCCTTCTCGTCTCACTGGATGTCAGCTGTTGCGCTTCCAGCGCGGCTTGTCCTCGCGGCGCCCGAAGGAGCCGGTGCCACGGTGGTCGTCACGACGGCCGTTGGGGCGCTCGTGGCCGCCGGAGCGGAAGCCCGGGCGGTCGTCGCGGCGGTCGCGGTTGAACGGACGGTCGCTGCCCCGGTGTCCGCCGCGCTCGTCCCGGCGGAAGCCACCGCGGTCACCACGGTCGTCACGGCGCTCGAAGCCCCGCTCGCCACGGTCACGGTCGAACGGACGACGCTCGTCGCGACGCTCGAACGAACGGCCACCACGGTCACCACGGTCGTCGCGACGCTCGAAGGAACGGCCACCGCGGTCACCGCGGTCGTCACGGCGCTCGAAGCCACGGCCACCACGGTCGTCACGGCGCTCGAAGCCCCGCTCGCCACGGTCACGGTCGAACGGACGACGCTCGTCGCGACGCTCGAAGGAACGGCCACCACGGTCACCGCGGTCGTCACGACGCTCGAAGGAACGGCCACCGCGGTCACCGCGATCGTCACGGCGCTCGAAGCCACGGCCACCACGGTCGTCACGGCGCTCGAAGCCCCGCTCGCCACGGTCACGGTCGGAGGGACGGCGCTCGCGGCGCTCGTACGGCGCGGCGGCGGCCGGGCGCTCCTCGCGCTCGGTCTCCCGCTCCGCCGGCTCCGCGGCCACGGCGACGGCCAGTTCCTGCGCGGCCGTCGCCTGCGCCTCGGCCACCGCGGTCTCCGGGTCCTCACCGCGTTCGCGGGCGGCCCGGACGACGAGGCGGTCGGCCTCCTCGCGCAGCTCGGTCGCGCGGCGCTGGGCGCGCTCCAGCTCCTTGGTGAGCTGGGCGACCTCGCGCTCGGCCTGCTGCGCTGCGTTGGCCGCGGACTCGGCCTGGACCTCGGTCATGGAGCGGGCGCCGGTGATGTCGGCGACCTCCGGGTCGAAGGCGCCGGCACCCTGGATGATGTGGCGCGCGGCGTCGACGCCGGCGTCCTCCATGAGGCGGAAGATCTGGCGCCGCTGGTGCGGCAGGGACAGCGAGACGACCGTGCCGGTGCGGCCCGCGCGGGCGGTGCGGCCGGCGCGGTGCAGGTAGTCCTTGTGGTCGCCGGCCGGGTCCACGTTCAGGACCAGGTCGATGCCGTCGACGTGGATGCCGCGGGCGGCGACGTCCGTGGCGACGAGGACGTTGACGTAACCGTCCTTGAAGTCGGCCAGGGTGCGGGTGCGCGCGCCCTGGGTCATGCCGCCGTGCAGCGCGTCGGCCTTCACGCCGGAGTCGCGCAGCTGCTCGGCGACGCGGTCGGCGCCCAGCTGGGTGCGGACGAAGATGATCGTGCGGCCCTTGCGGGAGGCGATCGCGGCGGTGACCGGAGCCTTGTCCTTGGGCTTCACGATGAGGATGTGGTGCGACATGGTCGTCACCGCGCCCTGGGCCGCGTCCACCTCGTGCAGGACCGGCTCGCTGAGGTAGCGGTCGACGAGCGTCTTGATCTCGTTCTCCATGGTGGCGGAGAAGAGCATCCGCTGGCCGCCGGAGGGGACCTGGTCGAGCAGCTCGGTGACCTCGGGCAGGAAGCCCAGGTCCGACATCTGGTCGGCCTCGTCGAGGACCGTGATCTGCACGTCGTCCAGGGAGCAGGCGCCGCGGTTGATGATGTCGCGCAGCCGGCCCGGGGTGGCGACGAGGACGTCGACGCCGCGCTCCAGGGCGTAGATCTGGTTGCCCATCGAGGTGCCGCCGCAGACGACCTTCATCTTCAGGCCGAGCACGTCGCCGTACGGCTGGAGGGCGTCGGCGACCTGCATGGCGAGCTCACGGGTGGGCGTGAGGATGACGGCACGCGGCTTGTGCTTCTGGGTGCGGCCGCCGGCCAGCGTGGCCAGGGTCGGCAGACCGAAGGAGAGGGTCTTGCCGGAGCCGGTGCGGCCCCGGCCCAGGATGTCCTTGCCGGTCAGGGCGTCCGGGATGGTCGCGGCCTGGATCGGGAAGGGGGTGGTGACGCCGTTCTGTGCGAGCTTGCGCACGATGCCCTCGGGGAGACCGAGGTCGGCAAAGGTGGTCTGGGGGGTGTCAGCGGCCTCGGGGGCCTCGGTGACCTCGGTCGTCACGTCGACGAGTTCGTTCTCGTTCTCGTTCTCGGACACGACGATCTGGTCAGTACTGGACACGGACATGCGAATGCGAAACCTTCCGGAGTCTCTTCGGCACGCGCCCGTCAACTCCGTGATTCGCTCACGACCGCCTCAATGCGGTCCGCCACGGCAAGGGGAGAGTACGCGCCACACGGCGCTCTCTGTGATGGCGCCGGGCAAATGGGATCAAACGATCTACTACCATACGCACCCTCTGCCCCCGAAGGCAAACCGGGGTGCATAAGGCCAGTTCAGGTCAGGCGGCGACGCCCGCGGCGGGCGCCGGCTCCCGCTGCACCAGCTGCGGTCCCGTCTCCTCGTGCGCCGAGGACGACGGCTCCGCGGACGGCGGCTCCGTCACCGGCGGGGGCGGCGTGGTGGCGGGCGGCTCGGGCGGCGCGGAGCTGACCGGTGGCGTCGGCGGCACCTTGCTCGGCGCCGGCTCCCCCGGCGCGGTGCTCCCGCCCGGCTTCGCCGGGACCGCCGAGGCGCTGTCCGCCCCGGTCGGGCCGGCCGACGCCGACGGCGACCCGCCGCGCTTCGCCCTGCCGCCGCGCCCGTGCTTGCCGTCCGCCGCCGGCTCCTCGAAGCCGAGGCCGCCCGCGCCGGCCACCGGGCCGCCGCCGGGCGCACCACCGCCGTGCCGTCCCACGGAATGGGCGGGCCGGGCCCGGCCCGCGTCGTCACCCACGTTCACACAGCCCGCCGCGGCGGTGACGGCCAGCACCGCGACGGCGAGACGGACGGGTACGTTCAAGGGGCGCACGGCGGCCACCTCCGGGGGCGGGGACGGAGTCAACCACCCCAACTCCCGCCGCCCGCAAGAGGACACGCGCGCCGCGCCCATCGCCGCTCAGCCGTAACCCAGGGCGTGCAGCCGGGCGTCGTCGATGCCGAAGTGGTGGGCGATCTCGTGCACCACCGTGACCTCGGTCTCCGCGACGACGTCCTCGCGGCTGTCGCACATCCGCAGCGTGGGTCCCCGGTAGACGGTGATCCGGTCCGGCAGCACGCCGGCGTACCACTCGCCCCGATCGGTCAGCGGAGTGCCCTCGTACAGCCCGAGCAGCCCGGGATCGTCGGCCGGCGGCTCGTCCTCCACGAACACGGCCACGTTGTCCATGAGCCGCGTCAGCTCCGGCGGGATCCGGTCGAGCGCCTCGGCCACCAGTCCCTCGAACTCCTCGCGCGTCATCTCCAGCACACCGTCATTGTCCGGCACGCGGCGCCCGTACGCGGGTCCCGGAACGCCGCATATCCGCGCCCGCACCTGGGCATACGGGACCAATGGCCCGCCTCGCAGCCCTGAACGCCCTGCGGAACCGGACCTCGGGCCGCGCCCGCCCCGCCCGACCGCGCACCCGTCCGCTTCCCTCCCCCGGGCCCGCCGCGCGGCCCGGGCCCTGGCCGCGCGCCCTCGGGATGACCGGGGTGGTGCTGCTCGGCGCCTGGCTGGGTCTGCTGGTCGTCGGCAACGTGCGGACGCCGGTCGGTCCGATGGACACGACCATGGCGCTGCGGCCCTCCCTGACCGGCGGCACGAAGATCAACGTGTCGCCGCTGGGCGCCCTCACCCTGGACAGCCATGTGGCGCCGGTCCGCCTGGACGTCAACGTCGACCGACTCGACCCGCTGCGCTCCCAGGCCCTGGTCGACCACCCCGAGCGGCTCTCCGGGCTCCAGGACGAGGTGGCCCGGGACGTCGAGCACGGCACCCTCGACCTGGCGGTGCGCTCCTGCGTCGCCGTGGTCTCCGGGGCCACGGCCCTCGGGCTCGCCGTCTACCGGCGCCCACGCCCGGCCCTCGCCGCCGGCGGTCTCGCGCTGGTCCTGCTGGCCGCCTCGGGTGTGTCGGCGTACGCCACCTGGAACCCGAAGTCGGTCCTGGAGCCCAGGTTCTCCGGGCTGCTCAGCTCGGCGCCGTCCGTGGTCGGCAACGCCCGCAGCATCGTCACGGAGTTCGACGTCTACCAGAAGGAGCTGGCCCGTCTGGTGACGAACGTGACCAAGCTGTACGACGTCACCTCCACGCTCCCGGCCTACCGCCCGGACCCCTCCACCATCCGGGTCCTGCACGTGTCGGACATCCACCTGAACCCGGCCAGCTGGAAGATCGTCGCGTCGCTGGTGCGCCAGTACAAGGTGGACGTGATCGTCGACTCCGGCGACACGATGGACCACGGCACGGCGGCCGAGAACGGCTTCCTGGACCCGGTACGGGACCTGGGCGTGCCGTACGTGTGGGTGCGCGGCAACCACGACTCCCGGGCCACCCAGCGGTACCTGGAGCGCATGCGGAACGTGCACGTCCTGGACGACGGCCGCGCGGAGACGGTCGCGGGCCTGCGGTTCGCGGGCATCGGCGACCCGCAGTTCACCCCGGACCGCTCGGCGGTGCCCGGCCGGGACGCGTCCGAGGAGCTGGCGGGCGACCGGCTGGCCAGTTCCCTGCGCGACCAGCGGACGGCCCGCACCCCGGTGGACGTGGCCGTCGCACACGAGCCGTCCGCCGCGCGGGAGACGGACGGCGAGGTGCCACTGGTGCTCTGCGGTCACCTCCACCACGAGGGCACGCAGATGCTGCCGTACGGCACCCGGCTGCGCATGGAGGGCTCGACGGGCGGCAGCGGACTGCGCGCGGTGGAGCACGGGGACCCCGCGCCGATCGAGGCCTCGATCCTCTACTTCGACCGGGACAGCCGCGCGCTCCAGGCCTGGGACGCGATCAAGCTGGGCGGCCTGGGACTGACGACGGCTGAGGTCAGCCGGCACCTGGCGGACGAGAACCGGCCGGGAGCCACCGGCGCCTCACCGACCCCCTCCCCGGCCGGTTCCGCCACCTCGCCGTAAACCGTTTTGGCGATACCCCTCGCCATCCCATATGCTTCTCACGTCCCCGACGCGCTGAGAAGCGCCCAGGCGGGCCGATAGCCCTCATCGTCTAGCGGCCTAGGACGCCGCCCTTTCAAGGCGGTAGCACGGGTTCGAATCCCGTTGGGGGCACGCATTACCGTGTGCGACACTGTTGCACACACGCTTGGTCCTGTGGAGCAGTTTGGAGTGCTCGCCACCCTGTCAAGGTGGAGGCCGCGGGTTCAAATCCCGTCAGGACCGCTGGTGTTTCACGTGAAACACCGTGGCTGGGTAGCTCAGTTGGTACGAGCGTCCGCCTGAAAAGCGGAAGGTCGCCGGTTCGACCCCGGCCCCAGCCACAAGAACGAAAACCCCCCTCCCGACATCGTCGGAGGGGGGTTTTCGTCGTCCACGGAGAACCTGAGGGGGGTTCTTGAGACAGATCGCCAGGGGGCTGGTGACGGCCGGTGCCGTCGTCGCCGCCGCGCTCGTCCTGCCCGGCACGGCTCACGCCGCGGGACCGAACGTCGAGGAAGCACGGAGCGACCAGGCCGACTGGTCGGTGCTCGACGTGCGCCTCAACTACAGCGGCGGGATCGACAAGATCACCGCGACGCTCCGCCCGGCCGGTGGCAGCGACACCGACGAACCGGTGGCCACCGTCACCGAGTTCACCAAGGGGTACGAGTACAGCTCGTGGGACGCCGTCTGGGCCTCCCAGCCGATCCACCTGGCCGCCCTCGGCGACTACACGGTCGACATCGAGGCGACGGAGACCTCCGGCGAGACCACCGTCCGGAAGGACGCGGGCACGCTGCACTACCGGAACCAGCCCGTCATCACCGGCTTCGCCGTCACGCCGGCCGAGCCGGACATCGAGCACCGGACGGTCGCCGTCACCGGTGACATGGTCGTCCGCGACCCCAGGACCCGCGAGACCGCGCCGTTGCCCGGCGCCACCGTGGACCTCACGTACGACCAGAACGAGCGGACGACCGCCGTCACGGACGACGCCGGGCACTTCTCCTCGGCGTACGAGGCGACGGCGGGTGGCTGGACCTTCGCCGAGCACAACGGCCCCCTGGGCTTCGCCGCGAGCCCGTGGATCGACGTCAGGCCCCAGGCCGCGCCGACCCGGCTGGTCCTCGACCGGAGCAGCTTCCACGTCACCGCCGGCGACAAGGTCGCCGTCACCGGCACGCTCCAGTACCAGAGCGGCGCGGAATGGAAACCGCTCGCCGGCATCCCGCTGGAGATGGACTACAAGGAGTGCAGCACCTGTAGTCCGGTCGACTCGACCACGGACGCGAACGGCCGCTTCTCCTTCGTGCGGGCCCCCTACGGCAGCAAGAGCGTCTACCGGATCGCCTTCACCTCCTACACCCCGTTCGCGCGGCACAGCACGGCCGACGTGACGGTCGCGGTCACGGCGACGACGAAGTTCACCGGGTTCACCGCGGCGCTGGACAAGTACGCGCGGCTCGACGTCACCGGCACCGTGGATTTGGTCGGACGCGACACCAGTGACCGGATCGCCGTCGACATCCAGTACTCGCCCGACGGCAGGACCGGCTGGACCACCGAGAAGACGGTGCAGACCAGCAACGGCTCCCAGTTCGTCGTCGAGCGGATGCCGGCGTACACCGACGGCTACTGGCGGCTGCGGTACGCCGGTTCCACCACCAAGGACATCAAGGGCGGCACCAGTGGCAGCCTGCGCCGCAACCGCGCCCTGACCCGGGTCAAGGGCGCCGACGCCTCCCCCGAGCCGGTGGCCAAGGGCCGGACCATCACCGTCAAGGGTGTGCTCCAGGAGCGCGCGGCGGGCTCCACCACGTGGAAGGCGTACGGCGCCAAGAAGGTGGACATCCTGTTCCGGCCCAAGGGCGCGAAGGGCTGGTACCTGATGGCCACGGTCACCGCCCGGAAGGACGGCTCCTTCGCCAAGGGCTTCACCGCCCGCCAGGACGGCACCTGGGTGCCCGTCTTCCGCTACCCGGACAGCAAGCACTTCGTGGGCGAGGGCGCGGAGGACTACGTCGACGTCCGGTGACCTTGGCACCACGCCCGTCCGCCGCTACGTTCGGGCCGACGGGCGTGGTGCGCACGAGGCGGGGGAGACATGAGTCGGAACGGGACCGAGGCCATCGGGGACGCCGACCTGGAGAAGATCCGGGCCAGGTACGGGCTGCTGGCGATCGTCATCAGCAATCTGGCGATCGCCGCGGTCGCGATCTTCGGGGTGTGGCGGCTCGACGGCGACAAGGCGGTGATCGTCGGCATCCTCACCGCCGCCTTCACCGCCGTCAGCGGGATGACCACCGCCTACCTGGGCATCAAGGCGGTATCCAACACCGCGCGGTCCATAGCCCTCGGCAACGGCCCCGCTTCCCGCCACACCGACCCGGCCCCGCCTGCCGCGCCGACCGCGCCCGCCCAGCGCACCCCTTAGGCGGCGTGTTCCGGAGTGGTCGGCCGGCCGCCGGGGTGCCGGTGCCGCCAGATCAGGAAGACCGCGCAGGACACGACCGCCCAGCCCGTCAGCACCAGGAACGGGAAGGCGTGCTGGTGTCCCCGGAAGTACACCGCGGTGTGCTGGGCGTTCACCGAGGCGCCGGGCGGCAGCCAGCGGCCGATCGTGCCGAGCGGTGAGGGCAGCAGCGGCCAGGAGACGGCACCGCCCGACGACGGGTTGCCCAGCAGAACCATCAGCCCCCAGGTCGGCAGCATCGCCCACCGCCCGACCAGGGTGTTGAACATGGTGAACACCATGCCCGTGGTGAACATCGTCAGGGCGAGGATCCCCCAGGACTCCAGGAACGGCAGCTTCACCGCGGCCAGCAGCCAGTCCACCACCGCGGCGATCACGAAGCCGCCGAGCACCGCGTAGGCCACGGTGAACGCGATCCGCTCCAGCGGGTTCAGGGCCCGCGCGTGCACGCTGAGCTGGATGGAGCCGACGAAGCCGATGATCACGGCGGCCAGTGAGATGTAGAAGATCGCCAGGCCCCGCGGGTCGCCCCGCTGCAACGGCTTGAGGTCGCGGACGGTCACGGTGGTGCCCGTGGCGTCGCCGACCTTCAGCGCGGCCTCCCCGAGCAGCTGGGCGACCGTCGCCCCGGACGCGGCCGACACGTCCAGAGCGATCGAGCGGCCGTGGGCGGACGCCTCCACCACCGCGAACTCCTTCTGCTCGTCCACGGCCAGCACCGCCGCTCGCCGGCTGCCGTACGGGTGCAGCTTCAGGGAGGCGCCCAGGGCCTTCTCCATGCCGTCCAGGAACCGCCGGGCGGCCGGCCCGCCGTAGGCGCCGGTCACCGCGGTGGGGATGTTGTGCGGGGTCGGGTTGGCCATGGCGTACGTGTAGGAGCCGGCGAAGAGACCGGCGGCGGCCGCGATGATCAGCAACAGCACCGCGGCCGGCAGGAAGGGCGACTCCCGGAACGCCGACCAGCGCTCCGCGCGGGTGGGGCGGCGGCCGTGACCGCCGTGGTGGGAATCGGGCATATCGACCACGCTAGGTCATGTCCCGTCATCGCGCCGCGACGACGTCGGCTGCATGCCGGCCCGGCCGGCCCCCCCGCGGCACGACCGCCCGTGTCCCGGTCAATTCGTTCGCGTGTCTTTCGGGCGAGGTGCGATCCTGGATGCCGTATGTCTACGCATCCCGCCCCCGCCCTCGGCACCCTCGCCCCCCGCCTGTCCGAGCTGTCGCTGCGCGACGCGCACCGGATCGGCCGGCGGCTGGAGGGCGCGCGCAAGATCCGCAAGCCCGAGGCCCGTGCCGCCGTCCTCGCCGAGATCGACACCGAGATCGCCCGCGCCGAGGTACGGATGGCCGAGCGGCGCTCCCGCGTGCCGGCCGTCACCTACCCCGAGCAGCTGCCCGTCAGCCAGAAGAAGGACGTGATCGCGGACGCCATCCGCGACCACCAGGTCGTCATCGTGGCCGGTGAGACCGGGTCCGGCAAGACGACGCAGATCCCGAAGATCTGTCTGGAACTGGGCCGGGGCGTGCGCGGCATGATCGGGCACACCCAGCCGCGGCGGATCGCCGCCCGGACCGTCGCCGAGCGCGTCGCGGACGAGCTGAAGTCGCCCCTGGGCGAGACCGTCGGCTGGAAGGTCCGCTTCACCGACCAGGTGAACCCGGACGCCACCTTCGTCAAGCTGATGACGGACGGCATCCTGCTCGCCGAGATCCAGACCGACCGCGAGCTGCGCGCCTACGACACGATCATCATCGACGAGGCCCACGAGCGGTCCCTCAACATCGACTTCCTGCTGGGCTACCTGGCGCAGCTGCTGCCCAAGCGCCCTGACCTGAAGGTCGTCATCACCTCGGCGACCATCGATCCGGAGCGTTTCTCCCGGCACTTCGGCGACGCGCCGATCGTCGAGGTCAGCGGCCGGACGTACCCGGTGGAGGTGCGCTACCGGCCGCTCCTGGAGGACGATTCCGAGGACGCCGACCGGGACCCGATCACCGCGATCACCGATGCCGTCGAGGAGCTGATGGCGGAGGGCCAGGGCGACATCCTCGTGTTCCTCTCCGGCGAGCGGGAGATCCGGGACACCGCGGACGCGCTGGAGAAGAAGCGGTACCGGTTCACCGAGGTGCTGCCGCTGTACGCGCGGCTCTCCCACGCCGAGCAGCACCGCGTGTTCCAGCAGCACACCGGGCGCCGGATCGTGCTCGCGACGAACGTCGCGGAGACGTCCCTGACCGTGCCCGGCATCAAGTACGTCATCGACCCCGGCTTCGCCCGGATCAGCCGCTACAGCCACCGCACCAAGGTCCAGCGGCTGCCCATCGAGGCGATCTCGCAGGCCAGCGCCAACCAGCGCAAGGGCCGCTGCGGCCGTACGTCCGACGGCATCTGCATCCGGCTGTACTCCGAGGACGACTTCCTCGCCCGCCCGGAGTTCACCGACGCGGAGATCCTGCGCACGAACCTGGCGAGCGTCATCCTCCAGATGACCGCGGCCGGTCTCGGCGACATCGAGAAGTTCCCCTTCATCGACCCGCCGGACCACCGCAACATCCGTGACGGCGTGCAGCTGCTCCAGGAGCTGGGTGCGCTGGACCCGGCCGAGAAGGACGCGCGCAAGCGCCTCACGGAGACCGGCCGCAAGCTGGCCCAGCTGCCCGTCGACCCCCGCCTGGCCCGGATGGTCCTGGAGGCCGACAAGAACGGCTGTGTCCGCGAGGTCATGGTCATCGCCGCCGCGCTGTCCATCCAGGACCCGCGCGAGCGCCCGGCCGACAAGCAGGCCCAGGCCGACCAGCAGCACGCCCGGTTCAAGGACGAGACCAGCGACTTCCTCGCCTACCTGAACCTGTGGCGGTACGTCCGCGAGCAGCAGAAGGAGCGCGGGTCGTCGTCCTTCCGGCGGATGTGCAAGCAGGAGTACCTGAACTTCCTGCGCATCCGCGAGTGGCAGGACATCTACAGCCAGCTGCGCACGGTCGCCAAGCAGATGGGCATCCACCTCGACGAGGGGGACGCGCCCGGCGACCGCGTCCACCTCTCCCTCCTCGCCGGCCTGCTGTCCCACATCGGGATGAAGGACGTGAAGGACGGCAACAAGAACGAGTACCTGGGCGCCCGCAGCGCCAAGTTCGCGATCTTCCCGGGTTCGGCGCTGTTCCGGAAGCAGCCCAAGTTCGTGATGTCGGCCGAGCTGGTGGAGACGAGCCGCCTCTGGGCGCGGGTCAACGCGAAGATCGAACCCGAGTGGGTGGAGCCGCTCGCCGGTCACCTGCTGAAGCGGACGTACAGCGAGCCGCACTGGGAGAAGGACCAGGCCGCCGTCATGGCGTACGAGAAGGTGACGCTGTACGGCGTGCCGATCGTCGCCCAGCGCAAGGTGAACTACGGCCGCGTCGACCCCGAGGTCTCCCGGGAACTCTTCATCCGCAACGCGCTGGTGGAGGGCGACTGGCGCACGCACCACAAGTTCTTCGCCGACAACCGGCGGCTGCTCAGCGAGGTCGAGGAGCTGGAGCACCGCGCCCGGCGCCGGGACATCGTCGTGGACGACGAGACGCTGTTCGACTTCTACGACGAACGGGTGCCCCAGCACGTCGTGTCCGGCGCCCACTTCGACTCCTGGTGGAAGCGCAAGCGGCAGGAGCAGCCGGACTTCCTCGACTTCGAGCGGGAGATGCTGATCCGGGAGTCGGCGGAGGCGGTCACCAAGGCCGACTACCCGGACACCTGGCGGCAGGGCCAGCTCTCCTTCCGCGTGACCTACCAGTTCGAGCCCGGCGCGGACGCCGACGGCGTGACCGTGCACGTGCCGCTCCAGGTCCTCAACCAGGTCACCGACGAGGGCTTCGACTGGCAGATCCCGGGCCTGCGCGAAGAGGTGGTGACGGAGCTGATCCGCTCGTTGCCCAAGCCGGTCCGCCGCCACTACGTGCCCGCGCCGAACTACGCGAAGGCGTTCCTGGAGCGTGCGGTGCCCCTCCAGGAGCCGCTGACGGTGACCATGGCCCGCGAGCTGAAGCGCATGGTCGGCGTCCCCTTCGAGGCGGAGGACTTCGACTGGGACAAGGTCCCCGACCACCTCAGGATCACCTTCCGGATCGTGGACGAGCGGCGCCGGAAGCTGGCCGAGGACAAGGACCTGGAGGCGCTGAAGCTCCGGCTGAAGCCGAAGGCGAGGAAGGCGCTGTCCCAGGCCGCCGCGGCGACCGCCTCCCGCGAGGGCGGGGAGTCGCTGGAGCGCTCGGGCCTGACCGACTGGACGATCGGCACGCTCACCCGCGTCTTCGAGACCCGCCGGGCCGGACAGCCCGTCAAGGCCTACCCGGCGCTGGTGGACGACGGCGACACCGTCTCGGTCCGCCTCTTCGACACCGAGGCCGAGCAGGCGGAGGCCATGTGGAAGGGCACTCGCCGCCTGATCCTGCGCAACATCCCGGTCAACCCCGGGAAGTTCGCCTCGGACCGGCTGACGAACCAGCAGAAGCTGGCCCTGTCCGCGAATCCGCACGGTTCCGTGCAGGCCCTGTTCGACGACTGCGCGACGGCCGCGGCGGACAAGCTCGTCGCGGACTTCGGCGGGCCTGCGTGGGACGAGGAGTCGTACCGCAAGCTGTACGACAAGGTGCGCGCGGAGATCGTGGACACGACCGTCCGCACGGTCGCCCAGGTGCAGCAGGTCCTGGCCGCCTGGCAGGCCTGTGAGCGCCGCCTGAAGGCCGTCTCCAGCCCGGCGCTGCTCGCCAACCTCACGGACGTGCGCAAGCAGTTGGACGCCCTCGTGAAGCCCGGCTTCGTGACGTGGGCGGGCATACGCCGGCTGCCGGACGTGCTGCGCTACCTCGTGGCCGTCGACCGGCGCCTCCAGCAGATGCCGACGGGTGTCCAGCGGGACACCACGCGCATGGAGAAGGTCCACGAGATGCAGGACGAGTACGCCTGGCTCCTGGAACAGCTCCCGAAGGGCCGCCCGGTGCCGTCCTCCGTCCTGGACATCCGCTGGATGCTGGAGGAGTTGCGAGTGAGCTACTTCGCCCACGCGCTGGGCACGGCGTACCCGGTCTCCGACAAGCGGATCCTGAAGGCGATCGACGCCGCCGCCCCGTGACGGCGCCCGTGCGGAGGGTGAGTTCGACCAGGACCCTCACCCTCCTGTACAGTCCTTCTCGCAGCGCAACGCAGCAGCAAGCGCCGCAAAACCTGGTCCTGTGGAGCAGTTTGGAGTGCTCGCCACCCTGTCAAGGTGGAGGCCGCGGGTTCAAATCCCGTCAGGACCGCATCGAGGCCGAGGCCCGTTTCCCGCGAGGGAGGCGGGCCTCGGCCGTTTCCGTGGGTCCGCGGTACGGATCCGGCCGCCGCGGGCCCGAACGGCGCGCGGTCTTGACGGCGCCGCCTTCCCTCGGTACCCAAGGAGCAGGGTTCCGTCCTCCCGTGCGGCCCCGGAGGTGGCGTATGGCGGCTTCGGTCAGGCACGAGACGCGGGCGCTCCTGAGGGCGCACCTGGCGGCCGCCTCGTCGTTCGGGCATCTCACCCGCCACTGCGCCGTCTGCCACCGCCTGCTACGGCTGGCGATGGACTCGGGCCCGGGAGGCCGGGAGGGCGAGGACGAGGGCGGCCGGCGGACGGTCGCGGACGAGGACCCCCGGCCCGCCTGACGCCTGCCGACCCCAACCCCCGTACGGGCGTGGGACGCTGAGGCGCGCGCCGCCTCTAGCGCACGCATGCCGGGAGCGACAAGCGTCCCGCCGTGTGACGGGAGTCACCGCATGAGTTTTTGAAACGGCGGTACTTAACCCCTTCATACAACGGGTCGATTTAATATGTGCAATTGCACCGGCTCCGAGAGACCCGCACAGCCGGTTCCGACAGGCCTCCCCAGACTCCGACAAGGACGCGCACGACCCCGCGCCCCGGCCCGTCGCGCGCACAAAAAAATCGCGCTGGACTCGGCGGAGTCCAGCGCGATCGACGACACACCCGGTACGGCTTGCCTGCGATGCTCTGTTCGGCTGGGGCGTGGGCCCTGTTGGGGCAGGTCCCGCGTCGCTTGTAGCTGTGGCCCCGGGCGCCCCGGCCGGTTGGGGGACCGACCGTCTTGCCCGGTTATGGAGTTGTTCAGGCCTCGCTGCGCTGCTGCGGGATGCCCGCGAGCAGTGCGCGGACCTCGGCCTCGCGGTAGCGGCGGTGCCCGCCGAGCGTGCGGATGGAAGTGAGCTTGCCGGCCTTCGCCCACCGCGTGACCGTCTTGGGGTCGACACGGAACATGGTGGCGACCTCAGCCGGGGTCAGCAGCGGCTCGGCATCAGGGGTGCGAGCGGTCATGAGCGGCCTCCTCGGGAGAACCGAACCTTCTCGGTTCTTTCCTCTAAATTCTGCACCTTGACCCGCGTTGCCCGAAATGGCGGACGCGAGTCGAGTCGGTTATAGGACGAACGGCTTGTCCTCGGCACTACAACTACACCATCTGTCCAGCCGCGTCGGCCAAACCGATGGAATTGCCCTCCCAGGTGTTCATCAGCGACGGATGCCGATGGACCGTGCCATAGCGGACAGTCACGCCACTGTGACGATCAGTCACAGCGGCGATCAGAGGTCACCAGACCCCCCAAAGCTTACAAAGCGGAGAATCCGCCCACGATCGAGCATAGTTGGACGGAAGGAGCCCTCCCCGGACTCCTTGTCCTATTTTGGCATGAGGAGTGGCAAGAGGCGCAAGGGCCGGGTAAGTGCCGTCCATCACCCTTGGGACGAAAGTCCAGATCTGAACCAACGTCCCGTCAGATGGACCAAGTGCGTAGACCGTACGTCGTGCGCGGCGGTTTGGGCCGTGACCTACGTCACTCAGTTCGAATTCGGTCCACGCTCAGTTCGCGGAACGCCGGCTCCGCACCGTCCGCCACCGCTCCGTCAGCCGCCCGTACGCCTCCCCGGCCGCCGCCCCGTCGCCCCGGCGCAGCGCCTCGATCCCGGCGGCCACGTCCGCCGCCGAGCGGTCGGACTCCAGCTCGCCGGCGGGCAGCACGTGCACCAGGCCGCCGTAGTCCAGCTCGACCAGCGAGCGCGGGTGGAACTCCTCCAGCCAGCGGCCCACGTCCAGCAGGCCGTCGATCAGCGGCCCCTCCTCGACGGTGTCCCGCAGCGTGCGCAGCGCCCGCGCCACCCGGCGCCGGGCCTGCACCATCGGCGTGCGGTAGCGCAGCACCGGCGGCACCTCGGCGCTCCCCTCGTCGTACCGGCGCTCCGCGTCGGAGACCAGCACGAACCAGTGCAGCGGCACCTGCCAGGTCGCCGTCCGGATCCACGGGCGGGCGTCGGGGTTGCGGGCGAGCCAGCGCTCGTGGTCCTGGGCGGCCTGGCGGCGCACCAGGGGCGGCAGCACGGCGTCCAGCACCGTCGGCGGCAGCTCGCCGGGCAGTTCCTCCAGGGCCTGCCAGCCGCGCAGCCGGGTCCGCCACGGGCAGACGCACACCACCCCGTCCACCTCCAGCACGAAGGCGTCGGCGCTCTCGTGCACCGGGACCGCGACCGGCGGGGTGGGCAGCAGGGAGGCCAGGGAGCGGCGCAGCTCGTCCTGGTAGGAGGGGCGGTCGGGGCGGCGGGCGTAACGCTCCCAGTGGGCGCGTTCCGCGTCCGGGAAGGCGCCCAGCGGCTCGTACACGCGCAGGTACGTGGCGTAGGGGACGTCCACCGAGTACACCTTGCCCACGCCTGCTCCCTCCCCAGCGGGTACGGCTCGGAACCACTGCGCATCGTGCCACGCCGATGCGTGCGCCGAGGACCCGGCAGAGTGATCCTGAACACTGCGCGGATGGTGCTCGGGCGGAGGCTCTACCCTCATGCCACGGCACCCCGCCACCCGTACGGGGTCCGACCCCACTCGCCGCTCTTTCACAGGAGTCACCACAGTGACCGACGTAACCGGCGCGTCTGCTGATGTCCTGCACACCCTGTTCCACTCGGACCAGGGCGGCCATGAGCAGGTCGTGCTCTGCCAGGACCGCGCCAGCGGCCTCAAGGCCGTGATCGCCATCCACAACACCGCCCTGGGCCCCGCCCTCGGCGGCACGCGCTTCTACCCGTACGCCAGCGAGGCCGAGGCCGTCGCCGACGCCCTGAACCTCGCCCGCGGCATGTCGTACAAGAACGCCATGGCCGGTCTCGGCCACGGCGGCGGCAAGGCCGTGATCATCGGTGACCCCGAGCGCGACAAGAGCGAGGCGTTGCTCCTCGCCTACGGCCGCATGGTCGCCTCGCTCGGCGGGCGCTACGTCACCGCGTGCGACGTCGGCACGTACGTCGCCGACATGGACGTGGTGGCCCGCGAGTGCCGCTGGACCACCGGCCGCTCCCCCGAGAACGGCGGCGCCGGCGACTCCTCCGTGCTCACCGCCTTCGGCGTCTACCAGGGCATGCGCGCCTCCGCCCAGCACCTGTGGGGCGACCCGTCGCTGCGGGGCCGCAGGGTCGGCGTCGCCGGGGTCGGCAAGGTCGGTCACCACCTCGTCCGGCACCTGCGTGACGAGGGGGCCGAGGTCTGGGTCACGGACGTGCGCGCGGACGCCGTCCGGCGGATCCTCGACCAGTACCCCGAGGGCGTGACGGCCGTCGGGGACACCGAGGCGCTGATCCGGACCGAGGGCCTGGACATCTACGCCCCCTGCGCGCTCGGCGGGGCCCTGAACGACGACTCCGTGGGCGTGCTCACCGCCCGGGTGGTCTGCGGGGCCGCCAACAACCAGCTCGCCCACCCCGGGGTGGAGAAGGACCTCGCCGACCGCGGGATCCTCTACGCGCCGGACTACGTGGTGAACGCCGGCGGGGTCATCCAGGTCGCCGACGAGCTGCACGGGTTCGACTTCGAGCGGTGCCGGGCGAAGGCGGCGAAGATCTTCGACACCACGCTGGCCATATTCGCTCGTGCGAAGGAGGACGGCATCCCGCCGGCCGCCGCGGCCGACCGGATCGCCGAGCAGCGCATGGCCGAGGCCCGCGCGGGTGGCGTCGTACAGTGAGGCGATCGAACGGATGAGCGGTACCCGTCGGTGGGGGCGTGGAGAGAACGGTCACTTCCCTCGGCGGGTCGTTCGTTCAGAACTGGTTAAAATCGTCACTGACCAGCGAGGAAAGGGCTCCTCGGCGGTCCTGGGCACCGACGCGTACCGCGGGCGACGTACCGTATGGGCGCGGGCTCAGGTACCGTGGAAGCCCTACGGACCGGGTTCTCCGCGGAGAGTCCGTGCCGGAACATGAACGCGTGTCAGACTCTGGGGCCGTCGAGCCCCGTCGTTGAGGGGGTCGAGCCATGGGGCGCGGCCGGGCCAAGGCCAAGCAGGCGAAGGTTGCCCGTCAGCTGAAGTACAACAGCGGCGGGACTGACCTCTCACGCCTGGCCGAGGAGCTGGGCGCATCGACGTCGAACCAGTCGCGGAACGGCGACCGTTTCACGGACGATGAGCACGACGACGACCTGTATGCACGGTACGCCGACCTCTATGAGGACGACGACGACGAAGAGGACGAGGACTCCTCCCAGCATCGTCGCGGCGCTTGACCTTGCACGGACCAGTCCGGTCGGTGGCGCAGCCACCGACCGGATTTCGTGCTGTCCGCGCGGGGGTCAGCCGGCGTAGTCCCCGACCAGCTCCGCGCCGGTCGTCCGCCCGTCGCGGCCGGTGATCTCGCCGGCCACCCACGCCTCGACGCCCCGGTCGGCCAGGGTCGCCAGCGCCACGTCCACGGAGTCCTGCGGGACGATCGCCATCATGCCGACGCCCATGTTCAGGGTCTTCTCCAGCTCCAGGCGCTCGACGTTGCCGGCCGCCCCGACCAGAGAGAAGACCGGGCCCGGGGTCCAGGTGGAGCGGTCGACCACGGCGTGCAGGCCGTCCGGGACCACCCGGGCCAGGTTGGCGGCCAGACCGCCGCCGGTGATGTGGCTGAAGGCGTGCACATCGGTGGTGCGGGTGAGCGCCAGGCAGTCCAGCGAGTAGATCTTCGTGGGCTCCAGCAGCTCCTCGCCCAGGCTCCGGCCCAGCTCCGCGACCTCGGTCTCCAGGGTCATCCCGGCGCGGTCCAGCAGCACGTGCCGGACCAGGGAGTACCCGTTCGAGTGAAGTCCGGAGGACGCGATGGCGATCACGGCGTCACCGTCGCGGATACGGTCCGCGCCGAGCAGCCGGTCGGCCTCCACGACGCCCGTACCGGCGCCGGCGACGTCGAAGTCGTCCTCGCCCAGCAGACCCGGGTGTTCGGCCGTCTCGCCGCCCACCAGGGCGCAGCCGGCCAGCACACAGCCCTCCGCGATGCCCTTGACGATCGCGGCGACCCGCTCGGGGTGGACCTTGCCGACGCAGATGTAGTCGGTCATGAAGAGCGGCTCGGCGCCGCACACCACGATGTCGTCCATGACCATGGCGACCAGGTCGTGGCCGATGGTGTCGTAGACGCCCAGGCGGCGCGCGATGTCGACCTTGGTGCCGACGCCGTCCGTGGCGGACGCCAGCAGCGGGCGCTCGTAGCGCTTGAGGGCGGAGGCGTCGAAGAGACCGGCGAAGCCGCCGATGCCGCCCAGCACCTCGGGGCGCCGGGTCTTCTTCACCCACTCCTTCATCAGCTCCACCGCGCGGTCGCCCGCCTCGATGTCGACGCCGGCGCTCGCGTAGCTGGCACCGTCCGCGGCGGACGGGGCGGCCTGCGGGGCACGCTGATGAAAACCACCAGAAGACATGACCTTGAGAACTTTCGTGTCGTACCGCGTGGAACAGCGGGGATTACGGGCGGCGGATCGCGTCGGTCGCGGCCGTGGCGGCCGGGCCCGCGGCCAGCTCCGTCTCCAGCAGCTGCTTGCCGAGCAGCTCCGGGTCCGGCAGGTCCATCGGGTACTCGCCGTCGAAGCAGGCGCGGCACAGGTTCGGCTTGGCGATGGTGGTCGCCTCGATCATGCCGTCGATGGAGATGTAGGCCAGGGAGTCGGCGCCCAGGCTGGTGCCGATCTCCTCGATGGTCATGCCGTTGGCGATCAGCTCCGCGCGCGTGGCGAAGTCGATGCCGAAGAAGCAGGGCCACTTCACGGGCGGGGAGGAGATCCGGATGTGGACCTCGGCGGCGCCCGCCTCCCGGAGCATGCGGACCAGGGCCCGCTGGGTGTTGCCGCGCACGATCGAGTCGTCGACGACGACCAGGCGCTTGCCCTTGATGACTTCCTTCAGCGGGTTCAGCTTCAGGCGGATG
Organism: Streptomyces sp. NPDC100445; assembly: GCF_044759735.1. NCBI lineage: Bacteria > Bacillati > Actinomycetota > Actinomycetes > Kitasatosporales > Streptomycetaceae > Streptomyces > Streptomyces sp. NPDC100445. The sequence goes on along the minus strand of NZ_JBIVZV010000010.1, from coordinate 308,311 downwards.
CCCAGCTGCCGGATGGTCTGCGAGGGCTGGATGAAGGTCCGGCCGACATAGGCGTTCTTCACCAGACCGGCGCCGAAGGGGATGCCGGAGGCCTCCGCGTAGCCGATGGCGGCCGGAGTCCCGGATTCCGGGGTCGCTATGACCAGATCGGCCTCGGCGGGCGCTTCCTTGGCCAGCCGGCGGCCCATCTCCACCCGGGAGAGGTACACGTTCCGGCCGGCGATGTCGGTGTCGGGACGGGCCAGGTACACGTACTCGAAGACACAGCCCTTGGGCTTCGCTTCGGCGAACCGGGAGCTGCGCAGGCCGTTCTCGTCGATGGCGACGAACTCGCCCGGCTCGATCTCCCGCACATAGCTGGCGCCGCAGATGTCGAGGGCGGCGGACTCCGAGGCGACCACCCAGCCGCGCTCCAGCCGGCCGAGGACCAGCGGACGGATGCCCTGCGGGTCGCGGCCGGCGTAGAGGGTGTGCTCGTCCATGAAGACGAGGGAGAACGCGCCCTTGACCTTCGGGAGGACCGCGTGGGCGGCCTCCTCGATGGTCAGCGGCTTGCCGTCCTCGTCGACCTGGGCGGCCAGCAGGGCCGTCAGCAGGTCGGTGTCGTTGGTGGCCGCGACCCGGGTGGAGCGGCTGTTGTTGTCGTTGGGCAGCGCGGCGACCATCTCGGCGAGCTGCGCCGTGTTGACCAGGTTGCCGTTGTGCCCGAGCGCGATCGAACCGTGCGCGGTGGCACGGAAGGTCGGCTGGGCGTTCTCCCACACGGAGGCACCGGTGGTCGAGTAGCGGGCGTGTCCGACCGCGATGTGGCCCTGGAGGGAGCCGAGAGAGGTCTCGTCGAAGACCTGGGAGACCAGGCCCATGTCCTTGAAGACGAGGATCTGGGAGCCGTTGCTGACCGCGATACCCGCGGATTCCTGACCCCGGTGCTGGAGGGCGTAGAGCCCGAAGTACGTGAGCTTTGCGACCTCTTCACCCGGCGCCCAGACACCGAAGACGCCGCAAGCGTCCTGGGGGCCCTTCTCGCCGGGAAGCAGATCGTGATTGAGTCGACCGTCACCACGTGGCACGCCACCGAGTGTAGGCGAGATCGACCACTGGTCCGAATTGGGGATCGTGTCGGTTGCCGAGAACGCGGATGCGATCACTTTGGGTGTTTCCGCGTTTCCCCAGGTCACAGCGGTGGGCTAGCAGCGCCCGGCCGGGCGGGCCGGGTCGCGGGGGGCCGTCGGACGGCTTTTCGCCCCGTGCGCGAGTGAGGTGACGCACATCAGGTCGGCGCGTGTCGGCTGAGGTGGACCCGGTCGCCGTCGCCGCCGGTGAGCGTGGCTTTCGCCCCGTCGGTCCGGGCGACGAGCGTGCCGGTGGTCAGGGCGCGCGCGAGGGCGCGCTCGAACTCCATCCGGGTCGGGGCGCAGGCCATCCGGGTCGTGCGCAGGTCGCCGATGGTGATCCGGTCGCCGTGCACGGTGGCGCGGGCGCTGAAACGGTTGCAGCCGAGGTTGCCGGCCGCCCTGCCGTCCTCGTCGACGCGGAGGCGGGCGGTGGCGGGCGCGTGCCGGGTCGTGCCGCCGACGGTGATGCCGTCGACCCGCCAGTCGATCCCGGTCACCGGCTGCTGGGCGCTCACCGCTCCACTGTCCCCCGCCGCGCCGCCACAGGCCACCGTGAGCGGGAGCAGGACGGCGACCGCCATCGAGGACGCGTATCGCTTGTACCGGTTCATACCGTTTCGACGGCCGGACGGCACGGACGGTTCCCCGCTCGGCCCGCTCCGGTGGACCGGGGGACGCTCGCGCCGGTGGACGGGCAGACGCCCGTTCCGGTGGACCGGGGACGCCCGGGCTACGACATGAGCGGCAGGAGCCCCGCGAGGTCCGCCCGCTCCCCGCTCGCGGCGACCTTCGCCCCGGCCAGCGCGTCGGCCCAGGACAGCCGCCCGGTGGCCAGCCTGATCCAGGTCAGCGGATCGGTCTCCACGACGTTCGGCGGCGTGCCGCGGGTGTGCCGGGGGCCCTCGACGCACTGCACCACGGCGAACGGCGGCACCCGCACCTCGGTGGAGCCGCCGGGCGCCTTCACGGCGAGGGCGTCGGCCAGCAGCCGGGTGGCGGCGGCCAGGGCCTGCCGGTCGTGGGGCACCTCCAGGCCCGGGACGGCGGCGTTGAGGTCGTCGGTGTGGACGACGAGCTCGACGGCGCGGGTGACGAGGTAGTCGTCCAGCGGCAGGGCGCCCGCGTTGGTCTCCAGGAGCCGGCCGCCGGGGTGCGCGGCGAGCAGGGCGCGCAGGGTGTCCCCGACGTCGGCGAGGTAGACGTCGAGGTCGGGGTGGTCCGCGGCGACGTTCCGGGTGAAGTCGGCGATGGCCGCGGAGTTCGCGGCGGTGGCGAAGGGCCACTGGACCACCTGGACGTCCTGCCGGGGCGGGGCGGGCCGGTCCAGGGCGCGGTGGACGGCCGTGACGGCCATGCCGATGTGCGCGATCAGGTCCCGTACGGTCCAGTCGCCGAGCCGGGTGGGCAGGGCGAGCCGCCCGGGCTCCAGACCGCGCACGGCCTCCCGTACGGCGTCGAACTGGGCGAGGACCGCGGCGCGGGTCCTGGCGGGGTCGTAACTGCGGGCACGCTTCCTGGCCGGTGGCATGGGAGCGACCCTAAACCCGCCGGCACCGGGACTTCAGCGGGTTTCCCGCGGCCGCCGTCCCAGGAGTGCGTGCGGACGCCCGGCCCGGGCCGGGCAGGGCGTCCGCCGGGGCCGTACTACGCCAGCAGCGCCGGGATGGTGTTCTCGTGGGCCTCGCGGAGTTCGTCGAGGGTGAGGGTGAACTCGCCCTGCACCTCGACGGTGTCCCCGTCCACGACACCGATCCGGGTGACCGGCAGGCCACGCGCACCGCACATGTCGTTGAAGCGGACCTCCTCCGAGCGCGGCACGGCGACGACCGCGCGGCCGGCCGACTCCGACAGCAGGAAGGTGAAGGCGTCCAGGCCGTCGGGGACGACCAGGCGGGCGCCCTTGCCGCCGAGCAGCGCCGACTCGACCACGGCCTGGACCAGGCCGCCGTCGGACAGGTCGTGCGCGGAGTCGATCATGCCGTCGCGGGAGGCGGAGATCAGGATCTCCGCCAGCAGCCGCTCCCGCTCCAGGTCGACCTTGGGCGGCAGGCCGCCCAGGTGGTCGTGGACCACCTGGGACCAGGCCGAGCCGCCGAACTCCTCACGGGTGTCGCCGAGGAGGTAGAGCAGCTGGCCCTCCTCCTGGAAGGCGACCGGGGTGCGGCGGGCGACGTCGTCGATCACGCCGAGGACGGCCACGACCGGGGTCGGGTGGATCGCGGCCTCACCGGTCTGGTTGTACAGCGAGACGTTGCCGCCGGTCACGGGCGTGCCGAGCTGACGGCAGCCGTCGGCGAGCCCGCGCACGGCCTCCGCGAACTGCCACATGACCGCCGGGTCCTCCGGCGAGCCGAAGTTCAGGCAGTCGGAGACGGCCAGCGGCTTGGCGCCGGTGGTCGCCACGTTCCGGTAGGCCTCGGCCAGGGCCAGCTGGGCGCCGGTGTACGGGTCCAGCTTGGCGTAGCGGCCGTTGCCGTCGGTCGCGATCGCGACGCCGAGCCCGGTCTCCTCGTCCACGCGGATCATGCCGGAGTCCTCCGGCTGGGCGAGGACGGTGTTGCCCTGCACGAAGTGGTCGTACTGGGACGTGATCCACTTCTTGGAGGCCTGGTTGGGGGAGCCGACCAGCCGCAGGACCTGGTCCTTGAGCTCCTCGGCGGTCTCCGGGCGGGGCAGCTTGTTGGCGTCGTCCGCCTGGAGCGCGTCCTGCCAGTCGGGGCGCGCGTAGGGGCGCTCGTAGACCGGGCCCTCGTGCGCGACCGTGCGCGGGTCGACGTCGACGATCTTCTCACCGTGCCAGAAGATCTCCAGCCGGTCGCCGTCGGTCACCTCACCGATGACGGTGGCGATGACGTCCCACTTCTCGCAGATCTCCAGGAACCGGCCGACCTTCTCCGGCTCCACGACCGCGCACATGCGCTCCTGCGACTCGCTCATGAGGATCTCCTCGGGCGAGAGCGTGGAGTCGCGCAGCGGGACGTCGTCCAGCGTCACGCGCATGCCGCCGGAGCCGTTGGAGGCCAGCTCGGAGGTGGCGCAGGACAGGCCGGCCGCGCCCAGGTCCTGGATGCCGACGACCAGCTTCTCGCTGAACGCCTCCAGGGTGCACTCGATGAGCAGCTTCTCCTGGAAGGGGTCGCCGACCTGCACCGCGGGCCGCTTGGACGGCTTGGCGTCGTCGAAGGTCTCGGAGGCCAGGATCGAGGCGCCGCCGATGCCGTCGCCGCCGGTCCGGGCGCCGTACAGGATGACCTTGTTGCCCGTGCCGGAGGCCTTGGCGAGGTGGATGTCCTCGTGCCGCATCACTCCGATGGCACCGGCGTTGACCAGCGGGTTGCCCTGGTAGCAGGCGTCGAAGACGACCTCGCCACCGATGTTGGGCAGGCCCAGGCAGTTGCCGTAGCCGCCGATGCCCGCGACCACGCCCGGCAGGACGCGCTTGGTGTCGGGGTGGTCGGCGGCGCCGAAGCGCAGCGGGTCCACGACCGCGACCGGGCGGGCGCCCATCGCGATGATGTCGCGGACGATGCCGCCGACGCCCGTGGCCGCGCCCTGGTAGGGCTCGACGTAGGACGGGTGGTTGTGCGACTCGACCTTGAAGGTGACCGCGTAGCCCTGGCCGACGTCCACGACACCGGCGTTCTCGCCGATGCCGACGAGCATGGCGTCCGACTCGGGCGCCTTCTCGCCGAACTGGCGCAGGTGAACCTTGGAGGACTTGTACGAGCAGTGCTCGGACCACATCACCGAGTACATGGCGAGTTCGGCGCCGGTGGGGCGGCGGCCGAGGATCTCCACCACCCGCTCGTACTCGTCCTTCTTCAGGCCCAGCTCGGCCCAGGGCAGCTCGACGTCGGGGGTCTCGGCCGCGTGCTCGACCGTGTCCAGAGGCGTCCGGCTCATGCGTTGACCAGCTTCTTGAGGATCGAGGTGAAGAAGGGGAGGCCGTCGGTGCGGCCGGTGCCGACCAGCGGCTCCACGGCGTGCTCCGGGTGCGGCATGAGCCCCACGACGTTCCCGGCCTCGTTGGTGATGCCGGCGATGTCGCGGAGCGAGCCGTTCGGGTTGAAGTCCAGGTAGCGGAAGGCGACCCGGCCCTCCGCCTCCAGCTTGTCCAGCGTGTACGTGTCGGCGACGTACCGGCCGTCCATGTTCTTCAGCGGGATGTGGATCTCCTGGCCGGCGCGGTAGTCGCCGGTCCAGGCCGTCTCCGCGTTCTCCACCCGCAGCTTCTGGTCGCGGCAGATGAAGTGGAGGTGGTCGTTGCCGAGCATGGCGCCCGGGAGGAGGTGGGCCTCGGTGAGGATCTGGAAGCCGTTGCAGATGCCGAGCACCGGCAGCCCGGCCCTGGCCTGTTCGATCACGGACTCCATGACCGGCGAGAAGCGGGCGATGGCGCCGGCCCGCAGATAGTCGCCGTAGGAGAAACCGCCGCACAGGACGACCGCGTCGACCTGTTTGAGGTCCTTGTCCTTGTGCCACAGGGCGACCGGTTCGGCGCCCGCCAGACGGACCGCGCGCCGGGTGTCCTGGTCGTCCAGGCTGCCCGGGAAAGTGACGACGCCAATACGAGCGGTCACTTGGCCGCCTCCGCGACTTCGTCCACCCGGACGGTGAAGTCCTCGATCACGGTGTTGGCGAGGAAGGATTCCGCAAGATCGCGGATGCGGGCGAGCGCGGCCTCGTCGACCGGCCCGTCAACTTCCAGTTCGAAACGCTTTCCCTGACGTACGTCCGAGATCCCCTCGAAACCCAGGCGCGGCAGCGCACGCTGGACCGCCTGGCCCTGGGGGTCGAGGATCTCCGGCTTGAGCATGACGTCGACTACGACGCGTGCCACTGGCACTCCCGGTGTGTGGTGCTGAGCAGGTCCCTTCAGACTACCCGCACAAAATTTCTACGCGAGTAGAGTTGGAGGAAACTACGTGAGGCGCATCACGATCGGGTGTCGAAGCCACCCGCCCGCGAAAAGTTCTGGGAAAGTTCGACCATCCCCGCGATCCGTCTATTGCGCTCGGACACGCGGGCGGATTTAGTCGGGCTTCACTTTGCATTGCCGGGCGCGGTACATTTGCATTGCCGGGCACCATACAAATGAATTGGCAATAGCCGATACCCGGCACGTCGTCGGCGATGAGCTGTATCGACGTGCCGCACGAAGGGACCGATATTCGTGGCGCAAAAGGTCGTGGTCACTCTCTTCGACGACATCGACGGCTCGGAAGCGGCGGAGACGATCGCCTTCGGACTCGACGGCCGGTCGTACGAGATCGACCTGAACGAATCCAACGCCAGGAAACTGCGCAAGGCGCTCGCGCCCTACGTGGAGGCCGGCCGCAAGCGGTCGCGGTCCGGCAAGGCGTACAAGCAGACGGAGGTCGCCCCCGATCCGGCGGCCGTCCGCGCCTGGGCCCAGGCCAACAAGATGGACGTCCCCGCACGCGGGCGCATCCCGAAGAAGGTCTACGAGGCGTTCAGCGCCGCGCAGTGAGCCCGTGCGGGGGGTGCGTCCTCGGGGTCCGTCAGCGGGTCCTGAGGAACGGGCACTTGGGGCGAACCGGGTCACGAGGGGAGCCGACTTGCGCTACCCCCCCGCCGATCGGCTAATGTCTGGGACACGCCGAGGGGCGAGGCCGAAAGGCCGGATCCCGAGGACACGCGGGTGTAGTTCAGTAGTAGAACATCCCCCTTCCAGGGGGAAGGCGCAGTGTGCAATTCCTGTCACCCGCTCTGCACCGCCGACACGACCACCATGGTGGATCGGGTAGGCTGGTGCCGCACCGATCGGTGGGAGCCGGTCGGGGGCAGTGCGGACGTAGCTCAGTTGGTAGAGCGCAACCTTGCCAAGGTTGAGGTCGCGAGTTCGAGCCTCGTCGTCCGCTCGGTGAGAAGGCCCCGGTCCAGTGGACCGGGGCCTTCTCGTTGTCCGGTCCCCTCCCGGCGTCCGGCGTCCGGCCATCTGACATGTGTCATGCCGAGTGATGACACCGCGCACTGCCCGCCGGGCCGGACCGCCGGGACGCTGGCTCCATGGACATCGACGGACACGAGCACGTGATCGAGGCCACCGGCCTCAGGCGTGTCTACGGGGACGGGTTCGAGGCCGTACGCGGCGTCACCCTCTCCGTGCGGCGCGGGGAGATCTTCGCCCTGCTGGGCACCAACGGTGCCGGGAAGACCTCCACGGTCGAACTGCTGGAAGGGCTCGCACCGCCCGCCGCCGGCCGGGTCCGGGTGCTCGGCCACGACCCGTACCGCGAACGGGCCGCCGTACGGCCCCGCACCGGCGTCATGCTCCAGGAGGGCGGCTTCCCCGCCGAGCTGACCGTCGCCGAGACCACCCGGATGTGGGCGGGATGCACCAGCGGGGCCCGGCCCGGGCACGACGTCCTGGCCCGGGCCGGGCTCGCGGGCAAGCGGGGGGTGCGGGTCAAGCAGCTGTCGGGCGGGGAGCGCCGGCGCCTGGACCTGGCACTCTGCCTGCTCGGCGACCCCGAGGTGCTGTTCCTCGACGAGCCGACGACCGGCCTCGACGCGGAGGGCCGCCGGGACACCTGGACGCTGGTGCGGGAGCTGCGGGACGCCGGCACCACGGTGCTGCTCACCACGCACTACCTGGAGGAGGCCGAGGACCTCGCCGACCGGCTCGCCATCCTGCACGCGGGGCGGGTCGCCGCCTCCGGCACCCCGGCCGAGGTCAGCGCCGGCCGGCCGTCCCGGATCTCCTTCGAACTGCCCGCCGGCCACTTCCCCGGCGACCTGCCGCCCCTGCCCGGTATCGGCGTCTGCGGACACGAGAGCGACGGCCGGGTCGTGCGGCTGAGCACCCGCGAGGTCCAGCGGACCGCCACCGCCGTCCTCACCTGGGCCGAGCGGACCGGCGTCGAACTGCGCGGCCTGGAGGTGCGCTCGGCCTCCCTGGAGGAGGCGTTCCTCCAGATCGCGCGGGACCCGGGGGTGGCGGCGTGAACGGCGTGTCCCCCGGCACCGGAGCCGCCCCCGCGCGCGCCCCGTACCCCGTCGCCCCAGCGCCCGCGTCCCGGCGGCTGCGCGCGCTGGCCCGGGCCGAGCTGACCCTGCTCGGCCGCAACCGCGGTGTGCTGTTCACCGCGCTCGTCGTGCCGCTCTCGCTGCCGTTCAGCGTGCGGCCGGCCCTGGACCAGCTCGACGTGCAGAAACACGGTCTGAACGCCGGCACGGCGATGCTCACGGCCGCCGTCGGTTTCTCCCTGCTCTTCACCGTCTACACCGCGCTGGTCAACGTCTACGTCGCCCGCCGCGAGGAACTCGTCCTCAAGCGGCTGCGCACCGGCGAACCGACCGACGCCGAGATCCTCACCGGCACCGCCCTGCCCGCCATGGCCGTGGGCCTCACGCAGGCGCTGCTGCTGTGCGCCGGGGCCGCGGTGCTGCTGCACGCCGGGACCCCCAGGGCGCCGTACCTGATCCCGCTGGGGCTCGCGGCCGGGCTGGTGCTGTCCGCCGCGCTCGCCGCGCTGACCGCCTCCGTCACCCGGTCCGTGGAGAGCGCCCAGGTCACCTCGCTGCCCCTGGTGTTCGTCACGATGATCGGCTCGGGGGTCATGTTCCCCACCGAGATCATGCCGGACCGGCTCGCCTCCGTCGGCGGACTGCTCCCGCTCTCCCCCGCGATCGGGCTGGTCCGGGCGGGCTGGACCGGGCGGTGGGACGCGTACGAGGTCCTGGGCGCCCTCGCGGCCACGCTGGCCTGGACGGCCGTGGCGGTGTTTGCTGTACGGCGGTGGTTCCGCTGGGAACCGCGGCGCTGAGGACCGGGGGGCGCGCATGACCGGGCGGATACGGAACTGGCAGCGGCGGCACTGGCGGGAGCGCGGCAAGGCCGAACGCGTCGAGCTGTACACGGTCGTCTCCTGGTACGTGTCGGTCTGGATCTTCTCCCTCGGCTGGCTGCTGCTCCCCCTGGGCACCGGGCTCGGCCACCGGCCCGTCGCGGTCGTCCTCGGCGCCCTGCTGGTCGGGGTGTCGGCCCTCCAGTGCGCGGCCTCCACCCGGCTCACCCGGCCCGCCCTCGACCACTACCTGGGGCGGGCCCGGCTGCCGGCCGGGGCGCACCGCCTCCCGGCCGTCCTGCTCGCGCTGGCGCTGGCGCTGGACCTGGCCCTGTCCGCGCTGCACGCGGCCGACGCGATGACCGTCCGCTGGGCGGTCTCCGCCGGCCTGCTGCCGTTCGGCCTGCTCTACGGACTCACCGTCCCCGTAACGGTGTTCCTGCGCCGGTCGGCGCTGCTCGCGGCCCTGGTCACCGGCGCCGTCTGGCTCACCGACCGCGACGGCGCCGGGCTCCTCGCGACCGGTGTGATGGCCCTCTTCCAGGCGGTGTTCGCGCTGTTCGCCTGCCGCACCGGCGCCTGGACGCTGTCCGTGCTCTGGGAGGCGGAACGGGCCCGGGAGGCCGAGGCCCGGCTCGCGGTCGCCGAGGAACGGCTGCGGTTCGGACGGGACCTGCACGACGTACTGGGCCGGAACCTGTCCGTCATCTCCCTCAAGAGCGAGCTGGCCGTCCAACTGGCCCGCCGGGGAAGGCCGGAGGCCGTGGAACAGATGATCGAGGTGCAGCGCGTCGCGCAGGAGTCCCAGCGGGAGGTGCGGGCCGTCGTGCGCGGCTACCGCGCGGCCGACCTCGGTACCGAACTCGCCGGTGCGCAAGGGGTGCTGGCGGCGGCCGGGATCGACTGCGCGGTCCGCGCGGAGGCTCCCGGACTGCCCGCCGAGGTGCAGTCGGCGCTCGGCTGGGTGGTGCGCGAGGCGACCACCAACGTGCTCCGGCACGGGGACGCGGGCCGGTGCGACGTGGGACTGTCCGTCCGGGAGGGGCGCGTGGTGCTGACGGTGGAGAACGACGGGGTGCCGGACGGACCGCACGACGGCGGTGGCGGCGGCACGGGGCTCGCCGGGCTGCGGGAGCGGCTGGCCGCCGTCGAGGGGACCCTGGAGGCGGGCGTGGTCGGGACGGCACGGGACCGGTTCCGGCTGGTGGCGCGCGTGCCCCTGGCCCGGGTGGAAGGAGTCGCCCCGTGACCGCGCCGATACGGCTGCTGCTCGCCGACGACGAGCACCTGATCCGGGGGGCGCTGGCCGCGCTGCTCTCCCTGGAGGACGACCTGCGGGTCGTCACCGAGGCGGCGACCGGACCCGAGGCGCTGGCCATGGCCCGGGCCCACCACCCCGACGTCGCCGTCCTCGACCTCCAGATGCCGGGCGCCGACGGTGTGAAGGTCGCCACATCCCTGCGCACGGAACTGCCCGGCTGCCGGGTGCTGATCGTCACCGGGCACGGGCGGCCCGGGCATCTGAAACGGGCGCTCGCGGCCGGGGTGCGCGGGTTCGTGCCGAAGACCGTCAGCGCCGGACGCCTCGCCGAGATCATCCGGACCGTGCACGCGGGAAACCGCTACGTCGATCCGGAGTTGGCCGCCGACGCGATCAGCGCCGGCGACTCGCCGCTGACCGCGCGGGAGGCCGAGGTGCTGGAACTGGCCGCCGACGGCGCCCCCGTCGCGGAGATCGCCGAGCGGGCGGCACTGTCACCGGGGACCGTGCGCAACTACCTCTCCTCGGCCGTCACCAAGCTCGGCGCCGAGAACCGGCACACCGCGGTGCGTCTCGCCCGCCTGCGCGGTTGGGTATAGTTGCTCTCGCGCCACGGCGCCACGCGGACGTAGCTCAGTTGGTAGAGCGCAACCTTGCCAAGGTTGAGGTCGCGAGTTCGAGCCTCGTCGTCCGCTCGGGATGAGCCCCCCGGTTCCCACCGGGGGGCTTCTTCGTGCGCCCGGGACCTGTCGCCGGACCCCCGCCGCCCGGGGCGGGAGCCCGACTGCACGGCCTGCTACCAGCTGGTGCCCGTCAGCCGCTCGTACGCCTCGATGTACTTCTGCCGGGTCGCCGCCACGACCTCCTCCGGCAGCGGCGGCGGGGGCTGCTCGCTCCCGCGGTCCCAGCCGGACTCCGGCGAGGTCAGCCAGTCGCGCACGAACTGCTTGTCGTACGAGGGCTGCGCCCGGCCCGGCTGCCACCGGTCGGCCGGCCAGAAGCGGGAGGAGTCCGGGGTGAGGATCTCGTCGGCGAGGACCAGCGAGTCGCCGTCGAAGCCGAACTCGAACTTGGTGTCCGCCAGGATGATGCCCCGGTCCCGGGCGATGTCCCGGGCGCGCGCGTACACGGCGAGGGTGGCCTGGCGCAGCCGGGCGGCGGTGTCCGCGCCGACCTGGCGGGCCACCTCCTCGTAGGAGACGTTCTCGTCGTGCTCGCCGACCTCGGCCTTGGCCGCCGGGGTGAAGATCGCGGCGGGCAGCTCGGAGCCGTCGACCAGCCCCTCCGGCAGGGCGAGCCCGCAGACCGTACGGGACTCCTGGTACTCCTTCAGGCCCGAGCCGGTGAGGTAGCCGCGGGCCACGCACTCCACCGGAAGCATCCGCAGCGACCTGCACACCAGGGTGCGGCCCTCCCAGTCGGCGGGGGCGCCCTCGGGGACGTCGGTGCTGATGACGTGGTGGTCGGCCAGGTCGCGCAGCTGGTCGAACCACCACAGGGAGAGCCGGGTGAGGACGCGGCCCTTGTCGGGGATCTGGGTGGGCAGCACCCAGTCGAAGGCGGAGATGCGGTCACTGGCGACCATCACGAGGTCGCCCGCCTCGTCGCGGTACAGCTCGCGCACCTTCCCGGTGTGCAGGTGCACCAGGCCCGGAACCTCGATCGGCTCGGGCTTTTCTACGAATCCGGACACGGTTCCTCCCCGTGGGTCTGACCAAGTGCCTCGATTCTCCCGTACGGGGACGATCGGGCGCGCCCGGGGGTCAGTCGCGCTTGCAGATACGGTCCAGCAGGTTCGCCGTGGCGCGCTGCACACGGGGGTCAAGGTGGCCGGGGCGGTCCAGGGCGGGGGACCAGGCGAAGGTGCCGGAGGCGAAGACCCAGGCGCCGGAGGGGGCGCGGTACAGGGACGTCTCCTGGTGGCGCAGGACGTCGTCGCCGTCGGTGTAGGGGGAGTGCGCGAGCAGGATCCGCTCGTCGTGCTCCGGCAACGCGGTGCGCGGGAAGTAACGGTCCGCCTCACCCGCGACCAGGCCCTCGATCGGGTCGCCCTCGTGGGCGCCGGTCGCCTCCCACAGCCAGTGGCCGGCGTTGCGGACGATCAGCGGGTGCGGTTCGGGGACGCGGCCCGCGTACTGGATGCCGACGAGCTGCTGCTCGGGCCGGTCAACCTCCCGCCACAGCACCGGCCGCCCGGGACCCTTGCGTTTGCGGCAGGTCAGGAGCCGGTCCGGGACGCCGGACGGCGACGGTCCCAGCTCCACCTGCCAGTACATGGTGTTGGCGGAGAGGAACACCAGGGAGGTGCCGCGGTCGCGGGCGTCCTCGGCGGCGCGGCGCATCGGCACCGACCAGTACTCGTCGTGGCCGGGGAAGACCAGGCCCCGGTAGCGGGTCGGGTCGACCCGGCCGGCGTGCAGGTCGCGGGCGTCGGCGTAGGCGAGGTCGTAGCCGTAGCGCTCGGCCCAGCGGATGAAGTCGTAGGCGTGGCCGACGTGCAGGGGCAGGCCCGCGCCCGCGTACGGCCGGTCGAAGGAGACGGTGGTCGCCGCGTCTGCCTCGCCGAGGAGACGGCCGTGCTCGTCCCAGGCGTGGTACAGGCTGGCGCCGGTGTGGCCGTCCTCCGGGTAGAGGTTGTACGCCTGCCAGGTGATGTCCGGCAGCAGCAGGAGCAGGTCGGCGGGGTGGTCGTCGCGGACCGTGAACGGCACGTGGGAGCGGTAGCCGTCGGCGGTGGTGAGGACGGCCACGTAGGCGCCGATGGTCCAGTACGAGGGGACCTGGAGGCGCCAGGACAGCCACCAGTGGTGGCAGGAGACCGTGCGGTCGGCGGTGAGCGGCGGGGGCTGGACGATGCCGGAGAGCCGGGGGCTCGTGGTGATCTTGGACGCGCCGTCACCGCCGTAGTGGCCGATGCGGTAGATGTCGACGCTGAACTCCTGCGGCGGGTCGACCGTGACGTGGAAGTCGATCGCCTCGCCGGGCGCCACCGCGCCGGTGGCGGTGAAGCCCTTGATCTGGCGGTGCACGTCGTCGGCCGAGCGGGGCCCGGACCCGGCGGACCGCGGCGCGGGAACACGCGTCCCGGACCTGCCGGGGTGCGGCTGCGGAGCGGGGTCGACGTACCAGGGGACGACGTGACCGGTGTCGTCGAAGTACGTCTCGCTGCCGCGCAGCCAGGGCACCGGGCCCTGCCCGAAGGGGTCCGTGACGGCGTGCGCGAGTGCTCCGGACTCCCAGCGGCGAATGTGGTCCGAGGCCATGGTCGCTCCCCTCCCTGGTGCCCCCGTGTCCCTGTCGTGCACGCCGGGACTGCCCCGGCCGTGCTGCCCGATGCGGTGTCGTGCGTCCGCCGTGTCGTATGTCGCGAGCCCTTGCCAACGGCGTGGTCGGTCCCAGCACATCACATGACGCACGGGTCCGGTCACTGCTCGTCGCGAATTGACCTGAAGTGGAAGTCACCTCTCCACTACGGCGGCCGGGGCGGGCGGTGCGGCGGGGTCAGACGAGCCGTACGGGCTTCTCCGGGCGTATCCCGGAGGCGGCCAGCCAGTCGCGCAGCGGGCCCGGATCCCCTTCCTCGATCAGGCTGAGCACCCGGGGCGTCAGGTCGGCGGCCCGCTCACCGCCCAGCAGCAGGGAGGGCCCGTCCAGCCAGTCCAGGGCGGGGGCCGCGCCGGCGGTGTCGACGGCCGCGCAGCACACCATCGCCGTGACGTGGTCGGTGAGCAGCTCACGGGCGGTGCGCGGCGGCTGGAGCGGGAAGAGCGGCAGACCACCGTCGTCCCACAGGTCGCTCTCGCCGCGCCGGGCGGTGCCGGCGCCGCCCGCCACGGCGCCCTCCTCCCGGGCCACCTCGGCGCTCAGCCCGGCGGCGAGCACCGCGCTGCGCTCGGTGGTGGGGTCGAGGTCCTCGTCGTCGCCGACGGGGACGCCGGTGCCCGCGGGACGGCCGGAGGTGGCGGCGGTGGCCCGGACGGCCGGTTCCGTGAGGTGCTCCAGGACGCGGGCCAGCGTGGCGCCGCCGGGAACGGGGGCCGCCGGATCCGGGGCGGGGCGGACGCCGAGGGAGTCCAGGACGCGGTGGAGGCGGGCCGCGTGGGCCCGCCAGGCCCGGTCCACGACCTCCTCCGGGTAGGCCTGCCAGTCCACCGGCGCCCAGTCCGGACCGGTCTCGGCGGGACCGCCGTGGAACAGGCGGGCGGCGAGCAGCGAGGCGGCCTCGTCCACCACGCCGGGCTCCTCCAGCAGGTCACAGGCGGGACGCTCGCCGAGCCGGGAGGCGAAGCCCTCGGCCAGCCGGTCGCGCCGGGACAGTTCGGTGAGCGCCGCCACCACGCCCGCGTCCAACCGGGCGGGCCAGCGGCCCATGCGCCACGCGGGCAGCGCCACTCGGGTCAGCAGCCGGTCCCAGCCCGCGTAGGCGAGTCCCACCTGCTCCTGGGCGACGATCCGCAGGCCGTAGTCGACCGTCTGGGCGCGCTCGGCCGCCGCCGCCGCGACCCCGCGCTCCATCAGCGTGGCGTGGTCCCGGCAGCCGCGCAGCAGCAGCCGGGCCACCCAGCCGAGGACCGCGCAGAGCCCGCGCAGCGGCGGACAGCGCCCCGGTGTCGAGGCGACGGCCACGGCCGCGTCCAGTCCGCGCACGAAGCGGCGGGCGGCGGCTATGTCCGGGTGCGCCGAGGGCCCCGTGCCGGCGATGACCGGGGCGAGGACCGCGCGCAGCTCGCCGACGCGCATCCACCACAGGAACGGGGAGCCGATGACGAGGACCGGCGCGACCGGCGCGCGGCGGCGGCCCGGGCCCACCGGGCCACCGGGCACCGCGTGCGTGGGCGGGGCGGGAGCCGTGCGGGTGCGGTCCTCCAGCCAGCTGTCGCAGTCCGGCGTGAGCGCTATGGCGGAGGGGACCGGCACGTCCAGGCGGTCGGCGAGGTCGCGCACCATCCGGTACAGGTCCGGGGCGGTCCGCTCCGCTATCGGCACCGTGGGACTGACGGCGGGGCGGGCCCGGGCGACGACCAGGCCGACGCCGGCGGCGGCCAGCAGCACCAGCACGGCGAGCACACCCACCGTCCAGCGGGCGGCGTCCCAGGCCGGGCCGACGAGACGGCCGGTGGAGGCGCCGGTCAGCAGGATCACCGCGGCGGCCGCGGGCAGCAGGGCCACGGCCAGCGCCCGGCCCCGCACCCGCAGCACCGCGAGCGCCCGGGACCGCGCGGCCTGCGCGCCCGCCTCCACACCGATTCCGGTCACGTGCCGACCTCGCCCCCTCGCTGTCCGACGTGTGCCGTTCTGGTCTTGCTCACTCCCCCACTGTGGCACCCGCCACGGACATCGCAATGCCGGTGGGGCCAAGTGCCGGAACGCTTGCGCGGCACCCTAGTTGGGGCCCGCGCCGCAGTCAGCCGTATGGGGGATCGCTCACTCGATGGAATGGCTTTGGTCAGAGCTGGGTGACAGACAGCAAAGATCAGGCCCCGGATCGCGATCCGAGGCCTGAGGAGGAACGAGCAGGTCAGACGGGTGTGCCAGGGCGGTAGGGGGCCGGCGACCCCGGGTCAGTCCGCCGGCCGCGCCACCTTCGCCGCGATGTCCGTGCGGTGCTGCGAGCCGTCGAGGCGGATCCGGCCCACCGCCCGGTACGCCCGCTCGCGCGCCTCGGCCAGGTCGGTGCCGGTGGCCGTCACGGACAGCACCCGGCCGCCCGCGCTGACGACCTCGTCGCCGTCCCGCCGCGTCCCCGCGTGCAGCACGTACGCCCGCGGGCCGTCCTCGGCGGCCACCTCGTCGAGCCCGGTGATCGGGTCACCGGTGCGCGGGGTGCCGGGGTAGTTGTGCGAGGCGACGACGACGGTGACGGCCGCCTCCTCGCTCCAGCGCAGCGGCGGCAGGTCGGCGAGGGTGCCGGTGGCGGCGGCCAGCAGGACACCGGCCAGCGGCGTCTTCAGCCGGGCCAGCACGACCTGCGTCTCGGGGTCGCCGAAGCGGGCGTTGAACTCGATGACCCGGACTCCGCGCGAGGTGATCGCGAGACCGGCGTAGAGCAGCCCCGAGAAGGGGGTGCCCCGGCGGCGCATCTCGTCCACCGTCGGCTGGAGCACCGTCTCCAGCACCTCGTCGACCAGCTTCGGGTCGGCCCACGGCAGCGGGGAGTACGCGCCCATACCGCCGGTGTTCGGACCCTCGTCGCCGTCCAGGGCGCGCTTGAAGTCCTGGGCGGGCTGGAGCGGTACGACCGTCCGCCCGTCGGTGACGGCGAACAGGGAGACCTCGGGGCCGTCGAGGAACTCCTCGATCACCACGCTGCCCCGCTTGGCCGGAGGCGCCCCCAGGCACGCGGCGGCGTGCGCCCGGGCGACGTCCGGGTCGGGGGTGACGACGACACCCTTGCCGGCGGCGAGGCCGTCGTCCTTGACCACGTAGGGCGCGCCGAACGCGTCGAGCGCCTCGGCGACCTCCTCGGCGGTGGTGCAGACGTAGGAGCGGGCGGTCGGCACGCCGGCCGCCGCCATCACGTCCTTGGCGAAGGCCTTGGAGCCCTCGAGCCGCGCGGCCTCCCCGGAGGGGCCGAACACGGGCACGCCCGCCGCGCGGACGGCGTCGGCCACCCCGGCGACCAGTGGGGCCTCCGGGCCGACGACGACCAGGTCGGCACCGAGACGGGTGGCCAGTCCGGCCACCGCGGCACCGTCGAGCGCGTCGACCCGGTGCAGCTCGGCGACCTCGGCGATGCCGGCGTTGCCGGGGGCGCAGTGCAGCGCGGTGACGTCGGGATCGAGGGACAGGGAGTGGCACAGGGCGTGTTCGCGGGCGCCGGTTCCGATGACGAGGACCTTCACGGGCCCAGCCTAATGGCAAGGTCGCCGAAGCCAGGGGGCCGGGTTTGTCGTACGTTCCTCCAAGGTGCCCGCGAACGGCGGGTCCCGCCGGCGTGCCTCCCCGCCGCCCCGGTCACTCGTTGGCGATCTCCTCCACCACCGTGGCTCCCAGTTCCCGCACGATCAGTTCGTGGCCGGAGAGCGCCGACTCGTCCAGGTCCGGGTCGTCGTCCTCGGGGGTGTCGTCCTCGGGCGCGACCGGATGCGGCGCGGGAGCGGCCGCCGGCCGGAGCGCCGGGGCCGGGGCGGCGGACCCGCCCGGGGCGCTCCGCGGAGCGGCGGGCGCCTGCGGGGCCGGCTGGGGCGCCGCGGCGGGGCGCGGGGCGGCCGGGGCGCCGTAGCCACCGCCCGGGGCGCCGCCCTGGCCGGTCGTGGGGGCGCCGCCGAAGCCACCGCCGAAGCCGGACGGGCCGCCCGGAGCCGCGGGGGCGGCGCCACCCCCGGAAGGATCGACGACCGCCTCGATCTTCCAGTGCACGTTGAACTGCTCGGTCAGCGCCTGCCGCAGCACGTCCTCGCTGCCGCTGCCGGCGAAGTTGTCGCGGGCACCGGCGTTGACGAAGCCGAGCTGGAGCGTGGTCCCGTCGAAGCCGGTCACCTGGGCGTTCTGGCTGAGCAGGATCCAGGTGAAGCGCCGGCGGTTCTTCACGGCCTCCAGGATGTTCGGCCAGAGCGAGCGCGGGTCGGGGCCGCCGGCGGGGGCGGGTGCCGGGGCCGCCGGCGCGGGGGCGGCATGGCTCGGCGGGGACTGCGGCTGCGACTGCGGCTGGGCGGGGGCCGCCGGGCCAGGGCCCTGGCCGGACGGGCTCTCCGCCGGGGCGGCGGCCGTCGGCCAGCCACCGGGACGCCGGCCGCCGCCGGCCGTGGCGGCGGTGGGCCAGGCACCGGGGGCGGGAGCGGCCGGTGCGGCCGGCGCCGGGTCCTGGGCTGCGGGTGCGGGTGCGGGTGCGGACACGGCGGCCGGAGCCGGGGCAGGCGCGGGAGTGGGCGTGGGTGCGGGGGTGGGGGCCGGAGCCGGCGCGGGGGCAGTGGGCGCCGAGTGCGCCGAT
The DNA here is from genome assembly GCF_044759735.1 of Streptomyces sp. NPDC100445. Taxonomy (NCBI): domain Bacteria; kingdom Bacillati; phylum Actinomycetota; class Actinomycetes; order Kitasatosporales; family Streptomycetaceae; genus Streptomyces; species Streptomyces sp. NPDC100445. The sequence continues at coordinate 290,194 of NZ_JBIVZV010000010.1, read as the reverse complement.
GGCGCCGACGCCCCGTCCGCCGCGGAGGGACCCGCCGGACCACCGGGGGCACCGGGGCCGCCCCCTCGTACGGCGGCCCGGACGGCGGCGGGGCCGCCACCGGGCGGCACCGGCACCGCGCCGGCCCCGGCGTCCGCTAGGGCGGCGCCGTGGCCTTCCGGGCCCGGGACGTAGCCCATGGCGGGCGCGCCGGCACCACCGGAGAACTGGACGCCGCGCTCGATGCGGTCCAGGCGGGCCATCAGTGAGCGCTGGTCACCGTAGGCGGCGGGGAGGAGCACGCGGGCGCAGATCAGTTCGAGCTGGAGGCGGGGCGAGGTGGCGCCGCGCATCTCGGTGAGGCCCTCGTTGACGAGGTCGGCGGCACGGCTCAGCTCGGCGGCGCCGAACGTGCCGGCCTGAGCCTGCATACGCTCCAGGACGTCGATCGGGGCGTCGATGAGCCCCTTCTCCAGGGCGTCCGGCACCGCGGCGAGGATGACCAGGTCCCGCAGGCGCTCCAGCAGGTCGGCGACGAACCGCCGCGGATCGTTGCCCCCCTCGATGACGCGGTCGACGACCTCGAAGGCGGCGGCCCCGTCGCCGGTGGCGAAGGCCTCGACCACGGAGTCGAGCAGGGAGCCGTCGGTGTACCCGAGGAGGGACGTGGCCATGGCGTACGTCACACCCTCCGTCCCGGCCCCGGCGAGCAGCTGGTCCATGACCGACATGGAGTCACGCACGGACCCGGCGCCGGCGCGCACGACGAGCGGCAGCACGCCGTCCGCGACCGGGATGTCCTCCTTCCGGCACACCTCGCCGAGGTACTCGCGCAGGGTGCCGGGCGGGACGAGCCGGAACGGGTAGTGGTGCGTGCGCGACCGGATCGTGCCGATGACCTTCTCGGGCTCGGTCGTGGCGAAGATGAACTTCAGGTGCTCGGGCGGCTCCTCGACGACCTTCAGCAGCGCGTTGAAGCCGGCCGACGTGACCATGTGGGCCTCGTCGATGATGTAGATCTTGTACCGGCTGCCGGCGGGGCCGAAGAAGGCCTTCTCGCGCAGCTCACGGGCGTCGTCCACGCCTCCGTGGGAAGCGGCGTCGATCTCGATGACGTCGATGGACCCCGGTCCGTTGCGCGCCAGGTCCTGGCACGACTGGCACACCCCGCACGGGGTGGGGGTGGGACCCTGCTCACAGTTCAGGCAGCGGGCGAGGATGCGCGCGCTGGTCGTCTTGCCGCATCCGCGCGGGCCGCTGAACAGGTACGCGTGATTGACCCGGTTGTTCCGCAGGGCCTGCTGCAACGGGTCGGTGACATGCTCCTGCCCGATGACCTCGGCAAAGGTCTCCGGTCGGTAGCGGCGGTACAGCGCGAGAGACGACACGCATACGAGGTTAATGGCGCCCACCGACAACGGGTCCCGCCGACGGACCCGGGAACGCGAGCGCCCCCCACGCACCCGCCAGAGCCGACCTACCCTTGCTGCCTTCCGGCCCTGGGGGAGTTCAGTCAGATAGCGCCGCGTGAGGGGCTGCGCCCACAGTACCCGATGCCGGGCCGCGGGCAGTACCCGATGCGGGCCAGCGGGAACGGGTTCGTGAGCACCCCCCACGGTCATGTAATGTTTGCGGCGGAGGATTCGCCTAGAGGCCTAGGGCGCACGCTTGGAAAGCGTGTTGGGGGCAACCCCTCACGAGTTCGAATCTCGTATCCTCCGCCAGTGCCTCACCGGGCACGATGTCGAAGGGCCCCACCGCTCGCGGTGGGGCCCTTCGACGTTGCCCGTCTCAGCTCGGAAGGCGTCCGGTGCCCGCCACCGGCCTGCTGGGCGACCTTGCGAAGCGTGACCCCCGTCACACGCACGTACCGCTGGCGCGCCGTCCGACGTGGGACCACCCTCCTCCTCGGCCGGAAGGCTTGGTGCTCTCCGTCGCGTCGGTCGGGACGTCGTCCCGCACCGCACCACCTCACGCGAAAGGGTGCCGGTAAGGCAGCCGGAGTCCTTCTTGCGAGGGCTGTGCGGGGGCTGTACGGGGGAAAAGCCGGACGCCGCAGCGTGCCTACTTATCATTTCCGGCCCCTCGTCGCCATCCTGTGCTCCAAAGCCAGCTTTTGGCACCAGCGACAACGGAAGGCCGACCGAGTGAAGCTCGTCAAGCGATTCGCCACGATCAGCGCCGCCGCAACGGCAGTGATTCTCTTGAGCGCCGGCGGCGCCCAGGCTCAGAGCGACGGGGGACTCATGTCGCTTCTGGGCAACCTGCCACTTCTTCGGGTCGCCAACCCGATGAAATCGGGTGGACTGAGCGACAGCGGCACGCTTGCCGAGACCCAGACGAACAACAATAACAACAACAACCTGACCGGCAGCGGGCCGAACAACAACAATAACAACAATGGAGGCGGGACCAACAATAACAATAACAACAACAACGGCGACACTCAGGCCCAAGGCGCCGGGGGAATCATTCCTCTACTGGGCGGGTCTCTCATCAACTTTCAGGTCTGTTACCCGAAGGGGCAGACCGGAGGTGCCAACACGACGTTCACCGGCAACCAGAACATCAACTGCCACCAGAGTTGAGGCACCGGGCGCGTCCGTGAAACAGCCCGGCGGCCGGGTGCGTGTGCACCATCGGCCGCCGGACTGTGAAGTTCAGCCGTTGTTGTTATTGTTGTTGTTGTTCGCCCCGCCCCCATTGTTGTTGTTATTGTTGTTGTTGTTCGCGCCTCCACCACCGTTGTTGTTGTTATTGTTGTTGTTCGCTCCACCCCCGTTATTGTTGTTGTTATTGTTGTTGTTCGCCCCTCCGCCGTTGTTGTTATTGTTGTTGTTGTTGGCGCCTCCGCCACCGTTGTTGTTATTGTTGTTGTTGTTGTTGGCTCGTCCTCCGCCGTTGTTGTTATTGTTGTTGTTGTTGTTGTTGTTGGCTCGTCCTCCGCCGTTGTTGTTGTTATTGTTGTTGTTGTTGGCTCGTCCTCCGCCGTTGTTGTTGTTATTGTTGTTGTTGGCCCGTCCTCTGTTGTTGTTGTTATTGTTGTTGTTGTTCTGGCGATTCCCGTTCTTCTTGTGCTGGTTGTTATTATTATTGTTGTTGTTGTTGTTTCCGCCTCCGCCATTGTTGTTATTGTTGTTGTTGTTGCCTCCACCGTTGTCACTCGGCGCCGTCACGTGAGCGACTGTGGGCGTCGGGGCGGCGAACGCGGCCGACGGGACCAGGGCCCCACCTGCGGCGAGAGCGGCCGATGCGGCCAGTACCGCTGTGCGCTTTGCGATCTTGTGGACCATGAGAATTCCTTTTCGAGGAGTACAACTGTGCCGATTCAGGGCCTTTTCGGTACGGCCGTCCATTCGGCGCGATGACAAGTAGGCTCCGCCACTCCGCGCGTCAGGCTCTTTTCGCCAGCATGCTCTGAGGCCACCGGGGACACATCGGGCGAACGCCCCAAGTTCCATCCGCGCGCACCCCACGTCCCGGTTCGGAACCCCGCGACAACACCCCACCATCCGACCCTCCTTGATCGGTCTGGATCTTTTGCGCGGCTCCGGCCACCGAGAGAAACTGGCGGGTGATGGACCTGCTGGAGCGAGAAGCCGTGCTTCAGGACCTGACCGGCCACCTTCAGGACGCCGTGAGCGGCCCTGGGCGCGTGGTCCTTGTGCGTGGTGAGGCCGGCATCGGCAAGACCGCCGTCGTCAACCGTCTGACCCAGCTGGCCGGTCCCCAGATCCGGGTCCTGGTCGGCGCCTGTGACCCATTGGCCACACCCCGCCCCCTCGGTCCGCTGGTGGACCTGGCTCCGCGCCTGGGCCAAGCGGTGCGTACCGCTCTGACCGGCGCGCTGGCCGGCACCTGCCGTACCGACGAGGTCTTCGACTGTCTGCTCGCCGACCTGAGTTCCTACCCCAGCCTGCTGGTCGTCGAGGACGTGCACTGGGCCGACGAGGCCACGATGGACCTGCTGCGGTATCTGGCCCGGCGCCTGCCGAGCGTCCCGGCGCTGCTGGTGGTGACCTACCGCGACGACGAGATCGGCCGCACCCACGACGTGACCGCCCTCCTGGGCACCCTGGCCGGCTATCCCTGGGTGTACCGCCACGACCTGGACCCGCTGAGCCGCCGGGCCGTGGCCCGGCTGGCCGCCGGGCACGCCGTCGACGCCGAGCAGCTGTCCCAGGTCTCCGCCGGCAACCCGTTCATCGTCACCGAGATCCTGGCCGCCCCCGCCGAGTCCATCCCGGCCACGGTGCTCGAAGCCGTCGCCGGCCGCCTGGCCGGTCTGTCCGCCGCGGCGCGCGAGGTCGTCGACGTGCTCTCCGTCCTGGGGCGCCGCGCTTCGCTCCCGCTGCTGGCCCGCATGCTGCCGGCCCCCGAGGAGGCGCTCGACGAGGCCGTGGCCGGCGGGATCGTACGGACCGACGGGCAGATGACCGAGTTCCGCCACGAGCTGACCAGGCTGGCGGTGCTGGTGTCCGTCCCCGCCGCCTACCGTCTTCGGGTGCACCGGCAGGCCCTGGCGGCGATGCGGTCCGGCCCGGTCGCCGTGGACGATCTGACGCTGCTGGCCGATCACGCCGAGGGCGCGGGCGACGCGGCCGCCGTACTGGAGTTCGCGCCCGCGGCGGCCGCCCACGCCGCCGCGCTGGGCGCCCACCGGGAGGCGGCCGCCCAGTACGCCCGCGCCCTGCGGTACGCCGACCGCCTGCCCACCGGCCCACAGAGCTCCCTGCTGGAAGGGCATTCGCAGGCCTGCCTCCTGTCCGGCCGGCTGGACGAGGGGGTCGCCTCGCGCCACCGGGCGGTGAAGCTGCGCCGTGTCCTGGGCGACCGGCTGCGCGAGGGGGAGGATCTGCGCTGGCTGTCGTGCTGGCTGTGGCCGGACGGACGCGCCGTCGAGGCCAGGCGGACCGGCCTGGACGCGGTGCGGGTGCTGGAAGGACTGGGACCGAGCCCGGAGCTGGCCCGGGCGTACCTGAACCTCTGCCAGCTGGCCTGCTACGGGCATGAGGCGGTCACGGTGATCGACGCCTACGCCGCGAGGGCGACCGCGCTGGGTGAGCGCTTCGGCGATGCCGGGGTGGTCGCGCAGGCCCGCTTCCATGCCGCGGCGGCACGCATGCTGAGCGAGGACGCCGACTCGAGCGACTGCGAACAGGCGGTGACCAGCGCGATGGCGCAGGACCTGCCGGAGGACGCGGGCCTCCTGGCGCTCAACATGTGCTGGTTCACCGCGCTCAAGCGTGACACCGCCGAGACCACCGCGGCCGTGAACCGGGCGGAGGCCTATTGCCTCGACCGCGACCTGTTGTCGTACCTGCTGTGCACGCGGGCCTGGGGCAGCTGGGGGCTGCTGGCCCGGGGCCTGTGGAGCAAGGCCGCCGACGCCGCGCAGAGTGTCTTGTCCCATCCCAGCTCACCACCGGTCGTACGGGCCCTGACCCTGACCGTCCTCGCCCTGGTGCGGGCCCGCCAGGGCAAGGGCCCGGTGTGGCCGCTGCTGGAGCAGGCCGCGACCCTGGTCGACTCCGACTGCCTGCTGGACACGGGCCTGGGGTGGGAGGCCCGGGTGGAGGCGGCCTGGCTGGCCGGTGACCATGAGCGGGTGCGGACGGAGGCACAACGCGGTCTGGACGCGTTGGCGGGACGTGCCCATCCCTGGCTGTCCGGGCCCCTGGCCTGCTGGATCCGCCGCGTCGGAGGAACACCCCCGCGGGTGCCCGCGGCCGGACCCTGCGCGCTGGAGCTGGCCGGCGACTGGGCGGGCGCCGCGGTCCAGTGGGACAGGCTCGGCTGCCCGTACCAGGCCGCGCTGGTCCGCCTGTCCGGTGACGCGCCCGCGCTGCACGAGGCTCTGGCCGCCTTCGAGGCCCTCGGCGCCCGGCCGGCCGTGGCACGCACCCGCGCCGTGATGCGTGCCCGCGGCGTCCGCCCGGTCCGGCGTGGCCCACGGGCCGCCACCCGCGCCAATCCGTACGGGCTGACCCTCCGGGAGATGGACGTCCTCAAGCTGCTGCACGAGGGCCTGTCGGATGCCGAGATCGCGGCCCGCCTCTACATCACGCCCAAGACCGCCGGGCACCACGTGGGCGCGGTACTGGCCAAACTCGGCGTCCACACCCGGCAGGAAGCCGCCCGCAAACTCCACCATTCCGAGCGCTGAGTTCCAGCAGTCCCAGGGGTGATGAGCATGCAGAGAGCAACCTCACGGATCACCGGCCTCCTGGCCGCGGCCTGCTGCTGCCTGACCCTCGGCGCATGGGGCGCGCCCACATCCGCGACGTCGGCAGCCCAGTGTTACGCGACACAGCGCGACCCGACCGGCGTCGTGTGTTACCGGACGTCCTGGAAGGCCGAGTTCAGGCACGGCGACATCGTCTACGTCCCGCGCCTCGTCCAGGTGCCCACGCCGTCGCCTCCGCCGCGTGTGACGACCGTCGGCAGCCTGGACGACATCCGCCCGACCGGCACCGGGTGACCGCGCGACCACCCCCGCCCGGCAGGCGATGTGACCTCGGTCGCCACCGGAACCGGCGGCCGCGGCCCGGCCCGCGGAAGACGCAGGTCAAGGGGGAGGCCGCCCGGGATGTGCCGCCGCAGGGCCGGTGCCGCCCGGAGCCGCGTTACACAACGGATGTGAACGGCCGCAGCGGATGGGAGGCACTTGGGCGCATACTGGGGGCAATGACTAAGCCAGCCGCACCCAAGCGTCACTTGCCGACCAGCCCCTTCAAGGCTCCGGTCGCACCGGCTCCCAAGCATTTCGCCGTGGGCGACCAGGTCACACACGACATGTACGGCCTCGGCCGCGTGATCGGCGTCGAGGAAGGAATCGCGGTGCTCGTCGATTTCGGCTCGGCGCAGATGCGGATCCTCAGCCCGTACGCGAAGATGACCAAGCTGTAGAACCGCTGTGCCCGGTCACGGCACGCCGGGCCCCGACAGGGGCCCGTAACGAAAGAGAGACCTCTCATCGAACCGACGTCGCTGTTCTCCGCGCCGGAAGGCCAACCCCGCAACTCCACCGCGGGCTCGCCGCGTCCGACGACGAACCCCTTCCAGGCCCCGGACTTCGGGGAGGACGAGACGCTCTGGACCGAGGACGCCGAGGGCCCGGTCCCTGACCACGCCCCGGAATCGCGTCCGGCGCGACGCGCGGCGGCCTAGTCACGCGGAGCGCTCCGCGTGACCGCCGCCCCCCGGGCCGCGCACGCGGACGCACGTCCACCCCAGCCACCGGCCGTCACCACGACGGCCGTCGGCCTTCTCCTCGCCACCGCGCGACGGCACCGCCCTCCGCGACGACGGACAGCGTGCCGCGGTCGGCGACGGCCCCCGCTCCCTGTCCCCGACAGGGACGGTTCCCCGCTCGGCCATGCCCGACGCCTTGAACACCCCGGCGACGGGCCCGGTCCACCGAGCGCTGCCCCCTTCCGGTGCCGGCCGGCACCACCGGCGTACCGGTGGTCGGCGCGGTCCAGCCGCTTACCGGTAAGGGCGACCCGGGTCACGCGGAAGCCCTCGGAAATGTGCCGCAACCCCGGGGCGTCCCGCACACGCACGCGTCCGGGGGCGCCGTCGGCCGGGCGCGCAGACCACGCACCACCGCGCGATGGCGCCCGCACCCCCGCACGGTTCGAACCGGTCACCGGTCACGGTCACCGCTCACCGGCCCCTGCACCACCGGGCCCGCCCGGCTCCTCTCATCGCGTCACCCGTAGGGGTGCCGAGACCGTCACCTGGTCGAGGTCCGAGACGCGGACCGTCGCCTTCAGGGTCCAAGTGCCGGGCAGGGGCAGGGTGAAGGAGGGGGCGGACCAGTAGCCGCCGCGGTCGGCGACCCGCGTGTCCAGGGGACCCAGGTGCCGGGACGGGAACGTCAGGGTGATCCGGAGTCCCGGCACGGCGGAGAGGCCGCCGTCGGCGCCGTAGACCACCGCCTGGACGGAGTTGGTACCGACGCGGCCGGGGTCCAGGGTGATCTGCACCTTGCCGCGGCCCCCGGGGCCGCCGGTGTCGAAGGGGATCGTGAGGACGGACGCCGCCGGGATGCCCGCCGTCACCGGGGCGTCGGACGACGCGGACCCGGTCTCCGCGCGGCCGGGCACGGTGCTGGTCAGCAGCGTGGTCAGGGCCAGGACCAGCAGGGCGGCCGTCGCCTCCACCAGTACCGAACGCCGCAGCAGGTGGAGCGGTACGGCCCCATCGGGCTCCGGTCCGGGCGGGGGCGGCGGGAGCGGGGGGCCCGTCGCCGGTTGAGGGACGGGCGACGGGGCGGGGACGGCGGCCCGGGTCAGCCGGGCGGTCCAGGCCCGAGAGCAGGCCGCCGCGAGCAGGAGCGCCGCGACCACGGCCAGTTTGGCCAGGAGGGTGTGTCCGTACGTGGTGCCGGTCAGGGCCTGCCACGAGCCGAGACCCCGCCAGGACTGGTAGACGCCGGTCAGCACCAGGACCGTCACCGAGCCGGCGGCCAGCCGGGAGAAGCGGGCCGGGACCGAGGCGGGCAGCCCGGCCGGCGCCGGGGTGTGCCGGAACGTCCACAGCAGCGCGGCCAGGCCGCCGAGCCAGGCCCCCGTCGCCAGCAGGTGCAGGGTCGCGGAGACGAGCGCCGCGGGCACCTGGATGCCCGCCGAGGCGTGGTCGGACGCCGGCCAGGTCAGGCACAGGGCGACGGCGAGGACCCCGGCCGCCACGAGGCCGGCACGGCGCGGGAGCCGGGCCCGGCGCGGTGCCGGCACGGCCGCGGCGAGGGCGGCCGGCACCAGCAGCAGCGCCAGCCGGAACAGGAGCATCCGGCCCGGCCGGGTCGTCGCCGTGTGGGTGAGGGCGGACAGCCGGAAGGCGGTCGCCGGGGAGGCGGCCTCCTCGTAGGGGGCGCGCAGGACGTACAGGGCGACGGTGGTGAGGGCGAGCGTCGCCGCGGCGGCCAGGGCGGGGGCGCGCAGGTGGGCCGTGACCGGCGGGCGGCAGTACGCCACGAACGCGGCCGTGCCCAGCAGCAGGGCCAGGGAGAGGTAGGCGAGGTAGCGGGCGATGGTGTCGAGGGCCGTGGTCGCCTGGTTCTCCGCCCGGTCCGGGGGCGGGGCCGCCGGGGCCGCCGTGCGCTCGCCGACCGAGAAGGTGAGGGCGCCGGACACCGGGTGGCTGTCGGCCGACACCACCCGCCAGGCGACGGTGTACGTGCCGGTGGCCAGGTGGGCGGGCAGCGACACGCGGGCCGTGTCCGGGCTGGCGGGGGTGTGGCCGGCGGGTCCGGTGCGCAGGCGGTGGTTGCGGGGGTCGTACACCCGGAAGGAGTCCGTCAGCAGGCCGACCGACTCGGTGAAGGTGAGGGTCACGTGGTCGGGGGCCGTGCGCAGGACCGTTCCGTCGCCGGGGTCCGTGGTGCGCAGCACGGCGTGCGCGGCGGCGGGCGCGGCGGTGCCCAGCACCAGGCCGGGCAGCAGGCCGAGCAGGAGGACCGGGAGCAGCAGGAGCGCCGGGGGGCGGCGCCCCGGGACGCCGCGGTCGGGTCCCCGTCCCGGTCGTCGGTGTCCGTCGCGCAGCACCGTCGTCAGCCTCCGTCCCCACGGCCCCGGGCACCCGTGCCGGTGCCTCGACAGAGGTACGGGAAGGACCGCCCGTCTGCTCATCCGCCGGACACTGGTGCGGGGGGGCGGGGCCGGGGCCGGTCGTCAGCCGGGGAAGGCGGCCGTCCGGTCCAGGAAGGCGAGCCGGGCGCGCTTCTCGGGCAGGTACACGTCGGGGAGGTCGATCTCGGGCAGGACGACCTCCGGTCCGCGGCGGAACCCCTGGCGTTCGAAGCGGGCGAGCGCCTTGGTGTTGCGGACATCCGGGTCGACGACGATCCGCTGCCGGTCCAGGCCCCGCAGCGTGAACGTCGTCAGCGCCGCCAGCAGGGCCGATGTCCAGCCGGGGTGGGCGCCGCCGGGCTGGGCGGGGGCGAGGAGCAGGTGGACGCCGATGTCGCCGGGCCGGACGTCGTAGCACTCGCCCACGCGGTCGGCGGCGGGCTCGTACGTCTGGAGCAGCGCCGCCGGCCGGTGGTCCTTGGTGACGAGGTAGGCATGATGGGTGTCGAGGCCGGCGAGGTGGGCGTAGATCTCGGCGACCCGGGCCTCGGACAGTCCGTTCATGCCCCAGAACGCGGCGCGTTCCTCGCTGACCCAGGCGTGCACCACTCCCGCGTCGCCCTCCGGGTCGAGGGGACGGACGCGGACGGTGCCGTAGCCGTCGATGTGCTGGACGTGCAGATCACTCATGGGTCTCCTCCAGGGTGAGCCGGGTCCAGTCGGTGACGACCGGGGCGAGCTCCCCCTCCAGCCACAGGGGGAGCTGGTCGCGGTGGTGGGCGGTGCCGGGGACGCCGTCGGCGCCGAAGGGGACCACCCAGCGGCTGTTGTCGCGGTCGGCGAGGTCCCAGACGTAGCGGGCGGCCGGGCCGCGCGCGGCGTGGTCGGTGAGGCCGGGGACGGCGGAGGTGCAGAGCACGCAGTCGTGGTCGCCGGCGAGGCCGGGGGTGGCGGGGCCGGTGGCCGGGTCCGCCGGCAGCGCCGACCAGGGGGCCAGCCGGTGGGTGGCGGACCAGGGTCCGGCGGGTGGGTCGGCGGCGACCTCCTCCAGGGCCGCGCGGACGGATTCGGCGCGGTCGATGCCGTACAGGTGCTCGGCGCGCAGCAGGTGTTCGAGGGCGTGGCCGACGCGGGGCACCAGGGCCAGCCACGGGAGCAGCACGTCGGGGAGGGCCGGGGGCCGGGCGAGCGGGGCGAGGGCGGGGTGTGCGGCGAGGTGGCGCACGACCGCGCCGCGCACCGCCGCGTACCCGGCCGCGTCGGTGCTGTCCGCCTCCATGCGGCGGTCCCAGGCGAGCAGGCGGCCGCGGAGGGCGGCCGCGGCGGGGGTGAGGCCGGTGAGGGCGGCGATGTGGTCCAGGAGCGGGCCGGCGGAGGCGAGATGGGTGTCCGTGTGGATCGCGGCCATGTCACCGGCGGTCCAGGCGCGGCGCTCCTCGAGGAGGGCGCGGATGCGGGCGGCGCGGTGGGGCGGGGCGAACTCGACGCCGAGGGGGGCGGCGAGCCCGCGTTCGTTGGCCATCACCGCGATGCCGTCGGACGGGACGGCGTACGGCGTCCCGTGCGTGCCCCGCCAGGCGTGGCCGGGCAACCAGGCGGGGACCGGACGGAGCCGGTTGGCCTCGGCGCGCACGGGGACGCGGCCGGCGACGCGGTGGAGGGTGCCCCCCGCGGTGTCGGCGGCGTGGACGACGTTGACCGGTTCCGCCCAGGCGTCCAGGGCCCGGTCGACGTCGGAGACGGTGCGGGCGCGCAGCAGGGGGAGGAGGGCGCCGAAGCCGAGGTCCCCGGTGACCCGGGGCGGGTAGCGGAGGGCGAGCGCTCCGGCCTCCCCCTCGGCGCCGGGGCCGTGACCGGCCGCGGGTGCCCCGTCCGCGCCGGGGTCCGGGCCGCCGGCGACGATCGGGCCGCGCTCGGTCTCGACGACCTCCAGGGTGAGCGGGGGTTCCCCGGCGATCTCCACCGTCTCGGGGTGGCACGCGGCGCGCTGCCAGGTGCCGTCCGGGGAGAGGGCCTCGACGCCCGTGCCGGTGCGGCGCAGGCGTTCGCGGTAGAGGTCCTGGTAGTCGGCCATGGCGTTGGTGATGGCCCAGGCGACGGTGCCGGTGTGGCCGAAGTGGGCGATGCCGGGGACGCCCGGGACGGCGAGGCCGACGACGTCGAACTCCGGGCAGGACAGGCGGATCTGCTGGTAGACGCCGGGGTCCTCGATGAAGCGGTGCGGGTCGCCGGCGATGAGGGCGTGGCCGGTGGCGGTGCGTTCCCCGGTGACGAGCCAGCCGTTGCTGCCGGCGGTGCCGGGGCCGTCGGTGGCGAACAGGCGGACGGCGTCGGGGCCGAGGTGCCGGGTCACGTGCTCGCGCCAGAGCTTGGCGGGGAAGCCGGCGAAGAGGATGTGGGTGGCCAGCCAGACGCCGAGGGGTGTCCAGGGCCGCCAGCGGCCGGGGGTGAGGCCGGTGCGGGCGAACTCGGGGGCGCGGCGGGCGCCCGCGGACAGGCCCGCGTTGACGCCGTCGGCGTACGCCCGGACCCAGTCGGCGGTCTCGGGGTCCTGATGTTCCAGGGCGGTGAAGCAGCGGCGGGCGGTGTCGTCCAACCGGGCGCGGCGGGCGAGGACGTCCCAGGAGACGGCCGGGGCGCCGAGGAAGGCGGCCGAGGTGCCCTGCGCGCGGTGCCGTTCGACCTCAAGCTGCCAGGCCCGGTCGTGCGCGGTGACCCGGCCCTGGGCGTGGGCGAGTTCGCGGACGCCGGACGCGCGCAGATGGGGGATGCCCCAGGCGTCGCGGTAGGTCTCGGTGGTCACCCGACGATCCTCCTTTTTAGGTTAGCCTGACCTAAGTTTTACGCATCGTACGCGAGCGGCGGAGGCTTCATGGGGCAGGGGCGGGGTTGGGAAGGCAGGGTCCTCAGGCTGCTGGGCGGCAGGGACTTCCGCTGCACGGTCCTGGACGTCGAGGACGTCACCCCGCACTACCGGCGGCTCCGGCTGAGCGACGGCGGGCTCCTCGCCTCGGCCGGTGTCCACCCCACGATGTGGGTACGGCTGTGGTTCACCGACGCCGGCCGGCCGCACCAGCGGGCCTACACCCTGGTCGGCCCCGACCCGGCCGCCGGCACCTTCGGCCTGGAGTTCGCCCTGCACGAGGGCCGGGCCTCCGACTGGGCGCGGGCCGCACGGCCCGGCGACACCGTCGACGCCACCGTGCAGGGCACCGGGTTCCGGCACCCCGACCCCGTGCCGTCGCACCTGGCCGTGATCGGCGACCCGGCCTCCCTGCCCGCCGTCAACTCCCTGCTCGGCGCGCTCGACACGGTCCCGGCGACCGTCTGGTTCGAGGGCGACCCGGCCGGACTGCCCGGCCCGGCCGGACGCGGCCCCTACGAGATACGGCCGGTGCCGCGCCGGGACGCGGGCGCCCACCTGGTGCGGCGGGTCCGCGCCGAACTGCCCGCCGTCCTCGCCGGCACCCCCGCCCCGTACGTCTGGATCGCCTGCGACACGGCGACGACCCGGACGCTCGCGGGTCACGTCCGCAGGGAACTGGGCGTGCCGCGGCAGCGGGTGCACGCGCTCGGGTACTGGCGCGCGGACTGAGGGACCGCGCGGGATCATCGACCCATGGACGTCACCCTGCACCTCGCCCAGGACCCCGCGGCCGACGCGCTGCTCGGGCGCTCCCCGCTCGCCGCGCTCACCGGCATGCTGCTGGACCAGCAGATCCCGATGGAGTGGGCGTTCAAGGGGCCCCGGACCATCGCGGACCGGCTCGGCACCGAGGACCTGGACGCGCACGAGATCGCGGCGGCGGATCCGGAGGCGTTCGCCGCGGTGCTCGCCGAGAAGCCCGCGGTGCACCGCTATCCGGGGTCGATGGCCAAGCGGGTGCAGCAGCTGTGCCGGTACCTGGTCGAGCACTACGACGGGGACGCCGAGGCGGTCTGGCGGGACGCCGGCAGCGGGGCCGAGCTGTTGCGGCGGCTGGAGGAGCTGCCGGGGTTCGGCAAGCAGAAGGCCCGGATCTTCCTGGCCCTGCTCGGCAAGCGGCTCGGGGTCACGCCCGATGGCTGGCGGGAGGCCGCCGGCCCCTACGGCGAACCGGACTCCTTCCGCTCGGTCGCCGACATCACCGGCCCGGACTCCCTGGCCCGGGTCCGCGCGTACAAGCAGGAGATGAAGGCGGCGAAGGAGTAGCGACCGGCGGCACGCCCACCGCCCGGCGACCGCCGCCACCGCACTACCGCCGTCGCCGCGCCGTCCCGAACAGGGAGCGGGTGATCTCCCGCCCCAGCTGGGTGCCGACCGACCGGGCCAGCGACTTGAACACGCCGCTGCCCACGACCTGTTCGACCAGCGACGGCTCCTCGCGCGGCGCCGCCTTCCGTGGCTCGGGCGCCTCGCGCCCCGGCCCGTCCGCCGGCCGGGCCTGCGCCCCGGCGTCCGCGTCCGCTTCCGCTTCCGCTTCCGTCCGGGCGGCGGTCAGCCGCTCGTACGCCGACTCGCGGTCCACAGCCTGTGCATAACGTTCGTGGAGCGGGGAGTCGCGGACCGCGCGGTCCAGCGCGGCGGGGTCCAGCGGGCCCATGAGGGACTCCGGCGCGCGCAGCCGGACGGCGGCGACCGGGGTCGGGGCACCGCTCTCACCGAGCACGGTCACCACCGCCTCGCCGGTGCCGAGGCCGGTGAGGAGCCCGGCCAGGTCGTACGCCGACCGGGGGAAGGTCCGCACGGTGGCGGTCAGCGCCTTGTCGTCGTCGGGCGTGTAGGCGCGCAGGGCGTGCTGGACCCGGTTGCCGAGCTGGGCGAGGACGTCGCCGGGCACGTCCTTCGGGGTCTGGGTGACGAAGAAGACGCCGACGCCCTTGGAGCGGATCAGCCGCACCGTCCGGGTGATCGCCTCCAGGAACGCCTCGGACGCGTCGTGGAACAGCAGGTGGGCCTCGTCGAAGAAGAAGACGAGCCTCGGCCGGTCGGTGTCGCCGATCTCGGGCAGGTCGTGGAAGAGGTCGGCGAGCAGCCACATCAGGAACGTCGAGAACAGCCGCGGCCTGTCCTGGACGGCGGTGAGCTCCAGCACGGAGACGATGCCGCGCCCGTCCTGCGCCGTGCGCAGGAGGCCGGCCGTGTCGAACTCCGGCTCGCCGAAGAAGTCCGCCCCGCCCTGCGCCTCGAAGACGGTCAGGGCACGCAGGACGACCCCGGCGGTGGCGGCGGACAGCCCGCCGATGCCCCGCAGTTCGGCCTTGCCCTCGTCGGAGGTGAGGAAGGCGACGACCGCGCGCAGGTCCTTCAGGTCGATCAGTTCCAGGCCCTTGGTGTCGGCGTAGTGGAAGACCAGACCGAGGGACTCCTCCTGGGTCGGGTTCAGCCGGAGCGCCTTGGCCAGCAGCACGGGTCCGAAACTGGTGACCGTCGCCCGTACGGGGATGCCCTGGCCGAGGCCGCCGAGCGCGAGGAACTCCGCCGGGAAACCGGCCGCGGCCCAGTCCTGGCCCACCTCCGCGGCCCGCCCGCGCACCCGGTCGTCGTCGCGGCCCGGCCGGGCGATGCCGGACAGGTCGCCCTTGACGTCGGCGAGGAACACCGGCACACCCCGCGCCGACAGCTGCTCGGCGATCAGCTGGAGCGTCTTGGTCTTGCCGGTGCCGGTGGCGCCCGCGACCAGCCCGTGCCGGTTGAGCACGGACAGGGGGACGCGGACCGGCGCGTCCGCGTGGCACCGTCCGTCCCACAGCAGGGCGCCGAGGTCGAGGGCGGGGCCGGTGAAGTCGTACCCGGCGGCGATCGCACGGGCCGGCGCGGGCGGTCCGGCGGGCCCCCGCGGGCCGTCGGGTGGCGCGGTGTCGCTGTCGCTCATTCCGGGCCCCTGTTCCCGTAGTAACCCGTATGCCTGACTTGTTCCTTCTTTTCAAGCGTGGCACTCGGCCTCCATGGCTGCGCCCGGAACGTCTTGACCGGTAGGCTTTCCGTGTGATCTTCAAGCGCATCGGAAACGGCCGGCCGTACCCCGACCACGGCCGGGAAAGCACCCGGCAGTGGGCGGACGTCGCGCCGCGCCCGGTCCGCCTCGATCAGCTCGTCACCACCAAGCAGCAGCTCGATCTGGAGACTCTGCTGGCCGAGGACTCGACGTTCTACGGCGACCTCTTCGCGCACGTCGTGAAGTGGCAGGGCGACCTGTACCTGGAGGACGGACTGCACCGCGCGGTCCGTGCCGCCCTCCAGCAGCGCCAGGTGCTGCACGCCCGCGTGCTCGAACTGGACTGACCCCCGGCGACACGGCCATTGGCCCTTTCGGGTTCGGCTGGGCGGCATCAGCTGATCATCTGATAGGCATCGTCGCCCCGGCGCACTACGCTGCGTTCATGAGCATGCTGACTCCGCCCGGCATGGGCGGCCGGTACCGCATCACGGGGGACACATACCCGCGGATGCGTCCGCCCCGGCGACGCGTCAGGCTCGTGGCCGTCGTGGTGGCGTCGGCCGCCGTGCTCGGCGCCGCCGGCTGGGGCACCTCGCAGCTCATCGACGTCTTCTCCGGCGACCGGAACCCCGCCGCCGGCTCCGCCGCCGACTGTCGCCTGAAGGCCGCGGCGGCCCCGGCGGCCCGGGTCCGGGCACTGCCCGCGCCCGGCCGGATCACGGTGAACGTCTACAACGCCACCCGGCGCACCGGGCTCGCCAAGGACACCGCCGACCAGCTGCGCCGGCGCGGCTTCCGGATCGGCGCCGTGGGCAACGCGCCCCAGAAGCTGGACAAGAAGGTCAAGGGCACCGGGCTGCTGCTCGGCCCCGCCGCCGCGCGGGACACCTCGCTGCGGGTGCTCGGCACCCAGCTCGCCGGTGCCGACCTGCGCACCGAGACGGGACGCAAGGGCGCCGACCTGGACCTGGTCATCGGGGACGCCTTCAAGGGGCTCACCCGGCAGGCGGACGCCGACCGGGCCGTGACCGCGCTGACCGCACCCGTCCCCTCCGCGTCACCCTCCGCCACGGCACCGGCCGCGGCCTCGGCGGCCACGAAGAAGGGCTGCGCGGCGCGGTAGTGCCCGCCCCGCACAGCCCTCGTCGCCGTGCTCCTGCCGCGCGGCCGCCCCGGCCGCGCCCCGGTGCCGCCTACTCCGCCGCGCCGTACAGCCGGTCCCCGGCGTCGCCCAGGCCCGGGATGATGTAGCCGTGCTCGTTCAGGTGGTCGTCCACGGCCGCCGTGACGACGGTGACCGGGGTGTCGGCCAGTTCGCGTTCCATGACCTCCACGCCCTCCGGCGCGGCCAGCAGGACGACCGCCGTGACGTCGTCGGCGCCGCGCCTGATCAGCTCCCGGATCGCCGCGACCAGGGTGCCGCCGGTGGCCAGCATCGGGTCCAGGACGTACACCTGGCGGCCCGACAGGTCCTCGGGCATGCGCGAGGCGTACGTGGAGGCCTCGAGCGTCTCCTCGTTGCGGATCATGCCCAGGAAGCCCACCTCGGCGGTCGGCAGCAGCCGGACCATGCCGTCCAGCATGCCCAGCCCGGCGCGCAGGATCGGCACCACCAGCGGGCGGGGGCGGGCGAGCTTGACGCCGGTGGTCTGCGCGACCGGCGTCCGGATGCCGACCGTCTCGGTGCGGACGTCCCGCGTGGCCTCGTAGGCGAGCAGGGTGACCAGCTCGTCGGCGAGTCGCCGGAAGGTCGCGGAATCGGTGCGCTGGTCGCGCAGCGTGGTGAGCTTGTGGGCGACCAGGGGGTGGTCGACGACGTGGAGGCGCATGCCCTAACCGTACCTGCGCCGCGCGCGCCCTCACGCTGGCGTCAATCCGGCCGTCCGGGGGAAGGCGGTAAGGACGGACAAGGGTGGTGTGACGTGTCTGACCTGCCTGACAAGCATGTGAGCGTCCTCGGGGCCACCGGTGGTGCGGCCGGGCCCGCGGGCGAGTTCGCCGAGGGCGCCCGCGACGCGCCCGAGAGCGCGGCCGACCGTCGGCGCCGCCGCGCCCAGTTCCTGCGCGACCTCGCCGAGGCCCGGGAGCTGCGCGCCCGCGTCCAGCCGCGGCGCGCCAAGGCCGCCCGATTGCGCCACGCGATGCGGATGCGGACGTTCCGCCGGTAGGCCCGTGGACCTGACCGGGCCGCGCGGACCGGGCCCGGTGCGGCCGTCCGGGGCCCGGAACAGCCGCGCCCGCGCCGGTGTTGCCACGGTGGGCGTGCGTGGACGCCGGGGGAAAGCCGCGTACGATCCGCAGGTGGCGGCAATGAGCGCGCTGGCGGACCGATCCCTGATCGCGATCGAAACAGCCAGACACAGGGAGCCGAAGACGTCCCCTGGACGCCTTGTTTCTGCCACGATTCCGAGTGGGTGGGGCTCGGGGCCCAGGCTCTCCCCTCCCACGCACCTCCGCCGGGGGGACCCCCAACCGGCACGCCTATGACCAGTGGGAGAGTCACGGTGTACTTCGCCGCACTGCTCGCGCGCACCGAAGACGGGTGGGAAGCGAGCGACACGGAGCTCGACGATGTGGAGACCCTGTCGGATCTGGCCGACCTGGCCCGGGAAGCCTCTCCCGACGAGGACACGGTGCTCGTCCTGCTCGAGCAGGAGGACGCCTGGTTCGGGGTGGTCCGCGTGGACGGCGAGGAGGACCCTCGCATCTACGTCTCGGACGCCGCCGCCGCCCGGCGCAGCGCCTACGGCGAGCTGCTGCTCACCGACGAGCTGCTCGGCCGGGAGCCCGGCGCGGACGACGGCCCGGACCTGGACGCCCTCGACCTCGACGGCACGGAGGACGGCGAGTCCGACGACGCCGAGGAGGAGGACGCGGCCCCGGCCGCCGACTCGGTGCCGCACAGCCCGGTGGGCGACAGCGAGATCCTGGACGACCTGGGCATCGACGAGAAGCAGCTGCGCGCCCTGGACGCCGACGACGCGCTGAGCACGATCGCCGAGGCCCTCGGTGCCTCGGAGGTCCTGGAGACCGTCCGCTGACCGCGCCCGCCGACCCGCGGGTCACCCCGGACCCGGTACGCGACCCCTGGCGGCCGGCGATGCGGCTCGCCCTGGACGAGGCCGCACTGGCCGCCCGGGACGGGGACGTGCCCGTCGGCGCGGTCGTGCTGTCCCCGGACGGCACGACCGTCCTGGCGGCCGGGCACAACGAGCGCGAGGCCACCGGCGATCCCACGGCCCACGCGGAGGTCCTCGCGATCCGGCGGGCCGCGGCCCGGCTCGGGGAGTGGCGGCTGACCGGCTGCACGCTGGTCGTCACCCTGGAGCCGTGCACCATGTGCGCGGGCGCGCTGGTCCAGTCCCGGGTGGACCGGGTGGTCTACGGTGCCCGGGACGACAAGGCGGGTGCCGCCGGTTCCCTGTGGGACGTGGTGCGCGACCGGCGGCTCAACCACCGTCCGGAGGTCATCGAGGGCGTCCTCGCGGCGGAGTGCGCCCGGCTCCTCACCGCCTTCTTCCGGGACCGCTGAATCCGATTTCGAACCGGGCCGCACTGTGCTGTAGGGTCTCCCTCGGTAGCGTGTCCGAGCGGCCGAAGGAGCTCGCCTCGAAAGCGAGTGTGGCGCAAGTCACCGAGGGTTCAAATCCCTCCGCTACCGCTCACAGGAAGGCCCCGCCCGACGGCGGGGCCTTCCTTGCGCTCCGGGCACAACCGCGCCGCGCCGGTGGGCTGTTGGCAGTGGCGGGAGGGGCGGACGTTACACTCGCGGCCGGCAGCAGGGGGCCCTCGGGGCACTGGCACAGGGGAGGCCGCGATGGCGGTGAACGCCAAGAAGATCGCCGTGTACGTGCTCGTGGTCTTCGCGCTCTACGTGATCATCACGGACCCGGCCAAGGCGGCCGACTACGTGCAGATAGGCTTCGAGGGCATATCGGACGCCGCCCGAGCCGTCGGTGACTTCATGACCTGGCTCGCCGACGGAGGAAAGGGCTGAGGTACCTCCCATGATCCGCCATCTGGTCCTGTTCAGGCTCAACGACGGCGTCGGACGCGACGATCCGCGCGTGGTCGCGGGCGCCGAGGCCTTCCGGGCGCTCGGCGGACAGATCGAGGAGCTGCGGTTCTGGGAGTGCGCCTGGAACATCAGCGACCGGCCGATCGCCTACGACTTCGCGATCAACTCGGCCGTCGAGGACGCCGACGCCCTCCGGCGGTACCTGGAGCACCCGGCCCACCAGGCGGGCGTCGCGCTGTGGCGCGAGTTCGCCACGTGGGTGATCGCCGACTACGAGTTCTGACCCCTTCCCCGCAGCAGCCCCCCGCCGGAACGGCGGGGGGCTTTCCCGCGTCTTGAGCCCCAACTTGTCTGTGTTTGAGGACAACACGGTGTTATGCGGTGCTTGCACACAGTGCACATGTCTTGTGATGCTATGACCGCTTTTGACGGATGATTGACCGTGAAGAGGTGGCGTTGACCGTGTCGGCCAGTACTGCGCCGCCCCAGGAAGAGGCACCCGCTCCGCCGCCGCCGGCCCCCGAGAGGCGCCGGGGCGCGGACACCCGGGCCCTCA
Source organism: Streptomyces sp. NPDC100445 (assembly GCF_044759735.1). NCBI lineage: Bacteria > Bacillati > Actinomycetota > Actinomycetes > Kitasatosporales > Streptomycetaceae > Streptomyces > Streptomyces sp. NPDC100445. The sequence goes on along the minus strand of NZ_JBIVZV010000010.1, from coordinate 270,145 downwards.
CCCAGGTGCTGTTCGCCGAGCTGAAGACGCTCGCCCCGGGCACGCCGGAGCACAACCGCGTGCGGGGGGCGCTGATCGAGGCGAACCTCCCGCTCGTGCGCTACGCCGCCGCCCGCTTCCGGTCCCGCAACGAGCCGATGGAGGACGTCATCCAGGTCGGCACCATCGGCCTGATCAACGCCATCGACCGGTTCGACCCCGACCGGGGCGTGCAGTTCCCGACCTTCGCCATGCCCACCGTGGTCGGCGAGATCAAGCGGTACTTCCGGGACAACGTCCGCACCGTCCACGTACCCCGCCGGCTGCACGAGCTGTGGGTGCAGGTCAACAGCGCGACCGAGGACCTGACCACGCTCCACGGCCGCTCGCCGACCACCGCCGAGATCGCCGAACGGCTGCGGATCAGCGAGGAGGAGGTGCTCAGCTGCATCGAGGCGGGCCGCTCGTACCACGCCACCTCGCTGGAGGCCGCGCAGGAGGGCGACGGACTGCCCGGGCTGCTCGACCGGATCGGGTACGAGGACCCGGCGCTGGACGGCGTGGAACACCGCGACCTCGTCCGCCACCTCCTCGTCCAGCTCCCCGAACGCGAACAGCGCATCCTGCTGCTGCGCTACTACAGCAACCTCACCCAGTCCCAGATCAGCGCCGAACTCGGCGTCTCCCAGATGCACGTGTCGCGGCTGCTCGCGCGCAGTTTCCAGCGGCTGCGCTCCGCGAACCGGATCGACGCGTAACACCGCGGAACCGCCCGGCCGGCGGACCGTCGCACCACACCCGGCGGTGGTGGCACAGCAGGCGCACGGAAGCACACCCCGAATGGCGCTGCATCGCAAATCCGAGCGAGCGGTAACCGGCGCGAGCGAATCTCTCACCAGGGCAGTTGCCGACAGTCGGGACCCGAGACACCGTCAGACCCCTCCCCTCCAGGGGGTATTCGGCTCTCACATGTCGACATGTCACTACAGCGCGTTGCCGACATGTGACATTCTGCGGGAAGCGCGTTTGCCGAGGCTTCGGCTCCGGTATTCAGGTGAAGGCTGCGTCGCTCGGGAAGGACGCCGCCGCGACCGTCCCGCGACCCAAAGGGGGTGGCATGTCCGCAGACCAGGGCAGCTCGAAGGTGCTGACGCCCACGCTGAGCGAGGCAGCGCCCAAGGAGCTCGACGCTCTCGACGTCCTCGACGGGTTCGAGGGTGTCACGGCCCTCGAGGCCGTGCCGTCCCCGGCCGCCGCCCCGGCCGCCGAAGCTGTCCCGGCCGCGCCGGCCACGGCGAACCTCGACACCCGCACCCTGTCCCGCTCGCTGTTCCTGCGCCTGGCCGCGCTGGACGAGCACAGCCCCGAGCGGGCCTATGTGCGGGACACCCTCATCGAGCTGAACCTGCCGCTGGTGCGTTACGCGGCAGCGCGTTTCCGCTCGCGCAACGAGCCGATGGAGGACATCGTCCAGGTCGGCACGATCGGCCTGATCAAGGCGATCGACCGGTTCGACTGCGAACGGGGCGTGGAGTTCCCGACGTTCGCGATGCCGACCGTCGTCGGGGAGATCAAGCGCTTCTTCCGGGACACCTCGTGGTCGGTGCGCGTCCCGCGCCGCCTCCAGGAGCTGCGCCTGGCGCTGACCAAGGCCAGCGACGAGCTGTCGCAGAAGCTGGACCGCTCGCCGACGGTGACGGAGCTGGCCGCGGTGCTCGGTGTCTCCGAGGAGGACGTCGTCGACGGCCTCGCGGTCGGCAACGCCTACACCGCCTCCTCCCTCGACTCGCCGGCCCCCGAGGACGACGGCGGCGAGGGCTCGCTGGCCGACCGGCTCGGCTACGAGGACAGCGCGCTGGAGGGCGTCGAGTACCGCGAGTCCCTCAAGCCCCTGCTGGCCAAGCTGCCGCCCCGGGAGCGGCGGATCATCATGCTGCGCTTCTTCGCCAACATGACCCAGTCGCAGATCGGCGAGGAGGTCGGCATCTCCCAGATGCACGTCTCCCGGCTGCTCACCCGGACGCTGGCCCAGCTGCGGGAGGGCCTGATCTCGGACTGACCCTCCGGTGCGACGCGTACGACGGATACGCGTGGCCGCCGATGCGCCGTCACGGCCGCGTCGGCGGCCTTCGTGCGTCCCGGGTGCGAAACGCACGCCGACGAGCGCCCTCACCCGGTCCGGGCGGGGCGCTCCCACGAGCGGGCGGGGTCCGCCGGGGTTACTTGAGCGCCAGCCAGGCGACTCCCGCCACCACGAGGAGCGCCACGACGATGCCGACGATCAGGCCGACGCGGGGGCCCGCGGGAGCCGCCTGCTGCTGCCGGCCCTGCGGTGCCTCGTCGACGAACGCGCGGAACATCTGGGTGTTGCCGGCGGGGTCGTAATTGCCCTGGGGGCCCTGGGTGTTAGCCATGGCCCGAGACCTTAGCGAAGTCACGCCCTCCGGCCCAAGCGGGGGCCGGGGGGAAGATGTCCGGCGGACCGACGACCGCCGCAGCGCACTTCCCCGGGCCACCTGCGTCTTTACGTCATCCATACCTCTCTTTGCCGAAGCTTTGCGCCACCACCGGCCAACTTGTTTGCCTTCAGCAACCAAGCACCTTTATGGTTGCTTCAAGCAACGAATACGGGAGGTGTGATGGCCGGGCAGGCGCAGTTCGAGGAGCTGGCGCGTCAGCTCAGTGCCGTCGGAGCCGTGAAACGGGACATGGGGCGCATCCTGCCCCCCGACTGCCCGGCCGGCTCGGCCGCCGTGCTGACCCTGCTCGGCCGCCACGGCGACATGCGCATGAGCAAGCTCGCGGAGCTGCTCGCCGTGGACATGTCGGTGACCAGCCGGCATGTCGCGCACGTGGCCGCACGCGGCTGGATCGAACGGCACCCGGACCCGGCGGACAAGCGCTCGCGCATCCTGCGCCTGACGCCCGAGGGCCTGGAGCAGCTGGACGAGCTGTCCCGGCGGACCACGCACCTGCTCGCCGAGCGGCTGGCCGACTGGACCGACGAGGAGGTCGGCCAGCTGATCGGGCTGATGACCCGGCTCCGCGCGTCCTTCGGTGACTGCCGGTCCGTTCCGCGGCTACCCGCACCCGTATTCGAAGAGACCACCCGTACACCCGCAAGCACGTAAGAAAAGGAAGCCCATGGCAACGACCACACCAGCCGGTGTGCGGGCTCACGCCAAGCACGGGGGAGGCTCCCACGGCGACGCCCCCATGACGCACCGGCAGATCATGGAGGCCCTCTCCGGGCTGCTGCTCGGCATGTTCGTGGCGATCCTGTCGTCCACGATCGTCTCCAACGCCCTGCCGCACATCATCGGGGACCTCGGCGGCGGCCAGTCCGCCTACACCTGGGTGGTCACCGCCGCCCTGCTGTCGATGACCGCGGCCACTCCCCTGTGGGGCAAGCTCGCCGACCTGTACAGCAAGAAGGCGCTCGTCCAGATAGCGCTGATCATCTACGTGGTCGCCTCGATGGCGGCCGGCCTGTCGCAGAACCCGGGCATGCTGATCACCTTCCGCGTGTTCCAGGGCATCGGCGTCGGCGGTCTGTCCGCCCTGGCGCAGATCGTCATGGCCGCGATGATCTCCCCGCGCGAGCGTGGCCGCTACTCCGGCTACCTCGGCGCCACCTTCGCCGTCGCCACCGTCGGCGGCCCGCTGCTCGGCGGTGTCATCACCGACACCTCATGGCTGGGCTGGCGCTGGTGCTTCTACGTCGGCGTGCCCTTCGCGATCATCGCGCTGATCGTGCTCCAGAAGACCCTGCACCTCCCCGTGGTCAAGCGGGACGTCAAGGTCGACTGGGGCGGCGCGACCCTCATCGCCGCGGCCGTCTCCCTGCTCCTGATCTGGGTGACCTTCGCCGGCGACAAGTACGACTGGATCTCCTGGCAGACCTACGCGATGATCGGCGGTTCGATCGTCCTCGGCGCGCTCTTCGTGCTCGTCGAGTCCAGGGCGAGCGAGCCGATCATCCCGCTGCGCCTGTTCAAGAACCGCACGATCACCCTGGCGTCGCTCGCCTCCCTGTTCGTCGGTATCGCGATGTTCTCCGGCACCGTCTTCTTCAGCCAGTACTTCCAGTTGGCCCGGGACAAGTCCCCGACCATGTCGGGCGTCATGACCATCCCCATGATCGGTGGTCTGTTCGTCTCCTCGACCGTCTCCGGCCAGTTCATCACCCGCACCGGCCGCTGGAAGGCGTGGCTGGTCAGCGGTGGCGTCCTGGTGACGGCCGGCCTGCTGCTGCTCGGCGGCATCCGGTACGACACCGACTACTGGAAGATGGCCATCTACATGGCCCTGCTGGGTCTCGGCATCGGCATGATGATGCAGAACCTGGTGCTCGCCACGCAGAACCAGGTGGCCCCGTCCGACCTCGGCTCGGCCAGCTCCACGGTGACCTTCTTCCGTTCCCTCGGTGGTGCGGTCGGCGTCTCCGCGCTGGGCGCCGTGATGTCCCACAAGATCACCGACTACGTCAAGGACGGCGTCTCCGCCCTCAGCCCCAAGTACCAGGCCGCCCTGGCCGGGGGCTCCGGGTCCACGGACTCCATCCCCGACATGGACAAGCTGCCGGCCCCCATCCGGACCCTGATGGAGAGCGCCTACGGCCACGGCATCGCCGACGTCTTCATGATCGCCGGCTTCCTCGCCGCCGTCGCCTTCCTGATCACGCTGTTCATCAAGGAGGTCCCGCTGCGGACCAAGGGCGCGCTCGCCCAGGGCGCCGAGGCCCAGGCCCCGGTGACCGACCCGGCCGCCGCCCCCGCCGTCGCCGAGGCCCAGGCCCCGGCCGCCGAGGAGGTCCCGGCCGCGTTCTCCGCCGGCACGGTCTCCGACCCGGCGGGCCACGACGGCACCGCCACGGCGACCGCGACCCGGCAGCTGACGGCCGTCGCCTCGGCCGCCGAGCCCGGCACCGCCGGCGGCACCCCGGTCCACGGCTTCGTCCGCGGCGCCGAGAGCGCCCCGGTCGCGCAGGCCGCCGTCACCCTCATCTCGCTGACCGGCCGCCAGCTGGGCCGCTCGGTCGCGCGGGCCGACGGTTCCTACACGCTGGCCGCCCCGGGCGCCGGCTCGTACGTCCTGATCGCCTCCGCCGACGGCTACCAGCCGCAGGCCTCCACCGTCGTGGTGGGCGAGGACGCGCTGTCGTACGACATCCTGCTCAGCGGCACCAGCGGGCTGACCGGTGTCGTCCGGGCCGCCGGGAGCGCGCTGCCGGTCAAGGGCGCCATGGTGATCGTCACCGACGTGCGCGGCGACCTGCTGGCCACCGCCTCCAGCGGTGAGCAGGGCGACTTCGCCCTCACCGACCTGGTGCCCGGCACCGTGACCGTCGCGGTCAACGCGAGCGGCTTCCGGCCGCGCGCCCTGCCGGTCGAGGTCGGCGCCACCGGCGTCACCCGGATCGAGGTCGACCTGGACGCCGGCGCCCGGCTCCAGGGTGTCGTCCGGGCCCCGCACGGTCCGCTGGCCGACGCCCGGGTCACCCTGGTCGACCAGGCGGGCAACGTGGTCGGCACCGCCACCACCGGCAGCGACGGCGCGTACGCCTTCACCGACCTGGACAGCGGTGAGTACACCGTCATCGCGACGGGCTACCCGCCGGTGGCCACCGCGCTGACCGTGGCCGGCCCGGGAGTGGACGGCCACGACATCGAGCTCGCCCACCCCGGCGAGTAGCCGGCACCCGGCCCGTGGCGGCGCGCGCCCTGAACGGAGGGCGCGCCCGCCGCGGGCCGGTCTCATACGACCGATTTTTGAGCTTTTCCAGGGAGATGACGGGATGGGACTGACCGCGAAGATCCGTACGCGGGACGGCTGGGCCGTGTCGCACGCGGTCGTCACGGTGACCGACATGACCGGCACGCAGGTGCTGCGGGCCGAGGCGGACGCCGAGGGAGCCGTACGGGACACCACCGAGCTGGCGCCGGGCGCGTACACGGTGATCGTGACCGCCGTCGGGTACGCGCCCGCCGCTTCCAGCGCGATCGTCACCGCGAGCGGCCGGGCCGAGGTCGGCACGGTCACGCTGACCCGGCAGGGCGGCACCGAACTGCCGCCGCCCGGCCCCTGGACCATCGACCCGGTGCACTCCTCCGTCGCCGCGGTCGCCCAGCACCTGGGCATCTCCAGCGTGCACGGCCGGTTCACGGAGTTCGGCGGCACGATCGAGATCGCGCCCGACGACATCGGCAAGTCCCGCGTGGAGGCGGTCATCCGGGCGGCCTCCGTCGACACCGGCAACGGCATGCGGGACACCCACCTGCGCTCCGGCGACTTCCTCGACGTCGAACGGCACCCGGAGATCACCTACCACTCGACGGGCCTGACACTGGCCGCCACCGACCGCTGGACCGTGCACGGCGAACTGTCCCTGCACGGTGTCGTACGCCCCGTCGACCTGGACCTGGCCTACCTGGGCACCGGCGCCGACCCGTGGGGCGGCACCCGGGCCGCGTTCCGGGCCACCGCCGAGCTGCGCCGCGAGGACTTCGCGATGAACTACAACCAGGTCCTCCAGGCCGGCATCGCCGCCATCGGCACCACCCTCAGGGTGGAACTGGACATCCAGGCCGTCCAGGGAGACTCCCTGCCCACCGCGTGACCCCCCGGGGCGGACCGCTGTGTCCGCCGCCCCCCGAGGCCCCGTCGGCCTGTCCCTGCCACCGGCAGGGACAGGCCGGCGGGGCTCCGGCGACCTAGGCTTGCCCGCATGGCACCGAACATCGCGTCCAACACCCGGGTATCGGCAGCCGAGCTGCTGGACTTCGTCCGCCCGCGCCACCGCGCCCTCCTCATCACCCGCCGCGCCGACGGCAGCCCACAGGCGTCCCCGCTGACCTGCGGCGTCGACGACTCCGGCCGGATCGTGATGTCGACGTACCCCGAGCGCGCCAAGACCCGCAACGCCCGGCGGGACGACCGCGTCAGCCTGGTCGTCCTCAGCGACGAGTGGAACGGCCCGTGGGTGCAGATCGACGGCACGGCCGAGGTCGTCGACTGCCCGGACTCCGTGGAGCCCCTGGTCGAGTACTACCGCAACATCGCCGGTGAACACCCCGACTGGGACGAGTACCGGCAGGCGATGGTCCGGCAGGGCAAGTCCGTCATCCGGGTGACGCCCGAACGCTGGGGTCCCGTGGCGACCGGCGGCTTCCCGGCCCGGCTGGCCCCCTCGGAGTAGTCAGCCCCGGGCGACCATCGCCTCGATGCCGGCGACGAGCAGGTCCAGGGCGAAGGCGAAGTCGCGCTCCATCATCTCGCCCACCGTGTCCCCGCCCCGGGCCGCCATGAGCGCCCTGGACTCCCGCACCACCTCGGCGGTCCCCGGCGCCTCGGCCACCACGGTCATGGCCTGCTCGACGTACTCGTCAGGGGTCAGCCCGGTGTCCGCGCTGCGGGCGAGGAAGTGGCCCTCGACGGTGCCGAAGCCGTAGACGAACCGGAAGACGGCCGAGATCGCGCCGGTCACCCCGTGATCGGGCAGCCCCGTCCCCCGGACGACCCGCTGGATCGCCCGGGAGAAGGCCACCGAGTGGGGCCCGATGTCGAGGAAACGCCCGGCCAGCGGGGACACCCAGGGGTGTCGGACCAGCAGGGTCCGGTAGGCGGTGGCCAGCTCCCGCAGCTGTTCCCGCCAGTCCTCGGCCGGGTTCTCAGGGTTCTCGGTGTTCTCAGGTTTCTCCGACTCGGGCAGCCGCAGCTCGGCGTAGGTGGCGTCCAGGGCGAGTTCGAGCAGGTCGTCCTTGGTGTCGACGTACCAGTACAGGGACATCGCGGTGACGTTCAGCTCGGCGGCCAGCCGCCGCATCGAGAACCCCGCGAGGCCCTCCGCGTCCAGCAGCCGCACCGAAGCCTCGGTGATCCGCTCCCGGTCCAGCCCCGAGGGCTGCCCGCCGCGCCCGCCGCGGCGGGCCCTGTCCGCCAGCCACACGCTGTGCCGCGCCGACCTACCTGCTGCCTTCGCCACCGGCGCACCTTCCTCCGCCTCGGATGCCGCTCCAGATGCTAGGCCCTCCCGTCCGGAACATGCCGGGCTCACGAGTCCCGGCACCGCCCCCGATCCGGGCCGATCCGAACGGAGGACGCCGCTCCCGGGGGCGCCCGGGACCGGCCCCGGCGCCCCCTGTCCCCCGTGCCCCGGTGTCGTCGGGCGGACACCCGTTCCGCCCACCGCGGCAGGGCGGACGGCGCCGAGGACGGCCCGGCGCTGCGGGTGACCCGGGCGAACGGAAACGCCGTACACCGCACAGTCGCGCTGTGCGGTGTACGGCGACGGGTGGGCCGTCAGCCGTCAGCCGCCGGCCTTCCGCGTGAGGTCGTAGAAGGTCGCCGAACCGACCGTGACCTTCTTGAACGTGCTCTGCACCCACGAGCTGATCCGGGAGGCGCTGCCACTGCCCCCGTCGGCACCGCCGCCCATGCCGCCACCGGCGATGAAGTAGTGGATCCTCCCCTGCTCCACGTACGTCTTGAACTGCGCCAGTGTCGGGGACGGGTCGGTGCCGTTGAAACCGCCGATCGCCATCACCGGGTCGCCCGTGGCGAGCTGGTAGCCGGCCGCGTTCTGGGAACCGACGGAGGCGGCGACCCAGGTGTACGCCGAGGCGTCCGACTCCAGCAGCTTCCTGGCCGCGGACGACACGTTCGTGCCGTTCAGCAGGCCGCCGGCGCCGCCACCCGGTCCGCCCTCGCCCGGCAGGCCGGCCCCGGGGAAGCCGTTGCCGTTCGCCCCGCCGGTCCGACCCTGCTGCCCCGGCCCCGTCGGGGCGGTGCCGTTGCCCCGGTTCGGGCCCGGCATGCCTCCGCCGAAGCCACCGCCGCCCGGAAACCCGTTGGCCCCTGGGGCGCGCTGCCCCCGCGCGCCGGGTGCCCCACCGCCGAAGCCGCCGCGCATGCCGTCACCGCCGGGGCCGCCGCCCCGGCCGCCCATCACGCTCGCGCCCGCCGGGCCCGCCGTGACGATCGAACCGGTGTGACCCTGCCCGACCGTGCTCAGCGTGTACGCGGTCGGCCCGGCCAGCGCGGCCACCAGCCCCGTCGCCGCCGCCCCGAGCGCGAGCCGCCGCGGGACGCGGCCCGCGAAGACCAGGCCGAGCGCCGCGGTGAGCCCGCCGACCAGGACCAGCCACTTCAGCCAGGGCAGGTAGCCGGAGGTCCGGTTCAGCAGGACGTACCCCCAGGCCGCCGCCGCGACCACGGACGCGGCGAGCGTGATCGACGCCCACAGCTCCCGCCGCCGCTCCCACAGCAACCCGGCACCCATGCCGACGACCGCGGCGAGGTAGGGGGCGAGGGCCACCGTGTAGTACTGGTGGAAGATGCCCGCCATGTAGCTGAACACCACGGCGGTCATCAGCAGCGAACCACCCCAGACCAGGAACGAGGCGCGGGTGACGGACGTCCGTCCGAGCCTGCGGGTGGCCACCAGCCCGGCGACGAGCAGGATCAGCGCGGCGGGCAGCAGCCAGGAGATCTGGCCGCCGACCTCGGAGCCGAACATCCGGTCCCAGCCCGTCTCGCCCCACATGCCGCTGCCGCCGCCCCCGCCCCGGCCGCCCACGCTGCCGGTCTCCTCGCCGTCGAGGCGGCCGAGCCCGTTGTAGCCGAAGGTCAGCTCCAGGAAGCTGTTGTTCTGCGAACCGCCGATGTACGGACGGGAGGAGGCCGGCCACAGCTCGACCACGGCCACCCACCAGCCGCCGGACACGACCAGTGCGAGCGTCGCCGCGGCCAACTGCGCGAACCGCCGCCGGAGCCGCACCGGCGCGCACACCGCGTACACGGCCGCCAGCGCCGGCAGGATCAGGAACGCCTGGAGGGTCTTGGTGAGGAACGCGAACCCGATCGCGACACCGGCCCACACCAGCCACTTCGTACGCCCGTCCTCCAGCGCCCGCACGACGAGGGCGCAGGCCACCGACATCAGCAGGGCCAGCAGCGCGTCCGGGTTGTCGAACCGGAACATCAGCGCGGCGACGGGGGTCAGCGCGAGCACCGCGCCCGCGAGCAGACCGGCCGCGGGGCTGAACCGGCGGCGCACGGCGGCGTACACGACGGCGACGGACGCCACGCCCATCAGCGCCTCGGGCGCCAGGATCGCCCAGGAGCCGAGGCCGAACAGCCGCACCGACAGCTCCATCGGCCACAGCGACGCCGGCGGCTTGTCGACGGTGATGGCGTTGCCCGCGTCCAGCGAGCCGAAGAAGAACGCCTTCCACGACGTGCTGCCCGCCTGGACGGCCGCCGAGTAGAAGGAGTTGGCGTAACCGGAGGCGCTGAGGTCGTACAGGTAGAGCAGGAGGGTGGCTGCCAGCAGGCCGAGGAGGGCCGGACGGGCCCAGCGCGGGTCCTCGGGCCGGCCGCGCCACAGCCGGCGGACGAACGGCTGCCGCGGTTCACCGGCCCGCGGGGCCGACGGTGGGGCGGCCGGGGACGGTGTGCCGGCGCCCGGGGCGCCCCGCGGCGCGGTGGGCGGGTCGTAGTGGGTGGTCATCGGGCGTCCCTCGGGTCGTTGTCGTGAGGCCGCACCGGCCGGGACGGCACGGCGCCGTCCCCGCGGGTGCCGTCCGCGGCGTCACCGGCGCGGACCTGGGCGGTGCGGTACAGCTGGTGCTGCGGGTGGGGCTGGGGCTGTGGGTGGGAGGGCTGCGGCTGGTCCGGCTGCTCGCCCCGGCCCGGGGCCGGACGCTGCGGGAGCGGCGCGTACGGGGCCGTCGCGCCCTGGACCGGCGGGGAGGCCGGGGCGCGGTCCGCCGGCACCGCCGGTGCGCCGCCGGGCCTCTCGCGGTCCGGGAAGACCCAGGCGCGGAAGAGCAGGAACCGCAGCACGGTGGCCGCGAGGTTGGCGGCGATGAGCACCGCCAGCTCCGTGGAACGGGCCGGGCTGCCGGTCGCCACGCCCAAGGCGGCCAGGGAGCCGCTGGTCAGGGCGAGACCGATACCGAAGACGACCAGGCCCTGCGCCTGGTGGCGTACGGCGCCGCCCCGGCCGCGCACCCCGAAGGTGAGCCGGCGGTTGGCGGCGGTGTTGGCCACGGCGGACACCAGCAGGGCGAGCGCGTTGGCGGCCTGCGGGCCGGAGAACTGCCGGAAGACGCCGTACAGCGCCAGGTAGAACAGCGTCGACAGGCCGCCGACCACGCAGAACCCGACGAGCTGACGGGCCAGCCCCTTGGGCACGTCGGGCAGCCGGCGGTCGCGCGGGTCGTCGCCGAAGGGCCGGGACAGCCGGTCCAGCGGCAGCGAACCGGTGGCCAGGGCCCGGCCGACCCGCCACACCCCCCTGAGGTCGTCGGTGGCCGTCCGCACCAGGTGCACGGTGGAGTCCGGGTCGTCGACCCAGTCCACCGGCACCTCGTGGATCCGCAGACCGGCCCGCTCGGCCAGCACCAGCAGCTCGGTGTCGAAGAACCAGCCGGTGTCCTCCACCAGCGGCAGCAGCACCCGCGCCACGTCACCCCGGATGGCCTTGAAGCCGCACTGCGCGTCCGAGAAGCGGGCCTGGAGCGAGCCGCGCAGGATCAGGTTGTAGGCCCGGCTGATGAACTCCCGCTTGGGACCGCGCACCACCCGCGAGTCACGGGCGAGCCGCGAACCGATCGCCAGGTCGGAGTGGCCCGAGATCAGCGGCGCCACCAGCGGCAGCAGGGCGTTGAGATCGGTGGACAGGTCGACGTCCATGTAGGCGAGGACCGGCGCCGGGGACGCGGACCACACGGTCCGCAGCGCCCGCCCCCGCCCCTTCTGCTCCAGGCGGACGGTGCCGACCTCGGGGATCTCCGCCGCCAGCCCCGCCGCCACCAGCGGGGTGCGGTCCGTGGACGCGTTGTCCGCGATGGTGATGCGGAACGCGTAGGGGAAGGTGCGCGTGAGGTGCTCGTGCAGTCTGCGGACGCACGGCCGGAGATCCCTCTCCTCGTTGAAGACGGGGACCACTACGTCCAGGACAGGCGTGCCGGCGGCCGTGGCCGGGAGGTGCTCCCGCGCCGGCAGGGTGCCGGGAGAAGAGTCGGTTCGCATGCACCGACTCTTCTCAACTGCCCTGTCGCGCCCATGTGGTGGCACTGTGGTGGGCCTGTGAGAACGCTCGCGGGCCACTCTGCGCGCAGGGCTGCGGGCCGGCGGGGGCGGACGCGGGCAGGTGCACCGTGAACACCGTGCGCCCCGGCTCGCTGTACACGGTCACCGCACCGTCGTGCGCGGTCGCGACGGCCTGCACGATGGCGAGCCCCAGCCCCGTGGACCCGGTGGCGCGGGACCGCGCGGAGTCGCCCCGCGCGAACCGCTCGAACACGTGCGGCTGGAGCTCCGGCGGGATGCCCGGCCCGTCGTCCTCCACGTCCACGCACACCCACGCCCCCCGCCGCCGCACGCGCGCGGTGACGGTCGTACCGGGCGGGGTGTGCTTGCGGGCGTTGCCCAGCAGGTTGACCAGCACCTGCTGCACCCGCGCCGCGTCCGCCGACACCAGCGCCGGCTCGTCGGGCAGGTCGAGCCGCCAGTTGTGGTCCATGCCGGCGGCGCGGGAGTCGCTGACGGTGTCGACGACCAGCGGCACCAGGTCGGTCCGCTCGAACTGGAGCGGCCGGCCGGCGTCGAGCCGGGCGAGCAGCAGCAGGTCCTCGACGAGGAGGGTCATCCGGCCCGCCTCCGACTCGATCCGGGCCAGGGCGTGCCGGGTGTCGGGGCCGATCTGCTCGCGCCCGCGCCGGGTCAGTTCGGCGTACCCGCGGATGGAGGCGAGGGGGGTGCGCAGCTCGTGGCTGGCGTCGGCCACGAACTGCCGTACCCGCGTCTCGCTCCGCTGGCGGGCGTGCAGCGCCCCGTGGACGTGGTCCAGCATCCGGTTGAGGGCGGCACCGACCCGGCCGACCTCGGTGTGCGGGTCGCACTCCGCCTCCGCGACCCGCTCGCTGAGGTTCACCTCGCCGGTGTGCAGCGGGAGTTCGGAGACCCGGGTGGCGGTGGCGGCGACCCGGCGCAGCGGGCGGGTGGCGACACCGACGAGCACGTGACCGGCGATGGCGGCGGCGACCAGGCCGGCCACCGTGACGCTGACCTCGATGAGGACGAGGGCGTCGATGGTGCCGTCGACCTCCTCGGTGGGGATGCCGACGTAGTAGTCACCGGCGGGGCCGTGGGCGTACCGCACCCGGTAGGAGCCCAGGCCGGGGAGGTCCACGGTGTGCGGCCGCTCGTCCCGGGCGACGGTGCCGAGGGCATCGAGCTGGGCCCGGCCGAGCGTCTTGGGGCTCATCGCGTAGGTGGCGCTGGACTTGGCGCCCACCTTGCCCGTGGTGGCCCTGCCGTCCTTGACCTCGGCCGCGACCGTGTACTGCGGCTGCGGGCCCCGTGACACGAACTGCGAGAGATCGGTGGCCTGACCGATCCGTCCGCTCCGCCGGCCGTCGGGGAGGGGTACGGCCTTGGCGGCGCCGGGCGGCGGGAAGTCGGCGGACGCCCGGGCCCCGACCTCGTGCAGCTGGTCGTCCAGCTGCGTGTACAGGTGCGACCGCAGGGCCAGCGTGGTCACGGTGCCGATCACCGCGCACACCACGGCGATCAGCGCGACGGACGCGACGACGAGCCGCGTCCGCAGGGTGCGCGGCTGACCCGGCCGCCGTTTCCGCGGACGCGGCCGCCGCCGCCCGCTCATGACACGGCGGGCTTGATCAGGTAGCCGGCCCCGCGCCGGGTGTGGATCATCGGCTCCCGGCCGGCGTCGATCTTGCGGCGCAGGTAGGAGATGTACAGCTCGACGACGTTGGCCTGGCCGCCGAAGTCGTACGACCACACGCGGTCCAGGATCTGCGCCTTGCTGAGCACCCGCCGGGGATTGCGCATGAGGAACCGCAGCAACTCGAACTCGGTGGCGGTGAGGTGGATGTCGTCCCCGCCCCGCGACACCTCGTGGCTGTCCTCGTCCAGGGTCAGGTCCCCCACCACGAGCACGGAGTCGGACCGCCGGTCGGCCGCCCCGGCCCGGCGGATCAGCCCGCGCAGCCGCGCGACGACCTCCTCCAGGCTGAACGGCTTGGTCACGTAGTCGTCGCCGCCGGCGGTCAGTCCGGCGATACGGTCCTCCACCGCGTCCTTCGCGGTGAGGAACAGCACGGGCACGTCCGGCAGTTCACGGCGCAGCCGGCCGAGCACGGCCAGGCCGTCCATGTCCGGCAGCATCATGTCCAGCACGACGGCGTCGGGCCGGAAGTCGCGGGCCGTCTGCACCGCGCCCTGCCCGTCGCCCGCGCTCCTGATCTGCCAGCCCTCGTAACGCAGGGCCATGCTCAGCAGTTCGGTGATCGACAGCTCGTCGTCCACCACCAGCACGCGGACGGGGCTCCCGTCCGGCCTCAGCAGTTCGGTGCGCCCCTGGGGCGAGGTCGTGGTCATGCCGGACACCCTGTCGGGGCCCTCTGAGAAGACGCTTTCCGGAGTCTGTGTTTTCTCTGAGAAGCGCACAGGAACCTCTCAGGCGACGCCTGGGCACGGGATGGGCCGACGGTGGCCGCACCGGGCGATCCCGCGAACCGGCGCCACCAGGACGGCCCCCGCGTCAGAACAACCCGTCCTGCTCCTGCTCCCGCTCCAGGTCCCGCGGCTGCCGGAAGGGCCGTACCGGCACGGTGCGGGTGCCGGACGCGGGCGGCACGGCCACCGGACCCAGCGCCCACCCGGTCATCAGCCGGGTGTCCAGTACGACCACCCCGAGGCCGGCGACCGCCAGATGCAGATCGGGCCCGGCGGCGGCGACCAGTTCACCGTCCACGGCGCCGCCGGGCACCAGCTCCCCGACCTCGCCGCACGCCTCCGGTACCCCCTCCAGCCCGAACGTCCGCACATGGTCGGCGACTTCGCAGGGCTCCCGCCGCAGCGTCTCCGGCCACCCGGCGAGCGCGACGGCACGGGCGTGCAGTTCCCGGACCTCGGCGGCACGCGCCGCCCGTGTCCCCGGCAGCGCCGACCGGACGGCACGCTTCTGGGCGTACGCGATCCGGTCCGGCACCCCCAGCGCGGCCCGCAACAGCTCCTCGGTGCGCCGGGCGGCCATCAGCGGACCGGTGCCGAGCCAGCTGAAGCAGACGGCGCCCTGTTCCAGCAGCCGGGCCGGCCCGCGTTCGGAGGCGGTGATGCCGACCTTCACCAGACCCGGACCGAACCAGGCCAGGTACACCCGGTACGGCCGGGGGTCGTCCGCGAGCGTGTCGGCGGCCACGGAGTGCGCCCGGTCCAGCCGCGCGCACTCCTCGCACCGGGCCCCCGTGCTCCGCCCCGGCACGGCGACCCCCCGCGGGCAGGCGTGCCCCCGCGCCCCCACACAGGTCCGCACGCCGTCCCCGGGCACCGCGAACGCGACGCGCTTCCCCCACGGCAACGCACTGCGCCGCCCGCCGCCCCACTCCAGCACCGGCCCACCGGCCACCCACCGAAGCCCCGCGCATTCCCACACCCGTGCCATCACCGCCAGGGTAGGGGCAGCCACTGACAGGCCCCGGCGAACGCCCACGCCCTGCCGCACCGGCTCCCGGGGACCCTTCTGCTCCCAGAGACCCTCCGGCACCCGGAAACGCCGAAGGCCCCGGATCTCTCCGGGGCCTTCGTACAAGTGCACTCGGCAGGATTCGAACCTGCAACCTTCTGATCCGTAGTCAGATGCTCTATCCGTTAAGCTACGAGTGCTTGTTCTTTTGTTTTGTCTTCGCTCCCGGCCCTTTCGGCCCGCTCGCGGCGACAGGAAGAACATTACATGACTGCCGCCGTCATGTGAAATCCGATTCGCATACCCCTTGCGACCTGCGGAAACGCTGCTCCCGAGCGTGGGGGACGATCAAGGCCGGGGAACGCCGAAGCCCCGGTCCTGGGGACCGGGGCTTCGGGTGAGTGCGGAGGCGGAGGGATTTGAACCCTCGATGGGCTTTAAGACCCAAACCGCATTAGCAGTGCGGCGCCATAGACCGGACTAGGCGACGCCTCCAGCACAACCGCTCACGCGAGCGCGCGATCGGTGCGTGCAGATGATGACACAGGCGAGCGCCCTGTCACCAATCGCCCCCCACGGTACTAGGCCGCCGGGCCGCAGGGCAAAGGGCTTCCCCGGTGGGGCGGGCGGAGGATCAGGGAGAGGTCAGGGGTGCCCTTGCGCAACGTCCTGGGCGGTCGGGCGTTGGACGGGGCATGACCTCTCTTCTGTCGGGCGCCGCGCGGCGCCTGCTGTCGGCGTCCCTCGCCGGCGCCGCCTCCCTCGTCCCGCTCCTCGCCGCCGTACCCGCCTGCGCGGCCGGTGCCGCGCCGCCGCCCGTCCGGCCCGAGGACCGGGGCGATCACCTGACCGTCGTGGTCCGGCACGCCGGGGCCGGGCGCGACGGGACGTACCAGCTGTCCTGTCACCCGGACGCCGGCCGTCACCCGGACGTGGCCGGGGCCTGCCGGACGCTCGACGCGAACACCCGGTGGGGACGCGACCCCTTCGCGCCGGTGGACCCGGACGCCCTCTGCACCCCGCTCTACGGCGGTCCGGCCACGGCCCACGTCACCGGTGTCTGGGCCGGACGCCCGGTCGACGCCTCGTACAGCCGCCGTGACGGGTGCCAGATCGGGCGCTGGGACCGGATGGTGCCCCTGCTGCCACGTGCCCGTGCGTAGCCGCCGGCCCGGGGGCCGGGGCGGACCGGGGCGGACGCGATGGTTCCGTAAAGGTCCGGGGGAGGGACGGGGGAGCCGGGGCACGTGGTCACACGTTCGTGTCACTTCCTCGTGGGACGTCCCTCTCATCCGGCGCCGCGAGCGCGATCCGTGCGCTTAGACTCCCTCGCGTGACACGTCGCGGGCAGGTTGGCAAGATGGCCCGGGCGGTCGGCAAGGTGCGGTAACAGGGAGGAAGGCGTCTCGTGAGCAGCAGGCCATCCCGAGGCGCTGCTCGCCTCGCAGCCATACTCGACGCGCTGCCGGACGCGTTGGTCCTGGTCAACGCCAACGGAACCGTCGTCAACGCCAACACCATCGCGTTGGAGGCCTTCGAGGCGCCGGGGACCGCGCTCGTCGGGCGCGGCCTGCTCGACCTGCTGCCGCAGTTCGACTCCCGGCTCATCCCCGGCTCCATGCGGCGGCCCGACCACATGGACCCCCGCGGGCGTACGAAGCCGACGCGGATGGTCGCGCGGCGGACCGACGGGACCGAGTTCCCGGTCGAGGTCACCAGCGCGAACCTGGAGAACGGGCAGCAGGCGTACGACGGTTACGGCTACACCGGTGACGAGCTGCTCATGCTCGTGGTCCGGGACCTGTCCGGGACCGTGGACACCGAGGCCGAGCTGGCGCGCTCGCAGCGGCAGACGGAGATGATCCTGCGGGCCGCGTCGGAAGGTGTCGTCGGCACCGACACCGACGGGCGGATCGTGCTCGTCAACCCGGCCGCCGCCCAGATACTGGGATACCGGGCCGGTGAGCTGGGCGGCGAGGAGCTGCACGCCCTGGTGCTGCACTCGCGCGCCGACGGCACGCCGTTCCCGTACGAGGAGTCGCCGCTCGCCGACACCCTGCGCTCCGGGCGCAAGCACCGGGTGCGCGGGCAGGTGCTGTGGGCCAAGGGCGACCGGAAGGTGCCGGCCGATCTGACCACCGCCCCGGTGCGGGACGGGGACCAGCTCGTCGGCGCCGTGATGACCTTCACCGACCGTCGGCCGTTCGACTCCCTGTCGGAGGAGAAGGCCGCGCTGGAGAAGGCGCACGCACAGGAGGTGGAGCGGCTCTCCGAGGAGCACGCCTCCGACCTGACGGCCCTGCGCCAGCAGCACGTCGCCGAGGTGGAGGAGCTGCGCGAGCAGCACGCCGAGGAGATGGCGGCCGGCGAGGAACGGTACGCCGCGCTCGCCGAGCGGGAGAAGGACCGGTACGAGGCCCTGGCCGGCCGGCACGAGCAGCTGCTGACGCTGCTCGGGCAGTCGCTGCGCGGGCCGCTCGACGAGCTGCGCCGGGAGCTGGCCGCGCTGGCCGCCGACGACGCCGGACAGCTGTGGCC
The DNA here is from genome assembly GCF_044759735.1 of Streptomyces sp. NPDC100445. NCBI lineage: Bacteria > Bacillati > Actinomycetota > Actinomycetes > Kitasatosporales > Streptomycetaceae > Streptomyces > Streptomyces sp. NPDC100445. The sequence goes on along the minus strand of NZ_JBIVZV010000010.1, from coordinate 252,132 downwards.
CGAGGCCAACCAGGTGCTCCACCACCTCTCGGCCGGCTACTCACGCATCACGACGCTGATCGACAACGTCCTCGGCTACCAGCGGCTGGACACGGGCGCCGAGGACATCACCCGCACGAAGGTGCTGCTGGACGCCGTGGTCGCCGCCGGAGTGGACGGCGCCGTCGAGCTGATCGGGCCGGGGCGGGTGCAGTTCGCCGTACACGCGCCGCCCATCGAGGCGGAGGTCGACCCGCGGCGGCTCGCCACCGCCCTCGCCCATCTCGTGGCGGATGTCGCCGGAGTCGACGCCACCGGCAACACGCCCGTCTCGGCGGGCGGCTACCTGGACAACACGGTCGTCGTGGCGGCGGCGCAGCGCGGAGAGGTCGCGCGCATCGAGGTGCGCGGGCCGTACGCCGGCGGAGACCCGGTGCACGAGCCGATCGTGCGCGGGATCGTGCGCGCCCACGGCGGTGTCCTCCAGACGCACGAGGTGCCGGGCATGAGCGGTAGCGCGTACGTGCTGGAGGTGCCGCTCGGCGGCGGGGCGGGCGCGGTCGCGGGTGCCGGGCTCGCGCAACAGGCGGCGTTCGAGGGGCAGGCGGCCCTGCCGGGGCCGATGCCGGGCACCGGCGACGAGGCCGCCGATGCCGCAATGGGTGAGCAGGACGGCGGCGGGGGGCGGCGGCGGGCTCGCCGGGGCTCCACGGACGCCTTCCTGGAGAGTGACGTGGCCGGGGCGGCCGACGCCGGTGACGCGGACGGCGCCGTGCCGACCGGACGGCGCCGGCGGCGGGCCGCAGGCCCCGCCGGAGAGGCGTTCGCGCTGCCCGCCGCGCTGCCGGCGGAGGCACCGGCCGAGGTGCCGGAGGCCGCGTCCGGCGGCACCGGACGGCGCCGTGGCCGGCCCGCCGACCTCGCCACCGGCGAAGACACGGGTCCCGGTGACGGCGACGGCGTGGCCGAGGGTGCCGTGATGACCGCGGCCGAGCACGCCGCGGGGGCGGCCGCCTCCGGTACCGGACTCGGTGGCACCGTGCCGCCGCAGGGCGTGCCCGTGCCCACGGGCCGCCGCGCCCGCCGCGACCCCGGGGCCCCGCAGGCCGCGCTGCCACCGGCCCTCCCCGCGCCGGGCGGCGCGCCGCACGCCGTTCCGGCGGACGGCGCGGACGCGCGGGCGGACCAGGACGACGAGGGGCAGCCGACCGGACGGCGCCGGCGCGCGCTGGCCGCGGCGGCGGAGCGGGCGGCGGCCCAGGAGGCGGCGGCGGGTGCCCCGCGCGCGGTCTTCGCCCTGCCGCCGGCCGAGGCCGACCGGGCCCCGGACGCCGCCGACACGACCGACCCCGAGGACGTGACGGGTGCCGCGGACCCGGTGGGTGCGGGTGCGCAGGCGCCGGTGGCCGCCGGCGCCGCTGCTCCCGGGGAGCCGGTCACGGACGCCCCGCAGGCCCCCGCGGCCCCGGTGGTTCCGGGTACCGACGCCGGTGCGCCGCAGGCCGCCGGGGCCGGGGCACTGCCCGGACAGGTGCGGATGCCCGCGCGGCAGCCGGTGTCGGTCAGGGGGGTCCCGGGTGCCCCGGGCAACCCGGACGACGACAGCCGGCACGACGCCGTACCGCTCGACCGGGCCGAGGACCACACCCCGCCGCAGCCGCACCCCACCACCGCCCCGACCGGCCGACGCCGCCGGGCCGTGGCCCAGCCGGCCGGGACCGCCGGGCCGGTGGCGCCGGGCACCGCACCGGCGGCCGTCCCCGGCCACGCACCCCCCGTACAGCCGGGGCAGTCCGTCCAGCCCGGGCAGTCCGCGCACGCGGCGGCGCCGGTCGCCCCCGGTCAGGCACCGCACGGCGCCCCCGTACCGCCGGCCGCCGGTCAGGCGGCCCCGGGACACGGTGTCCCGGCACACGGCACGTCCGGTGCGGGCATCCCGGCGCAGGCCGGTCCCGTCGCGCCCGCGGGCCAGCCGCAGGCCCCGGCCCCGGGTGCCACGCAGCCGGCCCCCGGCGGCAGGCCGGGCCCCGCCGCTCCGGGCCGCCCGGCCACGGCGACGCAGCCCGTCGTCCCCGCCCAGGGAACGGCGCACGGCCAGCCCGCACCCGGTCCGCACGCGGCACCGCCCCAGGCCGCCCACGGCACGCCCGCGCCCGCCGCCCAGGGCCGGCACCAGGCCGCGGGCGTACCGGCCCAGGGCACGCCCGGCCAGTCCGTACCCGCGCGGGGCACGGCGGCGCACGCACCGGCCGCCGGCGGCCCGGCCGGGCCGCCGCCGGGCGCCCTCCCGCTGCCCACGGAGACCGGGGCCGGGCGGGCAGCGGCGGAGCAGACCGCGCCCGCGCCGCCCGGAGCCCCTCGGCAGTGGCCGGGTGCCGGCGGCACCGGCGGCGCGGGGACACCCACGCCCGCGCCCGGCACGCCGCTGCCCGGCGGACAGCCGCAGCGGGCCGCTCAGCCGTTGCCCGCGGAGGCAGCGGGTGGCGCGCCGATCGACCCCGACTCGACGCAGGGGCGGGCGTTCAGCGTCCGTACCCTCGGCCAGGGCGTGCCGTTCGCGCGGCAGGCCGCGCAGGCGCAGCAGCCGACGGCGACGCCGCCCCCGCACGCGCCGGGCGGCTCCGGCCGGCGGCGCCGGCTCGGGACACCCCCCGACCCGGCCACGCGTCCGGAACCGCAGCCGGAACAGGGCGCCCGGCCGCACCAGCCGACCGCACCGGCGCCCGCCCAGCCGTCGCAGGCCGGACAGGCACCCCTGCCCCCGTCCCGGCCGGCGCCGGGCACCGAGGGGATCGGACGCTCGTACGCCATAGGGGCGCCGGGGCCCGACGCCGCCGAGGGACCGGAGCCGCTGGACGGGCCCGGTGGCGCCGTCGAGGTGGCGGACACCCCGCGTCCGCAGCCGCTGGACGACGAGCTGCCCCCGGAGCCGCTGGACAACCCGCGCCGGCTGCTGGTGTGGCCCGCGCCGGACGTGACGACCCAGCAGGCGCTCAGCGACCGCGGGTACCGGCCGGTCATCGTGCACTCGCGCGAGGAGGTCGACGCGCAGATCGCGGCCTTCCCCGCCGCGCTGTTCGTGGATCCCCTCACCGGTCCCATCACCCGTACGGCGCTCCAGTCGCTGCGGCAGGCCGCCGTGGCCGCCGAGGTGCCGGTGCTGGTGACGGCGGGGCTCGGGCAGGCGACGCGCGAGGCGGCGTACGGCGCCGACCCGGCCGTCCTGCTGAAGGCGCTGGCCCCCCGGGACAGTGAGCAGCATCCGCCGCGGGTCCTGCTCATCGAGGAGCACGCGGAGATCGCGCTGGCGCTGACCTCGACGCTGGAGCGGCGCGGGATGCAGGTGGCGCGGGCCGCCAGTGACGACGACGCGGTGACGCTGGCGGGGCAGTTCCGGCCGAACCTCGTGGTGATGGATCTGATGCAGGTGCACCGGCGGCGCGCCGGACACACCGGGATCATCGACTGGCTGCGGGTGAACGGGCAGCTCAACCGCACCCCGCTGGTCGTCTACACCGCCGCCGTCGACCAGGCCGACCTGCCCCGGCTGGCGTCGGGCGAGACCGTGCTGTTCCTCGCCGAGCGGTCCACCAGCACCGAGGTGCAGAGCGGGATCGTCGACCTGCTGGCGCGGATCGGGACCAACTAGCCGCGCGGGACGCCGTGGCCGGCGGTCGTCCCGGGGTGCCACCGCCGGGCGGGGACGGGCGTGCCCGGTGCGGCGGGGGTCAGCGGGCGACCAGTCGTCGGGCCGCTTCCCTGACCGAGGCGCGCAGGCGGTCCCGGTCGGCGTCCTCGGTGCCCACCACGATGCGGCGCATCTGGGGGACGACGGCGGCCCAGTTGGCCAGGCCGATGAGGAGGAAGAGCAGGTCGCGGGCCGGAATGGCGTCGGTGATGACGCCGCGCTCCTGGCCCTCGCGGAGTGCGTCGATCTTGGCCCGGTAGTGCTCCTGGCGCCCGTTCTCGTCGGGCAGTTCGGTGTCGGCGCCGTACTCCATGCCCTCCCAGAAGAGCAGGCGGAGCACCTCGGGGTGCGCGGCGTGGTAGTCGATCACCCGGTCGACCCAGCCCTCGATGTCGTCGGGGTCCACCGGGACGGCGACGGCCAGGTCGAGCATCGATCGGGCCAGGACCTGGGTGAACAGCTCCGCCTTGTTGCCGAAGTAGGCGTAGATCAGCTGCTTGTTGGCCTTGGCCCGCTCGGCGATGCGGTCCATGCGGGCGCCCGCGATGCCGTGCCGGGCGAACTCGCCGAGCGCCGCCTCGAAGATGCGGGCCCTGGTGGCCTCGGGGTCCCTGACTGCTCCCATGCGGACAGGGTAGAGCGCGGCGAAGAGGCAACCAACCATCCGGTTACCCGGTTGACGGGGAATGCGGGGGCCGGGCACGCTGTTGGACACTTCCAACCAACCAGTTAGTTGTGTGAGCGCCCAGTCCGTCGCGCGAGCCGGTTCCCGAGGAGTAGCTCCGCCCATGCCGTCAGCCACCAGCACCCAGCAGGCACACGAGGTCCAGGTCCCCGCAGGCGCGCGGCCCGCCTCCGGCTCGCTCTTCCTGCTCCTCATAGCCGTCTGCACCGCCGTCACCGCCGCCAACATCTATCTCGCGGCCCCGCTGCTCCCGCTCATCGCCCACGACTTCGGCACGGTGCCCTCCGCCGTGACCTGGATCGCCTCCGTCGCCCAGTTCGGTTACGCCGCCGGGCTGCTCTTCTTCGCCCCGCTCGGCGACCGCGTCAACCGGCGTCCGCTCGTCGCCGGTCTCTCCGTCGCCACCACGGCGGCCCTCGTCGTCGCCGCCGTCGCCCCGGGCACCGCGGCGCTCGCCGCCGCCGTGTTCGCCGCCGCCGCCGCGACCGTCGTCCCGCAGCTGCTGGTCCCGCTGGTCGCCGAACGGGCGCCCGCCGACCGGCGCGCCCGGCACGTCGCGGCCGTCATCGCCGGGCTGTTCACCGGCATCGTCGCGGCCCGCGTCCTCGGCGGGCTCGCCGGGCAGGCCTTCGGCTGGCGGTGGGTGTTCGCCGGGTCCGCGGTGCTGACCCTCGCCCTGGGGCTGGCCACCGCCCTCGCCCTGCCGGCGGAGCGGCGGACCCGGCAGGGCGCCCTGTTCTCCGGCATCGCCGAGCTGCCGGGGCTGCTGCGCCGCTCACCCGACCTGTGGCGGGCGTGCCTGCGCCAGGCCGGGATGTTCGGTGCCTGGAGCGCCCTGTGGACCACCCTCGCGCTGCTGCTCACCGGCCCCGCCTACGGCCTGTCCACCGCGACCGCCGGGCTCTTCGGCCTCTTCGGACTGACCTCCAGCGCGGTGGCGCCGCTGGCGGGTGGCCTGGTGGACCGGTTCGGCGCGGCCCGGGTCGTGGGCACCGCGTACCTGCTGGCCGCGGTCGCCGTGCCGCTGTTCTGGCTGGGCGGTCACCTGCTGGCCGCGCTGTGCGCCGCCGCGATCGCCGTCCACGCCGCCCTGGTCGCCTCCCACGTCGCCAACCAGACCCTGGCCCTGACCACCAACTCCACCCCGGCCACCGCCAACACCGCCTACGTCGTCTCCGGTTTCGCCGGCGGCGCCCTCGCCTCGGCCGCCGCGGGCCCCGCCTTCGGCCACTGGGGCTGGGGCGGGGTGTGCGCGGTGGCGGGGGTGTGGCTGGTCCTGGGCTGGACCGCCACGGCGAGCCGGCCGGGACGGCGGGAGCGGTCGGGCCGGTAGGCAACGGCCGGGCCGGGCGCCCCGGCGGCGGAGGCCCCGGCGGCGCGGACGCCCGCCCGGACGGCAGGTCACCCGCACGGCCGGCCCGGGAACGCGGGGTCCCGTCGGACCTTACGACGTACGACGTACGACTACCGGCGAGCGCCCGGTGCGGCCACCGGGGACGGCCGGACCGGGCGCCGAGGACGAGGCCGGACCGGCGCCGGGGACCCTCGGGTCAGAAGCGGGTGATGTCCAGGCCGCCGTCCGCGTACCGCCTGCGCAGCACCTTCTTGTCGAACTTGCCCACGCTCGTCTTCGGCACCGACTCGATCACCGTCCAGCGTTCCGGCAGCTGCCACCTGGCGATGTGGCCCTCCTCGGCGAGGAAGGCGCGCAGGGCGGCGAAGTCGGCGGTGGCGCCCTCGCGAAGGACGACCGTGGCCAGCGGGCGCTCGCCCCACTTCTCGTCGGGTACGGCGACCACGGCGGCCTCGGCGACGTCCGGGTGGGACATCAGGGCGTTCTCCAACTCGACGGAGGAGATCCACTCGCCGCCGGACTTGATGACGTCCTTGGCGCGGTCGGTGAGGGTGAGGAAGCCGTCGGGCGAGATCGTGCCGACGTCGCCCGTCTTCAGCCAGCCGTCCTCGCTGAACTTGTCTGCGGGGCGCAGGGGTTCGGCGTCGGGGCCGTTGTAGTAGGCGCCCGCGATCCAGGGGCCGCGTACCTCCAGCTCGCCCGCGGACTCGCCGTCCCAGGGCAGGCGTCCGCCGTCGGGGCCGGTGAGGCGGGCCTCGACGCCGGCCGGGAAGCGGCCCTGGGTGAGGCGGTAGGCCAGCTCCTCCTCGGTGCCGACCGCGTGGGCCGGCGGGCGGGCCACCGTGCCGAGCGGGGAGGTCTCCGTCATGCCCCAGGCGTGGCAGACCCGCATGCCCAGCTTGTCGAAGGACTCCATGAGGGACGGCGGACAGGCGGAGCCGCCGATGGTGACCTGGGTGAGGGAGGAGACGTCGCGGGGACGGGCGGTGAGTTCGGCGAGCAGGCCCTGCCAGATGGTGGGTACGGCCGCGGCGTGCGTCGGCTGCTCGGTCTCGATCATCTCGGCGAGCGGGGCGGGCTGGAGGAAGCGGTCGGGCATCAGCATGTTGACGCCGGTCATGAAGGTGGCGTGCGGCAGACCCCAGGCGTTGACGTGGAACTGGGGGACCACGACCAGGGAGGTGTCCTGGTCGGACAGGCCCATCGACTGGGTCATGTTCACCTGCATGGAGTGCAGGTAGATCGAGCGGTGGCTGTAGACGACGCCCTTGGGGTCGCCGGTCGTGCCGGAGGTGTAGCACATGGCGGCGGCCCGGCGTTCGTCCAGTTCCGGCCAGTCGTAGTGGACGGGCCGGCCGGCGATCAGCTCCTCGTACTCGTGCACCCGCGCGCCGGTGCCGGCCAGCGGGGCACGGTCGCCGGGGCCGGAGACGACGATGTGCTCCAGCGTCGGCAGCTTGGGCAGCAGCGGCGCGAGCAGCGGGATGAGCGAGCCGTTGACGATGACGACCTTGTCGGCGGCGTGGTGCACGATCCAGACCAGCTGTTCGGCGGGCAGCCGCAGGTTCAGGGTGTGCAACACGGCGCCCATGGAGGGGATCGCGAAGTACGCCTCGACGTGTTCGGCGTTGTTCCACATGAGCGTGGCGACCCGGTCGTCGCCGGTCACCCCCAGCTCGTCGCGCAGGGCGTGCGCCAGCTGGGCGGCGCGGGCGCCGATCTCGGCGAAGGTGCGCCGGTGCGGCTCGGGCTCCCCGGTCCAGGTGGTCACCCGTGACGAGCCGTGGACCGCCGCTCCGTGGGTCAGGATCCTCGAGATCAGCAGCGGTACGTCCTGCATGGTGCTCAGCACGGCGGCGTCCTCCTGGGCGACATTGCCTACGCGGTGGTAGAGGTTGCGCTGATTCTGCGCACATACCGCGCGGTATGTCACTAGCGGGACGAAAATTGGGGCCGCGCGCGAGGGGTCGGCGCGAGGAGTGAGGGGCGCGTGGGGCGGGGCCGGGCGCGTGGGGCGGGACCAGGCGTGGGTCAGCGGGCGAGCGTCAGCTCCGGGTCCTCGCGCAGCTTGCCGAGCGCGCGCGACACCGCCGACTTCACGGTGCCCACCGACACCCCGAGCACCTCGGCGGTCTGGGCCTCACTGAGGTCCTCGTAGTAGCGCAGGACGACCATCGCCCGCTGCCGCGCCGGCAGCTTCGTCACCGCGCGCCACATGGCGTCGTGCAGCACCTGCCGTTCGGCCGGGTCCTCGCCGCCGGGCGCGTGGCGCGGCTCGGGCAACTCGTCGCAGGCGAACTCGTCCACCCGGCGCTTGCGCCACTGCGAGGTGCGGGTGTTGAGCAGGGCCCGGCGCACATAGCCGTCGAGCGCCCGCTGGTCCTCGATCCGCTCCCAGGCCACGTACGTCTTGGCCAGCGCGGTCTGGAGCAGGTCCTCGGCGTCGCACGGGTCGGCGGTCAGCGAGCGCGCGGCACGCAGCAGGGCGGACTGCCGGGCCCGTACGTACGAGGCGAACGACGGGTAGGCGGTGTTCCCCCCGCCCGGGCGGAGCCGGGGCTCACAGAGGGTCTGCCGCGCTGGTGCGGCGGCGGCCGAGGCGCTGGTGCAGACGGGCGTGGTCATGACTCCACGCTAGGAGCGGGTACCGGCCCGGCGGATCGCCCGCAGGTCCCGAAGCGGAGTCCCCCTCAGGTTGTAGGAGTGGGGCTGCCCCCACCTCCTCCAGGTGGAGTACGGATGCGACCCGCCTCGGGGTACGCCCCCGACGACCGCGTTCGCCCCGGGGAGAGGTCCGGCACCGCCGGGCCCGGACGCCGCCTTCCCTTTTTCGAACATAGGTACGAGCATGGACCCATGGCCACCACCGATCGGCAGGCCACGACGCTGGCCCTCGCACACGCCCTGTCCGCCGCCGAGCGCGGCCTGGCCGTCATCCCCCTCTCCCGCACGAAACTCCCGGCCCTGCGCTCCCCCCACCACGGCGACCCGGCCCCGGCCGGCCCCCGCTGCCACGGCCAGTGCGGCCGGCCCGGCCACGGCGTGTACGACGCCACGTCCGACCCCGCCCGTATCCGCGCCCTCTTCGCCGCCGCCCCGTGGGCCACCGGCTACGGCATCGCCTGCGGGCTGTCCCCGTACCACCTGATCGGCGTCGACCTGGACACCAAGTCCACCACGGACTCCTCGGCCGCCCTGCGCGAACTGGCCCTGCGCCACCTGTTCACGATCCCGGAGACGGTCGTCGTCCTCACCCCCAGCGGGGGCCGCCACCTGTGGCTGACCGGCCCGCCGGACGTCACCGTCCCCAACTCGGCCGGCCGCCTCGCCCCCGGCATCGACATCCGCGGCGCCGGCGGCTACCTCGTGGGCCCCGGCTCCCGCACCGACCACGGTGTCTACGCCACGGCCCCCGGCACCGGCGGCCTGGCACCCGCCCCGTGCCCGCCCTCCCTCCTGCGCCTCCTCCTGCCGCCACCGCGCCCCAGCCACCCGGCGCCTCCCGCCCCCGGCGACCACGGGCGCGGCCTGGTCCAGTTCGTCCTCGACGCCCATGAGGGCCAGCGCAACACCCGCCTGTTCTGGGCGGCCTGCCGCGCCTACGAGAACGGCATCGGCCCGGCCCTGGAGGCCCCCCTCACCGAGGCGGCCCTCCACGCCGGCCTGCCGGAGCACGAGGCCCGCGCGACGATCGCCTCGGCGGCCCGCATGACGGGCCGCCGGCCCTGACTCCCCGGCCCAGGGCCCACACGTGGCCTGCTTCGCCCTGGCACCGGCGGCCGGTGGCCGACCACACTGGCCGCATGGGGGACGGCGACTGGTGGGCGGCGCTGCTCACGGGCGCGGCGGCGCTGGGCGGGAGCTGGATCACGACCCGGGGCAACACGCGCTCCGTACGGGTCGAGGCGGAGGTCGGCGCACATGCCGGCCAGGTCGCCGAGGCGCGTAACCGCAGACGGGACGCCTACCGGGACCTGAGCACGGCGGTGCACGCCCTGTCCGAGGTGTTCTGGCGGCTGGAAGTGGTCGACCTCGCGGCGACGAGGGAGGAACGGACCGAACTGCTCGGTCAGATGCACGGCGCCTCCCGCCGGTGCGTGAGCGAGGTGACCAGGACCAGCAGGGACGTCTGCCTGGAGGGTCCGGCGAGCGTGGTGAAGGCCGCGCGGGAGCTGCACCGCACGGCCGTCGACGCCCATCTGCTGCTGGTACGGCTGCACGACGGCACGGAGGAGCCCCGGTCCGCGTACGAGGAGGCGTACCGGTGCTTCAGCGAGCAGCACGTGGGCTTCCTGGACGTGGCGCGGGTGGCGCTGGAGGTCGGGTGATCAGTCCCGCAGCAGGGCCGCGACCGCCTCCCGCGACCAGTGACCGGCCACGCCGGGACAGGCCGCCACGTACGAGACGACCGTCTCCGCGTCCCAGGCTCCGGTGGAGAGCAGGCCGGCCGCCAGGTAGCGCACGTACGCGGCCGACGGAGGGTTCCACGAGACCTCCCGCCACCCCCACGGGGCGGTGAAGGTCAGCAGCGGCAGCCCCGCCAGCCTGCCCGGGCAGACCAGCGTCTCGTAGCGCCCGTCGCCGAGGACCGCCCTGCCCCGGGTCAGGACCTCTGCGAGGTCGATCCCCGCACCCGGCTCCCGGTACATCTCCTGGGCCGCGATGTCGGAGAACTGTCCCGCCGTCAGCAGGTGCGCCCGCGCGAGGACGCGCCCCTGCGCGTCCGGGTCGTAGAACGCCCTCCCGCCGCCCCAGACCGGGGACTCGGTCGCGAAGTACAGGGCACCGCGCAGCTCGACCGGGACGGAGCGGGCGGGCATCCGTGGATCCCGGCACCCGGGGTGGTCCCGTGCCGTGCCGGGCAGCCGTCCGCCCCGGAGGTAGATCCGGAGGCGGTCCAGGTGCACGTTGGAGCCGTATGACGTGTACCAGACATGCTCGGGGTCGAGATCGTCCGGCAGCGTCGGGTCGACCTCCTGCACCGGCTTCACGCGTCACGGCTCCCGGGGAACGTCCTCACCTGCGCGGACAGGTCGTACCCGCCGACCGGACGGTCCCCTCGCGGGCACCCGGGGCCATGCGGAAGGGGTGCCGCTCCGGAGAGCCGCACCCCTTCGACCCGCTGGCGGTGGGTGTGGGATTTGAACCCACGGAGACATCGCTGCCTCGACGGTTTTCAAGACCGTTCCCTTAGGCCGCTCGGGCAACCCACCTGTGCCCTCGACCACCTGGGACGGAGCGGGTACAGCGTACCGGGATCGGAGGCCGTACGGCGGCTGTGGTCCACACGGGGCCCAGTGGCTCCGCTCCGGAGCACTTCCCGACCCGGACCGGCCGTCTCACCCGACCGCTGTCCCCGGACCGGCGGCCCTGTGCCTCTCCGGGACGCTCCGCTCGCTGCTCCCTCCGGATTCGTCCCCTGCCCACCCGCCAACAGGCACCGCCACAAGTCCCCGTCCTGGTGCGCCCGGTCCGCGAGCACAGCAAAGAATTCGGCACCGCCGAAGACGGCCGACTGTTCTGGAGGAGACGGCGGCGGCCATGGCCAGGGTGATGTGCCGGTACCAGGCCGGGTAGTGGCGTACTTGGTAGTGGTCCAGGCCGGCCTCGTGCTTCGCGGCCTGGAAGCACTCCTCGATCGCCCAGCGGGCGCCGGCGGCTCGCACGATCTCCGCCAGCGCCGTGCCCGTCGGGCACCACGTTCTTCCGAGCCACACGGCTCAGAACCTGCTGCGCCGCGCCTGGTCGTCCTACGTCGAGACACACGGAACGGACGACACGGCCCGCTCGGAACGGGCGGAGACGACGCGGATGTATTTGAGCAACATCGCCGCGGATCGCGTCGCCGACCACGACAATCGCGGCCGTCGGCTACCTGACCGTCCTCACCCGGGTCGCCTTCCCCTTCGTGCTGTTCGGCAGGCTCAAGTACCCCGTTCTGGTCACGCTGCTGAGCATGCACGTCGGCATCGCGGTGGTCCCGGGACTGCCCCTTTTCTCGGGAGCCATGATCATCGCGGATGCCGTGTTCCTGCCGGACCGCTTCTACGCCGTCCTGCCTCACCTCGGTCGGCGCACGGCACTGCGGTCGGGCGTCCGGCTGCCGGCGCCCCGGCGGGGAGCGACACGCGTGACCGTGCCCCGCAGGGCGCTCGCGATCATTCGTCACCGTCGTGCTCACGGTGACGGAACACGCCACGGTCGGCACAGCGCCTTCCCGAACGTAGGCATGCGGAAGGCTCCAGCCCGAAGGGGTGCCCCTCACCGCGGGGCACCCCTTCTGACCAGCACGTCTGCGACCTGGCGGTGGGTTCATACCCACGGTGACGCTTTCACGTCACTACGGTCTTCAGCTGTCGCCCTCCCGGGACCCCAGGGTGAGTTCGGCCGTGTGTTCCTGGCCGCCCCGCTTGTAGGTGACCGTGACCCTGTCGCCGGGCTTGTGGGTCCAGATCTCGCCGATCAGGGTGGGGCCGCTGTCGATCACGTGGTCGTCGAGCTTGCTGATGAGGTCGCCGGGCTTGAGGCCGGCCTTGTCCGCGGGGCCGCCGGACTCGACCGCGGCGGAGCCGCCCGTGCCCTGGTCCGTGATCTTCGCGCCGTCGGTGGTGTCCTCCAGGGAGACGGAGGCGCCGATCTTGGCGTACACCGGCTTGCCGGTCTTGATCAGCTGCTGGGCGACGTACTTGGCCTGGTTGATCGGGATGGCGAAGCCCAGGCCGATCGAGCCGGACTGGCCGGAGCCGCCGAACCCGCCGCTGCTGCTGGACTGGATCGCGGAGTTGATGCCGATGACCGCGCCGGAGGAGTTCAGCAGCGGGCCGCCGGAGTTGCCCGGGTTGATGGACGCGTCCGTCTGGAGGGCGCTCATGTAGGAGGCCTTGCTGGTGGAGCTGCCGTCGCTGGAGGCCACCGGACGGTCCTTGGCGCTGATGATGCCGGTCGTCACTGTGTTGGACAGGCCGAAGGGGGCGCCGATGGCGATGGTCTCGTCACCGACGGCCACCTTGTCGCTGTCGCCGAGGGCGAGCGGCTTCAGGTCCGAGGGGGCGTTCTTGAGCTTGATGACGGCGACGTCGTAACCCTGCGCGTGGCCGACGATCTCGGCGTTGTACTTCTTGCCGCTCGGGAAGGTGGCGGTGAGCTTGCCGCCGTCCACCGCGTCCGCCACCACGTGGTTGTTGGTGACGATGTGGCCCTGGGTGTCGAAGACGAACCCGGTGCCCGTGCCGCCCTCGCCGTTGCTGCTCTCGGCCTCGATGGTGACCGTGCTGGGCAGCGACCTGGCGGCGACGTTGGCGATCGTGCCGGGCGCGCGCTTGATCTGGGCGGCGCTGCCGTCGGAGGCCGAGACCGTGGTCGAGCCGTGGTCGTCGTGGTCCTTGGCCAAGGTGTAGCCGAGGCCGCCGCCCAGGCCGCCCGCGACCAGGGCGGCCACCAGGACCGCCGCCACCATGCCGCCGCGTCCGCCGCGCGGCTTGGGGGCGGGCTGCTGGTAACCGGCTCCCCAGCCGGCACCGGGGCCGCCGGCGCCGCCGTCGCCGTAGGACGGGGTGCCCGGCGGCGGGGGCGGCCAGGAGCCGTCGGGCGCCGGGCCGGGCTGGTGCGCCGGACCGTGTCCGGACGCGGCGAAGGCCGCGGGGGCCTCGGGCGTCCCGAAGGCCGCCGGCGTGTCGTGGGGCACGGGCGGGAGCGGTGCCGTCGGCGCGTTCCCCGCGGGCGCGGGGCCCTGCGGGGAGGCGTCGTGAGAGGCCACCGGCACGGGAGGTGCGGACGGGGCCGGGGGTACCGCGTTGCCCTCGTTCTCGGTGCTCACAGCTCTTCTCCTAGATCCACGCCTGGGTCGTCGGTCGCACTCGGTCGGTAGTCAGCTTTTCCCACGGGCCGTCAGAGCACCATAAGCGGTGGCTGTGGGTCCGAGACTCTTCTTTATATAGGATCTTTGACGCAAACGTTATACAGAGGAACAGGGCGACCGCCCTGGTTCGCCGGCGGCGGCCACCCCGGTCGGCCGACCGGCCGTGCGGGCGCCCGTGTACCCGGTGTCGGTGGCACCATGACGCGGTGACCCACGCACCACAGCACTCCATTCAGGTCGTCGCCCACCGAGGCGCCTCCGAGGACGCCCCCGAGCACACCCTGGCCGCCTACCGGAAGGCGATCGAGGACGGCGCGGACGCCCTGGAATGCGATGTACGGCTGACCGCGGACGGCCATCTGGTCTGCGTCCACGACCGGCGGGTGAACCGTACCTCCAACGGCCGCGGCGCGGTCTCCGCGCTGGAGCTCGCCGATCTGGCGGCCCTCGACTTCGGCTCCCGCAGGACCCGCGAGGCCTGGCACGGACGGGACGAGGAGCCCGACTGGGAACACCGGCCGGAGGACCGCGAGGACACCTCCGTCCTCACCCTGGAGCGGCTGCTGGAGCTGGTCGCGGACGCCGGGCGCCGGGTGGAGCTGGCCATCGAGACCAAGCACCCCACCCGCTGGGCCGGGCAGGTGGAGGAGCGGCTGCTGACCCTGCTCAAGCGGTTCGGCCTGGACGCGCCCGACCCGGCCGCGGGCTCGCAGGTGCGCGTCATGAGCTTCTCGGCGCGTTCGCTGCACCGCGTGCGCGCCGCGTCGCCGACGCTGCCGACCGTCTACCTGATGCAGTTCGTCTCACCCCGGCTGCGCGACGGGCGGCTGCCCGCGGGCGTGCGGATCGCGGGCCCCTCGATCCGGTTCGTGCGCAGCCACCCCGCGTACGTGGAGCGGCTGAAGCGCAACGGCCACCAGATCCACGTGTGGACGGTGAACGAGCCCGCCGACGTCGACCTCTGCGCCGGGCTGGGTGTGGACGCCATCATCACCAACCGCCCGCGCGCGGTGCTGCGGCAACTGGGGCGCTGATCCCGACGCCCGGGCCACCGACCGTCGACCATCTACCGCCGGACGGCGTACTGCGTCACCGTGAGTGCTCCGGCGCGTGCGCTGCGTGGCCTCTTGTTCCGAATGCGTCACCGGAAGGGGACTGGCCGGTTTCCGGCGCAGACCGATGGGGCATCCACACCGTGGCGTGGGGCGAAGGAGGTCTCGGGGGTGGCGTTGGTGGTGGCACAGGAGGTGCCCACGTCGTCGAGCATGGCCGTACCCCATGGTCCTGCGGGCGTGGGGGAGGCGCGGCGCCGGATGCGCGCGCAGCTGCGCGGCGGCGGCGTCGCGGAATCGGTGGTGGACGACGCCGTACTGATCCTTTCGGAGCTCTTGAGCAACGCCTGCAAACACGGCCGGCCCCTGGGTGACGCACCCGCCGGGGACGGGGACGTGCGTGCCGCGTGGCGCGTGGACACGCGGGGGCGGCTCGTCGTGGAGGTCACGGACGGCGGCGGCCCGACCCGCCCGGCGCCGGCCACCCCCTCGGTGACCGCGCGCGGCGGCCGCGGGCTGAACATCATCGCGGCCCTCGCCGACGACTGGGGCGTCCGGGACGACGTCCACGGCGAGGTGACGGTCTGGGTGGTGGTCCACCAGGACGTGCGCGGCGCCGGCGCCGGGTGCCGCCGCGGCACGCTCGCTACGCGCGTCGAGCCCGCCGGGACCGCCGGGCTGCCCGAGATGACGCTCGCGGACCTGACGTCCGCGGACATGACCCTCCCGGACCTCGCCGCGGCGGACGTGACACACCCGGACCTGACCCTCCCGGACCTGACGTGTGCCGACGTGCCGCTGCCGGACCTGGGGATCGCGGATCTGACGCGCCCCGCCGACGCCACCCTCCCGGACCTGGCCTTCCCTGATCTGGCGCTCCCGGAGCTGCCCGGCCTGGGCCTCGCGGACGCCTTCGAGGACCTCGACTGATCCGGAGCCGGTCCCCGGCCGCCCGGGACCGGTTCCCCGCCCGGGATCGGCTCCCGCCCGGCCGGCCCGGGTCGTCGTCCACAGGCCCGCACCGGCTGCGCCGGGCGCGCGGGCGTTGTCCACAGGCTCCCGTCGCGACCGGTCCGAACGGCTAGGCTCCGGACGTACGAGAAGCGCCGTAACCGGGAGACCCCACCATGGCCAAGAAGCGACCCCAGACGAAGGCCAAGCCGCAGCTGACCGACGGGGAGATCCCGGTCGTCGGCGCCCGCGAACCCTGCCCCTGCGGCAGCGGCCGGCGCTACAAGGCCTGTCACGGCCGGGCCGCCGCGCACGCCGCGACCGAACTGGTGCACCGTCCCTTCGAGGGGCTGCCGGGCGAGTGCGACTGGGTCGCCCTGCGCGAACTGGTCCCGGCGGCGACGGCCGCGCTGACCCTGCGGGACGGCCTGCCCGAGGGCGTCCCGTCGGTCACGCTCGCCACCGTGCTGCCCATGGCCTGGCCCGCGCTGCGGCGCGACGACGGCTCGGTCCTGATCGGCCTCCAGAACGACACCGCCTCCGGCGACATCAGCCGCGACCTCGCCGACACGCTGCTGCGCGCGCTGGAGGCTCAGCCCGGCAACCCGGTGCAGGGCCGCCGCTCCCCCGCCGAAGGACCCCGGCTCCAGGACCTGCTCGACCCGGAGGGTGCTTTCGAGCCGGTCGTGCACAGCGGCTTCGAGTTCTGGGTGCCGGACGCGGAGAACGCCGCCCCGGAGGTCACCGCCTCCCTGGAGCGGGCCAACGCCGCCGCCATCCCCACGGTGCGGCTGGCCGGGGTGGAGGCCGCGTACTGGTGCCGGACGCCGGAGAAGAACCACCTGCGCTGGGTCATGCCGCATCCGGAGGAGCAGCTTCTGGACGCTCTGGCGCGGCTGCACGCGGCGGGGCGCTCCAGCCTCGGCGACGGCACCCGGCTCGTGGGCTCCTTCCGTGCTCACGGGCTCACCGTTCCGGTCTGGGACCTGCCGAGCGGCGTCGGGGCCGAGGACGTGGAGAAGCCAGCCGCCGAGTTCGCCGAGCGGCTGGCCGCCGCGCTCGCCGTCACGGAGCCGCTCACGGCCGACGAGCGCCGGGCGCGCGGCGGGCTCACCAACCGGCAGGTCACGCTCAGCTGACGACCCGCGGCCCCGGGCCGCACAACGGGTGACTCCTGTCACAACTCCCTGCCGCGCCAGGGAAATCGGTGTCCGAATAGCCCAGGCGGAATTTGCGAACCGCCGATCTCTTGTTACCGTTCCAGTAGCCCGGTTGCTGGTGCATCCCCCGTCGCCAGCAACCGGGTTCTTCCATGTCCGCGCCCGCTGT
Source organism: Streptomyces sp. NPDC100445 (assembly GCF_044759735.1). Classification (NCBI taxonomy): domain Bacteria; kingdom Bacillati; phylum Actinomycetota; class Actinomycetes; order Kitasatosporales; family Streptomycetaceae; genus Streptomyces; species Streptomyces sp. NPDC100445. Next base: position 235,236 of record NZ_JBIVZV010000010.1, on the reverse strand, counting down.
ACAGCGCGCCGGCGGATGTCAACTGCCGCCCACGTCTTACGAGTTGCTGCCCGAGCGCAGCAGCAGCGCCCCGTCGCCGTGCGCGGCGAACTCGGTGACGGCCGTGTAGCCGTCCGGCCCGCCCCGGCTGTGTTCGCGGGGCGTCTCACAGGTGGCGGGCTCGTCGTCGGCGCCCGTGACGCAGTGCGTCTGAACGGTCCGGCCGCCCGGCCCCATCAGGCTCAGCACGGAGTCCAGCGAGTCGCCGGTGGCGTTGCGGTAGTAGGTGCGCGCCCAGGTGTCGGCGCCCTGCGTCAGCACACAGGTCTGCGCCTCGATGCCGTCGGGCGAGGTGAGTCCGGGCCCGCAGCGGGCGGCGGTCGCCAGCCCCAGTCCGAGGAGGAACGGGGAGCGGCCGGCGTGGGCCGGGCGGGACTTGGCGTCGCCACGGGGCACGGCCGGTGCGGCGGACCGGCCGACGGACCGGTCCGCGCCCGCACCCTGCCCCGCGGACGCCACGGCCAACGGCAGCGCGGCGACGGCCGCCACGACGCCCAGGAGGGCGAGCAGACGAAGTTTCCGGCCGTCCGGCCCGCCGCGGAACGGCTGGGGGGCGCTGTGACCCCGGGAATGACGCGGCATGGGCGGAACAGTACGAGCGGACGGGGCCCACCGGCCGCGTCCGCGCCCGACATCCCCTACAACTCGGGTGCGCTCACACCCGTACGAGTGAGGGCGTCGACCACCGCGTCCACCACGGCCTCCACGTCCGGTACCCACGGCGAGGCCGAGCCGGGCAGCGGGGCGCGCTCCCAGCGGACCGCGCCCTGGCCGGTCTCGGACGGGGGCAGGGCGACATAACCGCCCTCGCCGTGGAAGCGCAGGGAGCCGGGGACGAAGTCCTTGGCGTAGAGCAGTTCACCCAGCTGCTCCAGCGAGTACGGCTTGACCAGCAGAGCCCACCGGGTCTGCGAGGCGATCACCGGGCCCAGCCGCATGCCGCGCCGGTCGAGCAGGGCGAGCGCGCGGGAGGCGGCGAGCGCGGGCAGGCTCACCGCGCAGGGCGCTCTACCGCCGGTGGCCATGATGACCGGCGCGGCCGGCCGGTTGGTCCACCACCACCGCACCAGGCGCGCGTCCGTGCTGGCCGCGAGCAGGCCGGGGTCGAACGGGTGCGCGCCGGGCACCGTGCATTCCGGGTCCGGGCAGGCGCAGCGGCCCCGTCCCTGTGGGTCCGGGGCCACGCCCGGGAGTACGGGCCACTGCCATTGCGTCGCGAAGGTCAGGGCCGCGCCGATCAGATCGGGCCGCCCGTCGTTCCGCCTGGACAGGAGCCTGCGTCGCCTTCCGAGGATCTCGCGCATGAGCGCTCGTTCCTTTCCGTTGCACCGCTGGCAACACCGTGGTTCACATCACACCATGTGTCGATCGATTCACTGTGCGTACCTGTTGGCGCATCACCGCCCCGCGCACGGCAGGGGGAACCCCAAGGGTCGAACGTCGGCCGCGTCCATGGTGCGTCGCTCACATGCACGGCTGCGGCACGGGGGTGGCGAAGTCTGGCGTTTCGCCGTCGCGCGTGGTTCTTCCGCCTCCGCCACGGGAGGATGGGGCTCGGCCGTCGGTGGCTATGACGCCCGGGTCCGTCGCCAGGTTCCGGGCGGCCCCCAACCACCCCTGGCCTTCTTTCGAGTACGTACCCATCACGACCGCTGTGACGCTCTGTGGAGCTAGGCCAGTCGACCGCAATGAACCGATACCTGAGGCAGTTTTCAGTCAACTTGCCGGTAAGGCAAGGCGTTCGGGAAAAAACCTCGTCGTCCCCATGGACACCAGGAATCCCCGCAGGACAATGCTGGACATCCCCTCACGAGTGCGTGTACATGTGGAGACACTGCCAGCGGCGCAGAATGACATGGGGGTTTGCGATGCTTCTGAGCCATACGCACCGGTCTGAAAGCCGGACACCATGAACGCCCCGCACCCCTCGAAAGTGGCCGGAATCGATCCGACGGTTCCCACCCCCGCCCACACTGCCTCCCCCACCTCCCCCACCTCCACCGCCGGGCCCGCCCCCGTTCCCGCTCCGCACCCGCCCACGCCCGGCACCGTCCTCCAGGACCGGCTGGCCGGCTGGGTCTCGGACCTCACGACCCTCCACGAACTCACCGAGCGCCTGACGCGCACCACCGCCCTGGACCCCGCCCTGCGCGAACTGCTGGCCGCCGGGGCGTCCCTCGTCGGCGCCCGTCGCGGTCTGGTCGTCCTGGACCCCGGCGACGGCCTCGGCCCCCGCACCACCCTCGGCCTCGGGCTCGGCCGGGCCGACCTCGGCCTGCTGGAGACCGTGCCGCGCGGCGCCCTGCCGTACGACCCGGGCGGCGGCGAGACCGTCCACCCCGACCTGCTCGCCGAGGACGGCCTCGACCCCCGCCACCGCGAGGTGGCCGTCCGCCTCGACTACGCCGCCAGCTACGCCCTGCCCCTCGCCACCGGGTCCGCCGGCCGGCTCGGTGCCGCCGTCTGGTTCTACGACGAGCCGGCCGAGCCGCACGAGCGGCAGCGCCACCTCGCCGGCCTGTACGTCCGGCACGCCACCGAGCACCTGGCCCGGCTGCTGGAGGTGGAGCGCACGCGCGCCTGCATGGCGACCATCACCGCGGAGCTGCTGCCCACCCGGCTGCCCCGGGTGGCCGGCGTCCAGCTCGCCGCCCGGCACCGCACCGGCCCGCGCGGCGGCGGCGACTGGTACGACGCCCTGCCGCTGCCGGACGCCGCGCTGGGCCTGTCGGTCGGCTCGGTCACCGGCTCCGGGCCCAGCGCGGTGGCCGCCATGGGCCGGCTGCGCGCCTCCCTGCGCGCGTACGCCGTGATGGAGGGCGAGGACCCGGTGGCCGTCCTGTCCGACCTGGAGCTGCTGCTGCGGCTGACGGAGCCCGCCCGCTCCGCCACCGCCCTGTTCGCCTTCTGCGAGCCCGCCCTGCGCAAGGTCACCCTGGCCGGCGCCGGACACAGTCCGCCGCTGCTCATCGGGGAGCGGCGCACCGAGTTCGCCGAGACCACCGTCTCCGCCCCGCTCGGCATGCTCGCCTGCTGGGAGGCGCCCAGCGTGGAGATCCAGGCGGAGGCCGGGGAGACGGTCCTGCTCTACACCGACGGGCTGCTGCACCGCACCGGCGACCCGATGGACCGCGCCTTCGCCCGGCTGCACGCGGCGGCCGCGGGCGTCCCGCGCGCGGTGCGCCACGATCCGGGAGCCGTCGCCGACCACGTCCTGCGCACCGTCCTGCCGGACGGACTGGACACGGCGGACAGCGACGAGGACGTGGTCCTGCTGGCGGTCCGCTTCGGCTGAGCCCGGCGCCCGGGAACCGGCATGACCGGGCATAGCAGGTCATCCGGACCCGGCCCGTCCGCGGTACGACCGTACGATGATGGAGGTCCCCGCTCGGCCACAAGCAGGAGCGTCGCGGGCCCCGGGGGAGATCACATGGCGTATCGAGGAGGATCACGTGTCCGACGAGCTCAACCCGGCTGTGCCCGACTCCGCTACCGCGGAGGGCCCCGAGACCGAGTCCGACGAGCCCATCCAGCAGCGGAAGAACGGCCTGTACCCGGGCGTCTCCGACGAGCTGGCCGAGAACATGAAGTCCGGCTGGGCCGACACGGAACTGCGTGACCTGGAGCCGGTCGAGCAGGCCGGGCACACCGCCCGCCGCCGCGCCGCGCTCTCCGCCCGCTTCCCCGGCGAGCGCCTGGTGATCCCGGCGGGCAACCTGAAGACCCGCTCGAACGACACGGAGTACCCCTTCCGCGCTTCCGTCGAGTACGTCTACCTCACCGGCGACCAGACCGAGGACGGCGTCCTCGTCCTGGAGCCCACCGCCGACGGCCACCGGGAGACGGTCTATCTCCTGCCGCGCTCCGACCGCGAGAACGGCGAGTTCTGGCTCTCCGGCCAGGGCGAGCTGTGGGTCGGCCGCCGCCACTCCCTCACCGAGTCCGCGGCGCTCTACGGCATCCCGGCCGCCGACGTGCGCGAGCTGCCCGAGCAGCTGCGCGAGGCCACCGGCCCGGTCCGCGTGGTCCGTGGCCACGACGCCGGCATCGAGGCGGCCCTGACCGACAAGGTCACCGCCGAGCGCGACGAGGAGCTGCGCGTCTTCCTCTCCGAGGCCCGGCTGGTCAAGGACGAGTTCGAGGTCGGCGAACTCCAGAAGGCCGTCGACTCCACGGTCCGCGGCTTCGAGGACGTCGTGAAGGTCCTCGACAAGGCCGAGGCGACGAGCGAGCGCTACATCGAAGGAACGTTCTTCCTGCGTGCGCGCGTGGAGGGCAACGACGTCGGCTACGGCACGATCGCCGCCGCCGGTCCGCACGCCTGCACCCTGCACTGGGTCCGCAACGACGGCCCGGTCCGCTCCGGCGACCTGCTCCTGCTCGACGCGGGCGTGGAGACGCACACGCTGTACACCGCCGACGTCACGCGCACGCTCCCCGTCAGCGGCACCTACAGCGAGATCCAGAAGAAGATCTACGACGCCGTGTACGAGGCCCAGGAGGCCGGCATCGCGGCCGTGCGGCCGGGCGCCAAGTACCGCGACTTCCACGACGCCGCCCAGCGCGTGCTCGCCGAGAAGCTCGTCGAGTGGGGGCTGGCCGAGGGCCCGGTCGAGCGCGTCCTGGAGCTGGGCCTCCAGCGCCGCTGGACGCTGCACGGCACCGGTCACATGCTGGGCCTGGACGTCCACGACTGCGCCGCCGCGCGCGTGGAGACGTACGTCGACGGCACGCTGGAGCCGGGCATGGTGCTCACCGTCGAGCCCGGCCTGTACTTCCAGGCCGACGACCTGACGGTGCCGCGGGAGTACCGGGGCATCGGCGTCCGCATCGAGGACGACATCCTCGTCACGGAGGACGGCAACCGGAACCTGTCCGCCGGACTGCCGCGGCGGTCCGACGAGGTCGAGGCGTGGATGGCCGCCCTGAAGGGCTGACCACCACGCGCACCATGACGGCCGGGCACCGCGGTGGTGCCCGGCCGTCGGCACGGAGACGGACACGCGGAGGTCTCAGGCGCCCGCCGGGAGGACCGGCGTGGACGGTCGGCCACCGGTCGGGCGCGGGCTGCGGACCCGCGTCCCGGCGCCCGAGGTGGCGGAGGGGCGCCGGGCCGGACCGGAGCGCGCGCTGCGGGACGCCGTACCGGACGGGCGGCTCGCCCCCGGCCCCGGCACCCGGCCGCCCGGCGCCTCGCGGCGGAACCGGGCGTCTTCGGAGCTGGACCGACACCGGGCGCCCTCGGCGGCCGACCGGCACCGCCGGGTCCCACCACCCGCAGGGCCCGGTACGGGTCAGGCCGTGAGCAGGGAGGGGTCCCTCGTCCACTTGAGGATCTTGTCGAAGCTGACCACGGTCCCGCCGCGGCCCGGCTTGGGACCGATGTGGACGTGGTCGGCGAGCTCCCGGATGAGACACAGGCCCCGGCCGTGCTCGGCGTCCGGACGGGCGGGCCGGATGTCCTGGGTGCGGACGCAGCCGGGACCCGAGTCGGTCACCTCGATGCGGCACTTCTCGCCGTCGAGGTACGCGGTCACCCGGTACGCCTCCGAGGTGCCGGGCGCGGTGTCCCCGCCGTGCTCGACGGCGTTCGCGCAGGCCTCGCTCAGGGCGACGGACAGATCGTAGGAGATCTCGGGGTCGACACCCGCCGTCTCCATGGTGCCCATCAGCAGTCGCCGGGCGAGCGGCACGCTCGCGGCCTCGCGCCGCAGATGGAGTGACCACCAGATGCTCATGCTCCAGCCTCCCGGCCGCGGCTCGACATACGTTACGTATTGCCGCCCGTAGGCGGCCGTAAGCACCCCGTGGGCGTGACTGCGCCCATACAGCCGATGCGCCGCGGATGGAACCGGTGTATGCGGGATCGCCCGCCCTGCCGTAGGCAGCCGGCGGGCGCAGTGCGATGATGACCCCGCCATGACTGCCCCCCACCCGCGCACGGCGCGCCCCGGAGCCGGGCTCCGGATGCTGCGGGCCGCGGTGTTCGCCGCGGTCTGCGTCGCGCTGGCCGCGGCCGGGCACACCCTGGCCTCCTGCGCGAGCGTGCCGCTGTGGACGCTGGGCGCGGGGTTCCTCGGCTCCCTGCTGCTCGTGGCACCGCTCGCCGGGCGGGCCCGTTCGCTGCCGGGCATCGCCGCGCTCCTCGCCCTCGGCCAGACCGTGCTGCACACGCTGTTCGGCCTGGGCCAGCACGGCGTCACGGCGGCCTCCGGCGGGATGACGATGGCGTCGATGCCGTCGATGGTGTCGTCCGGCCCGGTGGGCTCCGCCGGTGGGGCGCTCAGCGACAACGCGCTCGTCGAGCGGGCCGCGCACCTGCTGTGCGGCTCGGCCCCGCCGTCCCTGACCCCGGGCCACGCCTTCCGGCTGCTGCTCGACGCGCGCCTCATCGACCGCGCCGGCCGACCGACGGGCGACGCGCCCGCCCTGTACCACGCGCACGACGCCACCGGTGCCGCGGCGGGGCTGCTGCCCTCGCTGCCGATGCTGCTCGGTCACGTGCTCGCGGCCCTCGCCGTCGGCTGGCTGCTGCGCCGCGGGGACCTCGCGGTGCTGCGGCTGATCGAGCTGTCGGCGCACGGAGTCGCGGAGGCAGCGCTCGTACGGTCCCTGCGCGCTGCCCTCACGCTGGTGCACGCCCTGTGCGCCGGGCTGCTCCCCGAGGCCGGGACCGCCCCGCGCGGTCGTCGTACCGACCGTGACGAGGCACCGGCCCCGCGCACCGGCGTACTCCAGCACTCGGTGATCCGGCGCGGCCCGCCCGCCGCCGCGTTCCTCCTCGCCGCCTGACGCGACCCCCGCTCCACGGACCCGGTGGCCGCCGACGCGCGGCACGCGCGCGTGCGCGCTCTCATCCCAGCGGTACGGCGGACTCGCCGGCCACGCACGCGCGTACTCCTCGCCACCACCGGATCCCATTCAGAGTGGAGTACTTCCTTCCATGAAGGCTTCTCGTATCGCCGCCGCCGCTGCCCTCGCCGGCTCGGCCGTCCTCGTCCTCTCGGCCCCCGCCTTCGCGCACGTCAGCGTGCAGCCGGAGGGCGCCGCGGCCAAGGGCGGTTACGCGGTCGTGGACTTCAAGGTCCCCAACGAGCGCGACAACGCCTCGACCACCAAGATCGAGGTCAACCTCCCGGCGGACCACCCGATCGCCTCGGTGATGCCGCAGCCGATCCCCGGCTGGAAGATCGACGTCACGAAGTCCACCCTGGCCAAGCCGCTGACCATGCACGGCGAGAAGATCGACCAGGCCGTCACCAAGGTGACCTGGACCGCCGACGGCAAGGGCATCGCGCCCGGCTACTTCCAGAAGTTCCCGCTCTCCCTGGGCGCCCTGCCCGAGGACACCGACCAGCTGGTGTTCAAGGCGGTGCAGACGTACTCCAACAAGGAGGTCGTGCGCTGGATCGAGGTCCCGCGCGAGGGCCAGGACGAGCCGGAGAACCCGGCCCCCGTCCTGGAGCTGACCGCCGCCTCCGACGACGACCACCACGCCGCCCCGGCCGCCGACGACACGGACGGCAAGGCCGAGAAGACCACGGCCGCGGACTCCGGCGGCGGCAGTGACACCACCGCCCGCGTACTCGGCGTGGCCGGCATCGTCGCCGGCGTCGCGGGCGTGGCCTACGGCGTCCTCGCCGGCCGCCGCCGCACCACCTGATCCTCTCCGCCCCGCGCGCGCCGGGCGTCGTACGGCGGGCCCGTCGGCCCCGGCCGAGGACGCCCGTCGTACGACCCCGGTGCGCGCCGGAGTTCACACATCTGGGACATTTCTCTATGCGCAAGAAGACGTTCGCCGCGGCCGCGCTGCTCGCCGCCGCCACCCTGACCCTCTCCGCCTGCGGCACCGACGACGGCAACGCGCCGGCCACCGTGGTCCAGGAAGGGTCGGACGCGGGCAAGGCCGCCACCGTTCTCGACCAGCCGTTCAAGAAGCCCGGCCTGGTCCTCACCGACACCCACGGCAAGAAGTACGACCTCCGCGAGGAGACCCACGGCCACCCGACCCTGCTCTACTTCGGCTACACCCACTGCCCCGACATCTGCCCCACGACGATGAGCAACATCGCCGTCGCCCTCAAGACGCTGCCCAAGGCCGAGCAGAACGACCTCCGCGTCGTGTTCGTCACCACCGACCCCGGCCGCGACACCCCTGCCGAGCTGGGCAAGTGGCTCAAGGGCATCGACCCCCGGTTCATCGGCCTCACCGGCGACTTCACCGCCGTCAAGGCCGGCGCGCGCTCGGTCGGCATCGCCGTGGAGCCGACGACCAAGGACAAGAACGGCAAGCTCGTCTCGGTGCACGGCACCCAGGTCATCGCCTTCTCCCCGAAGACGGACGCCGGTTACGTCCTCTACGGCGAGAACACCACGGTCGACGACTACAGCCGGGACCTGCCCAAGCTCGTCGAGGGAGCCAAGCCGTGAGGCGACGCACCGCCGCCCTGGCCGCCGGCACGCTCGCCGGCGCCCTGGCCCTCACCGGCTGCTCGGGGTCCGGTTCCGCTTCCGCACCGGACCGGGCCGAGCTGTCCGTCGACTCGGCGTACATGCCCCAGCCGGTCTCCGCCGACATGGCCGCCGGCTTCCTGACGATCACCGACAAGGGTGGCGCCGGGGACGAGCTGACCTCGGTCAGCAGCGACATCGCCGGCCAGGTGACCATGCACAGCACGCAGGGCGGTGCCATGACGGAGAAGTCGTCCTTCACGGTCCCCGCCCACGGCCGGCTCGTGTTCCGCAGCGGCGGCAACCATCTGATGTTCGAGAAGTTGCGGCGCGCGCCGAAGCAGGGCCAGACGGTCACCGTGCGGCTCACGTTCGCCCGATCGGGTCACCTCACCGTCGAGATGCCGGTGGAGCCCGCCACGTATCACCCGTCGACCGGCCACTGAGGGAGGGACCACCGTGACCCGGACCATCACCCCCCGCCTGCGGTACCTGGTGCTGCTGCTCGCCGTCACCGGCGCGCTGCTCGCGGGCGCCGGACCGGCCGCCGCGCACGCGGCCCTGACCGGCAGCGACCCCGCGCAGGGGGTGGTGGCCGACAAGGCGCCCACCCAGGTGTCGCTCACCTTCTCCGAGAAGGTGGCGATGAACGACGACTCCCTGCGCGTCCTCGACCCCAGGGGCAAGCCGGTCCAGACCGGCAGCCCCGCGAACATCAGCGGGACCACGTACGCCGTGCGCCTGCGCGGTGGCCTCGCCAAGGGCACCTACACCGTCACCTACCAGGTCGTCTCGGCGGACAGCCATCCCGTCTCCGGCGCCTACACCTTCTCCGTCGGCGCCCCCTCGCCGACCGTCGTGCAGGGCACCGGACCGACCGCGGGCGGCGGAGTCGTGGGCGCCCTGTACGCGTTCGGGCGGTACGTGTCCTACGCCGGCTTCATCGTGCTCGCCGGCGGCGCGGCCTTCGTGCTGGCCTGCTGGCAGCGCGGCGCCGGAGTGCGGGCCCTCCAGCGGCTGGTGGCCGGCGGCTGGGTGACGCTGACCGCGGCCACCCTGTGGCTGCTGCTCCTGCGCGGCTCGTACACCACCTCCGGCAAGCTCGCCGACGTCTTCGACCTGGGCCTGCTCGGCCAGGTGCTCCAGACCAAGACCGGTGCCGCGCTGGTCTCCCGGCTGCTGCTGCTCGCCGCCGCCGCGCTGTTCGTCGCCGTCCTCTTCGGCACCTACACCCGGCGCGAGGAACTGCGGGAGAAACGCGACCTGACCTTCGGGCTCGCGGTGGGCGGCGGCGTCGTCGCGGCGGGCCTGGCGTCCAGCTGGGCGATGGCCGAGCACGCCTCCACCGGTCTCCAGCCGGGCATCGCCATGCCGGTCGACGTCGTCCACCTGCTGGCCGTCGCCGCCTGGCTGGGCGGTCTCACCGCGCTGCTGGTCGCCCTGTACCGGGCGCCCGCCGAGACCCCGGTCGGCGCCACCGCCGTGCGGCGGTTCTCCCGGGTGGCCCTCGGTTCCGTCGTCGCACTCGTCGCCACCGGCGTCTACCAGTCCTGGCGGCAGCTCGGCTCCTGGTCGGCCTTCACCGACACGCGGTACGGGCAGCTCCTGCTGATCAAGATCGGCCTGGTGGCGCTGCTGGTCGCCCTCGCGGCGGCGTCCCGGCGCTGGACCGGCCGGCTCGCGGACCCGGCCGTCCGCACCGGGAAGGCCGAGAAGGCCCAGGCCAGGGAGCAGGTCACCGCCGGGACGCCCGCGGGCGGCAAGGGCGCCGACGACGGCTCGGGTGCGGGCGACGGCAAGGGCGCGGGCAACGGCAAGGGCGCCGACACAGGCACCGGGTCGGGTTCCGGCTCCGGCTCGGGTGACTCCCGGCGTGCCGCCCAGCTCGCCCGGCAGCGCGCGGCCGTCGACGCCGCCCGTCGCAAGCGGCTGCGCGACGCCGACCCGCACCGCGCCGGGCTGCGCCGCTCGGTGCTCGCCGAGACCGGTGTCGCCCTCGTCCTGCTCGCCGTCACCACCGCGCTGACCCAGACCGAGCCGGGCCGTACCGAGCTGGACGCGAAGGCCGCCACCTCCGCCGGGTCCGGCTCCGCAGCCTCCTCCACGTCCGGGGCGCTCACCCTGGACATGCCGTTCGACACCGGCGGCACCGACGGCAAGGGCGTCGTCAGCATCGACCTCGACCCCGCGCGCGTGGGCGGCAACGAGATGCACGTCTACGTCCAGCGCCCCAACGGCCGGGCCTTCGACGTCCCGGAGGTGAAGATCTCCTTCACCCTGGAGGCGAAGAAGATCGGCCCGCTGCCGGTGGCCCCCGACCACATCACCACCGGCCACTGGTCGGCGAGCGGAGTGCAGATCCCGATGGCCGGCGACTGGACCGTCGCCGTCACGGTCCGCACCTCCGACATCGACCAGACGACCGTCTCCAAGCACGCGCAGATCGGCTGAACCACCATGCCCGACCAGTCCCTCCCGCATACCCGCACCCCCCACACGCCGGTGGCCGGGCCCGTGTCGGGGGCGCGCGGTGTCTCCCGGCGCGCCCTGCTCGGCACGGCCGGGGCCACCGGGCTGGCCCTCGGGGCGGCGGGCGGTGCCGCGGGGTACGTCGCGGCACCCGCCCAGGCCGCCCCGCTGTCCTCGGTGGGCTCCGGCCGGGCGATGTTTCACGGGAAACATCAGCCCGGCATCACCGAGGGCCTCCAGGCGCGCGGCCATCTCGTCGCCTTCGACCTGACGGCGGGCGCGGGCCGCAAGGAGGCGACGGCCCTGCTGCGCCGCTGGTCGACGACGGCCGAACGGCTCATGGCGGGCGAGGCCGCCCCGCACGACGACACGGATGTGGCCCGGGACGCGGGTCCCTCCTCGCTGACCGTGACCTTCGGCTTCGGCCACAGCTTCTTCGCGCGCACCGGCCTGGAGAAGCAGCGGCCCGGCGCCCTCGACCCGCTGCCGGACTTCTCCGCCGACCACCTGGACAAGGCGCGCAGCGACGGCGACCTGTGGGTGCAGATCGGCGCGGACGACGCCCTGGTCGCCTTCCACGCCCTGCGCGCCATCCAGAAGGAGGCGGGCTCCGCCGCCCGGGTTCGGTGGCAGATGAACGGCTTCAACCGCAGTCCCGGCGCCACCGCCCACCCCATGACGGCCCGCAACCTCATGGGCCAGCTCGACGGCACCCGCAACCCCAAGCCGGCCGACACCGACTTCGAGCAGCGGATCTTCGTACCCGCGTCGGGTGAGCCCGGGTGGATGGCGAACGGCTCCTACGCCGTCGTACGCCGGATCCGGATGCTGCTGGACGACTGGGAGAAGCTCCCGCTGACGGCGCAGGAGCAGGTCATCGGGCGCCGCAAGGCCGACGGGGCGCCGCTGTCCGGGGGCGACGAGACGACCGAGATGGACCTGGAGAAGACCGACGCCCACGGCGCGTACGTCGTCCCGCTCACCGCGCACGCCCGGATCACCCGGCCCGACCGGAACGGCGGGGCGGCCATGCTCCGGCGCCCCTTCTCCTACCACGACGGCATCGACCCGGACGGCACGCCGGACGCCGGGCTGCTCTTCATCTGCTGGCAGGCCGATCCGCTGCGGGGTTTCGTCCCCGTACAGCGCAAGCTCGACCGCGGCGACGCGCTGTCGCGGTACATCCGGCACGAGGCGAGCGGCCTGTTCGCGGTGCCGGGCGGTGCGGCGAAGGGCGAGTACGTGGGGCAGCGGCTGCTGGAGGGGTGACCCGTACGCGCATCGCCGTCCGTCCGGGGGACGTTCCGGGTCGAAACCACCCGGTCGGGTGGCGAGCGTGAGACGGCCGGACCGACCGGGCGCGCGGCCATTAGGGTGAGGGCATGCCAGCGAGCTATGCCTATCTCGGCCCGGAGGGCACCTTCACGGAGGTCGCCCTGCGCACGCTTCCGGAGGCGGCCACCCGGGAGCTGATCCCGTACGTGTCGGTGCAGTCCGCGCTGGACGCGGTACGGGCCGGCGAGGCCGAGGCCGCGTTCGTGCCGATCGAGAACTCGGTCGAGGGCGGGATCACCACCACCCTGGACGAGCTGGTCGCGGGCGCCCCGCTGACGATCTACCGCGAGGTGCTGCTGTCCATCACCTTCGCGCTGCTGGTGCGGCCCGGCACCAAGTTGACGGACATCAAGACCGTCTCCGCCCACCCCGCGGCCCAGCCGCAGGTGCGCAACTGGCTGCGCGCCCACCTCCCCGAGGCGGTGTGGGAGTCGGCCGCGTCCAACGCGGACGCCGCCCGCCTGGTCCAGGAGGGCCGCTACGACGCCGCCTTCGCCGGTGAGTTCGCCGCCGCCCGGTACGGCCTCCAGGCGCTGGAGACCGGCATCCACGACGCGGAGAACGCCCAGACCCGGTTCGTGCTGGTCGGCCGCCCGGCCCGGCCCGCCGCGCCGACCGGTGCCGACAAGACCTCGGTGGTGCTGTGGCAGCGCGACGACCACCCCGGCGCCCTGCGGGACCTGCTCGGGGAGTTCGCCTCGCGCGGCATCAACCTCATGCTGCTCCAGTCCCGGCCGACCGGCGCCGGTATCGGCAACTACTGCTTCTGCGTCGACGCCGAGGGCCATATCTCCGACCGGCGGATGGCGGAGACGTTGATGGGGCTGAAGCGCATCTGTCTCCAGGTGCGTTTCCTGGGTTCCTATCCGCGCGCGGACATCACGCCGGACGCGGTCCGTCCGACCCTGCCGGGGACGTCGGACGAGGAGTTCATGGCGGCGTCGGACTGGGTCGCGCGCTGCCAGGACGGCCGGTTCTAGCAGCCGTTCCGGCCGGTCGTACCTGCATACCAACGTTATCCACAGAAGTTATCCACAGGTGCCCTTCTCGACCTGGGGACAAGTCGACAGTGAAGGCCCGGTGGGTCGACAAATCGCTGTACATCCCCCTGGCCCGGTCACCGCCCGTACGACCACCCTTCGGTCACCCGTTTGCCTCGATTCATCTTTTGGGGCGACCGTTTTCCACCCGAACGTAGGTGTCGATGGGGTTTGCCCGGGGAATTCCTCAGCCGGTCCGAGGTTTCCGGAGTGATCAATTCCGAAATCCACAGATCTTCCACACAGCCTGTGGATAACTCTTCGGAACGCCCGGCGCTCTGTGGACAACCGGATCGCCAAATCCCGTCCGTCACAAGGAAATCCGGTCAACGCGGCGGCCGGCCGGTGCCCCGTCCCAGGGAGTGGGACACTTTTCCTTGACACGTTCGGCAATAACCGCATAACGGAACGTAAGCGACGAATCCCAACACCCCGGAATAGTGATTCGTGAGCCGCGACCGCGCACCGGTAGCCTTGGCCCCGTGATTGACCTTCGCCTGCTCCGTGAGGACCCCGACCGTGTGCGCGCGTCCCAGCGCGCCCGTGGAGAGGACGTCGCGCTCGTCGACGCCCTCCTGTCTGCCGACGAGCGGCGCAGGTCATCCGGCGTCCGCTTCGACGAGCTGCGTGCCGAGCAGAAGCAGCTCGGCAAGCTGATCCCCAAGGCCTCCCCCGACGAGAAGGCCGAGCTGCTCAAGCGTGCCGAGCAGCTGAAGGCCGATGTCAGGGCCGCCGACGCCGAACGCGACGCGGCCGACACCGAGACCCAGGAGCTGCTGCTCCGGCTCGGCAACCTCGTCCACCCCGACGTGCCCGTCGGCGGCGAGGAGGACTTCGTCACGCTGGAGACCCACGGCACCATCCGTGACTTCGGCGCCGAGGGCTTCGAGCCCCGCGACCACCTGGAGCTGGGCCAGCTCCTCGGCGCGATCGACGTCGAGCGCGGCGCCAAGGTCTCCGGCTCCCGCTTCTACTTCCTCACCGGTGTCGGCGCCCTGCTGGAGCTGGCCCTGGTCAACGCGGCGATCGCGCAGGCCGCCGCGGCCGGCTTCACCCCGATGCTCACCCCGGCACTGGTCCGCCCGCAGTCCATGGCGGGCACCGGCTTCCTCGGCCAGGCCGCCCAGGACGTCTACCACCTCGACAAGGACGACCTGTACCTGGTCGGCACCTCAGAGGTCCCGCTGGCGGCCTACCACATGGACGAGATCATCGACGCCGACAAGCTGCCGCTGCGGTACGCGGGTTTCTCGCCCTGCTTCCGCCGCGAGGCCGGCTCGCACGGCAAGGACACGCGGGGCATCTTCCGCGTGCACCAGTTCGACAAGGTCGAGATGTTCTCGTACGTCGCTCCCGAGGACTCGCAGGCCGAGCACCAGCGTCTGCTGGCGTGGGAGAAGCAGTGGCTGGAGTCGCTGGAGCTGCCGTTCCGCGTGATCGACGTCGCCTCCGGTGACCTCGGCTCCTCGGCCGCCCGCAAGTACGACTGCGAGGCGTGGATCCCCACCCAGGGCAAGTACCGCGAGCTGACGTCGACCTCGGACTGCACCGAGTTCCAGTCCCGCCGCCTGTCCATCCGGCTCCGCGACGGCAAGCAGGTCAAGCCGCTCGCCACGCTCAACGGCACCCTGTGCGCCGTACCGCGCACGATCGTGGCGATCCTGGAGAACCACCAGCTGGCCGACGGCTCCGTCCGGGTCCCCGAGGTGCTGCGCCCCTACCTGGGCGGCCGCGAGGTGCTGGAGCCGGTGTCCCGGTGACCTTCCCGTACGGGCTCATCGCCACCGACCTCGACGGCACGCTGCTGCGCTCCGACGAGTCGATCTCGCGGCGCACCCGGGATGCGCTCGCCGCGGCGACCGCGGCGGGCGCCGCGCACATCGTCGTCACCGGCCGCGCGGTGCCCTGGACCCGGCACATCCTGGACGACCTCGGCTACGACGGCCTCGCCGTCTGCGGCCAGGGCGCCCAGGTGTACGACGCCGGCAGCCACCGCCTGCTGACCTCCGTCACCCTGGACCGGCAGCTGGCGGGCGTGGCCCTGGCCAAGATCGAGGCCGAGGCCGGCCCGCTGTACCTGGCGGCCAGTCGGGACGGCCTGGACGGCGAGGTGCTGGTCGGCCCGGGGTACGCGGTCACGGGCAGGCTCCCCGCGACACCGTTCACGGACGCGTCCGACCTCTGGGCCGCCCCGCTGAACAAGATCTACATACAGCATCCGACGCTGGGCGACGACGAACTGGCGGCCGTCGCCCGGCAGACGGCCGGCGGCTTCGTCTCGGTGGCCATGGCCGGGGAGGGCATCGTCGAACTGCTCCCGCTCGGCCTGTCGAAGGCCACGGGCCTGTCCCTCGCCGCCCGCCGGCTCGGCCTGAAGGCCGCCGACACGATCGCCTTCGGCGACATGCCCAACGACATCCCGATGTTCGGCTGGGCGTCCCGGGGCGTGGCCATGGCCAACGCCCACCAGGAACTGAAGGCGGTCGCCGACGAGGTGACGGCCTCCAACGAGGACGACGGCATCGCGGTCGTCCTGGAGCGGCTCCTGCCGTAGCGCTCGCGCACCCGGCCCGCGGCACCGTCACCATCACCGGGATGGACAACGGGGCCGGGGGCCGCCCCGGCCGGTCCGGGCGACCCGCCCGGACCGGGGAGCCGCCCCCGACCAACCGCCGGCGTACCGCCGCGGCCTACTCCTCGCCCGCCAGCTTCAGCGTCCGCAACTTCTGCCCGGCGTACCAGGTGGCGAGCACGGTGACCGCCACCAGCAGCACGGTGGCCGTCGTCAGGCCCACCTCGGAGGTCACCAGGTCACCGCCGGCCAGCTTGTGGGCGACGGCCAGCGACCACTGCTGGACGCTCAGCGTGCGCGCACCCGGCACCAGGGAGCCGAACAGCGCCTCCCACACCAGGGCGTAGACGAGCCCGAAGACCACCGCGTGCCGGGAGACCGTGCCCAGCAGCAGGAACAGCGCCGAGTAGGCGATGGAGGAGACCAGCGCGGCGACCGTGTAGGCGACGGCGATCTGCTGGCCGTTGCCGTTCAGGATCAGGCCGGCCACCAGGGTCGGCACCGCGGAGAAGACCATGGTGACGCCGACGGCCACGATCAGCTTGGTCAGGATGATGGTGGACCGCTTGAGCGGCTTGGACAGCAGGTAGACGACGGAGCCGTCGTCGATCTCCGGGCCGATCGCGCCCGTCCCCGCGATGACACCGATGATCGGCACCATGGTGGCGAGCGCGAAGCCGCCGAGGACGTCCGCCGCGGTCTGGTCGTCGGCCCCGGTCAGGCCACGCACGGCCACGGAGATCACGATCAGCAGCAGCGGCAGCGCGCCGAGGATGAGGGCCCGGCGGCGGCCGAGCAGGGCCCGGTAGGTGAGTCGGGCGACGGTGGGGTCATACATCAGGGCCTCCTACGCCGCGACCAGGTAAGAGAAGACGGACTCCAGGGACTCGTCGGACGGCGAGACCGTGAGCAGCCGGATGCCGTGGTCCCTGGCGACCCTCGGCAGCAGAGCGGTGAAACGGCCGAAGTCGACGGCCTGGACGCGCAACGCGCCCTCGGTCACGTCGACCTCGATGCCGGACGTCGACGGGTCGGCGATCAGCGCGGCCGCGAGGGCGCGGTCGTCACTGGAGCGCACCAGGTAGCGGTGCGGGCGGTCGGTCATCAGCCGGCGGATCCGGCGGAAGTCACCGCTGGCCGCGTGGCGTCCGGCGACGACGACCTCGATGTGCCGGGCGAGCTGCTCGACCTCCTCGAGGATGTGCGAGGAGAACAGCACCGTGCGGCCCTCGTCGCCCATCCTGCGCAGCAGCTCCATCAGCTGCATGCGCTGACGCGGGTCCATGCCGTTGAACGGCTCGTCCAGCAGGAGCAGCGAGGGGTCGTGGGCGAGGGCGCTCGCCATCTTCACGCGCTGCCGCATGCCCTTGGAGTACGTGGAGATCTTCCGGTCCTGCGCGTACTCCATCTCGACCGTGGCGAGGGCGCGCCGGGCCGCCTTGTCGCCCAGGCCGTGCAGCTCGGCGTTGGCGACGACGAACTCGCGGCCGGTGAGGAAGTCGTACATCGCCTCCCGCTCGGGGACGATGCCGATCTTGCGGTAGATGGCCTCGTTGCGCCAGACCGGCTGCCCGTCGAGGGTGACCGTGCCGGTGGAGGGGGCGAGGAAGCCGCCCATCATGTTGATGAGGGTCGACTTGCCGGCGCCGTTCGGGCCGAGCAGGCCGGTGACGCCGGGTCCGATGGTCATGGTGATGTCGTTGACGGCGACGACGTTGCCGAACCAGCGGGACACGTGGTCGATGGTGAGCGTGGTCACAGTCCCACCTTCTGGTAGCGGCGGTTCAGGATGGCGTAGCAGGCCGCGATCAGGCCCAGGGCGAGGACGACGTACACGACGCCCTCCCCGCCGGACGGCCCGACCCCGCCGGGGAAGCCGGAGCTGCCCCCGAGGAAGGCGGACTGCACGCCGTCGATGAGGGTGACCGGCGAGAAGAGCCCGATCCACGGGACGGCGCCGCCGCTGCCCTGGGAGTCGGCGATGGCCTGGAGCGTGGACACCGCTCCGTAGGAGATGGTGAGCACGGCGATGACGGCGGCGATGCCGAAGCCCCGGCGCGGGGTGAAGGCGGCGATGACCAGGCCGATGCCGGCGAAGAGCAGTGAGAGCAGGGCCACGCAGACCAGTCCCTGGGCGAATTTCTCGGTCTGATGGACGAAGCCCATCTTGGCCAGCAGCGCGCCGATGTACATCACGAGGAGCGGGGCGCCGGTGAGGACGAACAGGGCGGAGGCGAGCGCCGCGAACTTCGCACGCACGTAGTCGGCGCTCTCGATCGGCCGCGAGAAGTACAGCGGCACGGTCTTGAAGCGCAGGTCGCGGGAGACCGCCTGGGGGGCCTGCGAGGCGATGTACAGGCTGATCACGGCCTGCATGGTGATCGCGTAGCGGGTGTAGGACACCGGCAGTTCGTGCGCCTTGGTGGCGACGGCGACGGCCACCATGATGGCGGCGGGCACGCAGATCACCGCGAACAGCAGCATCGGCAGCACCTTGGACTTCGCCGACCGGCCGAGGCCGTAGGCGCCGCGCAGGGACTGCGAGTACAGCGAGCGACGGGCGTAGGCGCGGCCGAGGCGGGGGCCGTCGTAGCCGCGGTAGCCGATGTCGTGGATGCGGGACCGGTCGCCGGTGGGCGCCGCCGGGGGATGCTCAACCGCCATGGCCGACGGCCTCCGTCCGCTGTTCGTCGTTGCTGGTGAACACCTCGGAGATGTGGTGCCGGCGCTGCTCCATGCGCACCAGGCCGAGTCCGAGGTCGGCGACCACGTCCCGGACGAGGTCGTACGTCTCCTCGCCCGCGGCGGTCAGCAGCAGGATGTGCCCGGCGCCGGGCAGGCCACCCACCTCGGCGTGGGTGTCGACGCCGCGCGCGTGGAGCGCCTCGCGGACCGCGCGGGTGCCGTCGGGGTGGCTGTCGCTGTCGGTGACCTCGATCGCGAGGGTGGTCGTGGTCTGGGTGAAGTCGGTGGTGGAGCTGGAGCGCAGGAGCTTGCCGCCGTCGACGACGACGACGTGGTCGCAGGTGCGTTCCAGCTCGCCCAGCAGGTGCGAGGTGACCAGGACGGAGATGCCGAAGTCGGTGTGGATACGGCGGATCAGACCGAGCATGTCGTCGCGGCCGACCGGGTCCAGGCCGTTGGTCGGCTCATCGAGGAAGACCAGCCGCGGGTCGTGCACCAGCGCCTGGGCCAGCTTCACCCGCTGCTTCATGCCCGTGGAGTAGCCGCCGATCGGGCGGTACCGCTCCTCGTACAGGCCGACGTGGCGCAGGGTGTCCGCGGTGCGCTCACGGGCCGCGGTGGGCGGCAGGCCGGACATGCGGGCCATGTGCACGACGAACTCGGTGGCCGAGACGTCGGGCGGCAGGCAGTCGTGCTCCGGCATGTACCCGACGCGCTCGCGGATGGTGGCGCCCTTGGTGGCGACGTCGAGGCCGAGCACCTCGGCGCGGCCCTCCGTGGCGGGGGACAGACCCAGCAGGATCTTGATCAGGGTGGACTTGCCGGCGCCGTTGGCCCCGACGAGCCCGGTCACACCGGGTCCGATGTCCACGGACAGCCGGTCGAGTGCGGTCACCCGGGGGAACCGCTTGCTCAGGCTTTCGGTCGCGATCACAGTCACGTCCCCGACAGTAGTGACCCGTACCACCCCGGTCGTCAGACCTCAGAGCCGTTTCGTGTCAGACCCAGGTAGTAGGGGTTCCCCGGGGGGACCTCCCCTGGGGTGGTCCCGGGCGGCCGCCGGACGCCGGCCACGGCTCCGGGATCCCCCCTATTGACGCCACCTCTAACAACTGCGAGATTCACCGGTGTCGGGTTACCGGCGCGTACCGCGGCCGGCGCGAGGCGTCACGACGGTGAGGGGACGGGGAGGCGTGACGGCGGTGACGAGCAGCGGACTCCCCCTGGCTCCAAGGGGGTTCAGGGGCGAGCGGCATGCCGTCCGTCCCGCACATGGCCCCGGTGCGCGGGGGGTACCCGGCGCGCACCGGCCGCCCGGACCCGCCGGGCGCGGGGCCCGTGCCGAACCGGCCGACGGCCGGCCCGGAGGCACACCGCCGGCGGTGGACCGGGCCGGGCGGCGCCACCCGTCACCCCGTCCGCCGCGCGACCGCGCCGGCGGGCGGCCGGACCCCGGGGGCGGCGCCTCCCGGCTGGACGACGACCTGCCGCACGCGCGGCGCTGGGCGGAGGAGAAGTGACAGGGAAAGAGGCGCGTGAGCGCCGGGTGTCCACCGGTGGCATCGAGCTGTGCGTGGCCGAACTGGGCGACCCGCGACGGCCGACGGTCGTCCTGCTGCACGGTTACCCGGACAGCAAGGAGGTCTGGTCCCGGGTCGCGGACCGGCTCGCCGACCGGTTCCACGTCGTCCTGTACGACGTCCGGGGCCACGGCCGCTCGACGGCGCCCCGGCCGCTGCGCGGGGGCTTCACGCTCGCCAAGCTCACGGACGACTTCCTCGCCGTCCTGGACGCGGTCAGCCCGGTCCGTCCGGTGCACCTCGTCGGGCACGACTGGGGCTCGGTGCAGTCCTGGGAGTTCGTGACGGTCGGCCGCACCGAGGGCCGCATCGCCTCCTTCACCTCGATCTCCGGGCCCTCCCTCGACCACTTCGGGCACTGGATCGACGCGCGCGTGAAGCGTCCGACGCCGCGCCGGGTCGGCCAGCTCCTCGGCCAGGGCGCCCGGTCCTGGTACGTCTACCTGCTGCACACCCCGCTCCTGCCGGAACTGGCCTGGCGCGGTCCGCTCGGCAGGCGCTGGCCGAAGATCCTGGAGCGGGCCGAGCGGATCTCCGACGGCGACTACCCCACCGCCTCCCTGCCCACCGACGCGGCCCACGGCGCCTGGCTGTACCGGGACAACGTCCGCGCCCGGATGCGCCGGCCCCGCCCGGACGCGTACGCGCACGCGCCGGTGCAACTCATCACCCCGCAGGACGACGCGTTCCTCTCCGAGCGGCTCTACGACGACCTCGACCGGTGGGTGCCGCGGCTGACCCGCCGTACCCTCCCGGCCCGGCACTGGGTTCCGCGCACGCGGCCCGACCAGGTCTCGGACTGGATCGCCGACTTCGTCACCTCCGTGGAGGACGGCCGCCCCACGCCGCGGGGCACCGGCCGCCACGCCGACCGGTTCGGCGGACGGCTGGTGCTGATCACCGGTGCCGGCGGCGGCATCGGCCGGGCCACGGCGGTCGCCTTCGCGGCGGCCGGCGCGCGGGTGATCGCCGTCGACCGGGACGCCGACGCCGCGGCCCGCACCGCCGAACTGTCCCGGCTGGCCGGCGCGCCCGACGCCCGGGCCGAGTTCGCGGACGTCTCCGACGAGCGGAGCATGGAGAAGCTCGCCGAGCGGGTCCACCGCGAGTACGGCGTGCCGGACGTGCTGGTCAACAACGCGGGCATCGGTCTGTCGGGCTCCTTCCTCACCACCACGGCCGACGACTGGCGCGAGGTCCTGGACGTCAACCTGTGGGGGGTGATCCACGGCTGCCGGCTCTTCGGCGCGCGCATGGCCGAGCGCGGCCAGGGCGGCCACATCGTCAACATCGCGTCCGCCGCGGCGTACCAGCCCTCCCGTGTCCTGCCCGCCTACAGCACCTCCAAGGCGGCGGTGCTGATGCTCTCCGAGTGCCTGCGCGCCGAACTGGCCTCCCGGGACATCGGCGTCACCGCGATCTGCCCCGGCATCGTCAACACCGGCATCACCTCCACGGCCCGCTTCACCGGTGTCGACGAGGCCGAGGAACGGCGCCGCCGGCAGCGGTCCGCCCGCCTGTACGGCCTGCGCAACTACCCGCCGGAGAAGGTCGCCGCGGCCGTCCTGGACGCGGTGGCGCACAACCGCGCCGTGGTTCCGGTGACACCGGAGGCCCGGGCCGCGCGTCTGCTGTCCCGCTACCTGCCGGGCGCGCTGCGCCGACTCGCCCGGGTGGAACCCAGACTGTGACCCGGGGGCGGGCGCGGTCGCGGCCCGCCCCCGGCTGACGATGTCCGCGAAGCCGCCCGGTCCGCCCACCACTTGTCCACACCTTCGCCGATTCTCCTGTGGATAACCTCACTTCGCTGTGGAACAAACCCGCCGGGAAAAAGAACCTGCGTGATCCACGTCTCTCCCGCACGCTGGCCCCATGGACGAACGACGCACCGTGCAGGTGTCCAAGTACCTCTCCAGACACCTGCGCCACCAGCCCGAGCGGATCGGGATCACGCCGGACCCGGGCGGCTGGGTGGAGATCGACACCCTGATCGCGGCGGCCACCGCACACGGGTTCCGGTTCACCCGCGAGGAGCTGGACCACGTCGTCGCCACGAACGACAAGCGGCGCTTCGTGACGCGGGACGGCAGGATCCGCGCCAGCCAGGGCCACACCATCGAGGTCGATCTCGGCCTGCCGCCGGCCACCCCTCCGCCGCACCTCTACCACGGGACGGTGGGCGGCAGCCTGGACGCCATCCGCGCGGAGGGCCTCAGGCCCATGCGGCGGCACGACGTCCACCTCTCCGCCGACCGGGAGACCGCCGGCCGGGTCGGCGCCCGCCGGGGCCGCCCCGTGGTGCTCACCGTCGATTCCGGCGCCATGCACCGCGACGGCCACGTCTTCCACGTCAGCGCCAACGGAGTCTGGCTGACGGCGGCCGTACCCCCGCGCTACCTGCGCTTCCCGGACCCGCGCTGAGCAGCGGCTCGCCCGGGGCGCATAGTCTCGGACCCATGAGTCTGCGACTGAGCACCGTGATCCTGCCGTACCGCCGCTGGAGCGAAGGCGGCCGTGCGTCCTGGGTACGGGCCGAGCAGCTCGGCTTCCACACGGCGTACACCTACGACCACCTGACCTGGCGCAGCTTCCGCGACGGCCCCTGGTTCGGCGCGGTCCCGACCCTCACCGCGGCCGCGGCGGCCACCGACCGGCTGCGCCTCGGCACGCTCGTCACCTCGCCGAACTTCCGGCACCCGGTCACGCTGGCCAAGGAACTCGTCACCCTCGACGACATCTCCGGCGGCCGGATCACCCTGGGCATCGGCGCGGGCGGCACCGGCTTCGACGCGACCGCACTCGGCCAGGAGTCGTGGAGCCCGCGGGAGCGCGCCGACCGGTTCGCCGAGTTCGTGCCGCTCCTCGACCGCCTGCTCAGCGAGGACACCGTGACGCACGACGGCCGGTTCTACTCGGCGCACGAGGCCCGGAACGCCCCCGGCTGTGTGCAGCGCCCCCGCCTGCCGTTCGCCGTGGCGGCCACCGGGCCCCGCGGCCTGAAGCTCGCCGCGCGGCACGGCCAGGCCTGGGTGACGACGGGCGACCCCAAGCTCTTCGAGACCGGCACCCCGGAGCAGTCCGTCGACGCGCTGCGCGGGCAGATCGGCAGGCTGTCCGAGGCCTGCGAGGCCGCCGGGCGGGACGCGGCCGACCTGGACAAGGTCCTGCTGACCGGCTTCACCCCGGACCGCGGCCGGCCACTGGAGTCGCTGGACGCGTTCGTGGACTTCGCCGGGCGCCACCAGGCCCTGGGCTTCACCGAGATCGTGATCCACCAGCCCATCCCGGACTCCGACTTCGCCGCGGACGAGAAGGTCTTCGAGCGGATCGCCACCGAAGCCCCGGCCCAGCTGGCCTGAGCCGCGCCGGGGCCGTCCGAGCCCGCCGAGCGTCATCTGCGTCTCATCTGTGCGCACTTCCGCACGACCGTGCGGGCATATGCGCGAGAATGACCGGGTGACCTCAGCGACCAGACAGCCCGGGACCCCGTCCGCCGCCCTCCGGCCGCGGCTGATCGCCACCGACCTCGACGGCACCCTGCTGCGCGACGACAAGTCGGTCTCCCCGCGGACCGTCGCCGCGCTGGCCGCCGCCGAGGCGGCCGGCATCGAGGTCTTCTTCGTCACCGGCCGGCCGGCCCGCTGGATGGACGTGGTCAGCGACCACGTCCACGGCCACGGCCTGGCGATCTGCGGCAACGGCGCCGCCGTGGTCGACCTGCACGGCGGCCCCGGCACCCACCGGTTCGTCAAGGTCCGCGAGCTGCGCCGGGAGAACGCCCTGACCGCCGTGCGGCTGCTGCGCGAGGCGGCACCCGGCACGGTGTTCGCCGTGGAGCAGACCTACGGCTTCCACCAGGAGCCGGACTACCCCAAGCTCCACATGGAGATCCCCGACAACCTCCGGCCCGCCGAGGAGCTGCTCGCGCCCGACGGCCCGGACGCCGACCAGCCCGTCCTGAAGATCCTCGCCTACCACCCGTCGCTCGACCCCGACGCCTTCCTCACCCTGGCCCGGCTCGCCGTCGGTGAGCACGCCAACGTCACCCGCTCCAGCCCCAGCGCCCTGCTGGAGCTCAGCGGCCCCGAGGTGTCCAAGGCCAGCACCCTCGCCCTGTGCTGCGCCGAGCGCGGCATCTCCCACGAGGAGGTCGTGGCCTTCGGCGACATGCCCAACGACGTGGAGATGCTCACCTGGGCCGGACAGTCGTACGCGATGGGCAACGCCCACCCGGACGTCATCGCCGCCGCGTCGGGCCGTACGGTCGCCAACAACGACGACGGGGTCGCGGTGGTGATCGAGGACCTGCTCGCGCGGCACACCCCGTAGCCCCACAGGCCGGCCCCTACCCCGGGCCGCCGGCCATCGCGGCCGGGGCCCCCAGCAGGGTCTCCGCCTCCGCCTCCCGCCGGGCCAGCTCGCGCAGCGGTCCCTCCTCGGCGACCAGCCGTGCGTACGGTCCCCGCTGCACCACCCGGCCCCCGTCGAGCACGAGCACCTCGTCGACCGCGTCCAGCCCCGCCAGCCGGTGGGTGATCAGCAGGGTCGTACGGCCCCGCGTGGCGGCCAGCAGATCGGCGGTCAACGCGTCCGCGGTCGGCAGATCCAGGTGTTCGGCGGGCTCGTCGAGCACCAGGACGGGGAAGTCCGCCAGCAGCGCGCGGGCCAGCGCCAACCGCTGCCGCTGACCGCCGGACAGCCGCGCCCCGTGCTCGCCGACCAGCGTGTCCAGGCCGTCGGGCAGTGAGTCCACCCAGTCGAGCAGCCGGGCTTGGGCCAGCGCCTCGCGCAGCCCGGCCTCGGTGGCATCCTTCCTGGCCAGCAGCAGGTTCTCGCGCACCGAGCTGTCGAAGAGGTGGGCGTCCTGGGCGCACAGCCCGACGAGCCGCCGTACGTCGTCACCGGCGAGCGCGCGGGCGTCCGCACCGGCGAGCGTGTACGACCCCGCCTCCGGGTCGAGGAACCGCAGCAGCACCTGGGCGAGGGTCGACTTGCCGGCACCGGACGCGCCGACCACCGCCACCCGGTGCCCCCGCTCCAGCCTCAGGTCGAGTCCGCTCAACGCCTCCCGCCGCTGTCCCGCGTACCGGGCGGTCAGCCCCTTGACGACCAGCGGGAACGGCGAGGCGGGCGCCTGCCGGGGTGATTCGGGCTCGCGCACGGGCGCGGGGGCGTCCAGCACCTCGTACACGCGTTCCGCGCTGCGCTCGACCCGCTGCCGGTGACGCACGGCGAGCGGCAGTCCGAGGACGGCCTCGAACGCGGCCAGCGGGGTCAGGACGACCACGGCCATGGCCACGCCACCGAGCCGGCCGGCCGCCACCGCCTGGGCCCCGAGCAGCGCGGTGGCCGTGACGGTCAGCCCGGAGACCAGCGCGGTCAGTCCGTCGCCGAGACCGGTGACGGCGGCGGCGCGGGCGGCGATCCGGGTGAGGACGGTGTCGGCCCGCCGGGCCGCGGCCGTACGGCCGGGCAGCGCGCCGGCGACGGTCAGCTCCGCGGTGCCGGTGAGGAGGTCGGTCACCCGCGTCGCGAGCACTCCCCGGGCCGGCGCCAGCCGGCGCTCGGTGCGCCGGGCCACCCGCGCGGTCAGCAACGGCACACCGACGCCGGCCGCGAGCAGGCCCCCCGCGAGCGCGGCGCCGGCCCCGGGCAGCAGCCATGCCGTGAAGCCGACGGAGGCCACGGAGACCGCGACGGCGACCCCGGCGGGCAGCAGCCAGCGCAGCCAGTAGTCCTGGAACGCGTCGACGTCCGCGACCAGCCGGGTGAGCAGGTCACCGCGGCGCACGCGGCGCAGTCCGGCGGGCGCGAGGCGTTCGAGACGCCGGTGGACCGCGACCCGGGTGTCGGCCAGCATCCGCAGGACGGCGTCGTGCGACACGAGCCGCTCGGCGTACCGGAAGACGGCCCGCCCGATCCCGAACGCGCGCGTCGCGGTCACGGCCACCATCAGGTACAGCACCGGCGGCTGCTGCGAGGCCCGCGAGATGAGCCACCCGGAAGTCGCCATCAGTCCCACGGCGCTGCCGACGGCCAGGCTCCCGAGCAGCCAGGCGAGCCCCATCCGCCCACGCCAGGCCCCACCGCCCCGCAACACGCGCCCGAGGACCCCCCGTCCTCCCGCCCCGCCGGCCACGGCTCCGGCCGGCGCGCCCGCCGGGTCGCCGGGCCCGGCCGCCCCGGGACCGTCCGCCGGCTCGCCGGGCGGTCCGGCGGCCGGCGACGGGCGGAGCCCGCCGGAGGCGTCGATGCCCGCCGGGAGCGTCGCCGGCTCGGCGTCGCCCAGCCGGACCACCCGGTCAGCCACCTCCAGCAGCGCCGGCCGGTGCACCACCAGCACCACGGTCCGCCCCGCGGCGAGCCGGCGCACCGCGGCGACGACCTCCCGCTCCGTCACTCCGTCGAGCGCGGCCGTCGGCTCGTCCAGCAGCAGCACGGGACGGTCCGCGAGGAACGCGCGCGCCAACGCCAACCGCTGTCGCTGCCCCGCCGACAGCCCCGCCCCGTCCTCCCCCAGCACGGTGTCCACCCCGTCGGGCAGCGCCGCCACGAACTCCCACGCCCCCGCGTCCCGCAGCGCCCGCCGTACGGCGGTGTCGTCCGCGCCGGGCCGGGCGAGCCGTACGTTCTCCGCGATGGTCCCGGCGTACAGGTGCGGTCGCTGCGGCACCCAGGCGATCCGCGACCGCCACTCCGCGAGGTCCAGCCCGGCGAGATCGGCGCCCCCGATCCGCACCCGCCCCTCACTGGGCCGCACGAACCCCAGCGCGACGCTGAGCAGCGTCGACTTGCCCGCTCCGCTCGGCCCGACCAGGGCGACGGTCTCCCCGGGCTCGACGGTGAAGGACACCCCGGTCACGGCGGCCTCGGAACGGCCGGGGTAGCGCACGGTGACGTCCTCGAAGGCCACCGCCCCCGTGGGTACCGCGCCGGTACCGGGCTCCGGCACCGGCGTCTCCAGCACGGAGAAGATCTCCTCCGCAGCGGCGAGTCCCTCCGCCGCCGCGTGGTACTGCGCGCCCACCTGCCGCAGTGGCAGATACGCCTCGGGCGCCAGCACCAGGATCACCAGCCCGACGTACAGATCCATCTCACCGTGGACCAGCCGCATGCCGATCGTCACGGCGACCAGCGCGACGGAGAGCGTGGCGAGCAGTTCGAGGGCGAACGAGGAGAGGAACGCGATCCGCAGCGTTCGCAGCGTGGCCTGCCGGTACTCCCCGGTGATCCGCCGGATGGAAACGGCCTGTGCCTTGGCCCGGCCGAACACCTTCAGCGTGGGCAACCCCGCCACCACGTCCAGGAAGTGTCCGGACAGCCGGGACAGCGACCGCCACTGCTGGTCCATCCGGGACTGGGTCGCCCAGCCGATCAGCATCATGAAGAGCGGGATCAGCGGCAGGGTGCCGACGATGATCGCCGCCGACACCCAGTCCTCGGTGACGATCCGCGCGAGCACCGCCACGGGCACGACCACCGCGAGCCCCAACTGCGGGAGGTAGCGCGAGAAGTAGTCGTCCAGGGCGTCGACCCCACGCGTGGCCAGGGTGACGAGCGAACCGGTCCGCTGTCCGCTCAGCCATCCGGGTCCGAGCGCCGCCGCCCGGTCCAGGAGCCTGCCCCGCAACTCCGACTTCACGGCCGCGCTCGCCCGGTGGGAGGCGAGTTCGGTGAGCCACGCCACCACCGCCCGCCCCACGGTGACGGCCGCCAGCAGCGACAGGGGAGTGGCGAGGGCGGTCGCCGGCTTTCCGTGCTGGAACGCTCCGACGACGATCTCGGCGACGAGCATCGCCTGGGCGATGACCAGCCCCGCACCGACGGCGCCCAGGGCGACGATCGCCGCGAGGAAGAACCGGGTGGCGCGGGCGTACCGCAGCAGACGTGGATCGATCGGTTTCACGTGAAACAGGCCCTTCGGTCCTGAGGGTGTGTTTCACGTGAAACACACCCTCGGTGGACTCAGTGCGCGGTGCCGACGACCTGGTCGACCGCGATGTGCTGCGTGCCGATCCGCTTGCGGAACACCCAGTAGGTCCAGCTCTGGTAGAGCAGGACCAGCGGTGTGGCGATCGCCGCGCACCACGTCATGATCTTCAGCGTGTACGGGCTCGACGAGGCGTTGGTGACCGTCAGGCTCCAATCGCTGTCGAGGGTGGACGGCATGACGTTCGGGAAGAGCGACAGGAAGAGCATCGCCACGGTGGCCACGATGGTCACCCCCGACAGCGCGAACGCCCATCCCTCGCGGCCCAGCCCGTTGGCCACGAGGGCGGCCACCAAGGCGGCCACCGCCACGATCAGGGCCACCAGGCTCGCGCCGTCACCGGTGTCGGCCTGTGTCCACAGCAGGAACGCCAGCGCCACGACGGCGGTGACGACTCCGACCCACCGGGCCAGCCTGCGGGCCCGTACCCGGATGTCACCGACGGTCTTGAGCGCGGTGAACACCGCCCCGTGGAAGGTGAACAGGGTGAGCGTCACCAGGCCACCGAGCAGGGCATGGGGGTTGAGCAGATCCCAGACGCTGCCGACGTACTCGAAGTTCCGGTCGATCCGTACACCCCCGACGATGTTCCCGAAGGCGACGCCCCACAGGAACGCCGGGAGCAGCGAGGTCCAGAAGATCGCCGTCTCCCAGTTGCGCTGCCAGTCCTCCTCCGGGCGCTTGGCCCGGTACTCGAAGGCGACGCCGCGGACGATCAGGCAGACCAGGATCAGGAGCAGGGGCAGGTAGAAGCCGGAGAAGAGGGTGGCGTACCACTCCGGGAACGCGGCGAAGGTCGCGCCGCCCGCGGTGAGCAACCACACCTCGTTACCGTCCCAGACGGGACCGATGGTGTTGATGAGCACCCGGCGCTCGGCCCGGTCCCGGGCCAGCAGCTTGGTGAGGATGCCGACCCCGAAGTCGAAGCCCTCCAGAAAGAAGTAGCCGGTCCACAGGACGGCGATCAGGACGAACCAGACGTCGTGAAGTTCCATGACTGTTCCCTCGGCCTAGTACGAGAAGGCCATCGGCCGGTCGGCGTCACGGGTGTCGCCGCCGATCTTCGTGGGCGGGTTGAGGTCGGCCTCGGTCAGCTCGGGCGGGCCGGCCTTGACGTACTTCGCGAGCAGCTTCACCTCGACGACCGCGAGGATCGCGTACAGCGCGGTGAAGACGGCCATCGACAGGAGGACCTCACCCTGCGAGACACCGGGGGAGACCGCCTGGCGGGTCTGGAGGACGCCGTAGACGGCCCACGGCTGGCGGCCCATCTCGGTGAAGATCCAACCCCAGGAGTTGGCGATCAGCGGGAAGGCCAGGGTCCACACCGCGATGCGCCAGTACCAAGGGGTGAGCTTCGCGCTCAGGGCCTTGTTCCGGAACAGCACCAGGTGGGGCACCTCGTCGTCGCCGACCCTGAGGTGCTGGGCCAGCAGGAACTTCTTGCGCGTCAGCCAGAGCCCGGCCAGTCCGACACCGAAGGAGGCCATACCGAAGCCGATCATCCAGCGGAAACCCCAGAAGGCGACCGGGATGTTGGGCCGGTAGTCGCCGGGCCCGAACTTCTGCTGTTCGGCCTTGTTGACGTCGTTGATGCCGGGGACGTACGAGGAGAAGTTGTCGTCGGCGAGGAAGGACAGCAGGCCGGGTATCTCCACGGCCACCGTGTTGTGGCCCTTGTCCACGTCACCGTAGGCGAAGACCGAGAACGGGGCCGGCTGCCGGCCGTCCCACAGCGCCTCGGCGGCGGCCATCTTCATCGGCTGCTGCTTGAACATGACCTTGCCGAGCACGTCACCGCTGACCGAGGTGAGCAGACCGGCGATGACGACGGTGATCAGCCCCAACCGCAGCGAGGTCTTCATCTCGCGGATGTGCTTCTTGCGGGCCAGGTGGTAGGCGGAGATCCCCACCATGAAGGCGCCACCGGTGAGGAAGGCGGCGGACAGGGTGTGGAAGGCCTGGCTGAGGGCGGTGTTCTGGGTCAGTACGGCCCAGAAGTCGGTCAGCTCAGCCCGCCCCTTCGCCTTGTCGATCCGATAGCCGACGGGGTGCTGCATCCAGGAGTTGGCCGCGAGGATGAAGTACGCCGAGAGCACCGTGCCGATCGAGACCATCCAGATGCACGCCAGGTGGATCCTCTTCGGCAGCTTGTCCCAGCCGAAGATCCACAGGCCGATGAAGGTGGACTCGAAGAAGAAGGCGATCAGCGCCTCGAAGGCCAGCGGGGCACCGAAGATGTCACCGACGAACCGCGAGTAGTCCGACCAGTTCATGCCGAACTGGAACTCCTGCACGATGCCGGTGACCACGCCCATCGCGATGTTGATCAGGAAGAGCTTGCCCCAGAACTTCGTCGCCCGGAGGTACTTCTCCTTCTCCGTGCGCACCCAGGCCGTCTGGAGCCCGGCCGTCAGGGCGGCCAGGGAGATCGTCAGCGGAACGAACAGGAAGTGGTAGACGGTGGTGATGCCGAACTGCCAGCGCGCCAGTGTCTCCGGCGCCAGAGCCAGGTCCACGTCGTCACTCTCCTTACTACGCCGTGGTACAGCGGCGATCTGCCCCGGTTGCTCTCGCACATATCGGAGCAATCGGGACGCGCTTGTGAACGCGTTCACATTCACAAGCCATTATGACGCACTGATTTTCGGTTGTTGAAGGGGGGTACCTTCTGCGCCGTCGCGCCAGGCCCGCGGCAGCGCCTTCGACGTCCCGGGACCCGGGCGCGGGCGTCTTCCGGACGGACGCCACACGCCCGTCCCGCCCTACGACCCATGCCGGTCCAGGCCGGCCGGGCCGCCCCGCGGAGTGAGTCGGGGACGTGCCGCCGCGCCGCGCGACGCGCTCGGCGGCGTGGACGGGGACGCCGGCGTACCGACGCGCGCACGAAGCGGCGCCCCCGTCGGGTGGAGCTGATCGAAAAGTGAAGGAGAGCGGTGGGCTACAGCGCCGCGCGGAACGCCTCGGCGGCCTTCAGGAAGATGTCGTTCGCCTCGGTCTCCCCGATCGTCACCCGCACGCCCTCGCCCGCGAACGGCCGGACCACCACCCCGTGCTCCTCGCAGGCCTGCGCGAACGCGACCGTCCGCTCCCCCAGCCGCAGCCACAGGAAGTTGGCCTGGGTCTCCGGCACCGTCCAGCCCTGCCCCCGCAGCGCGTCGACCACGCGCGTGCGCTCGCACACGAGCGAGCCGACCCGGCCCAGCAGCTCGTCCTCGGCCCGCAGCGAGGCGACGGCTGCCTCCTGGGCGAGCTGGCTCACCCCGAACGGCACCGCCGTCTTGCGCAGCGCCGCCGCCACCGGCTCATGGGCGATCGCGAAGCCGACGCGCAGCCCGGCGAGCCCGTACGCCTTGGAGAACGTCCGCAGGACACAGACGTTGGGCCGCTCCCGGTACAGCTCGACGCCGTCGGGCACCTCGGGGTCCCGGATGAACTCGCGGTAGGCCTCGTCCAGCACCACCAGCACGTCGGCGGGCACCCGGTCGAGGAACCGCTCCAGCTCGGCCCGCCGGACCACCGTGCCGGTCGGGTTGTTGGGGTTGCAGACGAAGATCAGCCGCGTCCGTTCGGTGATCGCGTCCGCCATCGCGTCCAGGTCGTGGACCTCACCCGGGGTCAGCGGCACCTGTACCGACCGGGCGCCGCTGATCTGCGTGACGATCGGGTACGCCTCGAACGACCGCCAGGCGTAGATCACCTCGTCGCCCGGTCCGCTGGTGGCCTGCACCAGCTGCTGGGCGATCCCGACGGAGCCGGTCCCGGTGGCCAGGTGCGAGACCGGGACGCCGAAACGATTCGACAGTTCCTCCATCAGCCCGGTGCAGGCCATGTCCGGGTAGCGGTTGAAGGCGCAGGCCGCCGTGGTCACGCTCTCCAGCACACCGGGCAGCGGCGGGTACGGGTTCTCGTTGGAGGACAGCTTGTAGGCGACCGGTCCGCCGGTCGCGGCCGGCTTGCCGGGCTTGTAGGTGGGGATTCCCTCCAGCTCGGCGCGCAGCTTGGGGTTCGTCTCGCTCACCGCAGTCCTCCTCGCGACCACCGGCGGACCATCGACGCCACCGGCTTCCCATTACTCCTCACCTTAAGAGGATTCGGCGCCCCTGCGTACAGGCATGGACGAGCAGCTGTGCGAACGCGGTCCGCGAACAGGACGAATGCCGCGCCGCCCCGCGGCATCCCGGGCATCACCGTACGAAGGCGTGCGTTTCGGGGGGCGCGCCGTACATATATCTAAGCGCCGGTGGCTCGCGCCGTGGCGCGCGTCCCTCGTGAAGGTGAGTTGAGACCTCTTCGAGACATCGGACCGTCGGCAGGTCCATCCGCGCCGACGCGTCACGTCGTACCATTGGATCGATCAACTACCTTGGTTTTCAAGGGAGTTGACTCCGTATGACCATGCAGAAACGTGCCTGTCAACGGGTGCATATGCGTCCGCACTACCCCACCGCATGAGCCCTACTATCGGCTCGCCATGACAGCAGCAGGGAAGCACCAGGTGAGCCGCGCGGAAACCTCGCGTCGAGGCAACCGGCCCGGCCGGGCCGGCATCAGAGATGTCGCCGCGGCAGCCGGGGTCTCCATCACGACCGTCTCCGACGCCCTCAACGGCAAGGGCAGACTGCCGGACGCCACCCGCCGCCACGTCCGCGAGGTCGCCGACCGGCTGGGCTACCGGCCCTCGGCCGCCGCCCGCACCCTCCGTACCGGCAAGTCCGGCCTGATCGGGCTGACCGTGACGACGTACGGGGATGAACCTTTCACCTTCACGGAGTTCGCCTACTTCGCCGAGATGGCGCGGGCCGCGACCTCGGCCGCGCTCGCCCGCGGCTACGCCCTCGTCATCCTGCCCGCGACCTCCCGCCACGACGTCTGGTCCAACGTGGCCCTCGACGGCACGATCGTCATCGACCCCTCCGACCAGGATCCGGTGGTCAGCGAACTGGTGCGGCAGGGGCTGCCCGTCGTCTCCGACGGCCGCCCGGCCGGCACGCTCCCCGTCACCGCCTGGGTCGACAACGACCACGCCGCCGCCGTGCTCGACATCCTGGACCACCTCGCCGCCTCCGGGGCACGCCGCATCGGCCTGCTCACGGGCACCTCGACGGACACGTACACCCACCTGTCGACCTCCGCCTACCTGCACTGGTGCGAACGGGTCGGCCAGGAACCCGTCTACGAGGCCTACCCCGCGCACGACCCGTGCGCCGGCACCGTCGCCGCCGACCGGCTGCTCGCCCGCCCCGACCGCCCCGACGCCGTCTACGGCCTGTTCGACCCCAACGGCACCGACCTGCTCGCCGCCGCCCGCCGCTACGGGCTCCGGGTCCCCGAGGACCTGCTGGTCGTGTGCTGTAGCGAGTCGACGGTGTACGCCGGCACCGAGCCGCCCATCACCACGCTCTCCCTGAAACCGCGCCGCATCGGCACGGCGGTGGTGCAACTGCTCATCGACGCCATCGAGGGCGTCCAGGGCGATCGTCCGGTCGAGCAGGTGATACCGACCGAGCTGATCGTGCGCACCTCGTCCCAGCGACGCCCGCCGCGCACGACGGTCAGTCCCCCCCGTACGCCGGACGACACGTGACACCCGGGCACCGGCACCGAGGCACACGGGGCCCGGCACGTCCCGGCACGAGCGGGGCCGGGGCGGCGAACGCGCGGCCGGCCGGTACCCCGGGCACCCGACGGCCTACCGAACACCTGCCCAAAGGGGGCGAAAGCCGCGGCGAACCGGAGTCTTGTTCCGATTCACCACCCCTGGGTCATCACATGGCGCTACGCGCATTCCTATGATGGGCCCACGACACCGTGGACCGCTGCGACCAGGCAGTCCGAAGCGGTGCAGCTGCGGCGCGATGGTGGAGGGGTCTGATGACTCAGGGGGCCGGTCAGGGACCCGAGATGGAGCGGACGGCGACGCTACGCGACTTCCGGGTACCCGCGTACGTCCACGAGACCGGTCCGTACGTCCACGCCGTCCACCCGGGCGACGTGGAACCGCACGCCGACGAGGTGTACCCGGAGGGGTACACCCCCACCCAGCGCGACCTGCCCGTCATCGGTCCCGGTGACACCCTCCAGGTCCCCGTCGAGCCGGCTCCCGCCGCCCCGGCACCACAGCCCGCCTCCGGTCCCGGACCGCTCTACGTCGTCGGTGACGTCCACGGTTACCTCGACGAACTGATGACCGCGCTCCGGGCGCAGGGCCTGGTCGACGCGGCGGGCCAGTGGTCCGCCGGCACCTCCCGGCTGTGGTTCCTCGGCGACTTCACCGACCGCGGCCCCGACGGGATCGGCGTCATCGACCTCGTCATGCGGCTGTCCGCCGAGGCCGCCGCCGCCGGTGGCTACTGCAAGGCACTCATGGGCAACCACGAGCTGCTGCTCCTCGGCGCCAAACGGTTCGGCGACACCCCCGTCAACTCCGGTGCGGGCACCGCCACCTTCCAGGCGGCCTGGCTGCTCAACGGCGGCCAAAAGACCGACATGGACCGCCTCCAGGACCACCACCTCCAGTGGATGGCCCGCCTCGACGCCGTCGAGGAGGTCGACGGCTATCTGCTCATCCACTCCGACACCACCGCCTACCTCGACTACGGCGACTCCATCGAGGCGGTCAACGACACCATCCGCGAGGCCCTGACCCGCAACGACGCCGACGAGGTCTGGGACCTGTTCCGCAAGTTCACCAAGCGCTTCTCCTTCCGTGACGAGGGCGGCGCCGACGCCGTCCGCTCGCTCCTCGGTACGTACGGAGGCACCCGGGTGGTTCACGGACACAGCCCGATTCCCTACCTCCTCGGCGAGGTCGGTTCCGAGGACGGCGAGGAGGGCACGGGCCCGTCCGTCGAAGGACCCCACGTCTACGCCGACGGCCTCGCCATCGCCATGGACGGCGGAGTCACCATGGCCGGCAAGCTGCTGGTCCAGCAACTGCCCCTGGAACGCTGACCGTTACCGGCACACCCCGTCGCGCGCGTCATCCGGCCGCATAACCGCAGGCCGGAATGCAATTTCCGGCAACCCCTGTCACCGCGCGCCGTACCGGCTCTACCATCGGCTTATCCGTAGCAGGCTCCCCTCCGTTTCTGCCCGACGGCTCGCCGGCGTGCGAGCCCCAGCCCTACGGAGCACCGGGGGATGCACATGAACAGCGTTCCGCAGCACCTTCTGAGCGAGGACCGCCAGGACTTCGAGCGGCTCCTCGACGAGGCGCTGCGCTCCGCACCCGACCGGCCGGACCTGGCCGCCGTGGGTCAGCGGCTCAATCCCGAACAACTGCGCACCATGGCCCGGAACGCCGGCGCCCTGATCACCGCGGCCGCGGCGGCCGAGTACCAGCACTACGTCGAGGTCCGCGACGAACTGCGGCACCCGGCACTGTCCGCACAGCCCGCCACCGGCAGCCCCGGCGCCGCGGAGGCCGGCCCGGACACCACGGACCTCGCCGCCGCCCTCGGGGAGGCCGCCGACAGCACCGGCGCGGGTGCCGTCGCCGTCATCGCCGTCCTCGCTCCCCTCCTCTCCGGAACCGCAGCCGTCCTCTTCCTGCTCGTCGGCTACATCCTGAAGGCGCTGGACCCCGGGCACGCCTTCGCCCGGACCATGCTCACCACCGGCTGGGTGTTCGGCGCGCTGACGGCGGCCGGGATACTCGTCGCCGCCGTCGGGCTGCTGCTCACCGCCCTGCGCAACAGCACCTCGGCGGAGGCCCGCGCCCAGAAGGCGGCGCACGAGGAACTGGTCAGAGCCAGAGAGGCCTGGCAGAAGGCGCTGCTGGAGCGCGGCATCCTGCCGTTCCTGCGGGAGGCGCTCCGCGACCCGGGTCCGCCCGCCGTCCGCCGCACCACCCCACCCGCGCCGACGACCGGCCGCATCCCGCGTCTGGGCTACGACCGTCCCGGCTTCAGCAGTCCCGGGGACGAAGGCACCGCGACCGGCCGCCCGAGCTTCACCAGTCCCGACTACACGAGCCCGGACTACGGCGGTCCGGAGCACCAGCCCGACTGACCGCACCCGCGGCGGTCCCGGCCGGGCCGGCCGGCCGGAGCCCGCCGCGCCGGCCGTCCCGTCACGGGCCCGGCACGCGCGGCGGGTTCACCGCACCTGTCAGTCGGCGATCGGCAGGTACACCCGGTTGCCCGCCGCCGCGAACTCCTGCGACTTCCGGGCCATGCCCTGCTCGATCTCGGCCCGGTCGCCTCCGTGCTCACGCCGGATGTCCTGCGAGATCTTCATGCTGCAGAACTTCGGCCCGCACATGGAGCAGAAGTGGGCCGTCTTGGCGGGTTCCGCGGGCAGCGTCTCGTCGTGGAACTCCCGTGCCGTGTCCGGGTCCAGGGCCAGGTTGAACTGGTCCTCCCACCGGAACTCGAAGCGGGCGTCCGACAGCGCGTCGTCCCACTCCTGGGCACCCGGATGCCCCTTGGCCAGGTCGGCCGCGTGCGCGGCGATCTTGTAGGTGATGACGCCGGTCTTGACGTCGTCCCGGTTGGGCAGGCCCAGGTGCTCCTTGGGCGTCACGTAGCAGAGCATCGCCGTACCCCACCAGGCGATCATCGCGGCACCGATGCCGGAGGTGATGTGGTCGTACGCCGGCGCGATGTCCGTGGTCAGCGG
The DNA here is from genome assembly GCF_044759735.1 of Streptomyces sp. NPDC100445. Lineage (NCBI taxonomy): Bacteria > Bacillati > Actinomycetota > Actinomycetes > Kitasatosporales > Streptomycetaceae > Streptomyces > Streptomyces sp. NPDC100445. Next base: position 198,453 of record NZ_JBIVZV010000010.1, on the reverse strand, counting down.
GCCGAGCGTGTAGAACGGCGCTTCATCGCAGATCTCCTGCTGAAGGTCGATGTTCTCCTTGATCTTGTGCATCGGGACGTGCCCGGGGCCCTCGATCATCGTCTGTACGTCAAAGCGCCTGGCGACGCGGTTGAGTTCCCCGAGCGTCCGCAGTTCCGCGAACTGCGCCTCGTCGTTGGCGTCCGCGATCGAACCGGGCCTGAGCCCGTCCCCGAGCGAGTACGTGACGTCGTAGGCGGCGAGGATCTCGCACAGCTCCTCGAAGTTCTCGTACAGGAACGACTCCTTGTGGTGGGCCAGGCACCACGCGGCCATGATCGATCCGCCGCGCGAGACGATGCCCGTCTTGCGGTTGGCGGTGAGCGGGACGTACGGCAGCCGGACGCCCGCGTGGACGGTCATATAGTCCACGCCCTGCTCGGCCTGCTCGATGACGGTGTCCTTGTAGATCTCCCAGGTCAGTTCCTCGGCCTTGCCGTCCACCTTCTCCAAGGCCTGGTAGAGCGGCACCGTGCCGATGGGGACGGGGGAGTTGCGCAGCACCCACTCGCGTGTGGTGTGGATGTTGCGGCCGGTGGAGAGGTCCATGACCGTGTCGGCACCCCAGCGGGTCGCCCAGGTCATCTTCTCGACCTCCTCCTCGATGGAGGACGTCACCGCGGAGTTGCCGATGTTGGCGTTCACCTTGACCAGGAACCGCTTGCCGATGATCATCGGCTCGATCTCCGGGTGGTTGACGTTGGCCGGCAGCACGGCTCGGCCCGCCGCAATCTCCTCCCGGACCACCTCGGGGGAGACGTTCTCCCGGAGGGCCACGAACTCCATCTCCGGTGTGATCTCGCCCCGTCGGGCGTACGCGAGTTGGGTCACCGGGCGGCCGCTGCGTCCCCGCCGCGGCTGGCGGGGACGGCCGGGGAAGACCGCGTCCAGATTGCGCAGCCCGCCCCGCGGCGAGGTGTGCTTGAGCCCGTCGTCCTCGGGGCGTACGGGACGGCCCGCGTACTCCTCGGTGTCACCGCGGCCGATGATCCAGTTCTCCCGCAGCGGTGACAACCCCCTGCGGACGTCCGTGTCGGCGAGCGGATCGGTGTACGGGCCCGACGTGTCGTACAGCGTGACCGACTCCCCGTTGGTGAGGTGCACCTGACGGACCGGCACGCGCAGGTCGGGGCGCGAACCCTCGACGTACGCCTTGTGCCAGCCGATGGACTTCCCGGCCTCGTCGGACTTGTCGTCCCGAACGGAGGCAGGCGTGCGTGCGTCCTTGTTGGTCATCAGACCTACTCCCTACGCCGGCATTACCCGGTAACAGGTTCGGCGGTCGACGCAGCGGATCCCGTATGCCGATGTTCTGGGTGGAACCTGGGTGTTCCACGTGAAACATCGCGTCTACGGAGGTCAGCGCCCTCTCAGCCCGGTGCTCCGAGCTCCCGCGTGTGCAAAAGGTGTCTCCACGCTAGCGGCATGGAGGGCGCGGTGAACAGTAGGCCCCCGCGCTTGTTGCGATGATCGGGCGGTGACCAGGATGCAGCAGTATCCCCACCAGCCGTCCGATCCGCCCCGCCGCGACGCCGCGGAACCGGCCGACGGGCACGGCGACGGGATCGGTGAGGGCGGCCATCCCACGCACGTGCACGACAGGGGCGCCGGTGAGGGCGGCCACCTCACGCACGCGAGGGGCAGCGACGGAGGCGGCCATCACGGCCACGCGCACGGACACGGCCCGGCCGCACCGGTCTCCCGGCATCTGCGGAAGGTCATCGCCGCGATCCTGGTTCCGTTCACCGTGGCGGTCGTGGTGGGCCTGGTGGTGCTGTGGCCCGACGGAGCCCCGTCCCACACCCGCACCGGCGTCGGCTTCGACCGGCAGACGCAGCAGGCCACGGTCACCCGCGTCAGCGAGGTCGACTGCGCCTCGGTGAACGCGTCCGGCGCCGCACCGCCCGGCGCCCCTGCCACGGGTGGCGGCGCTTCCGCGGAAAAGGGAGCCGGCAGAACCTGCGTCAAGGCCACCGTGCGGGTCGACACCGGCGGGGACAAGGGCCGTACGTTCACCGAGATCGTGCAGCCGGACCAGACCCGGCAACTGCACCAGGGCGAGAAGGTCGTCGTCGCCTACGAGCCCTCGGCACCGAGGAACCTCCAGTACTCGGTGACCGATGTGAACCGGGGCTTCCCCATGGCGCTGCTCGCGGGGATTTTCGCCGTCGCCGTCGTGGTGGTCGGCCGGCTGCGCGGGGTCATGGCACTGGTCGCCCTGGCGGTGAGCTTCCTGGTGCTGACCCTGTTCATCCTGCCCGCCATCCTCCAGGGCTCCGACCCCCTGGTGGTCGCCGTGGTGGGAGCGAGCGCCATCATGCTGATCGCGCTGTACATGTGCCACGGCCTGTCGGCCCGCACGTCGGTGGCGGTGCTCGGCACGCTGGTCTCCCTGGCGCTGATCGGCCTGCTCGGCTCGATCTTCATCGGCTGGTCCGCGCTGACCGGCAACACGGACGACGACACCGGTCTGATCCACGGCCTGTATCCGTCGATAGACATGAGCGGTCTGCTGCTGGCCGGCGTCATCATCGGCTCGCTCGGTGTCCTGGACGACGTGACGGTGACGCAGACGTCGGCCGTCTGGGAACTGCACGAGGCGAACCCGGCGATGGGCCGGCGCGGACTGTACCGGGCGGCCATCCGCATCGGCCGCGATCACATCGCCTCCGTGGTCAACACCCTGGTCCTCGCCTACGCCGGTGCCGCGCTGCCGCTGCTGCTGCTGTTCTCGATCGCCCGGAGCAGCGTGGGGACCGTGGCCAACAGCGAGTTGGTGGCCACGGAGATCGTGCGCACGCTCGTGGGGTCGATCGGCCTGGTCGCCTCGGTGCCGGTCACCACCCTGCTGGCCGCGCTGGTGGTCTCGGCCGACCGGCCGGAACCGGCCGCCGCGGCGACTGCCGGAGCGCGTCCCGGACCGACGCGCGGCGGCCGGGGCCGGCGCCGGAAGCGGTGAAACGCCGCGGTCCGTCGGGAGCCGGCGGTCCGCGACCGGCTGAAGAAGCGTTCCTGCACAACCGCGGGCGGGATGACGAAGTGTCGGCGCCCCTGCCGTGAGGCTTCAGCCCGTGCTCTGTTCCTCGGCCAGGATGCGGTCCAGGGCCTCGTCGAGATGCGTGTCGAAGTCGGCCAGCGCGCCCTCCTGCCCGAGGGGGACGAGCTTGTCCGTGCGGTCCAGGAAGGCCACCAGCGGCGGCGTCGAGGAACGGAACAGCGCTTGGTCCGCGCCCACCTGGAGTCGGATCAGCACCTCGCCCAGCACCTCGACGTCGGCGGGGGCGATACGCACATCACCCTCCCCGCAGGGCCGCCCCACCCCGTCGATCAACAGTTCACGCCCGAAGGCCCAGGTCACCGGGGCGTCACCGGGCAGATGGAAGGTGAGCCGTACCGCGTACGGATCACAGGTCTCGTAGCGCAACTCCACCGGGATGCGGAAGGAGAGCTCCTCCGACACGAGAAAGCTCATCATGACTTCTGCCTGTACGGACTCGCGCATCGCCTACCCCGTCATATGACATCGACTGGCCGGGATTGATCCCTCTAGCCCTGGGTAAATCTTGCTGAACGTACGCGACAGATCACAAGGAGTGAGTTTTCACATACTGATAGAAAGCGTGAGTGACCCGACGTGCCGGCCGATCTCCGTCTGGAGCCGACGCGCGGCGGGCAGCAGCCGGTCCGCCCGCTGGGCGGGCAGGGAGATGGCCAGGGTGGCCGCGGTCGCGCCGACCGTGATGGGGACCGCCGCGCAAACCGTCCCGAGCGCGTACTCCTGGCGCTCCACCATCAGTTCCATGCGCCGGGTGCGGGCCAGCCGTCGCAGCAGCGCCCCGTGGTCCCGCACGGTGTACGGCGTGAGGGGCTGGGCCGGGTAGCGGGAGAGGTGGTCGCGCCGGGCGTCCTCGTCCAACTGCGCCAGCAGGCACTGGCCGACGGCATGGGCGTGGCCCGTCTCACGGAAGTCGGCCCATTCCTCGACCGCGGGAGCCTCACGGGACTCGGAGACGCACATCATGTCGATCTCGCCGTCCCGGTACATCGCGTAGTACACCGGCACACCGATCGAATCCCGCCAGTGGGCAAGGATGTTCCCCACCGAGCTGCGACGTTTCTGCTGTGCTCCGCTGCTCGCGAGCCGCGCGGCGGCGTCACCGAGGAAGAACAGGCCCTTCTCCCGGTAGAGATAGCCCTCGTGCACCAGGGTGCGCAGCAGGTGGTAGGTCGTGGGCAGCGCGAGGCCCGTCTCACGGGCGAGCTGTTTGGCGGGGGCACCGTAGGACCGGGCGGCGACGGCCTCGAGCAGGCGCATGGCGCGCTGGACGGATCCGATGAGCGTCGCGCCGGCCGGTGGTCCCGGCGCGTCGGCCGTGGGCTGTCCGGGGACGGCGGGGGTCGTGGACCGTCCGGGGGCGGCCAGGGGCGCCGGCCGCTGGGCGGGCGGCGCGCACGAGCGTGGTGGGACGGGGGGTGCGTGGGGTTCTGCCGGTGCGGTGTCGACCGTGGCCAAGGGGTACTCCCGTAGCGCGAGGGGGCAGCCCGTGCGGGAAGGGCACGGAGGGGGGTCTGCGCCACCCACGGAGCCGGATCCCGTGGGGAGTTCCGGACTCTAACCGTCGGCCACCGCGCGCAGACGGCTCCCGCGAAAACTTCCCTCCCCCGAGGGAACCGATGGCCCCGCCATGCCGCCGGCCCCCAGGGGGCTCACCAGTCGCTGCGCGACGAGGAGCTCGCCACGAACTTGCGTACGACGTAGATCAGTCCGCCGACCAGGGCGACGAAGACCAGCAGCTTGAACAGCAGGCCGATCACGAACCCGACGACGGTCGCTATCAGGCCGCCGAACACGACCAGGGCGATGACCGGCACCGCGACCCACTTCACCCACCACGGCATCCCCGCGAAGATCTCCCGCATCGTCCTCGTCCCTCGTGTTCTCGTGCGCTGTCGATGTCCTGCACACGATGCTAGGGCCGCGAAGGGGCTCCGAGGGGGCCGCGCACCCCTCGTCCTCCCCTGATCCGTCCCCTAGGGACTTCGGGGTCCGGGCTCACGCCTCGGGGGGAGAGAACACGACGAGAACCCTGAGGTCCTCGCTGATGTGGTGGAACTTGTGCGGCACCCCGGCCGGGACGTAGACGACGCTGCCCCGCGCCACCTGCGTGGTCTCCGCACCGACGGTGATCGACGCCCGGCCGCTGACGACGAAGTACACCTCGTCCTGGCGGTGGGGCTTCTGCGGGTCCTGCTCACCCGCGTCGAGGGCGTACAGGCCGACCGACATGTTCCGCTCGCGCAGGAACTGGAGGTAGGCCCCGTCGTGGGCGGCACGCTCCGCCTCCAGTTCGTCCAGCCGGAATGCCTTCATCGCCGCCGCCCTCGCCTCACTGCTCACCATGCCCCTGCTGGTCGACCGTCCGGTCTGCCACGATCAGACACATGAAGAATTTCGTAGTCAAGACGATCGCCAACGCGGGCGCCCTGGCCGTCGCCGTGTGGCTGCTCGACAAGATCACCCTCACGGGTGACAACACCGCGAAGAAGGCCGGCACGCTGGTCGTCGTCGCGCTGATCTTCGGCCTGGTGAACTGGCTGGTCAAGCCCGTTGTGAAGCTGCTCACTCTGCCGTTGTTCATCTTGACCCTGGGGCTGATCACCCTGGTCGTCAACGCGCTGATGCTGCTGCTGACCTCCTGGCTGTGCGGCAAGCTCGACCTGAGCTTCCACGTGGAGGGCTTCTGGACGGCCGTGCTAGGCGGACTGATCATCTCGATCGTCTCCTGGGCGATGCATGTCATCCTGCCCGACGAGGACTGAGCCCGCGATGACCTACCGCGTCTGCTTCGTGTGTACCGGCAACATCTGCCGCTCGCCGATGGCCGAGTCCGTCTTCCGCGCCCGCGTGGCGGAGGCCGGGCTCCAGGATCTGGTGGCTGTCGACAGCGCCGGCACCGACGGCTGGCACGAGGGCGAGCACGCCGACCCACGCACCGTCTCGGTCCTGGAGGAGCACGGTTACGGCGCCGAGCACGTCGCCCGTCGGTTCGAGCCGTCGTGGTTCGCCCGTCTCGACCTCGTGATCGCCCTCGACTCCGGACACCTCAGGACCCTGCGCCGTCTCGCGCCGACCGGGGAGGACGAAGCCAAAATCCGCCTGTTCCGCTCCTACGACGCCGCCGCCGGCGACGACCTCGACGTTCCCGATCCGTACTACGGACAGCGTGACGGCTTCGAGCGGTGTCTTGAGATGGTGGAGGCGGCGAGCGCGGGTCTGCTCGCCGCCGTACGGGAAGAGCTGGAGGAACGGGCCGCATGAGCGACGACGCCACGAGGGACGAGGGACGCGCCGGAGACGGGACGCGCGCGGTGCGGGCCGGGCTGCCCGAGCCGGTCAAGCACGAGCCGACCCTGCCCGGACCGGTGTTCGCGGCCCACTTCCACCTGCCCGGCGAGGTGACGGGACCGTACGCCTACGGCCGTGATGACAACCCGACCTGGACCCTGCTGGAGCGCGCCGTCGGCGAGCTGGAGGCGCCCGGGCGGGAGGACGTCGAGACCCTGGTCTTCGCCTCCGGCATGGCGGCGATCTCCGCCGTGCTCTTCTCCCAGCTGCGGGCGGGCGACGCGGTGGTGCTCCCGTCCGACGGCTACCAGGTGTTGCCGCTGGTGGGCGCCCAGCTGGAGGCGTACGGCATCGAGGTGCGCACCGCGCCGACCGGCGGCGACGCCCAGCTGGACGTGCTGGACGGCGCCCGGCTCCTGTGGATCGAGTCCCCGTCGAACCCGGGGCTCGACGTCTGCGACATCCGGCGGCTCGCGGAGGCGGCACACGCGCGTGGCGCTCTGGTGGCCGTCGACAACACCCTCGCCACGCCCCTCGGGCAGCGCCCGCTGGAGCTGGGCGCCGACTTCTCCGTGGCCAGCGGCACCAAGCAACTGACCGGGCACGGTGACGTCCTGCTGGGCTACGTCACCGGCCGGAACGCCGAGACGATGGCGGCCGTGCGCCGCTGGCGCAAGATCGCCGGGGCGATCTCCGGGCCCATGGAGGCCTGGCTCGCGCACCGGTCCATCGCCACGCTCCAGATGCGTGTCGACCGGCAGGACGCCACCGCGCTCGTCCTCGCCGAGGCCCTGCGGCAGCGGCCCGAGATCTCCGGCCTGCGCTACCCGGGGCTGCCCGACGACCCCGCGCACAAGATCGCCGCGCAGCAGATGCGCCGCTACGGCTGTGTCGTCTCCTTCACCCTGCCCACGCGGGCACGTGCCGAGCGGTTCCTCGAGGCCCTGCATCTGGTGGAGGACGCGACCAGTTTCGGCGGGGTGCGGTCCACGGCGGAGCGGCGGGGACGCTGGGGCGGGGACGCGGTCGCGGAAGGCTTCGTGCGGATGTCGGTCGGCGCGGAGGACCCCGAGGACCTCGTGGCCGATGTCCTGCGCGCCCTGGACGAGTCGGCGGACTGAGCCGGGGTGGGCGGCCCCGGGCGGACGGGCCACGCCGGACGCCGTGCCCCGGTGCCGGACGCAGTGCCGGCCGGTGGTGACCCGGTGCAGGCCTCGGGCGGCACGTCTCCGGGGCCTTCGGTGACGGTCCGAGCCTCCCCCCTCGTGGCTCGGACCGTCCGCGGCCCCGTTGCCGAAGAGCCGCGTGGTCAAGGCTAGTTGACTTAGCGTCAGTGTCCAATCACGCTAGCGACAGGAGTCTATCGACATATTTATAGTGGGTGCCTGCGCGGGGGCCGGAGGAGAGGCGGGCAGAGGGAGGCATGCCATGGATCTGGCCCTGCTGCGGACCTTCGTCACCGTGCACCGGGCCGGCTCCTTCACCCGCGCCGCCGCACTGCTCGGCCTCTCCCAGCCGGCCGTCACCTCGCAGATCCGCACGCTCGAACGGCAACTGGGCAGACCTCTCTTCCTCCGCCAGGCGCGCGGAGTGGTCCCGACGACCATCGGTGACGAACTCGCGCACAAGGCGGCACCGCACCTCGACGCCCTGGTGGAGATAGCCCAGAGCAGTCTGGACGACGAGTCTGCGCCCCGGACGCTCCACCTGGCCGGGCCCCCGGAGTTCACCGCCGAACGTGCCCTGCCCGCTCTCACGGGGCTCACCGGCGAGGACGGCCGGCGCCTGGCGCTGCGTGCCTCCTTCGGCACCGCCGAGGACGTGCTGGAGGGACTGGCCTCCGGCCATCACGACCTGGCCATCAGCACGGTCCGGCCACGCGGGGCCCTGCTCAGCGCCACTCCGCTCTGCGACGAGGAACACGTCCTGGTCGCCGCCCCCCGCTGGGCGGAGCGCATCGACTCCGAGGCGTTGCGGCTGAAGGGCGCACCGGTCCTGGACCACCTGCCCGTCGTCGAGGTGCACGAATCGCTGCCGTTCGTCGCGCGCTACTGGGCTTCCGTCTTCGACACCCGTCCGGCCGCCTCGGGCACGGTGGTCGTTCCCGATCTGCGGGCGGCCCTCTCCTGCGCGGTCGCGGGGGCCGGGCTGGCCGTACTGCCCCGCTATCTGTGCGCCCCGGCGCTCCGCCGGGGCTCGGTCGTCACCCTGCACGATCCGGTGGTCCCGCCGTTGCGCACGTACTTCCTGGTGGTGCGCACCGGCACCCTCGCCCTGCCCCTTGTCGCACGGGCCTGCGAGTGGCTCCAGCGTGCCGCAACGGCCTGGTGCTGAGGCCGTGGTGGCCGGGCCTGCACACCGTGTGGTCCTCTCGTGGCGCTTTGCGATGTTTCACGTGGAACCAGCCGGGCCACATTTCTCCCATGACCGTCCGACCCGTGGTCAAGCGCACCGCCCGCGCCGTTCTGCTGGACGGTGACGACCTGATCCTCATCAAGCGCACCAAGCCCGGCGTCGATCCGTACTGGGTCACCCCCGGTGGCGGGGTCGAGCCCGGGGACTCCACCGTCGTGGACGCCCTGCACCGCGAGGTGTACGAGGAACTCGGCGCCAAGATCGCCGATGTCGTGCCGTGCTTCGTGGACACCGTCGAGCACATCGGCGAGGACAGCAGCACGACCGGCGTGAAGGTGCAGCACTTCTTCGTCTGCCGCCTGGAGTCCATGGACCCCTCCCTGCGACACGGCCCCGAGGTGGAGGAGCCGGCCGGGGAGTACGAGATCGTCCGCATCCCGTTCACCCGTGTCGGCATCGCCTCCGTCCACCTCGTCCCGCTGTCCCTGCGCCACTACCTCGACGGCAACATCGAGGGTGTGCGCGCGATGCACGCCCCGGACCTGGGGTGATCATGGTCAGCGGGTGACGACGAGTCGTTCCTCCACCGTGTCGTGCCGTATGCGCCCCGGTGGGACACCGATGTCCCGCAGGACGGCGATGCCGCTGCGGATCATTTCGGGAGGTCCCGACAGATAGGCGTCGTGCTCGTACCAGGGACCGTATCCGCGTAAGGCGTCCGGGAGCCGCATCCGGGCCCGCTGATCGGTCACCGCGCGGACCGACAGCCAGGGGTGGCGCTGCTGGAGCCTGAGCATGGTGTCGATGTCGTACAGGTCATGGTCGGTGCGGGCGCCGTAGAACACCTCGACGGAGCGGCGTCCGCCGTGTCCGGCGACATCTTCGACCAGAGCCTTGATGGGTGCGATGCCGGTGCCGCCGCCCAGGCAGAGCAGTCCGCTGTCGGTGGTGTGGTCGACGGTCATCGAGCCGATGGGCGGGCCGAGCCGGATGACGTCTCCGAGCCGCGCCCGGTGGGTCAGCGCCTGGGAGACCCAGCCGGCCGGGACCGCTTTCACATGGAACGTCAGCAGCCCGTCCGGCCGGGGCGCGGAGGCGAAGGAGTAGTGCCGCCACACCCTCGGCCACCAGGGCGTCTCCACGCTCGTGTACTGGCCCGCGAGGAAGGGATAGGGCTGGGCGGGGCGGACCGTCAGGACGGCGACGTCACGGGTGCGCAGTTCGTGGGCGACGATCTCCGCCTGCCACCAGGGCGGTGCCCGCAGCTCGTCCGCCGCCGCCGCGTCGATCATGACCTGGGAGATCGTCGTGTACGCCCGTACCCAGGCCGCCTCGGTCTCCGGCGTCCAGGCGGTGCCGGCGTATTTGCTCAGCGCGCCGATCAAACATTCCCCCACCGCCGGGTAGTGCTCGGCGCGCGTTCCGTACTTGCGGTGTCCTCGGCCCAGGTTCTGGAGGTAGTCCACGAGGACACGTCTGTTGTCGAGGTGCTCGGCGGCCGTGAGCAGCGCCCTGAGCAGGCGGTCCCGCTGGGTGTCCATCGCGGCCGGGAACAGCGAGCGCAGTTCGGGGTGGCGGACGAAGAGGAGGGCGTAGAAGTAGGAGGTGACCTTGTCGGCGACGGGGGCGATCTCGGTCATCGTGCGGCGGATGAGGAGGGCGTCCCCGGAGTCCTCCGCCGTGGCCGGCGCCGACCGTCGCGCGAGCCCGCGCTCCGGAACCACGGAGTCCCGTGGAACGGGTGCCGGCGCGGGGCCTGACCCACTCCCGCCCGGCGATGCCTGATCACCGGCCGGCCCCGAAGGCTCCGCGTGCGGCAGGAACCAGCCGCCCTCGCCCGGCATGCCGTTCTCCCCCGACGTGGTGGTCGGCGCGTCCATGGTGTGCCCTCGCCTCGAACATCTCTCGGTCGGTCCGCGCACCCCGCTCTTCGCAGGGCGCATGCATTCCCCCGGCGGGTGGCCGGCCGTAGCACTCGGTCGGCAGCCTGCCATCCCGACCGGCTGCCGCGGTCGCATACCCGGAAACGCGAGTCTCGATCTCTCCTTCCCGTTAGGCTGCGTGTCCCGATCCCTTCCGTACGGGCGCGCGCCCCGCATCCCGCGCGGGAAACGTCCGCCGATGTTTCACGTGAAACGCCCTCAGCTGACCTCGCGCTGTCCACGAGGCCACGAGATGGCCAAAAGCACGTGTGTACGCATCGAAACGGGTGGACGGCGAGGGTGTCGGTCGGACAGCCTGACCTGCGTGCCGACTCCTCCTCTCGCCGCTCTGCCCATCCGCCGCCTGACGTTCCGCGATCGCACCGCGTGCGCCGATCTGTCCGAAGACCGGGGGTGGCCCCGCGAGGAACACAAGTGGGGTCTCCTGCTCACCGCCGGGAAAGGCCTGGGGATCGACGACCCCGAAGGCGGTCTCGTCGCCGCGTGCGTGATCACGGAGTACGGCTCCTGGGGGCGGCCGGATCTCGGTGCCATCGGCATGGTGCTGGTGGCCGGCCGCTACGCCCGCCAAGGTGTCGGCCGGCGCCTGATGCGGCATGTCATGTCAACCATGGGAGCCACCCCGCTGACCCTGCACGCCACGCCCCACGGCCGCCCGCTCTACGAAGAGCTGGGCTTCAAGGTGACGGGCCGGGCGGAGATGCTCAGGGGCGATTTCGTTCCGGACGGGGCCGAGCCGCGGATCGCCACCCGTGCTGCCACGGCGGACGATCTGCACGCGATCCTGCGTCTCGACGAAGAGGTGTTCGGCACCGACCGCACCCCCCTCATCACCCGGCTGCCGGCCTTCGCCGATCAGCTGAGGGTGGCGGAGGAGAGTGGTCGGCTCATCGGGTACACGGCCGCCTGGCCCAACATGGACACCCATGTCGTCGGCCCGCTGATCGCCCGGGACACGGAAACCGCCAAGGCGCTCATCACCTCACTGGCGGCCCGTACGGACCGTCCGCTGCGCACGGACATCGACGTGCGCCACGAGGAGTTGCTGGTCTGGGCGAAGGCGCGTGGGCTGGCCTCCGTGGCCTTCAACTCGGTGATGACCTACGGCATCACGGATCTCCCGGGGGACTGGACCCGGCGGTTCGCGCCGCTGACGGTGGCCGCGGGCTGAACCGCCGTACGACGCGTACGGGCCCCGCCGCTGGAAGCGGCGGGGCCCGTGTCACCGGCGTCGGTCGAGTACTCAGACGAGCGCCTGCACGGCAGCGGTGGCGAAACCGTGGTCCTGCTCCGGTGCGCCGCCACCGACGCCCACGGCGCCGATCAGCCGGCCGTCCCGGCGGACGGGGACACCGCCCGCGATGAAGAGCAGGGGCCGGTCCAGAGCCGTGGGCAGCGTGTGGAAGAGGCCACCGGGCTGCACGGCATCGACGAGGTCGGCGGTGGGCGCGTTCAACTGGAGCGCCGTGTAGGCCTTGCGGGTGCTGGTCTCACCGGAGATCAGCACGGCCCGGTCGTCCCGGCGGAAGGCGATCAGGTTGCCGCCGGCGTCCAGGACGGTGACGCTGACGGTGACTCCGGCGTCCTCGGCCGCGTGCCGGGCCGCGCCGATGAGCAGCTCGGCGTCCTCGATGGACAGCGGGGCTACGGCGGTGGTGCTCATGGAACTGTCTCCTTGATGGTGCGGTGGTGGATGTCCGCCGTACCGGGGGCGCGGTACGGGTGTGTGCGACGTGCCGGACGGCTCAGTGGTGGACGGGCTCGCGCGGTTCGGCGGCCGTCCCGGAGGCGACCGCGCCGGTCCCGTCGCGGCGCTCCAGGACGGCGGAGAGGACGGCCAGCACCAGGGCCGCTGCGGCCAGGGCGGCGCCCACCCAGTTGGGGGCCGTGTAGCCGAGGCCGGCCGAGATCACGAGGCCGCCGAGCCAGGCCGACAGGGCGTTGCCCAGGTTGAAAGCGCCGATGTTGACGGCTGACGCGAGCGTCGGGGCGCCGTGCGCCTGGTCCAGGACCCGCTTCTGGAGCGGCGGTACGGTGGCGAAACCGAGGGCGCCGATCAGCGCGATGGTCACCGCGGCCGCGATCTTGTTGTGAGCGGTGACGGTGAAGAGCGCGAGGACGACGGCCAGGGCGCCCAGCGAGACGTACAGCATCGGCATGAGGGCGCGGTCGGCGAACCGGCCGCCGAGGAGGTTGCCGCCGACCATGCCGAGGCCGAACAGGACCAGCAGCCAGGTGACCGAGGTGTCGGCGAAGCCGGCGACGTGGGTCATCATCGGCGCGATGTAGGTGACAGCCGCGAAGACACCGCCGAAGCCGAGCACGGTCATCGCCATGGCGAGCAGTACCTGGGCGTTCTTGAACGCGGCCAGCTCGTGCCGCAGGTGCACACCGTGCGGGCGCGGCAGGTCGGGCACGAGCTTGGCGATGCCGGCGAGCCCGATGACGCCGAGGACCGCCACGACGGCGAAGGTGACCCGCCAGCCGACGGCCTGCCCGACGAGGGTGCCGAGCGGGACGCCGACGACGTTGGCGACGGTCAGTCCGGTGAACATCATGGCGATGGCGCCGGCCTTCTTGTGGGGCGCGACCAGCTCGGCTGCCACGACGGAGCCGATTCCGAAGAAGGCGCCGTGGGCGAGTGAGGCGACCACGCGTCCGATCAGCATGACCGAGAAGGCCGGGGCCACCGCGGAGAGCAGGTTGCCGGCGATGAACAGACCCATCAGCAGCATCAGCATCCGCTTGCGCGGGACTTTGGTGCCGAGGACGGTCATCAGTGGGGCGCCGATGACCACACCGAGCGCGTAACCCGTCACGAGCAGGCCCGCCGTGGGGATGGACACCCCGAAGTCGCCCGCGACCTCGGGCAGCAAGCCCATGATCACGAATTCGGTCGTGCCGATTCCGAAGGCCCCGATCGCGAGGGCCAGTAGCGCGAGAGGCATGGGGGGTGACACCTTCCCAAACGATTGCAGAAGCGCTTTACGCTCGACCACAATAGTTGCAGGCGCGGGCTACATGCAAGCGGCGACTATTGCGGTCGTGCTCTACCCTGGTGGTGCAGCCGCTCCGGAACGGAGGAAACGCCAATGACAGCGACGGACCCCGCGCTCACCGCGCTCGCCCAGGGCTGGTGCGCCCTTTCCGCGCTGCACGGACGGATCGAGGCGCACATCGAGCGCGCCCTACAGGCCGGGCACGACCTGAGCGTGCGCGAGTACTCCCTGCTCGACGTGCTCAGTCGGCAGCACGACGGCGAGGGCGGGCATCTCCAGATGAAGCAGGTCGCCGACGCGGTGGTGCTCAGCCAGAGCGCCACCACCCGCCTGGTGACCCGCTTGGAAGACCGCGGCCTGCTGGAGCGGTACCTGTGCCCCACCGACCGGCGCGGCATCTACACCAACGTCACTCCGGCGGGGCTGCGCCTGCTGGAGGAGGCGCGACCCACCAACGACACCGCACTGCGCGAGGCCCTGGACGAGGCATCCGGGCATGCCGAACTGGCGCCACTGGTGCGGGCCGTGGAGTCCCTGAACGTGCCCGCATAGGGTGCGGACATGGGAGATCTTGAAATACGGGACGCGACCGCCGACGACCTCCCGGCGATCGTCGCCATGCTCGCCGACGACCCGCTGGGGGCCCAGCGCGAGTCGCTCGACGACCTGACGCCGTACCGGGCCGCGCTGGAACGCCTCGACGCGGACCCGAACCAGCACCTCGTCGTGGCGGTGCGCGAAGGCCATGTGGTCGGGACTCTTCAGCTCACGACCATCCCGGGCCTCTCGCACCAGGGAGCCACCCGCGCGCTCATCGAGGCCGTGCGGATCCATTCCGACGAGCGCGGCGGCGGACTGGGCAGCCAGTTGATCGAGTGGGCCGTCGACACCGCCCGGCGGCTCGGCTGCCGCTTCGTGCAGCTGACGTCCGACAAGTCACGCACCGACGCCCACCGCTTCTACGCGCGGCTGGGCTTCACCGCCTCGCACGAGGGCTTCAAGCTCCGCCTCTGACCGCCATCGCCGTGCCGGGCGGACAGGGGGAGCAGAAAGCGGAGCAAGGGGTGTGTTCCACGTGAAACACACCCCTCGGGTTCGGGGCTAACCGATGCCTCGCCACCCCTCGGGGCCGACGCCACCGGGCACCGGCGCACCTGGGTCGTACGGCTGTCGTGTGAACACGAACGAGCCGAGGTCGAGGTGGCTCATGGTCCCGTCGGGGTGCCGCACCGGCCGCAGCGCTTCCCCGGCGTAATAACCCTCCACACCCGTCCACGTGCCGTCGCCGTTCGGGCGGAAGCGGGCCCGACGGCCACCACCGGTCAGCGGTGCCAGCGCGAGGAGACCGTCGGCGGTCGCCCGGAGGCCGAAGGCATGCGTGCCCCAGTACCACTGGCCCACCAGCTCCAGCACCGCCGGATCCACCTCCCGCAGGGGCCGCCAGGGCTCGGGGATCCGTGGTTCCGCCTCGGCGACGATCCGGACGAGGTCCGCGCCCACCGCGCCCAGCAGCGGCCCACTGGTGCAGTTGGCCAGCACCACGGCGGCCACGTCGTCCTCCACGCTGAGGCTGAGGTTCGCGAGGAACCCCGGCAGGGAACCGGAGTGCCCCACGAGCAGCCGGCCGTCATGCCGCTGAATCTGGAGACCCAGGCCGTAGGTCGCCCCGTCCAGCACGTCCACCGCCTCGGTGGGTGCCGCGGGTGTCCGCATCTCCCGCACCGACTCCGCGCTCAGGACCCGGTCGTCCCCCTGCGCCAGGAACACCGCGAACCGTGCCAGGTCCCCGGTGGTCGACCACAGCTGGCCCGCCGGCGCCATCCGGCCCAGATCCTCCACCGGCTCGGGCAGCAGGGCGTCCGCCCACGGGTGCACCGCCCAGCCGCCCGCGTGCGGGGCGCGCGGCCGCGTACTCGTCCGGTGCAGACCGAGCGGCTCGAGGATCTCGTCGTGCAGCACCTTCTCCCAGGAGGCTCCGCGCACCTGCTCCACCAAGGCGCCGAGCAGCGTGTATCCAGGGTTGGAGTAGTGGAACCGCCGACCGACGGGATGCAGCAGCGGCTGGTCACCGAGCACATCGCTCAGCTCGGGCCGCAGCGCGCCGGGCGTCCGCTCCCACCACGGCGCGGGCGACTCGGCCGCCAGCCCCGCGGTGTGCGCGAGCAGTTCCGCGACCGTCGCCTCCCCCACGCCGGTGCCGGGCAGATGCTTCTCCAGTCGGTCACCGAGGTCCAGCGCACCCTCGTCGCGCAGTCGCAGCACCAGTACGGCGGTGAAGATCTTGGTGAGGGAGCCGATCCGGTACTGCACGGTCTCGTCCGGTCCGTGCCCGTCCACCGAGGTGCGGGCCCCGTGCCACACGGCCCGTCCACCCCGTACCACGGCGGCCACCAGCGAAGGAGCCCGCCCCTCGGCCTGTGCGACAGCGATCCGGTGCAGCAGGGCACGCCGGGTGCCGGGCAACAGTGCTTCCTGAGATGTCGTCATGGGCACAGTCCACCCGGTGCGCCGCCGGAGGTCGAACGCGGGTCTCCATGGGGCGAAGCCCGCCACCAGGGCGCGCGGAAGACCCGGAAGGGGTGTACCGGCGGGGGCGGGCAGTGCCATGGTCGTCCCCGGGGCGTTGTACCAACGAGCGCGGAACCGACCGGCCTTCACCGCATCGATGACCGACGAAACCCGCTCACACCACTCCGATAACATGTTCTAACTTACGACGATCACGCCCATCACCCGCCCTTGCCGGAAAAACATGACAGCCAGCACGACGAGCGTCCCAATCCACCACCTCCTATCAAATCGGCCAAACAATTGATATCTATGGCATCGCGGGTATTTTCGCGAATAAGGTGCGGAATTACATCTCTCGAGTGGCGTCGGCCACGAACCGTGCTGTGGGCCACAGTGGGCGTGGTGGCCCTCGGATTCCTCATCGCACTGGAGATCGCCGCTCGTCACTACGGCCTGCCGGGACCCATCACCAACCAGGTGAAGGAAGTCGTGGTCGCCCCGAAGTCGGGGCCACTGCTCTACGCCAGCATGGCGCTGATGATGGTGGTGCTCACCTGGCGGGAACGGTTGATCGCCGCGGGTGTCGCGGTCGGTATCGACGTCGTCTTCCTGCTGGTGCGCTGGGCGATCGACGCCAAGATGGGCTTCGGCAACGGCGCGTTGTGGGTGGTCCTCGGCTACACGGTCATCGCTGTCACGCGCCGCACCGGGCAGGAACGCGCCCTGCTGCTGAAGGGCGTCGGGCTGGGGCTGCTCCTGGTGGCCGGCCGCAAGACCGGTGACACCTGGTTGCTCATCACGTCCAAGACCCGGCCCATGGTGCTCGACCAGTACGTGGCCACCGCCGACCACGCCCTGGGCAACCCGTCCTGGGTGGCCGGGCGGATCGTCCGCGCCACCGGCTCCATCGGCGAGCACGTCCTCGACTACGTCTACATCCAGCTCGCGGTGGCCGCGGTCGTCGTCGCCCTCTACCAGCTGCGCAACGTGGCGGCCGAGCGCCGCTTCCCGCGCCATCACCTGGTGCGCACGTTCCTGGTGATCGGCCTGCTGGGGCCCGGTATCTACATGCTCTTCCCGGTGGTCGGACCGATCTTCGCGTACGGCGCGGACGGCGGCCACTGGGCGGTGGCCGCCCAGTGGCCGTCCACGCCACCCGCTCTGGTGACCCCGCGCCACATGCCGTTCGACGAGATCACCCCACGCAACTGCATGCCGAGTCTGCACACCGCGTGGGCCACCGCGATCTTCATCCATTCCCGCAAGGGCCCACGCCTCCTCCGATTCGCCGGCACCTTCTGGCTGATCGCCACGCTCGGCGCCACGCTGGGCTTCGGTTACCACTACGGCACGGACATCATCGCCGGCGTCGTCTTCACCCTGACCATCGAGGCGGCTCTGCGCTCGCTCGAACGCGGCTGGGACCGGTCGGGAATCCAGCTGGTCGCCTACGGCACCACGGTCTTCGCCGCCCTGCTGGTTTCCTATCGCTGGCTGCCGGTTCAAATGGCCGCACATCCGTCGGTTTTCGGACCGATCCTCGTTCTGGCCATGGTCTCCGTCATCTACGGCTATGTACGCACCACCCGGCCGTGGGAACCGAAGGCCGCACCGATCGCCCAGCCCGAACCGCAGCCGGAACTGGTCTGAGACGAAGCGTGATTCTCCCGGGCGATCAGGTCTGGGCCATGTCCACGAAGCGGGAGTAGTGGCCCTGGAAGGCGACCGTGATCGTGGCGGTGGGACCGTTTCGGTGCTTGGCGACGATCAGGTCGGCCTCGCCCGCGCGCGGGGACTCCTTCTCGTACGCGTCCTCGCGGTGCAGCAGGATGACCATGTCGGCGTCCTGCTCGATGGAACCGGACTCACGCAGGTCCGAGACCATCGGCTTCTTGTCGGTGCGCTGCTCGGGGCCACGGTTGAGCTGGGAGAGGGCGATGACCGGGATCTCCAGCTCCTTCGCCAGCAGCTTGAGGTTACGGGACATGTCCGAGACCTCCTGCTGACGGCTCTCGGCGCGCTTGGAGCCGCCGGACTGCATCAGCTGGAGGTAGTCGATGACGACCAGCTTCAGGTCGTTGCGCTGCTTCAGACGCCGGCACTTGGCGCGGATCTCCATCATCGACAGGTTCGGGGAGTCGTCGATGTACAGCGGCGCGGCCGAGACGTCCGGCATGCGGCGGGCCAGCCGGGTCCAGTCCTCGTCGGTCATCGTGCCGGAACGCATGTGGTGCAGGGCGACGCGTGCCTCGGCGGACAGCAGTCGCATCGCGATCTCGTTGCGGCCCATCTCGAGCGAGAAGATGACGCTCGGCAGGTTGTTCTTGATCGAGGCGGCTCGGGCGAAGTCCAGCGCGAGCGTCGACTTGCCCATCGCGGGACGGGCCGCGATGACGATCATCTGCCCAGGGTGGAGGCCGTTCGTCAGCGAGTCGAAGTCGGTGAACCCGGTGGGCACGCCCGTCATCTCGCCGCTGCGTGAGCCGATCGCCTCGATCTCGTCGAGCGCGCCCTCCATGATGTCGCCGAGGGGCAGGTAGTCCTCGCTGGTGCGCTGCTCGGTGACGGCGTAGATCTCGGCCTGGGCGCTGTTGACGATCTCGTCCACGTCGCCGTCGGCCGCATACCCCATCTGCGTGATGCGCGTACCGGCCTCGACCAGGCGGCGCAGGACGGCCCGCTCGTGGACGATCTCCGCGTAGTACTCGGCGTTGGCCGCCGTCGGCACGGTCTGGACGAGGGTGTGGAGGTAGGCGGCCCCGCCGACCTTGTTGATCTCACCGCGTTTGGTGAGCTCGGCGGCGATGGTGATCGGATCGGCCGGCTCACCCTTGGCGTAGATGTCCAGGATGGCCTGGTAGATCGTCTCGTGCGCGGGCTTGTAGAAGTCGTGGCCCTTGAGGATCTCGACGACATCGGCGATGGCGTCCTTCGACAGCAGCATGCCGCCCAGCACCGACTGCTCGGCGTCCAGGTCCTGGGGCGGCACTCGCTCGAAGGCCGAGCCCCCGCCCTCCCAGGCACCGCTGTCCCGGCCCCGGTCGTGCTGCTCGTCGCGGCCCCGGCCGCCGTCACCGCGCCGCCGGGAGGCCGGCAGACGATCACTGGGCCCGCTGTCGGCCCACGGATCGTCCAAGGGCTCGGAAATACTCACCGAGCCACCTCCTCCCGTCCGCACGGCGGACCTCGCCGTGACCTCTTTTGTACGGCACGACACTGACAAACAAGAGGCCCAACTCCGGTTCTGCCGCGTCGGATTTGTGACGTTCGCCGGACCGGAAGATGGATGCTTCCGGAGCCGCGGGAAGGAGCGGGCGCCGGACCACGGTAGGCCCGTCGGCACCGTCAGCCAATCTGGTTATCCACAGGCCATGTGGACGACCGCCCGGATGCTGTGGAGAACTCGCCGAAACCTGTGCACGACCCGGTGGACAGCCCTGTGAACAAGCCCTCCATCTCCCTGGACCGAGCCCTCTGACCTGCATCTTTGCCGTCCACGGGCTGTGCAGAAGAAAAACTTTCCCCATCGGGCCAAGATCGCTTCGAACGGTTCCCGAAAGGACGCCCCACGGAAAGCCAAGTAAGGCACACAGGCCAGTTGCACCACTTACCTGTGGATGGTTACATTGACGCTCATGACACAGGCTCCAGCGACCCCTCGCGCCACCCGGCGCCGGCACGACCGGGACATCATCGCGCTGGCCGTGCCGGCTTTCGGCGCCCTCGTCGCCGAGCCCCTGTTCGTCCTGGCGGACAGCGCCATCGTCGGCCATCTCGGGACCGCTCAGCTCGCCGGTCTCGGCGTGGCCTCGGCGCTCCTCACCACCGCGGTGAGCGTCTTCGTCTTCCTCGCCTACGCGACCACGGCCGCCGTCGCCCGGCTCCTCGGAGCCGGTGATCTGCGGGCGGCCATCCGGCAGGGCATGGACGGGATCTGGCTGGCGCTGCTGCTCGGTGCAGCCGTGATCGCCGTCGTCCTTCCCCTGGCCCCCGCGATCGTGGATCTCTTCGGCGCCTCGGCGACGGCAGCTCCCTACGCGACGACGTACCTGCGTATCTCCTCGCTGGGCATCCCCGCCATGCTCGGGGTCCTGGCCGCCACGGGTGTCCTGCGCGGCTTGCACGACACCCGGACCCCCCTCTATGTCGCGGTCGGCGGTTTCGTCGCCAACGCCGGGCTGAACCTGGTGCTGGTCTACGGCGCCGGCCTCGGCATCGCGGGATCCGCCTGGGGCACGGTCATCGCGCAGTGCGGGATGGCCGCCGTCTACCTGGCCGTCGTCGTCCGCGGGGCCCGACGCCACGGCGCCTCCCTCCGGCCGGATGCCGCCGGCATCCGGGCCTCGGCCCGGGCAGGCGTCCCCCTCCTGGTCCGCACCCTGTCGCTGCGGGCGATCATCATGATCGCGACGGCGATCGCCGCACGGCTCGGTGACGCCGAGATCGCCGCACATCAGATCACCCTGTCGCTGTGGAACCTGCTGGCCTTCGCGCTCGACGCGATAGCGATCGCCGGGCAGGCCATCATCGGCCGGTATCTCGGCGCGGACGATGCGGAGGGCGCACGTGAGGCGTGCCGCCGCATGGTCCAGTGGGGGATCGCCACGGGCGTCGTTCTCGGTCTGCTCGTGGTGGCCGCGCGACCGCTCTTCCTGCCGCTGTTCACCGGTGACCGCACGGTTCAGGACGTCGCCCTGCCGGCGCTGCTTCTGGTGGCTCTCTCCCAACCCGTCTGCGGGATCGTCTTCGTTCTGGACGGCGTGCTGATGGGCGCGGGAGACGGCCCGTACCTCGCCTGGGCCATGGTCGCCACCCTGGCGGTGTTCGCTCCGGTGGCCGTGCTGGTGCCCGCTCTCGGTGGCGGGCTCACCGCGATCTGGGCGGCGATGGCGCTGATGATGACGGTGCGCATGCTGACCCTGTGGCTGCGGACCCGCTCGGGCCGCTGGATCGTGACGGGCGCGGCCCGCTGACAATCGTGACGGCTGCGGCCCGCTGACCGTTTCACGTGAAACACGGCACGGCCCGGTTCCGGCGATGGCAAAGGGGCCGCACCCTGAGGGGTGCGGCCCCTTTCACCGGCTCCAGCGAGCCAAGTGATCACGCGGCGATCAGGCCGCGACGACCTCGATGTTGACCTTGGCGGCAACCTCGGGGTGCAGACGCACGGACGTCTCGTGGGCGCCCAGGGTCTTGATCGGAGAGGTCAGCTCGACGCGGCGCTTGTCGACCTCGGGGCCACCGGAAGCCTTGATCGCCGAAGCGATGTCGGCCGGGGTGACGGAGCCGAAGAGACGGCCGGAGTCGCCGGAGCGGACGGCCAGAGTGACCTTCACGCCCTCGAGCTGGCCCTTGATCTGGTTGGCCTGCTCGATCGTCTGGATTTCGTGGATCTTGCGAGCGCGACGGATCTGCTCGACGTCCTTCTCGCCGCCCTTGGTCCAGCGGATAGCGAACTTCCGCGGGATCAGGTAGTTGCGAGCGTAACCGTCCTTGACGTCCACGACGTCGCCCGCGGCACCGAGGCCGGAGACCTCGTGGGTGAGGATGATCTTCATGAGTCGGTCACCCTTCCCTTATCGCGCGGTGGACGTGTAGGGCAGCAGCGCCATCTCACGGCTGTTCTTGACGGCCGTGGCGACGTCACGCTGGTGCTGCGTGCAGTTGCCGGTCACGCGGCGGGCACGGATCTTGCCGCGGTCGGAAATGAACTTCCGCAGCATGTTCGTGTCCTTGTAGTCCACGTACGTGACCTTGTCCTTGCAGAATGCGCAGACCTTCTTCTTCGGCTTGCGCACAGGCGGCTTCGCCATGGGTGTTTCTCCTGTGTGATCAAGAAGTTTGGGTACGACCCACCCTCAGCCCGAAGGCCTAGAAGGGGGGCTCGTCCGAGTAGCCGCCGCCACTGCCGCCGGAGCTTCCGCCCCAGCCGCCGCCACCCTGGCCACCACCGGCGGGAGTGCCGGTCGCCCAGGGGTCCTCGGCCGGCGCGCCGGCGCCGGCGCCCTGCTGGGCACCACCGGAGCCACCGCCCCAGCCGCCGCCCTGCTGGCCGCCGCCACCGCCGCTGTAACCCCCCTGGCCACTGCGGCCGCCACCGGCGGTCTTGGCGACCTTGGCCGTGGCATTGCGCAGGCTGGGGCCGACTTCCTCGACGTCCAGCTCGTAGACCGTGCGCTTGACGCCCTCACGGTCCTCATAGGACCGCTGCTTCAGCCGGCCCTGCACGATGACGCGCATGCCTCGCTGGAGCGACTCGGCGACGTTCTCAGCCGCCTGACGCCAGACCGAGCAGGTCAGGAACAGGCTCTCGCCGTCCTTCCACTCGTTCGTCTGGCGGTCGAAGGTGCGGGGAGTGGACGCGACGCGGAACTTCGCGACCGCCGCACCGGACGGGGTGAAGCGCAGCTCGGGGTCGTCGACAAGATTGCCGATGACCGTGATGACGGTCTCGCCTGCCATGGGGGAACCTCTCGGCGGGTTTGCTGCTGGCTGCTTGGTGCTGCTACTCGAGTCCCGGGATCAGCTGAGCGGAAGCTCAGTGCATCTCGGGGCGGAGGACCTTGGTCCGGAGGATCGACTCGTTCAGGTTCATCTGGCGGTCGAGCTCCTTGACGACCGCAGGCTCTGCCTGGAGGTCGATGACCGAGTAGATGCCCTCGGGCTTCTTCTTGATCTCGTAGGCGAGACGACGACGGCCCCAGGTGTCGACCTTCTCGACCTTGCCGCCGCCGTCACGGACGACGGCGAGGAAGTTCTCGATCAGCGGGGAGACAGCACGCTCTTCGAGATCGGGGTCGAGGATGACCATCACCTCGTAGTGACGCATGTGGAACCCACCTCCTTCGGACTCAGCGGCCACGGTCGTTCCGTGGCAGGAGGGTTGTGATGCGTACGCAACGGTATCCGGCACCACTGACAATCGAGGGCCCCGAGAGGCACCCGGCGGGCGTGGGCAGACACCGTGCAGACGGTACACACTACCCGCACACCCGCTTCCGGTTGAAATCCTGCCGCCGACGCCCTCAATCTGTACACATCGGGTGTCGACGGCGCTACGATGCGCCGCTTCCGCAGGAGGTGCCCTATGGCACAGGCATTGCAGCCCAACACAGCCGGATCGCTGTTCGCGACGGACGGCAAGTCCCATCCGCTCCAGGACGCCCTCGTGGTGGTGACACTGGTCCTGGGGCTGCTGTCCTTCATCACGTCGTTCTTCCACAGCCTCCACCTGGTGACGTCCTGGGCCGGTCTGATCGGTCTCTTCGTCGGTGCGTACGGACAGTGGATCTCGGTGACCACTCGCGAGCGTTTCGGTCTGATCCTGGGCCTCGGTGCCTCGGGACTCGGTTTCCTGCTCGGCATGGCACACGGGGGACTGTTCGGCGGGCTCTTCAGCTGACCCGTCCGGGCTAGGGCCTTTCGTCGGAAGGCCCTAATCCCGTACGCCCAGTCGGGGCGCTCGCGGGGCGCAGTAGGCTTCGGCGCGAGAGCCGGAGCCCCTGTACCCATGGGGACACACCAGCCCGAGGAGCGCCCCGACATGAGCCTGACCCTGAGGACCATCAGCCGTGAGCAACATCTGGCCTACATCCAGAGCTTGCCGGCGGCGAGCCACATGCAGGTCCCGGCATGGGCCGATGTGAAGGCCGAGTGGCGCTCGGAGAGCCTCGGCTGGTTCGACAGGAACGGCCAGCTCGTCGGCGTGGGCCTGGTCCTCTACCGCCAGCTGCCCAAGATCAAGCGCTATCTGGCGTACCTGCCCGAGGGCCCGGTCATCAACTGGTACGCGCCCAATCTCGACGACTGGCTCCAGCCGATGCTGGCGCACCTGAAGCAGCAGGGCGCCTTCTCCGTGAAGATGGGTCCGCCGGTGATCATCCGTCGGTGGAACGCGGACACCATCAAGAGGGGCATCCAGGACCCGGACATCAAGCGACTGCGCGACCTCGAGGCCGACTTCATCGAGCCGCGCGCCTTCGAGGTGTCCGACAAGCTGCGCCGCATGGGCTGGCAGCAGGGCGAGGACGGCGGTGCCGGCTTCGGTGACGTCCAGCCCCGCTACGTCTACCAGGTGCCGCTGGCCAACCGCTCCCTGGAAGAGGTCCACAAGAACTTCAACCAGCTGTGGCGCCGCAACATCAAGAAGGCCGAGAAGGCCGGCGTGGAGGTCGTCCAGGGCGGCTACCAGGACTTGGCCGAGTGGCAGCGGCTGTACGAGATCACGGCCGTCCGTGACCACTTCCGGCCCCGCCCGCTGTCGTACTTCCAGCGCATGTGGACGGCTCTCAACACCGAGGATCCCAACCGCATGCGGCTGTACTTCGCCCGGCACAACGGGGTGAACCTGTCCGCGGCGACCATGCTGATCGTCGGTGGGCACGTCTGGTACTCCTACGGCGCCTCCGACAACATCGGCCGCGAGGTCCGGCCGTCGAACGCGATGCAGTGGCGGATGCTGTGCGACGCCTACGCGCTCGGCGCCACCGTCTACGACCTGCGCGGCATCTCCGACTCGCTGGACGAGACCGACCACCTCTTCGGCCTCATCCAGTTCAAGGTCGGCACCGGCGGCCAGGCCGCCGAGTACCTCGGCGAATGGGACTTCCCGCTCAACAAGCTGCTCCACAAGGCGCTCGACATCTACATGTCGCGTCGCTGAGCCGCGCGGGCGTTTGATTCCATAGCCTTCACCGTTCCACCACCGATGTACCGCAGTCACGAGAAAGGTCCCGGATCCGGCCATGGCGCTCACGCTCTACGTCGACACCGCGCGCTGGCGTGCGCACCACAAGCACGTGCAGGAGCAGTTCCCGGGACTGGTCCCGGTCTGCAAGGGCAACGGATACGGCTTCGGGCACGAGCGGCTGTCGGAGGAGGCCACACGGCTCGGTGCCGACCTGCTCGCCGTCGGCACCACGTACGAGGCCGCGCGCATAAAGGACTTCTTCAGCGGTGACCTGCTGGTGCTGACGCCGTACCGGCGCGGCGAGGAACCGGTTCCGCTGCCCGACCGGGTGGTGCGCTCGGTGTCGTCGATCGACGGCGTGTACGGCCTCGTGGGCGCGCGGGTCGTGATCGAGGTGATGTCCTCGATGAAGCGGCACGGGGTGAGCGAGCAGGAGCTGCCGCAGCTGCACCAGGCCATAGAGAACGTCCGGCTGGAGGGCTTCGCCATCCACCTGCCGCTGGACCGCACCGACGGCTCGGACGCCGTCGAGGAGGTCATCGGCTGGATGGACCGGTTGCGCGCGGCCCGGCTGCCGCTGCACACGATGTTCGTCAGCCACCTCAAGGCGGACGAGCTGGCCCGGCTCCAGCAGCAGTTCCCGCAGACCCGGTTCCGCGCCCGCATCGGCACGCGGCTGTGGCTGGGCGACCATGAGGCCACCGAGTACCACGGTGCCGTCCTGGACGTCACCCGCGTGGCGAAGGGCGACCGGTTCGGCTACCGCCAGCAGAAGGCGGCTTCCGACGGCTACCTGGTGGTCGTGGCCGGCGGTACGTCGCACGGGGTGGGCCTTGAGGCCCCGAAGGCCCTGCACGGCGTCATGCCGCGGGCCAAGGGCGTCGCGCGGGCCGGACTCGCCACGGTCAACCGGAACCTCTCGCCGTTCGTCTGGGGCGGCAAGCAGCGCTGGTTCGCCGAGCCGCCGCACATGCAGGTGTCCATCCTCTTCGTCCCCGCGGACGCCCCCGAGCCGAAGGTGGGGGACGAACTGGTGGCGCATCTG
The DNA here is from genome assembly GCF_044759735.1 of Streptomyces sp. NPDC100445. Taxonomy (NCBI): domain Bacteria; kingdom Bacillati; phylum Actinomycetota; class Actinomycetes; order Kitasatosporales; family Streptomycetaceae; genus Streptomyces; species Streptomyces sp. NPDC100445. The sequence goes on along the minus strand of NZ_JBIVZV010000010.1, from coordinate 172,526 downwards.
CGGCACACCACGACGCAGTTCGACCGGATCGTGGACCGCTGAGCCCGTCCGGACAGCGCGAAGGCCGTACCCCCGGGACGCCGGGGTACGGCCTTTCGCATGACCTGACGGATGGTCCGTGACGGCTGTTCGCTCAGAGCGAACCGTCCTGGTCGGCCGGTGTTCCGGGCCTGCCCCACTCCACCTGCGGCCCGTCGGAACGGGCCGCGTGCAGCGGGGGACGGGCCGCCGCACCGAGCACGAAGGCGTCCTCCGCCCCGTCGAGCACCCCGCCCGAGGGGTCGTCCTCACCGGACCGGCGCACGACGTCCCGTTCCGGCATGAGGATGTCCCGCACGACGACGGCACAGAGGTACAGCGTGCCCAGCAGGTGGACGACGATCACCCAGTAGTAGCCCTGTGTCGGCAGACCCTTGTGGGCGTCTCCGCTGGTCGTGTAGGCGAGGTACAGCCAGATGCCCAGGAAGTACGCGACCTCGCAGGCCTGCCAGACCAGGAAGTCGCGCCACTTGGGCCGGGCGAGGACCGCAAGCGGCACCAGCCACAGGACGTACTGCGGGGAGTAGACCTTGTTGGTGAGCACGAAGGCCGCCACCATCAGGAAAGCGAGCTGGGCGAAGCGCGGGCGGCGCGGAGCCGTGAACGCCAGTGCGGCGACACCGAGGAAGCACAGCACCACCAGCACCATGGCCGCGGTGTTGACGAAGCCGGTGGTGGGCGGGTTGCTGGAGTTCTGCGACCAGATCAGCCAGAAGGAACCGAAATCGACCCCGCGCTCCTGGCTGAAGGTGTAGAACTTCGCCCAGCCCTCGCGGATGTGGAAGCCTGTCGCATCGTGCGTGAGCATCACGGGCAGGTCCACCACGAGCCAGGCGCCCACGGCACCGGTCACGGCCCGGCCGAAGTGGCGCCATCTGCCGGCCCGCCAGCACAGCACCAGCAGCGGACCCAGCAGCAGGACGGGATAGAGCTTGGCGGCCGTGGCGAGCCCCAGCAGGACGCCGAAGGCGAGGGCCCGGCCCCGCGACCACATCAGCATCGCGGCGGCCGTCAGAGCGACCGCCAGCAGGTCCCAGTTGATGGTCGCGGTCAGGGCGAAGGCGGGCGCCAGAGCGACCAGCAGGCCGTCCCAGGGGCGTCGGCGATGGGTGCGGGCCACGCACACGGCGACGACCGCGGCGCACACCATCAGCATCCCGGCGTTGACGAACCAGTACCACTGCTCCTGGTGTTGGATGCCACCGCTGTGCGGGGTCAGCCAGGAGGCCACCTCCATGAACAGTCCGGTGAGCACCGGATATTCGAGGTAGTCCATGTCGCCCGGCAGCTTGTCGAAGTAGGGGACGAGATGGTCGGCGAACCCACGGCCCTGGTAGAGGTGCGGGATGTCGGAGTAGCAGGCGTGCGTGTATTGGCTGCTCGCGCCGAAGAACCAGGCACTGTGGTAGCAGGGCGCCTTCTGGATCAGCCCCAGGGCGAACATGCCGATCGCGACGAGCACCACGATCCGTACGGCCGTCCACCAGGAGGTCCCGGGCAGGGCGCGCCTGCCCAGGGGGCCGCCGATCAGCTCGCTGCCGGCCGCGGCGACCTCGTCCTCCCTCGTCGGCTGCACCGGCTCCGCCATGGCGGGCCGCACGGGCTCCGGCTCGCGCATGCTCGCGGACGTCATCTCTGCACTGGGCATGAGGCCCATCCTGCCGTACCCGCCCGGGAACACGCCGCGGGCCGCCGCACCTCGCGGTGGGGCGGCCCGTGTTTCACGTGAAACGCCCGTGGCCGGCGATATGGCCGTCAACCGGACGGATCATCTCGTCAACCGGTGGGGCCTCCGAAGAAGCCCCCGTTGCTGTTGCCGTTCCCATTCCCGTTGCCGTTGCCCCGGGTGGTCCCCTCACCGGCCGTGTCCGTGACGGTGGGCGTCGGCGTGCTCCCTCCGTCCGTACCGCCCGTGTCCGTGCCGCCGGGACCGGTGCCGGTGGTGTTCCCGTCGCAAGCGTTGCCCCACCCGAAAACGCAGGACGCGCTGGCCGAGGGAGTCGGCGTGGGCGTCGTCTTGCTGGGCGTCGGGCTCGGCGTGGCGCTCGGCGTGGGCGTCGGGGTGAACGTGGCACTCGGGGTCGGGGTGGGGGCGCCCACCTCGTCCTTGAGCGTGCCGATCTCGGTGGCGGCCGGGAAACCGGGATCGTTCTTGCCCTTGAGCGCGGACATCATGTACTCGGTCCACACCGAGGTCGGGATGTCACCACCGTGGATCGAGTCCGCGCCGGCCGTGCCGTTCATCGACAGCAGCTTGTGATCCTTGGGGTTCTCGCGGAACATCGCCACCGAGGTCGACAGTTGCTGGGTGTAGCCGACGAACCAGGCCGACTTGTTCTCGTCGGTGGTGCCGGTCTTGCCCGCCGCCGTACGGCCGAGGGCCTTGGCGTTCGTGCCCGTGCCGTTCTGGATGACGTTCTCGAGGACGTCCGTGACGTTGTTGGCGATGTTCGAGTCCAGGACCTGCTGGGGGGCGGGCCTGGGCTTGACGAAGCTGGGCGCGTCCGCGCCGTTCGCCTTCACCGCGGTCACGGAGTACGGGTCCGTCTGCTTGCCGGACGCGGCGAACGTCGCGTAGGCGTCGGCCATACGGATCGCGCTGGGCGTCGACGTACCGATGGCGAACGACGGGTTGAGGTCCTGCGACATGCTGTCGCTGAGGATGCCGGCGGACTTGGCGACGTCCCTGACGTGCGTCATCCCCACGTCCACACCGAGCTGCACGAACGGTGTGTTGACGGACTGCTCCATCGCCTTGCGCAGGGTGATGTAACCCCACGGATGGTCGCTCTCGTTGTTCTGGAAGAAGTACGAGTTGTCCTTGTTGAGGTAGAACGAGCCGTCCGGCCGGTGGACCTTCAGGTGGTCGTTGCCGTTGTACTTGCTCAGCGGGGAGATGCCCTCCCCCTTGGAGTCGTACGTGCCGTACTTCATGGCGGCGGCGAGCACGAACGGCTTCCAGGTGGAACCCACGGGCACACCGGAGGTGTCCGCATTGTTGGTGAAGTGCCCGTTCTCGTAGCCGTCGCCGCCGTAGAGAGCGACGATGGCACCGTCCTTGGGCACCACCGAGGCCGCGCCGAACTGGACGTACTTGTCGAGGTCGCGGTGCTTCGGGTCGAGACGGTCCTTCTGGACCTTCTTGACGGCCTTGGCCAGGGCGTTGACCTTGTCCTTCTGGAACGTCGTGTAGATCTGGTACCCGCCCCGGTCGAACTGGGCCTCCGTGATGTCGGAGTGGGCGAGGACGTACTTCTTCGCCGTGTCGGCCAGGTAGCTGATCTGCCCGGTCATGCCCTTGGTCGCCTTGCGGCCGTCCGGCATCGGGTACTTCTTGATCGCCTTCTGGTAGTCGACGTCGCTCAGGTGGTTGTCCTTGTGCATCTCGCCGAGGATCCAGGCCCAGCGGGCCATGGAACGCTTCTTGTTGGCGATGGCGTCCGCCGACTTGTCGAGATCCGGGTTGCCCGCCGGGTCGTAGTACGTCGGGCCCTTGAGCAGGGCCGCGAGGACGGCGCACTCGCTCGGCTGGAGGTCGACCGCGTCCTTGCCGTAGTAGGTCTGCGCGGCGGCCTGGATGCCGTACGCGCCCCGGCCGAAGTACGAGGTGTTCAGGTAGCCCCGAAGAATGACGTTCTTCTTCAGCTTCGTGCCCACCTTGATGGAGATGAACATCTCCTTGAACTTGCGGGTGAGCGTCTGGTCCTGGCTGAGGTACGTGTTCTTCACGTACTGCTGGGTGATGGTCGAGCCGCCCTGCGTCTGGCCACCCCGCGCCATGTTGGCCACGGCGCGCGCGATGCCCATGGGGTCGATGCCCGAGTCCTGGTAGAACGACTTGTTCTCGGCCGAGATCACGGCCCAACGCATCGCCGGGGGAATCTGCTCGATGCCGACGTTCTGCCGGTTGACGCCCGTGCCCGTGGCGACCATCTGACTGCCGCCGGCCCAGTAGTAGACGTTGTTCTGGGACTTGGCCGCGTCGTTCTCGTTGGGGATCGAGACCATCGCGTAACCGATGCCCACCATCGCGACCAAGCTGCCGACGAAGCCGATGAACAGTCCGCTGACCAGCTTCCAGGACGGCACCCAGCGCCGCCAGCCGTGCCTGCCCACCCGGGGGTAGTCGATCAGCCGCTTCTTGCCGGGTGCCGAGGTCGCCCGCCCCCTGCCGCGCCCGGGGCCGGCCCCAGCCGGACCCGCGGCGTCGGCCGGCCTGCGGCGGCCGCCTTTCTGCGCCGCCCGGCGCGCCTCGGCACGGCTGCCGTAGACAGGCTCGTCACCTCCGGTGTCCTGGGAGTCCGGCCCGTAGGACTGGGAGGTGTAGGAGCCGGCGGGGGACTCTGTGGCGCCTCGCGGTGCCGCGCGGCGGCCGGGGGACGAACCGGATTGGCCGCGTCGGGCCGCGGCACGTCCGCCTCCCTGCGGCTGCGGCGGTTTGCGACGGTGCTCGCTCATCGAACGATTACTCCTCGGGCAGGCGCACCCGTGCGCGCCTGGAACGGCGGCTGGTTTCCGGTCCCCCCGAAGTACGGATGTGGTCGGTTCCGCATTCACCCGTACCGCACCGAGGACGACGACGCGTCCCAGGCGCCACGAGGTTCCCGGTGGTGTGCATGCCGCACAGACTACGCACCGCCAAAACCTGCCGAGCCCCGAAGTTCACCCCAAACCAGGCAAGTTGCCTCCAACGAATCGATGATGTGATCCCGTTCACCGTCATCCCCCTTGTCGCACCCGGTGAGCCGTTCTATCGTGCTGATGTATCGAGTCGATACATCAGCACGGTATAAAGACACGGACAAGTACTGCGCGACCTGCGGGATCGGCCTGCGGGACCGGGAGGAGGCGACGATGAGCCGGCGTTCCGGCATCCTCGAGTTCGCCGTACTCGGCCTGCTCCGGGAGTCCCCGATGCACGGGTACGAGCTGCGCAAACGCCTGAACACGTCACTGGGTGTCTTCCGCGCGTTCAGCTACGGGACGCTGTACCCCTGCCTGAAGACGCTGGTCACCAACGGCTGGCTGATCGAGGAGCCGGGAAGCACCCACGAGGACGCGCTCACCGCGCCCCTCGCCGGCCGCCGCGCCAAGATCGTTTACCGGCTGACGGCGGAAGGCAAGGAGCACTTCGAGGAGCTGCTCTCCCAGACCGGCCCCGACGCGTACGAGGACGAGCACTTCGCCGCGCGGTTCGCCTTCTTCGGGCAGACCTCGCGCGATGTGCGCATGCGTGTGCTGGAGGGCCGGCGCAGCCGCTTGGAGGAGCGCCTGGAGAAGATGCGCGCCTCACTGGCGCGCACCCGGGAGCGCCTCGACGACTACACGCTTGAGCTACAGCGCCACGGCATGGAGTCCGTGGAGCGCGAAGTGCGCTGGCTGAACGAGCTCATCGAGAGCGAGCGGGCCGGGCGGGACCTGAAGGGTTCCGCGTCCGGGGGGCCCGCTCAGCAGGACACCATCACAGGAGCGACGGGCGGCCTGCCCCGTCCCGGGGACACCCCCGGGACGGATACGCCCGACGACACCGCCACGTGAGCGCCCAGTCAGGGCCTCACTCGTACACACAGGGAGCAACCGGAATGGGTTCGGTTCGCGTAGCCATCGTCGGCGTGGGCAACTGCGCGGCGTCGCTGGTGCAGGGAGTCGAGTACTACAAGGACGCCGACCCGGCGTCCAGGGTCCCCGGCCTGATGCACGTGCAGTTCGGTGAATACCACGTGCGCGACATCGAGTTCGTCGCCGCGTTCGACGTCGACGCCAAGAAGGTCGGCCTGGACCTCGCGGACGCCATCGGCGCCTCCGAGAACAACACCATCAAGATCTGCGACGTTCCCGCCTCCGGTGTGACGGTCCAGCGCGGCCACACCCTCGACGGTCTCGGCAAGTACTACCGCGAGACCATCGAGGAGTCGGACGCCGAGCCGGTCGACATCGTCCAGATCCTGAAGGACAAGCAGGTCGACGTCCTGGTCTGCTACCTCCCCGTGGGCTCCGAGGCCGCTGCGAAGTTCTATGCGCAGGCCGCCATCGACGCCAAGGTCGCCTTCGTCAACGCCCTCCCGGTCTTCATCGCCGGCACCAAGGAGTGGGCGGACAAGTTCACCGAGGCCGGCGTGCCGATCGTCGGTGACGACATCAAGTCCCAGGTCGGTGCCACCATCACGCACCGCGTCATGGCGAAGCTGTTCGAGGACCGCGGTGTCGTCCTCGACCGCACCATGCAGCTGAACGTGGGCGGCAACATGGACTTCAAGAACATGCTCGAGCGCGAGCGCCTGGAGTCCAAGAAGATCTCCAAGACGCAGGCCGTCACCTCCCAGATCCCCGACCGGGACCTCGGCGAGAAGAACGTCCACATCGGCCCGTCGGACTACGTGGCCTGGCTGGACGACCGCAAGTGGGCCTACGTCCGCCTCGAGGGCCGCGCCTTCGGTGACGTCCCGCTGAACCTGGAGTACAAGCTCGAGGTCTGGGACTCCCCGAACTCCGCGGGTGTCATCATCGACGCCCTGCGTGCGGCCAAGATCGCCAAGGACCGCGGCATCGGCGGCCCGATCCTGTCGGCGTCCTCGTACTTCATGAAGTCCCCGCCGGTCCAGTACTTCGACGACGAGGCCCGTGAGAACGTCGAGAAGTTCATCCGCGGTGACGTCGAACGCTAGTCACCGCTGATCGCCTGCTCGGTACAGTGGCGCATCGCACAGACGCTCCTGCCAGGGCGGTGAAGGTCCCCGGGTCCCCCGACCCGGGGACCTTCCTCATGTGTGAGGCTGTGCCCCATGCCTGTCGTACGAGACCTCCGTCTCCTGTCGCGTCTGCGGTACTTCCGGCGTCTGCTGTACGTCCGTCTCCTCTCGCAGGGGGCCGACGGCGTCTTCCAGATCGCGCTCGCCGCGTACGTCGTCTTCTCCCCGGAGAAGCAGACCTCGGCCGCCGCGGTCGCGTCCGCGATGGCGGTCCTGCTGCTCCCCTACTCCCTGGTGGGCCCGTTCGCGGGCGTGCTGCTGGACCGCTGGCGGCGTCGGCAGGTCTTCGTCCACGGCAACCTGCTGCGGGCCCTGCTCGCCGCGGCCACCGCCGGGCTCGTCATCGGCCACGTCCCCGACTGGCTGTTCTACGTATCCGCCCTCTGCGTGACCGCGGTCAACCGTTTCGTGCTCGCCGGGCTGTCCGCCGCCCTGCCACGTGTGGTGGGCGACGAGCGTCTGGTGCTGGCCAACTCGGTCTCGCCCACGGCCGGCACGCTCGCCGCGACCGCCGGCGGCGGTCTGGCCCTCGGCGTGCGCCTCCTGGCCTCGGGATCCGATGCCGCCGTCGTCCTGCTCGGCGCACTCCTCTACCTGTGCGCGAGCCTGGCGTCGCTGGCCCTGCCCCCGGAGCTCCTCGGCCCCGACCGGCACCCGGCACGCCCACACCTCGGCACGGCGCTCGCCGGAACGGCACGCGAGCTGGCCGCGGCCGTTCGGCACCTGGCCGCGCCCGGACGCCGGGAGACCGCGTGGGCCCTGGCCGGGATGACGGTGATGCGCTTCTGCTACGGCGCGCTCCTCGTCCTTCTCCTGATGCTGTGCCGCTACGCCCTCTCCGACACCCCCGAGGAAGGACTGCGTCTGCTCGGGCCGGCGCTGGCCCTGTCCGGAGCGGGGTTCTTCGTGGCGGCCGTGGTGACACCCTGGGCGGCGGGACGACTCGGTGCCGGCCGCTGGATCGTGGTGTGCTCCGGCACAGCGGCGGTGCTGGTACCGGTTCTCGCCCTGCCGTTCGCCACCGTCCCGCTGCTGGCCGCCGCCTTCGTCCTGGGCGTGATCACCCAGGGAGCCAAGATCGCCACGGACACCGTCGTCCAGTCCGGTGTGGACGACGGCTTCCGCGGCCGTGTCTTCTCCGTGTACGACGTCCTCTTCAACATGGCCTTCGTCGGCGCGGCCGGTGTGGCGGCCCTGCTGCTGCCACCGGACGGCCGCTCGCCTGTCCTGGTGGTCCTGGTCGCCCTCCTCTACGGAGGCACCGCCGTGGCTCTGGCTCGTGTCGAGCGGTATGCGGCCGGAAGCGACGAGGAGCGGTGTTTCACGTGAAACACCGCTCCGATCCCGTCGGCCCGTGCGGTGTTTCACGTGAAACACCGCAGGGCGCGACTCAGCCCTGCGCGGCCCACCACTCCTTCAGGGCCTCCACCGCGGCGTCGTGACCCATCGGGCCGTTCTCCAGCCGCAACTCCAGCATGTGCTTGTACGCCTGGCCGATGACCGGGCCGGGCCCGACATCCAGGATCTGCATGATCTGGTTGCCGTCGAGGTCCGGACGGATGGCGTCCAGCTCCTCCTGCTCGTGCAGCTCGGCGATGCGCTCCTCCAGGCCGTCGTAGGCCCGGGACAGCGCGGTCGCCCTCCGCTTGTTGCGGGTGGTGCAGTCGGAACGGGTCAGCTTGTGCAGGCGGTCCAGCAGGGGGCCCGCGTCACGGACGTAGCGGCGGACCGCCGAGTCCGTCCACTCCCCGGTGCCGTACCCGTGGAAGCGCAGGTGCAGCTCGACCAGCCGTGAGACGTCCTTCACCAGCTCGTTGGAGTATTTCAAGGCGGTCATGCGCTTCTTGGTCATCTTCGCGCCGACCACCTCGTGGTGGTGGAACGAGACACGGCCGTCGTCCTCGAAGCGTCGGGTGCGCGGCTTGCCGATGTCGTGGAGCAGCGCGGCCAAGCGGAGCGTGAGATCCGGTCCGTCCTGCTCCAGCGCGATCGCCTGCTCAAGGACGATCAGCGTGTGCTCGTAGACGTCCTTGTGCCGGTGGTGCTCGTCACGTTCCAGGCGGAGGGCGGGCAGCTCGGGCAGGACGTGCTCGGCGAGCCCGGTGTCCACGAGCAGGGCCAGCCCCTTGCGCGGATGGGCGGAGAGGATGAGCTTGTTCAGCTCGTCACGGATCCGCTCCGCCGAGACGATCGCGATACGCCCGGCCATCTCCGTCATCGCGGTGACGACCTCGGGGGCGATCTCGAAGTCCAGCTGAGCGGCGAACCGGGCGGCCCGCATCATGCGCAGGGGGTCGTCGGAGAACGACTCCTCGGGTGTGCCCGGGGTCCGCAGCACACGGGTCGCGAGGTCGGCCAAGCCACCGTGCGGGTCGATGAACTCCTTCGCCGGCAGCGCCACGGCCATGGCGTTCACCGTGAAGTCGCGGCGGACCAGGTCCTCCTCGATGGAGTCGCCGTAGGACACCTCGGGCTTGCGCGAGGTGCGGTCGTAGGCCTCCGACCGGTAGGTGGTGATCTCGATCTGGAAGTGCCAGTCGGTGTCCCCCACCCGGGCGCTCTTCTGCGCGCCTACCGTGCCGAAGGCGATCCCCACCTCCCACACCGCGTCCGCCCACGGCCGGAGGATCTTCAGAACGTCCTCGGGACGGGCATCGGTGGTGAAGTCCAGGTCGTTGCCGAGCCGGCCGAGCAGCGCGTCACGGACCGAACCGCCGACCAGGGCGAGTGAGAACCCGGCCTCCTGGAATCGGCGGGCGAGATCGTCGGCGACGGGAGCCACCCGCAGCAGCTCGGCGACCGCGCGCTGCTGCGCCTGGCTCAGGGCAGAGGGAGTGTCTTCGTTGGGGTTCGGCACAACAGAAAAGGGTACGTGCCCGCGCGACCGGAGCGCCCCGCCGGACGGCGTGGACAGCTCCCTCCATACCCCCGCAAGCGCTGCTCTTGCGGCGTACGGTCGCTATCCCCTCGATACTTCCGATAGAGGACGGGTCGCCGTCGTCGTCCCGATCTTGTGGCGGAGACCGCGGCACTTACCCTCTGCGCGCATCGTTACCATGCGTGGACGCACATTCCGACGACCACTGACGACGACGAGGGACGGGCGAGCGCGTGGCCGAGGCGGCTGACTTCCAGGGGACCAGTGCCTCACCTGCCCGCCGGTGGATGCGACGCGCGGGAGCGCTGCTCGCCGGGGCACCGCTGTTGGCCGGTCTGCTCCAGCTGACCGCCGCGGCACCCGCGCACGCCGCGTCCTCGGACACCGTGTCCGTGTCCCTGGACACACTGACCCCCAGCGTCCCCACGGACGGGGACACGCTGACCGTGTCCGGCACGGTGACCAACAACGGCAGGCGGACCGTCACCGGCGCCCACGTGAACCTGCGGGTGGGGCCCCAGCTCACCACCCGCTCGGCCATCGACGCCGTCGCCCGGCACTCCGACGATCCGCAGGGCGGCGCCGGCTCCGAGATCGACGACAAGTACCAGGAGAAGTTCGCCACACTGCCTCCGGGCGTCGCCGAGCATTTCAGCATCTCCGTCCCCGTGGACAAGCTGGACCTCGGCGAGGACGGCGTCTACCAGTTCGGGGTCTCCCTGTCCGGGCAGACCTCCGCACAGCCCTGGGACCAGCTGCTCGGCGTCCGGCAGACGTTCCTGCCCTGGCAGTCGTCCGAGGCCGACACCCGGACGAGGACCACGTTCCTGTGGCCGCTGATCTCCACCGTGCACATGACGGCCAAGACGGGCGCCGGTGATCTCCAGACGCCGGTGTTCCTCGACGACGACCTGGCCAAGGAGCTGTCACCGGGCGGTCGGCTGGCCCAGATGGTGGAGCTGGGCAAGGACCTCGACGTGACGTGGGTGATCGACCCGGACCTGCTGGCCTCCGTCGACGCGATGGCCACCGGCAACTACCGGCTGCCCGGCGCCGACGGCAGCACCACGCCCGGCTCCCGTGAGCACCAGGCGGTGGCCAAGCAGTGGCTCGCCGCACTCCAGAAGGCGGTGACCGGCAAGGAGGTCGTCGCCCTGCCCTTCGCCGACCCGGACCTGGCGTCCCTCGCGCACAGCGGCACCAGCGTCACCGGCTCGCTCAGCCACCTCAAGGACGCCACCGATATCGCCACGACCACGGTGAAGACGGTCCTCCACATCACGCCGGCCACCGACTTCGCCTGGCCCGTCAACGGAGCGGTGGACCCGTCGATCATGAAGGTCGCGACATCCGCCGGCGCCGACCGGGTGATCGCCCGCAGCGACAGCCTTCAGGAGACCGCCGGACTGCCGTACACGCCGTCCGCCGCCCGCCCGGTCGGCGGGGGCACCACGGCGGTGGTCGCCGACGCCCGACTGTCCAGGGCGTTCGAGGGCGACCTGACGCGGGCGGGCACGGCCACCCTCGCCGTACAGCGGTTCCTGGCCCAGAGCCTGGAGCTGAACGCGCAGACGGACGAGGAACGCAGCATCGTCGTCGCCCCGCAGCGCGTGCCCACGGCGAGCCAGGCACAGGCGATGGCGGCGGCGCTGAAGGCGCTCCAGGGCAGCGGCTGGTCCCAGGCACAGGACCTCACCGCGGCGGCCAAGGCCAAGCCCGACCCGCGGGCCACCACGCGCATCCCCTCGACGTCCGCCTACCCCTCCTCACTGCGCCGCCGGGAACTGCCGCGGACGGTCTTCGAGCAGATCGCCCGCACCCAGGACAAGCTCGACAACTTCCAGGTGATCCTCACCGACCGGTCCCGCGTGGCCACCCCGTTCGGGCTGGCCATACACCGTGAGATGTCCACGTCGTGGCGCGGCAGCGGTGGCGCGGCGACCGGCTACCGCGACGACGTGGAGGCGTGGCTCGACGAGCTGGCCGACCAGGTCAGGCTGATCGACAAGTCGGAGACCAAGCTCTCGGGCCGCAGCGCCACCATCCCGGTGACCGTCCAGAACCGCCTGGTCCAGCCGGTCGGCCACCTGGTGCTGCGTCTCACCTCCACCATGCCGACCCGCCTCAAGATCGGCGGCAAGGCCTACTACGAGCAGCAGGTGGACGTCTCCGGCGGACACAGCCAGTCGGTGAAGTTCACCACCTCGGCCAACGCCAACGGCCGGGTCGCGGTCGTCGCGCAGCTGTTCACCGAGGACGGCCAGGAATACGGTCACCCCGTCACCTTCGACGTGAAGGTCACCGAGGTCACCCCCACCGTCATGCTGGTCATCGGCGGCGGCGTACTGCTCCTCGTCCTCGCCGGATTCCGGATGTACACCCAGCGCAAGCGCGCCGCCGCCCGGCAGACCGACGAGGGCGACGGCGGCACGGCGAAGAAGGACACGGACGAACCGGGGAACCCCGGGGCCCCCGGGGACCGTCTCCAGGAGGAGCCCGGCCCCGCGTCCGGGACGGGGGACCCGGAGCAGCCGAGTGACCCTGCGCCGGACACCGCACCGGAAAGCGCCGACCCGTCCGGGACGGGTGAGAGAGTGGACCGTTGAGCGATGTCGTGGCCGGTGGGCCCGGGACGATGAGGTGGGGTAAGCATGAGCGCGCCGTACGACGGTGACCGCGGCGAGGGCGCTGCCGGTTCGGGCCACCCCGAGCCGCCGTCCGAGCCTGGCCAGGTGCCGCCGCAGCACGCGGCGGACATGTACCTCCGGGACGCCTACGAACAGGATCCCTACCGGGCGCACGACCTGTCCGCCCAGGACCCGGTGGCCGAGGCGCTCTACGACCGCGCCGCCCATCCACCGCCACCCCCGGGCACCTACGACGCGCAGCAGCCGCTGTACGCCCCGCCCGCCCGGTCGCCGTACGCGCCGGACCCTCAGGTGTGGGCTCAGCCCCCGGCGCCCGAGCCGGAGGTGCCGGCCCCGTACCTGCCCTACGGCGACGATCCGCGCACCACCCAGTTCGTGGGCGTCGACGACCTGGTCAGCCACTCCGGCGAGGAGTACCACGAGCCGGACGCCTTCGCCCACCTCTTCAGGGACCAGCAGCACAGCGGCGGCCACGCGCCCATGGACCCGCCGGCCGTTCCCGGCCCGGCCGGCGCGCCGGGTGGCGGACACAGCGGTCCGTACGTGCCGTCGCACGGCCAGGGACCGCAGCAGGGCAACCCGTACGCCGGGGACGCCTATCCGGCCCAGGCCTCGTACGCGGCCGCCGGGCACGCGGCGCAGTCCCCGGTGCCCGCCCCGGCCACCGCTCCCGGACCCACCGGCGTCCCGGGGGGCCCCGCGGCCGCCGGGCCGGAGGTCCGCGCGGCCGGCACCGCTCCCGCCGCGCCCCCCAAGAAGGGCGGGCGGGCCACCGGACTGCTGAAGTCCAGTGCCGTGATGGCGGCGGGCACGATGGTCTCCCGGCTCACCGGCTTCGTGCGCTCCGCGCTGATCGCCGCCGCCCTGGGCCTCGGCTTCCTCGCCGACTCCTTCCAGGTGGCCTACCAGCTGCCGACGATGATCTACATCCTGACCGTCGGCGGCGGCCTGAACTCCGTGTTCGTGCCCCAGCTGGTGCGCTCCATGAAGGAGGACGAGGACGGTGGCGAGGCCTTCGCCAACCGGCTCCTCACCCTGGTCATGGTGGCGCTGGCCGCGCTGACCGGCCTCGCGATGTTCGCCGCGCCCCTGCTGGTGCGCCTGCTGTCGAACCCGGTCGCCACCAACCCGGCGGCCAACGACGTCGCCGTCACCTTCACCCGCTACTTCCTGCCCTCGATCTTCTTCATGGGCATCCACGTGGTGATGGGTCAGATCCTCAACGCGCGCGGCAAGTTCGGCGCGATGATGTGGACCCCGGTCCTGAACAACATCGTCATCATCGTGACGCTCGGCATGTTCATCTGGGTGTACGGCACCGCGGCCGACTCCCACATGACGGTCACGAACATCCCGCCGGAGGGCCAGCGCCTGCTCGGCATCGGTGTGCTGCTCGGTCTGGTCGTGCAGGCACTGGCGATGATCCCCTACCTTCGCGAGACCGGGTTCCGGGTCCGGCTGCGGTTCGACTGGCGCGGCCATGGCCTGGGCAAGGCCGCGATGCTCGCGAAGTGGACGGTCCTGTTCGTTCTGGCCAACCAGGCGGGCGCCATGGTCGTGACACAGCTGTCCACCGCGGCCGGCAAGGACTCCGGCATCAAGGGCGCCGGTTTCGCCGCCTACGCCAACGCCCAGCTGATCTGGGGCCTGCCCCAGGCCATCATCACCGTGTCGCTGATGGCCGCCCTGCTGCCGCGCATCTCCCGCTCGGCCGCGGAGGGCGATGTCGGCGCGGTCCGCGAGGACATCTCCCAGGGCCTGCGCACCACCGCCGTCGCCATCGTCCCGATCGCCTTCGGCTTCCTGTCCCTCGGCATCCCCATGTGCACGCTGATCTTCGGCTCGGCGGGCACCAGCGCCGCCGTGAACATGGGGTACATGCTGATGGCCTTCGGCCTCGGCCTCATCCCGTACTCGGTGCAGTACGTCGTCCTGCGCGCCTTCTACGCCTACGAGGACACCCGCACCCCCTTCTACAACACGGTCATCGTGGCCGCGGTCAACGCGACCGCCTCGGCCCTGTGCTACTTCCTGCTGCCGCCCCGCTGGGCGGTCGCAGGTATGGCCGCCGCCTACGGCCTCGCCTACGCCATCGGGGTGGGCATCGCCTGGCGGCGGCTGCGCAAGCGGCTCGGCGGCGACCTGGACGGCGCCCGGGTGCTGCGCACGTACGCGCGACTGGGCATCGCCTCCCTGCCGGCGGCCCTGCTCAGCGGCGCGGCCTGCTACGGCATCGGACGCACCCTCGGCCAGGGGGTCGTCGGCTCGTTCGCCGCGCTGCTCGCCGGCGGCGTCGTTCTGCTGGGTGTCTTCTTCGTAGCGGCCCGGCGGATGCGCATCGAGGAACTCAACTCGCTCGTGGGTATGGTGCGCGGGCGTCTGGGGCGTTGAGGCGGGGGTAGGCGCACAACCATCGTCCGCCGCCGTGTGTCGTGCATAGCGGCAGACTGTGGGCACAATTGGTTTCGGCGTCGGACAGCGTGCAACGGATGGGGAGGCAGGGACGACGGTGGCGGATCGGAGCACGGCTGCCGTCGACGTGGCAGACACCAGCGGGGATCAACCGCTGACCGCCAAGGCGGACCAGTCCACGGCCGACGGGGTGGCCAAGAACCCGGAGCGGGACACGGACAGCGACCAGGCACAGGGGAGTGGCGGCACCGACGGTCCCGCGCAGAAGGCTTCGCCCCCGGAACTGCACAGCGGTCACAAGCTGGCCAGACGCTACCGGCTGGAGGAGTGCGTCACCCGTCTGGACGGCTTCAGCAGTTGGCGTGCGGTCGACGAGAAACTCCGCCGTGCCGTCGGCGTCCACGTACTGCCCGCGGACCACGTCCGGGCACGTTCCGTCCTCGCCGCCGCCCGTTCCTCCGCGCTGCTCGGCGATCCGCGGTTCGTCCAGGTCCTCGACGCCGTGGAGGAGAACGACCTCGTCTACGTCGTGCACGAGTGGCTGCCCGACGCCACCGAGCTGACCACCCTCCTGGCCACCGGCCCGCTGGAACCGCACGACGCCTACCAGATGGTCAGTCAGGTCTCCTCGGCCATGGCCGCGGCGCACCGCGAGGGCCTCGCCCACCTGCGGCTGAACCCGAATGCCGTGCTGCGCACCTCCACCGGCCAGTGGCGCATCCGGGGTCTCGCCGTGAACGCGGCGCTGCGCGGCGTCGGCTCCGAGACGCCGCAGCGCACGGACACCGAGGCCATCGGCGCGCTGCTGTACGCGGCGCTGACCCAGCGCTGGCCGTACGAGAACGACGCCTACGGCCTGTCCGGCCTCCCCAAGGACATCGGCCTCATCGCACCGGACCAGGTACGTGCCGGGGTGCACCGCGGCCTGTCCGAGCTGACCATGCGCGCCCTCGTGAACGACGGGGCCACGGCGTCCCGCCACGAGGCCCCGTGCACCACGCCGGAGGAGCTGGTGAAGGCGATCGGCGAGATGCCGCGCATCCGCCCGCCCGAGCCGTCGTTCACGGCACCGCCGGACTACCAGCGCACCACCTACCAGCAGGGCACCTACGGTCGCCCCGCACCGCATCCCGGGGCCGGCCAGCCGATCGCGGCCCCGCCGCCCCCGCTCCAGAGCCGTACCGGCAAGGCCCTGAAGTGGGCCGTGTCGGCGCTCCTGATCGCCGCTCTGGGTCTGGGCAGCTGGCAGTTGGCGGATGCCCTGATGGACCGGAACGACACGTCGGACGACACCCACAAGAGCCGGACGACGGACGACGGCGACAAGAACTCCGGGAAGACGAAGCCGGTCCCGATAAAGATCCAGGACAGCCAGGAGTTCATCGCCGAGGGCAGCGCCCAGCGCCCCGGCGACGTGACGAAGACGTACGACGGGGACACGTCCACCTACTGGAGGACGCGGAGCTTCAACGAGGGCCCCACCATCGCGCCGTTCAAGCCGGGCGTCGGCATCGTCTACGACCTCGGCTCGACCAGGAAGCTGAGCACCGCCACCATCGACATGCGCTATGCCGGTGACCACACGACGGTCGAGCTGTACGCGGCGGACTCGCTGACGCCGCCCTCGTTGGACTCGATGGACCAGATCGGCAAGGTCACGACGACAGGCACCACCGCTACGGTGAAGGTCACCAAGCCGGCGAAGACGCGTTACGTCCTCGTCTGGCTGACGGCTGTGCCGAATTCAGGGTATGACTCCGTCCTGTACGCCGACGCCGGCTACAAGCAGGCCATCGGCGAAGTGAAGTTCACGGGCTGACGTCTCACCCGGACCGGAGGGGACAGATGGCGGAGGGCGCCGGATACGACGGGGTGAGCGACAAGGACCTGCTCGCCCGTCACGTGGAAGGCGATCCCGAAGCCTTCGGTGAGCTCGTGCGGCGGCACCGGGACCGGCTCTGGGCGGTCGCGCTGCGGACACTGGGCGACCGGGAGGAGGCCGCCGACGCGGTCCAGGACGCCCTGGTCTCCGCCTACCGGGCCGCCCATACCTTCCGGGGGCAGTCGGCCGTCACCACGTGGCTGCACCGGATCACCGTCAACGCCTGCCTGGACCGCGTCCGCAAGGCGGCGTCCCGCAAGACCGCCCCGGTCGACGACACCGAGCGGCTGGAACAACTGCTGGAGCCGCACGAGTCCGCCTCGGCGCCGGCCGAACGCAAGGACGTCCACCGGCAGCTCCTCGAAGCGCTCGGCACCCTTCCGGCCGAGCAGCGGGCCGCTCTGGTCCTGGTGGACATGCAGGGGTATCCGGTGGCCGAGGCCGCACGGATCCTGGAGGTGCCGACGGGGACGGTGAAGAGCCGCTGTGCCCGGGGCAGGGCCCGCTTGCTGCCCCTGCTCACCCATCTACGGCCCGAGGGCAGCGCGGCTCCACGGAAAGAACCGGGCCCGCGGGGGAACCGAGGGGCGGGGACTTCCGTCCCACCGGCAACGGGATCAGCGGGCGGACGCCCTCTGGAACCCGGACCGAGCGATTCAGCCGTAGTGAAGGGCGGAGGTGGGCGAGCGTGACTTCCACGACGGACACGGCCGGGCACCCGGACGTCACCGAGCTCTCCGACCTGACCGAGGGTCTGCTTCCGCCGGACCGGAGCACCGGGGTGCGGCATCACCTGGGCACGTGTGAGCCGTGTGCGGACCTGTACGCCTCACTGGCGGAGATCCGCAGCCTGCTCGGCACCGCCGCGGCGGAACCGGAGCGCATGCCGGACGACGTGGCCGCGCGTATCGACGCCGCCCTGGCTGCCGAGGCCCCGCCGCGCGCGGAGGGCCAGGACACCACTGGCTCTGTTTCACGTGAAACACCGGCCGTGCAGGATCGTCCCGCCGGACGACCGCGTGCGACGACCGGGCCCGGGCGCAAGCCGTCCGAGCGCGGGCGGCGCCGCGGCCGGTTCGTCCTGGGTGCCGTCCTCACGGCCGCGGTACTGGGGAGCGGCGCCCTCGTCGTGACGTCCCTCGGTGACCATGCCGGCCGGACGACGGCCCAGGCAACGCCGACTCCCTCAGCCGGCACCTTCTCGGGGGACAGCGTGCAGAACCAGGCGCTCGGCCTGCTCGCCACGAGGAAGGGACTGCCGCACCGCAGCGAGGAGCCCCGGCTGAACACCGGCGACGGGTCGGACACGACGGGGGTGACCCCGGGCCCGCACACCCTGCTCCAGACCGCCGTCCCCGTCCCCGACTGCGTACGGCAGGCACTCAGCCGGAACGCCGACGTCCTCGGCGCCAAGACGGGCACCTATGCGGGGAAGGCCGCCTACCTCGTGGTCGTGGCCGACGCGCGGGACAGCAAGCGGGTCACCGCCTATGTGGTCGACCAGGCCTGCGTACAGCAGCAGGGCACCACGCCCGGCAAGGTCCTGCTGAAGCAGTCCGTCGCCCGTCACTGAGTCGGCTGGAACACCCCTTCGGCCTCCGGTGCCCGCGCGTGTGCCCGGACACACCGGGAATGCGCGCCCCGTAGGATCCGTTGGGTGGGTGAGAGTCCTGAAAGGGGCCCTCACCGGTCGACTGACGCTGACCAGAGACGAGGAATCAAGCCGTGAGCGACGTCCGTAACGTGATCATCATCGGCTCCGGGCCCGCCGGCTACACGGCGGCGCTCTACACCGCCCGTGCGTCGCTGAAGCCCCTGGTGTTCGAAGGCGCCGTCACCGCGGGTGGGGCCCTGATGAACACCACCGAGGTGGAGAACTTCCCCGGCTTCCGCGACGGCATCATGGGTCCCGACCTCATGGACAACATGCGCGCCCAGGCCGAGCGCTTCGGTGCGGAGCTGGTTCCGGACGACATCGTCTCCGTCGACCTGGCCGGTGAGATCAAGACCGTCACCGACACCGCGGGCACCGTGCACCGGGCGAAGGCCGTCATCGTGACCACCGGGTCCCAGCACCGCAAGCTGGGGCTGCCGAAGGAGGACGCACTGTCCGGCCGCGGCGTCAGCTGGTGTGCCACCTGTGACGGGTTCTTCTTCAGGGACCAGGACATCGCCGTCATCGGCGGCGGTGACACCGCGATGGAGGAGGCCACCTTCCTCTCGCGGTTCGCCAAGTCCGTGACCATCGTCCACCGCCGGGACACCCTGCGCGCCTCCAAGGCGATGCAGGAGCGCGCCTTCGCCGACCCCAAGATCAAGTTCGTCTGGGACAGCGAGGTCGCCGAGATTCAGGGCGACCAGAAGCTGTCCGGCCTCAAGCTGCGCAACCTCAAGACCGGCGAGCTGTCCGAGCTGCCCGTCACGGGGCTGTTCATCGCGATCGGCCACGACCCGCGCACCGAGCTGTTCAAGGGACAGCTGGACCTGGACGAGGAGGGCTACCTGAAGGTCGCCGCTCCGTCCACGCGTACCAACCTGACCGGTGTCTTCGGCGCCGGCGACGTGGTCGACCACACCTACCGCCAGGCGATCACCGCGGCCGGCACCGGCTGCTCCGCCGCTCTGGACGCCGAGCGCTTCCTCGCCGCTCTCGCGGACGAGGACCAGGCGGAGCCCGAGAAGACCGCCGCCGTCTGACCTTCCGCTTTTCCCCACGCCCCACCGCACGACCAAGGTAAGGAGCCCGCCGTGGCCGGCAACCTCAAGATTGTGACCGACGATTCCTTCGACCAGGACGTCCTGAAGAGCGACAAGCCCGTTCTGGTGGACTTCTGGGCTGCCTGGTGCGGCCCGTGCCGCCAGATCGCCCCGTCGTTGGAGGCGATCGCTGCCGAGTTCGGCGACAAGATCGAGATCGTCAAGATCAACATTGACGAGAACCCGGGCACGGCCGCCAAGTACGGCGTCATGTCCATCCCGACTCTCAACGTCTACCAGGACGGTGAGGTCGCCAAGACGATCGTCGGCGCCAAGCCCAAGGCCGCGCTCCTGCGCGACCTCGAAGAGTTCATCACCAAGTGACGTTCCACGTGAAACACGAATGGGCCGGCCCTTCGGGGCCGGCCCATTCGCATGGCGCCACGTTCCGCTGACGACCGCCCTGCGAGACCCGCCGACTACAGCGGCCGCAGCGCGGGCTCCTTCTGTACCGCTCCCAGGAGCCGGTCGAGTGCCATCTCCACGTCTTCCTTCCAGGAGACGGTGGACCGCAGCTCCAGCCGCAACCGGGGATGGGCGTGGTGCTGACGAACCGTCTTGAAGCCCACCGCCAGCAGCTGATCGGCGGGGAGCAGACAGGCGGGCTCCTTCCAATGGGCGTCACCGAACGCCTCGATCGCCTTGAAGCCCCTGCGCAGCAGATCCTTGGCGACCGCCTGCACCAGCATCCGACCCAGTCCCTGCCCCTGGTAACCGGGCAGGATGAAGGCCGTTATCAGCTGCACCGCATCCGGTGAGACCGGACTCGTGGGAAAGGCAGCGGAGCGCGGCACATAGGCCGGCGGAGCGTAGAGCACGAAACCCGCGGGCACGTCATCGACGTACGCCACCCGGCCGCACGACCCCCAGTCCAGCAGGACTCCGGAGATCCAGGCTTCCTTCTCCATCGCTGCTGTACCCGCTGTCACCGCCGCTTCGCCGCTGACGGGGTCCAGTTCCCAGAAGACGCATGAGCGACAGCGTTGGGGAAGGTCCTGAAGGTTGTCCAGCGTGAGCGGCACGAGCCGACGCCCCATGAAGGCTGATCCTCGCTTCCTTCGCCCGCCGCATCGTGTGCGGCTGACAGAGCACTCCACTCCCTGAGCAGGCTGCCGACGAATCCGCCGACCGCGCCGAGGCCCAGACCGACGCTCACCAGTCCGGTGCGGCTCATCGATCGCATGGCTCCGACTCCCCGCTCAGAGGCGCAGATGCTGTCCGGTGGATGTGCCATACCTGTTTGCATCGTATCCACGATGAGATTCACTCGATACCGCCTCAAAGCAAAGAGCGGGCCGTGTTCCGGCACAGACCGGACACGGCCCGCTCCCCTGCACGACAGGGCGGAACCACCCGAGGATCAGTCCTGGCTCTCCTCGTCGGCCTCCTCCTGAAGGCTCCTCTGGAGGGCCAGCTTCTCGCCCGGGGCGAGCGTGCTCAGGATGCGCTCGAGATCGTCCGGAGAGGCGAACTCAACGGTGATCTTGCCCTTCTTCTGGCCCAGCTCGACCTTCACCCGCGTCTCGAAGCGATCCGACAGCCGGGTGGCCAGCTCGTTCAGTGCCGGCGAGGGCACCGACCCGGCCCGGGGGCCCCGGGCCCGCGAGGCCTTCTCAGGCCCCGACGCCATCAGCTTCACGATCTCTTCCACGGACCGAACGGACAGGCCCTCAGCCACGATCCGATGGGCGAGCCGGTCCTGCTCCTCGGAGTCCTCGACGGCCAGCAGCGCCCGGGCGTGACCGGCCGAGAGCACCCCGGCGGCCACCCGCCTCTGCACCATCGGCGACAGCTTGAGCAGGCGCAGGGTGTTGGAGACCTGCGGACGGGAGCGTCCGATCCGGTCCGCCAGCTGGTCGTGCGTGCAGTCGAAGTCCCTCAGCAGCTGGTCGTAGGCAGCGGCCTCCTCGATCGGGTTCAGCTGCGCCCGGTGCAGGTTCTCCAGCAGCGCGTCCAGGAGGAGCTTGTCGTCCTCCGTGGCCCGGACGATGGCCGGGATGGCCTCCAGGCCGGCCTCGTGGCAAGCACGCCAGCGGCGCTCTCCCATGATCAGCTCGTAGCGGGCCGGTCCCATCTGCCGCACCACGACGGGCTGGAGGAGACCGACCTCCTTGATGGAGATGACCAGTTCCTGGAGCGCCTCCTCGTCGAAGTTCTCCCGTGGCTGGCGCGGGTTCGGCGTGATGTCGTCGAGCGGGATCTCGGCGAAGTGGGCGCCGATGGGAGGCTCGGGCAGCTCCGGGACCGGGCGCACGGGGGCGGCATCAGCCTCGGGGGTGACAGGCGGCAGGGTGGCCACCTTCGCCGCGGCCACCCCCCGGTCGGTCATGAGTACCGGGACGGCGGCGGGAGAGGTCGATCCTCCACCGCCCAGTGCCGTCGGCGCCGGGTTCTTCTCGGTCGGGGCAGGGGGGATCAAGGCACCGAGTCCACGACCCAGTCCCCTCCGTCGCTCGCTCACTGGATGCCCTCCACCATGTTCGGGTCGTTCTGAGCGCCGATGTGGGCGTGGCCGGCGTCGTAGCCGACACCGATGCCCCTCAGCGCGATTTCTCGGGCAGCCTCCAGGTAGGAGAGGGCGCCGCTCGATCCTGGATCGTAGGTCAGCACCGTCTGCCCGTAGCTCGGCGCCTCGGAGATGCGCACGGAGCGGGGAATGCTAGTCCGCAGCACCTCGTCGCCGAAGTGGGTGCGCACCTCTTCGGCGACCTGGGAAGCGAGACGCGTCCGGCCGTCGTACATGGTGAGCAGAATGGTCGACACGTGCAGGGTGGGGTTGAGGTGCCCCCGCACCAGGTCGACGTTGCGCAGCAGCTGGCCCAGGCCCTCCAGTGCGTAGTACTCGCACTGGATCGGGATCAGCACTTCCTGGCCCGCGACCAGCGCGTTGACCGTCAGCAGACCGAGGGAGGGCGGACAGTCGATGAGGATGTAGTCCAACGGCTGCTCGTACACCTGGATCGCCCGCTGGAGCCGGCTCTCCCGGGCCACGAGGGACACCAACTCGATCTCCGCACCGGCGAGGTCGATGGTGGCCGGCGCACAGAAGAGACCTTCTACATCGACGACGGGCTGGACGACCTCGGCGAGCGGCCTGCTGTCCACCAGGACGTCGTAGATGGAGGGGACCTCGGCGTGGTGGTCGATCCCCAGTGCCGTGGAGGCGTTGCCCTGCGGGTCGAGGTCGACCACCAGGACACGGCTGCCGTGCAGGGCGAGCGAGGCGGCAAGGTTGACGGTCGTCGTCGTCTTGCCCACGCCGCCCTTCTGGTTGGCGACCACGATCAGCCGGGTCTGCTCGGGTCGCGGCAGTCCTTCACCGGCGCGACCGAGTGCCTCCACCGCCAGTTGGGCGGCTCGACCGATCGGAGTGTCGTCCATCGGAGGCGGCGTTTCACGTGAAACATCCGCTCCCGTCGACTCGGTGCGGGGACCGGGGACCGGATCGGTCATCGGTCCCGCGATGTTGGCGTCGGACCGCACGGATTCACTCTCCTCGACATCAGGCTCGCAATGAACAGAGCCTCCCATGCCGTCGGGGTCACGAACCAGTGAGGCCTGGTCTTCTGTGGAGAAATCCACCTCTGTGGACAACTCCGTACCCCGGGAGGGGGGCGGGGCGCCCGGGGAGGGGGGTTCCTGGCCGAGCGAGCCGAGAGGCTTCCGGTCGCGGGGCTCGGCCGCGGCGCGGCCGCGACCGATGATGCCGTGCAGCAATGAGCGACGTTTCACGTGAAACACGATGCACAGCGCCTGCGGCCGGACCTCCGCGACACTCCGGAGGAGGGCGGAGGGGCAGCTTGTGTGGAGTAGGACTCGCCGTCAGGACGAACGGATCAGCGACGGCGTCGGGTGCGACCGGTACGAGCCGCCTTCGCGCGTTTGGCCGCGAAACGCACCCCACCCGGGCTCTCCCCGACCTCGACCCGCACCACGGTGGAGAGCGGATCCACGATGCCTTCACCCACATGCAGGACGGACGTCTCGACCGCGCCGAGCTTGCTGAGGGCGGAAGCCGCCGCCTTCAGTTCCTCCTCGGCCGTGTCCCCCTTGAGCGCGAGCATCTCCCCGTACGGACGCAGCAGCGGGATGCCCCAGGTGGCCAGGCGGTCCAGTGGCGCCACGGCACGGGCGGTCACCACGTGCACCGGCGGCAGCTTGCCCATGACCTCCTCGGCTCGGCCGCGCACCACGGTGACGTGGTCGAGGCCGAGCAGCTCGACGACCTCGCTGAGGAAGTTGGTACGTCGCAGCAGCGGCTCCAGCAAGGTGATGTTGAGGTCGTCGCGGACCAGGGCCAGTGGGATACCCGGCAGGCCGGCACCCGACCCGACGTCGCAGACCGTCACCCCCTCGGGCACGGCCTCGGACAGCACCGCGCAGTTCAGCAGGTGCCGCTCCCACAGGCGGGGCACCTCACGCGGGCCGATGAGGCCGCGCTGCACGCCCGCCTCGGCGAGCAGCTCCGCATAACGCACCGCGTCCGCGAAGCGATCACCAAACACTTCCCGCGCCTGCGCGGGCGCGGGGGGAAGCTCCGCTGCCTCCGTCACGGGGACCGTCCTTCCGTACAGCGCCGGTGCTTCACGCACCGGCCACCAGAACTACCGGGCTGACATATGTCCGGCCCCGCCTGCTCAACAGACGGGGCCGGTGGAACGTGAGGATCCGATCAAGCGGGCAGAACGACGACGAACCGCTGCGGCTCCTCGCCCTCGGACTCGCTGCGCAGCCCCGCGGCCTTGATCGCGTCGTGCACGACCTTGCGCTCGAAGGGGCTCATCGGGGCGAGCTTCACGGGCTCGCCGCTGCTCTTCACCTCGGCGGCGGCCTTGGCGCCCAGCTCGGACAGCTCGGCCCGCTTCCTGGCCCGGTACCCCGCGACGTCCAGCATCAGCCGGCTGCGGTCGCCGGTCTCCCGGTGCACCGCCAGGCGCGTCAGCTCCTGAAGCGCCTCCAGCACCTCGCCGTCCCGGCCGACCAGCTTCTCCAGGTCGCGGCTGTCCGCGTCACTGATGATCGACACGGCGGCGCGGTCCGCCTCGACGTCCATGTCGATGTCGCCGTCGAGATCGGCGATGTCCAGCAGACCCTCGAGGTAGTCCGCCGCGATCTCACCCTCCTGCTCCAGTCGGGTGAGGGTGTCTGCACCCTCGGCAGCGGCGGAGGTGGTGCCTTCCGTCACGGGATGGGCTCCTTCTTACTTCTTGGACGGGGACTTGGGCCGCTGCGGGCCACCCTTGCGCTGGCCGGACTGGGCCTTGCTGCGGGTGCCGGAGCCGGGCTTCTGGGGCTGCTTGGCAGCGGCGGGCTTCGTGGCCTGGGGCTCGTCCGCCTTCTCCAGCGACAGCGACTCGTCCCCCGCCTGCCTGGGCGCGCCGGCCTGACGCTGGGACTTGCTCTGCCGCTTGGGCTGCTGGCGCCGGGCGGGCTCGGTGCCGGTCACGGTCGCCGTGGTGGGCACGCCGTCCTCGGTCTGCGCCGCGGCCTGGGCCACGCTGCGTACCACGGTGCCGTCGGGCTGGGCGGCGAGACCGGCCTTGTTCAGCGCGTTGATGAACTTGCGCTCGAACTCGTTGCGGTCGCGGCCCTTGGTGACGATCGCCTTGACGATGGCCTTCTCACCGCGCCGGCGGATCTTGCCGTGCTGGGTGACGTGGTTGGTCAGGCGCTCCAGGTAGGCGGCCTGCGCCTTGGAGCCCGGCGTCGGGTTGTTGCGGATGACGTACATCTGCTGGCCCATGGTCCACACGTTGGTGGTCAGCCAGTAGACGAGGACACCGACCGGGAAGTTGATGCCGAAGACGGCGAACATGACCGGGAAGACGTACATCAGCATCTTCTGCTGCTGCATGAACGGCGTCTTCACCGTGGTGTCGACGTTCTTCGTCATCAGCTGACGCTGGGTGTAGAACTGCGAGAACGACATCATGACGATCATGACCGCGGTCACGACCCGGACGTCGGTCAGCGTGGCGCCCAGCGCCTCGACCGTGCTCGCGCTGTCCATGAACTTCGCGGCGAGCGGGGCACCGAAGATGTGGGCCTGACGGGCGCTGTTGAGCAGCTGCTCGTCGATGACGCCGATCTGCTTGTGCGAGGCGATGCCGCTGAGCACGTGGTACAGGGCGAAGAAGAACGGGGACTGCGCCAGGATGGGAAGGCACGAGGAGAGCGGGTTGGTTCCCGTCTCCTTGTACAGCTTCATCATCTCTTCCGACTGGCGCTGCCGGTCGTTCTTGTAACGCTCCTGGATCTTCTTCATCTCGGGCTGGAGCGTCTGCATCGCGCGCGTCGACTTGATCTGCTTCACGAAGAGCGGGATCAGGCAGATGCGGATCAGGATCACGAGGGACACGATGGACAGGCCCCAGGCCCAACCGGTGTTCGGGCCGAAGACGGCGCCGTACACCGTGTGGAACTGGACGATGACCCATGAGACGGGTGTCGTGATGAAGCTGAAGAGGCTGGCAATCGTGTCCACTAATCATGCTCCTTGGGCATGGGACGAGGTCTCTGCGGCCGGGCTCGGGGGAAGCTCGGAAGCAGGCTTCTCGGGCTTCGCTTCGATGGCCGGTGCGGCGGAGGGCCCGCCCTTGCGTGCGCGCCACGCGTCGCGCAGCCATTCGTGCCACCGCGGGCGCTTACGCGGAGGGACATGGTCCACCCCGCCCAGCGACCACGGATTGCACCGGAGGATGCGCCAGGCGGTGAGTGCCGTTCCCTTGACCGCACCGTGCCGGTCGATGGCCGTGTAGCCGTAGTGGGAGCACGACGGGTAGTACTTGCACACCGGCCCCAGCAGCGGACTGATCGTCCACTGGTACAGCTTGATCAGAGCCAGCAGCGGGTACTTCATCGCGCGCCCCCTCCCAGCAGCCGCTCCAGGGCGGCGTCCAGGTCTCGGGCCAGGTGTGCGTGGTCTGCGTCGCCCGATCCGGGCAGCGCTCGTACGACTACCAGGCTACCGGGGGGGAACAGGCCTACTCGGTCACGCATCAGATGACGCAGTCTGCGCTTCACTTTGTTGCGCACGACCGCGCCACCCACGGCCTTGCTCACGACGAAACCCGCACGCGTCGGGGGAGCGCTCTCCCCAGGCGCGTGCGGGTCCGTGGCACCGCTACGAAGGTGGACGACGAGGGTTGGGCGGCCGGCCCGGCGCCCTCGTCGTACCGCGGTCGCGAAGTCCTCGCGCCGCCTCAGCCGGTTGTCGGTGGGCAGCACGATGTCATGACCTGATCGGGATCAGGCGGACAGACGGGCGCGACCCTTGCTGCGGCGGGTCGCCAGGATCGCGCGACCGGCACGGGTCCGCATACGCAGCCGGAAGCCGTGGGTCTTCGCGCGGCGACGGTTGTTCGGCTGGAAGGTGCGCTTGCTCACTCGGGGGCTCCAGAAAATCGGTAGTGGCGGGGTGCCGTCCTGGCTGTCACCGTGCGCCCACGAGTAGCTCGCTTCACGCCCGAGTGCACCGCTTCCCGATCACCCAAGTGATCTGTGCCCATCGGAGGCAGGCGGCAGCAGCCATCGACAACTCGACCTGGTTACGGTACGCGCGGCTGGGCCGTCCGGTCAAACCAGCGGCTGCCGAGAGACACTGTCCACAGGCTGGGGACAACAACTTGAACCCTACCCGCCGCGCTGACTACCTTGGCCGGACCCCGATTCGTTCCCTTGTCCCCCTCACCACCCGATTCAGATCCCGACCCGTCCCCCCGGACCACACGTTCGCGGGACCTGTGAGAGAGCGTGCCCTGTGGCTGACGTACCTGCCGATCTTGCCGCAGTGTGGCCACGCGTACTGGAGCAACTGCTCGGGGAGGGGCGCGGCCAGGGCGTCGAGGCGCGGGACGAGCACTGGATCCGGCGCTGCCAGCCGCTGGCCCTGGTCGCCGACACCGCGCTGCTCGCCGTACCGAACGAGTTCGCGAAGGGTGTGCTGGAGGGCCGGCTGGCGCCGGTCGTCAGCGAGACGCTGAGCCGCGAGTGCGGCCGGCCCATCCGCATCGCGATCACCGTGGACGACTCGGCGGGCGAACCGCCGGCGCCCGCCCCGCAGCAGTCGTCCGCGCCGCACTACGAGGACCCGGAGCCGTCCCCGGCCCCGTACGAGGGCTACGGCCGCCACCGCGGCGGCCCCGAGCAGCTCCCGGGCACCGAACCGCGCGGCGAGCAGTCCCCGCAGGGCCGCCCGGACCAGTTGCCGACCGCCCGCCCGGCCTACCCGTCGGAGTACCAGCGACCCGAGCCCGGCGCCTGGCCGCGGCCCGCGCAGGACGACTACGGCTGGCAGCAGCCGCGGCTCGGTTTCCCCGAGCGCGACCCGTACGCGTCGCCGTCGTCCCAGGACGGCTACGGCTCCGAACAGGACCGCTACGGCTCGTCGTCGCAGGACTACCGGCCGCAGGCCAGGGACCGGGCGCCGTACGAGCAGCAGCGCGGTGACTACGACGGTCCGCGCGGGCCCTACGAGCCGTCGCGTCCGGATTACGACTCCGGACGGACCGAGTACGACCAGCGCGACCCGGTCCGCCGTGAGCCGCCCGACCCGTCGGGGCACCGCGGCGGCCACGGCCGCCCGGACATGTCCGGTCCGGGCGGCTCGGGCCCGTCCGCCGGGCAGTCGGCGAAGCCGAGCGGGCCCGGTGAGCCGACCGCCCGGCTGAATCCGAAGTACCTGTTCGACACGTTCGTCATCGGCGCGTCGAACCGGTTCGCGCACGCGGCGGCGGTGGCGGTCGCCGAGGCGCCGGCGAAGGCCTACAACCCCCTGTTCATCTACGGGGAGTCGGGGCTCGGCAAGACGCATCTGCTGCACGCGATCGGGCATTACGCCCGCAGCCTCTACCCGGGTACGCGGGTGCGGTACGTGAGCTCGGAGGAGTTCACCAACGAGTTCATCAACTCGATCCGCGACGGCAAGGGCGACAGCTTCCGCAAGCGGTACCGCGAGATGGACATCCTGCTCGTCGACGACATCCAGTTCCTGGCGGACAAGGAGTCGACGCAGGAGGAGTTCTTCCACACGTTCAACACGCTCCACAACGCCAACAAGCAGATCGTGCTGTCGAGCGACCGGCCGCCCAAGCAGCTGGTGACGCTGGAGGACCGCCTGCGGAACCGTTTCGAGTGGGGTCTGATCACCGATGTCCAGCCGCCCGAGCTGGAGACGCGGATCGCGATCCTGCGCAAGAAGGCGGTGCAGGAGCAGTTGAACGCGCCGCCGGAGGTGCTCGAGTTCATCGCCTCCCGGATCTCGCGGAACATCCGTGAGCTGGAGGGCGCGCTGATCCGGGTGACGGCGTTCGCCTCGCTCAACCGGCAGCCGGTGGACCTGGGCCTGACCGAGATCGTCCTGAAGGACCTGATCCCCGGCGGTGAGGACTCGACGCCGGAGATCACGGCGCCGGCCATCATGGCGGCGACCGCGGACTACTTCGGACTCACGGTCGAGGACCTGTGCGGCAGCTCACGCGGCCGCCAGCTGGTCACGGCCCGGCAGATCGCCATGTACCTGTGCCGGGAGCTGACGGACCTGTCGCTGCCGAAGATCGGCGCGCAGTTCGGCGGCCGGGACCACACGACCGTCATGCACGCCGACCGTAAGATCCGTGCGCTGATGGCCGAGCGGCGCTCGATCTACAACCAGGTCACCGAGCTGACGAACCGCATCAAGAACGGCTGAGGCCGGCCGGCCGCGGTACGGAAACCAGCGCCGAGGGCGCCCCGGGATGCGTCCCGGGGCGCCCTCGGCGTTCGTGGGCGCCCACGTCCCGGGGCGCCCGCGTTCCGGCGGTGGTGGGGCTCGGGCCGGCGGTGCGGGGGGTCCGTCCCGGATGAGCCGTGCCCCGGGCACTGCCCGGCGTGGTCGGGCCCTGTCGGGCAGGGCCGGCCGCTGTCCGGCGGGGCCGGCCGCTGTACGCCCCTCAGGGGCCGCCGGGGCCCCGTCCGGCCCACGCTCCGCGCCGCGACCGCCCCACCCGGTCCTGTGAGGTCGCCGTTCGCTGCGGCCGGAGGCGCTCACCGGGGCTCCCGGCCGGTGTTGAGGCCCGCCGGGACGCGCGCGCGGGGCGGTGAGTCGTTCCTCCCGGGTCATCCGGTGTTCGATTAGTTGCCGGGTTACGGCCGCTCTCCACAGATTCGGTGACTTTCTTCCGTCCACATCCTGGGGACCGCGGAGTTGTCCCGAACTCCGTCCACAGGGAGGCTGGGCTCACGGCTTCCCTCCAGCTCAGAGGCCTGTGGATTCGTGGACGAAGGATCTCCACAGCCTGTGGACAACCCAAGGGTCGTCAACCCGCCGCCACGGTTGTCCACGGGCGTCCCACAGGCTGGGGGCGGTTGTCCCCAGCGATCGGCCGCTTCTCCACATGGCTGTCCACTGTTCGGCAACCCTGGGGCCCCGGTCACCACGTCGAGTGAAAGGCGTCACACGAGGCTGCCGGATTGGGGTGTGGGAAACCCGGGTATTCCTGGGGACGCAGCTGGGGAGAACTGCCCTCGCCCTGTGGGCGCTGTGTGCAGAACTTTTTGTTCTCCACAGACGGGCCGGGTTGTCCACCGGCTCCACCCACAGGCCCGGTGGATAAAATTCGCGGGCTGAGCTGGGCAAACGAGGTTATCCACGGTATCCACAGGCCCTACTACTACTCCCGACTAGAGATAGCTGGGAAACCGCTTCGAAGCGGGGCCTGTGCACAACTCGCCGTCTCGAGCCCGACCGCCCCCCGGACCGACTTGACCCCGACGGGCACCTACTGTCAGTGCCGTGCGTCAGACTGGTCCCCGGTGCTCTGCCCGTCGCAGTGGGCGGTGGCACCGAGTCGGAGGACTCAGTAGCAACAGCAGGAGGCGGCTTACGGTGAAGATCCGGGTGGAACGCGACGTACTCGCGGAGGCAGTGGCCTGGGCGGCACGCAGCCTCCCGGCCCGTCCGCCGGCGCCTGTCCTCGCCGGTCTCCTGCTCAAGGCGGAGGACGGCCGGCTGAGCCTGTCGGGTTTCGACTACGAGGTCTCCGCCCGCGTGAACGTCGACGCGGAGGTCGAGGAGGAGGGCACCGTCCTCGTCTCCGGCCGCCTGCTGGCCGACATCTCCCGGGCGCTGCCCAACCGGCCGGTGGAGATCTCCACAGACGGTGTACGGGCGACCGTGGTCTGCGGTTCCTCCCGGTTCACCCTCCACACCCTGCCGGTGGAGGAGTACCCGGCGCTGCCGCAGATGCCGAACGCCACCGGCACCGTCCCCGGTGAGGTCTTCGCCGCCGCCGTGTCCCAGGTGGCCATCGCGGCCGGCCGTGACGACACCCTCCCGGTGCTCACCGGTGTCCGCGTCGAGATCGAGGGCGACACGGTCACCCTGGCCTCCACCGACCGCTACCGCTTCGCGGTCCGGGAGTTCCTGTGGAAGCCGGAGAACCCGGACGCCTCCGCGGTCGCCCTGATCCCCGCCAAGACGCTGCTGGACACCGCCAAGTCGCTCGGTGCCGGTGACAGCGTCACGCTGGCGCTGTCCGGCTCCGGAGCCGGTGAGGGCCTGATCGGTTTCGAGGGCGCGGGCCGGCGCACGACCACGCGGCTCCTCGAGGGCGACCTGCCCAAGTACCGGACGCTGTTCCCGACCGAGTTCAACTCCGTCGCCGTGATCGAGACCGCGCCCTTCGTGGAGGCCGTCAAGCGCGTGGCGCTGGTCGCCGAGCGGAACACCCCGGTGCGGCTCAGCTTCGAGCAGGGCGTGCTGATCCTGGAGGCCGGGTCCAGCGACGACGCACAGGCTGTGGAAAGGGTCGACGCCCAGCTGGAGGGCGACGACATCTCGATCGCCTTCAACCCGACGTTCCTGCTGGACGGCCTGAGCGCGATCGACTCCCCGGTGGCCCAGCTGTCGTTCACGACGTCCACGAAGCCGGCGCTGCTCAGCGGCAAGCCGGCGGTGGACGCGGAGGCCGACGACGCGTACAAGTACCTGATCATGCCGGTGCGGCTCAGCGGCTGAGCGGCCGGCGCTCGTCCACAGGCCGGTGGAGAACCGCGTCGGCCTGTGGACGGAATCCGCAGGTGAGGGGCTACGGATGAGCACGTATGCCCACAGCTGTGCGTGACCGGGCGGGTCTAGGCTCGGCACGGCACTCCGGTGCCTGTCACGCCACACAGCGACCTAAGGAACACAACTGATGGAGCTCGGTCTCGTCGGCCTCGGCAAGATGGGCGGCAACATGCGCGAGCGGATCCGCCGCGCCGGCCACACCGTCCTCGGATACGACCGCAACGCCGACCTCGCGGACGTCCACAGCCTGGAAGAGCTCGTGGGCAAGCTCGACGGCCCGCGCGTCGTCTGGGTGATGGTCCCGGCCGGTGAGCCCACGCAGTCCACCATCGACCAGCTCGCCGAGCTGCTGGAGCCCGGCGACGTGGTCGTGGACGGCGGCAACTCCCGCTGGACGGACGACGAGAAGCACGCCGGGGAGCTGGCGGCCAAGGGCATAGGCTTCGTCGACTGCGGCGTCTCCGGCGGCGTCTGGGGCCTGGAGAACGGGTACGCGCTGATGTACGGCGGCAGCGCCGAGGACGTCGCCAAGGTGCAGCCGGTCTTCGACGCGCTCAAGCCGGAGGGCGACTTCGGCGCGGTGCACGCCGGCCGGGTCGGCGCGGGCCACTTCGCGAAGATGGTCCACAACGGCATCGAGTACGCGATGATGCAGGCCTACGCCGAGGGCTGGGAGCTGCTGGAGAAGGTCGACTCCGTGGAGAACGTCCGCGAGGTCTTCCGCTCCTGGCAGGAGGGCACGGTCATCCGTTCCTGGCTGCTGGACCTCGCGGTGAACGCCCTGGACGACGACGAGCACCTGGAAGCCCTGCGCGGTTACGCACAGGACTCCGGTGAGGGACGCTGGACGGTGGAGGCCGCGATCGACAACGCGGTGCCGCTGCCCGCGATCACCGCCTCGCTGTTCGCGCGGTTCGCCTCCCGGCAGGACGACTCGCCGCAGATGAAGATGATCGCCGCGCTGCGCAACCAGTTCGGCGGCCACGCCGTAGAGAAGAAGTAGCCGCCACAGGAAGCAGGGAGGTCGGCGGAACGACCATGCACGTCACGCATCTTTCGCTGGCCGACTTCCGTTCGTACGCCCGGGCCGAGGTCCCGCTCGACCCGGGCGTCAGCGCTTTCGTCGGCCCCAACGGGCAGGGCAAGACCAACCTGGTGGAAGCGGTCGGCTACCTCGCCACGCTCGGCAGCCACCGGGTCGCCTCCGACGCGCCCCTGGTCCGCATGGGCGCCGAGCGGGCGGTGGTCCGGGCGCAGGTCCGGCAGGGCGAGCGGCAGCAGCTGATCGAGCTGGAGCTGAACCCGGGCCGGGCCAACCGCGCCCGCATCAACCGGTCCTCGCAGGTCAGACCGCGGGATGTGCTGGGGATCGTACGCACCGTGCTGTTCGCGCCCGAGGACCTGGCTCTGGTGAAGGGCGACCCCGGGGAGCGGCGGCGGTTCCTCGACGAACTGATCACCGCCCGGTCCCCGCGGATGGCGGGCGTCCGCTCCGACTACGAGCGGGTGCTCAAGCAGCGCAACACCCTGCTGAAGTCGGCGGCACTCGCACGTCGGCACGGCGGGCGGTCGATGGACCTGTCCACCCTCGACGTGTGGGACCAGCACCTCGCGCGCGCGGGTGCGGAGCTGCTCGCCCAGCGGCTGGACCTCGTCGCCGCGCTCCAGCCGCTGGCCGACAAGGCCTACGAGCAGCTGGCACCGGGCGGTGGCCCGGTGGCGCTGGAGTACAAGCCGTCGGCGCCCGGTGAGGCGCACGGGCGCGAGGAGCTGTACGCCCAGCTGACGGCGGCGCTCACGGAGGCGCGCAAGCAGGAGATCGAGCGGGGCGTCACGCTGGTGGGCCCGCACCGGGACGACCTGTTGCTCAAGCTGGGGCAGCTGCCGGCGAAGGGGTACGCCTCGCACGGGGAGTCCTGGTCGTACGCCCTGGCGCTGCGGCTCGCCTCCTACGACCTGCTGCGCGCCGAGGGCAACGAGCCGGTGCTGGTCCTGGACGACGTCTTCGCCGAGCTGGACGCCCGGCGCCGGGAACGGCTGGCGGAGCTGGTCGCGCCCGGCGAGCAGGTCCTGGTGACCGCCGCGGTGGACGACGACGTGCCGCACGTGCTGGCCGGCGTCCGGTACACGGTGGCCGGCGGGACGGTGGAGCGCGTATGAGCCCCGACGGACCCGTCCCCGCGGACCCGGGGAAGGACGCGGGGCGCAAGGAGCCCTCCGGCGTCGACCTCGCGCGCGTGGCGCTGCGCGCGGCCAAGGAGCAGGCACGCGCGCGGGGCGACGCGGCGCGGCAGCGGAAACAGGCCCGGCGGGGCGGTGGCCTGCGCTCCGGCGCGCGTGCCGACGGCCGTGACCCGCTGGCGCTCGGCGCGGCGATCAACCGGCTGATCACCGAGCGGGGCTGGGAGACGCCCGCCGCGGTGGGCGGGGTGATGGGCCGCTGGCCGGAGATCGTCGGCGAGGACCTGGCCAAGCACTGCGTACCGCAGCGGTACGACGAGGACGAGCGGGTGCTGACGGTGCAGTGCGACTCGACGGCCTGGGCGACCCAGCTACGGCTCCTCGCGCCCACGCTGGTGGCCCGGCTCAACCAGGACCTCGGGCACGGCGCGGTCCGGCTGATCAAGGTGCAGGGCCCGGGCGGCCCCGCCCGCCGCTACGGCCCACTGCGGGCCCCGGGCAGCACGGGCCCCGGCGACACCTACGGCTGAGCCGGCTACCGGGGCCGCACAGCCTGCCCAGGGCGCGTCCCGGGGCGTGTGCGACCGCGAGGCCCGGTGCGGCCCGGTCGATCAAGGTGCTGAGCCCGTGTGCCCGCCCGCCGCTGCGGCCGGGCCGACACCCTGCCGGCCGGAAGCGCCGGCGCGGCGGCCCACCGAGGGGGTGCGTAGAGGGCTGGGGTCCCCCGCGGCTGCGGCTGTTCGCGCCGGAGCTGGTGGCCCGGCTCGCCTGGAGCCTCGAGCACGGTGCGGCCCGACCGACCAGGGGGCGGGGGGGGCTCGTCCCGGGGTGTGTGCGACCGCGAGGCGCGGTGCGGCCCGGTCGATCAAGGTGCCGTCCCGTGCGCCGGCCCGCGGCGTGGGGGCCGCGAGGCACCGCCACAGGCCCGCTGTCAGCCGCACGCATCCGACAGGGGCCCAGAGCCTCGGGTGCCCCGCGGCTGTGGCTGTTCGCGCCGGAGCTGGTGGCCCGGCTCGCCTGGAGCCTCGGGCGCGGTGCGGCCCGACCGACCAGGGGGCGGGAGCCCGCTCGCCGCCGCGGCCGGGCCGACGCCGTGCCGGCCCGAAGCGCGGGCACGGCGGCCCGCCGAGGGGCCCGGTCCGGGAGCGCGGGGAACGTCGCCGGTCCACTGAAGGGCGCCGGGCCAGGGGTGCTGCGCCCGCAGCGGCCGCGCGTGGGCCCACGCCCCTCCGGAGGCGCCCGAGGGCCTCGAAATGGGCTTCGGAGGCCTGTCCGCGTCGAGGTGACGTACCTCACGTACGGGGTGGCCGTACGGCGCCGCCCCACCCCCGCCCGGGGGTCCGGATCACCCTCGTACACAGGTGTGGATCGCCATCTGACCCGCCAGTAGCCAAGGGTTGACGGCCCAAGGCGCTGAGTGCCGCTGTGAGCCCCTTGGAGCCCCCATCCGTATATCGGGACCCGGCGGAGACCGGTTGAGGGCGGCACATGGGGACTCAGGTACCGGCAAACCCCCATCGATGTCAGCGCTACCGGTAGACTGGAAGACAATCCCGCCCCCACGTGGGGACCGCCCGGGAAAAGCTGAGCAACGCTGATCAAGGCTTACCAACGCAACATGCCGCAGCCGCTCCGGCAACCCGCCGACGAGCCCGGCTCGTGCTGTGCCAGAAAGGGCGCTTCGTGGCCGATTCCGGCAACCCCAACGAGAACATCCCGTCCACCGACGCCGGCGTGAACCGCGAGGCCCCCCAGGCCGCCGCGGGTGGCGAGGCCACCGCCCCCGCCTCCTACGACGCCAGCGCCATCACCGTGCTCGAAGGGCTGGACGCGGTCCGCAAGCGGCCCGGCATGTACATCGGCTCCACGGGCGAGCGCGGTCTGCACCACCTGGTGTACGAGGTCGTCGACAACTCCGTCGACGAGGCGCTGGCCGGTTACGCGGACACCATCGACATCACCGTCCTCGCCGACGGCGGGGTGCGCGTCATCGACAACGGCCGCGGCATCCCGGTGGGCATCGTGCCCTCCGAGGGCAAGCCGGCCCTCGAGGTCGTGCTCACCGTGCTGCACGCGGGCGGCAAGTTCGGCGGCGGTGGCTACGCGGTCTCCGGTGGTCTGCACGGCGTCGGCGTCTCCGTGGTGAACGCCCTGTCGTCCAAGGTCTCCGTCGAGGTCAGGACCGACGGCCACCGCTGGACGCAGGAATACAAGATGGGCGTCCCCACGGCCCCGCTCGTGCGGCACGAGGCGACGGAGGAGACCGGTACCTCGGTCACCTTCTGGGCGGACGCGGACATCTTCGAGACGACCGAGTACTCCTTCGA
The DNA here is from genome assembly GCF_044759735.1 of Streptomyces sp. NPDC100445. Taxonomy (NCBI): domain Bacteria; kingdom Bacillati; phylum Actinomycetota; class Actinomycetes; order Kitasatosporales; family Streptomycetaceae; genus Streptomyces; species Streptomyces sp. NPDC100445. The sequence continues at coordinate 136,607 of NZ_JBIVZV010000010.1, read as the reverse complement.
GACGCTGTCGCGGCGCTTCCAGGAGATGGCGTTCCTCAACAAGGGCCTGACGATCCGGCTGACCGACGAGCGGGAGTCGGCGAAGGCCGTCACCGGCGCGGACGAGGCCGGTGCGGACGAGAAGGCCGAGGTCAAGACCGTCACGTACCACTACGAGGGCGGCATCGTCGACTTCGTGAAGTACCTCAACTCCCGCAAGGGAGAGGCGGTCCACCCCACGATCATCGACCTGGAGGCCGAGGACCGGGACAAGAGCCTGTCCCTCGAGGTCGCCATGCAGTGGAACAGCGGTTACAGCGAGGGCGTGTACTCCTTCGCGAACATCATCCACACGCATGAGGGCGGTACCCACGAAGAGGGCTTCCGGGCCGCCCTGACCTCGCTGATCAACAAGTACGCGCGGGACAAGAAGCTGCTCCGCGAGAAGGACGACAACCTCACCGGTGACGACATCCGTGAGGGTCTGACCGCGATCATCTCGGTCAAGCTGAGCGAGCCGCAGTTCGAGGGCCAGACCAAGACCAAGCTGGGCAACACCGAGGCGAAGACCTTCGTGCAGCGGGCGGTCTACGAGCACCTCACCGACTGGCTGGACCGCAACCCGGTCGAGGCCGCGGACATCATCCGCAAGGGCATCCAGGCGGCCACCGCGCGCGTGGCGGCCCGCAAGGCCCGTGACCTGACCCGCCGCAAGGGCCTGCTGGAGTCGGCGTCCCTGCCGGGCAAGCTGTCGGACTGCCAGTCCAACGACCCGATCAAGTGCGAGATCTTCATCGTCGAGGGTGACTCCGCCGGCGGTTCGGCCAAGTCCGGCCGCAACCCGCAGTACCAGGCGATCCTCCCGATCCGCGGCAAGATCCTGAACGTCGAGAAGGCCAGGATCGACAAGATCCTCCAGAACCAGGAGATCCAGGCGCTGATCTCGGCCTTCGGCACGGGTGTGCACGAGGACTTCGACATCGAGAAGCTTCGCTATCACAAGATCATCCTGATGGCGGACGCCGACGTCGACGGTCAGCACATCAGCACCCTGCTGCTCACCTTCCTGTTCCGCTTCATGCGGCCGCTGGTCGAGGCCGGGCACGTGTACCTCTCCCGCCCCCCGCTGTACAAGATCAAGTGGGGCCGGGACGACATCGAGTACGCCTACTCCGACCGCGAGCGCGACGCGCTGATCGAGATGGGCCGCCAGCGCGGCAAGCGCATCCGCGAGGACTCGATCCAGCGCTTCAAGGGCCTCGGCGAGATGAACGCCGAGGAACTGCGCGTGACCACCATGGACCAGGAGCACCGGGTCCTCGGCCAGGTCACGCTCGACGACGCCGCCCAGGCCGACGACCTGTTCTCGGTCCTGATGGGCGAGGACGTCGAGGCACGCCGCGCGTTCATCCAGCGCAACGCCAAGGACGTCCGCTTCCTCGACATCTGAGTCGGTCTCAGCTGACCGCACAGGGAAGGATCTTCACCAGCAATGGCCGACGAGAACACTCCCGTCACCCCTGAAGAGGGCGGCGAAGTCGCGATGCGTGTCGAGCCCGTCGGGCTCGAGACGGAGATGCAGCGTTCGTACCTCGACTACGCGATGTCCGTCATCGTGTCCCGCGCGCTGCCCGACGTCCGCGACGGTCTCAAGCCCGTCCACCGCCGAGTGCTGTACGCGATGTACGACGGCGGCTACCGCCCCGAGCGCGGCTTCTACAAGTGCGCCCGCGTCGTCGGCGACGTCATGGGCAACTACCACCCGCACGGCGACTCCTCCATCTACGACGCCCTGGTGCGCCTCGCCCAGCCGTGGTCGATGCGGATGCCGCTGGTGGACTCCAACGGCAACTTCGGCTCCCCGGGCAACGACCCGGCGGCGGCGATGCGGTACACCGAGTGCAAGCTCGCGCCGCTGTCGATGGAGATGGTCCGCGACATCGACGAGGAGACCGTCGACTTCACGGACAACTACGACGGCCGCTCCAAGGAGCCGACCGTCCTACCGGCCCGCTTCCCGAACCTGCTGATCAACGGCTCGGCCGGTATCGCGGTCGGCATGGCGACCAACATCCCGCCGCACAACCTGCGCGAGGTCGCGGCCGGCGCCCAGTGGTACCTGGAGAACCCCGAGGCCTCCCACGAGGAGCTGCTCGACGCGCTCCTGGAGCGCATCAAGGGCCCGGACTTCCCGACCGGCGCGCTCGTCGTCGGCCGCAAGGGCATCGAGGAGGCGTACCGCACCGGGCGCGGCTCCATCACGATGCGCGCGGTGGTCGAGGTCGAGGAGATCCAGGGCCGCCAGTGCCTGGTGGTCACCGAGCTGCCGTACCAGACGAACCCGGACAACCTGGCGCAGAAGATCGCCGACCTGGTCAAGGATGGCAAGATCGGCGGCATCGCGGACGTCCGCGACGAGACGTCGTCCCGGACCGGCCAGCGTCTGGTGATCGTCCTGAAGCGGGACGCGGTCGCCAAGGTCGTGCTGAACAACCTGTACAAGCACACCGACCTCCAGTCCAACTTCGGCGCCAACATGCTGGCGCTGGTCGACGGCGTGCCGCGCACCCTGTCCCTGGACGCGTTCATCCGCCACTGGGTGACGCACCAGATCGAGGTCATCGTCCGCCGGACCCGGTTCCGGCTGCGCAAGGCCGAGGAGCGGGCGCACATCCTGCGCGGTCTGCTGAAGGCTTTGGACGCCATCGACGAGGTCATCGCGCTGATCCGGCGCAGTGACACCGTCGACGTCGCGCGCACCGGCCTGATGGGCCTCCTGGAGATCGACGAGATCCAGGCCAACGCCATCCTCGAGATGCAGCTGCGCCGGCTGGCCGCCCTGGAGCGCCAGAAGATCGTCCAGGAGCACGACGAACTCCAGGCGAAGATCACCGAGTACAACGAGATCCTCGCCTCGCCGGTCCGCCAGCGCGGGATCGTCAGCCAGGAGCTGGCCGCGATCGTCGAGAAGTACGGCGACGACCGCCAGACCAAGCTGATTCCGTACGAGGGCGACATGTCCATCGAGGACCTGATCGCCGAGGAGGACATCGTCGTCACCGTCTCGCGCGGCGGTTACGTCAAGCGGACCAAGACGGACGACTACCGGGCGCAGAAGCGCGGCGGCAAGGGCGTGCGCGGGACGAAGCTGAAGGAGGACGACATCGTCGACCACTTCTTCGTCTCCACCACCCACCACTGGCTGCTGTTCTTCACCAACAAGGGCCGGGTGTACCGGGCGAAGGCGTACGAGCTGCCGGAGGCCGGCCGGGACGCGCGCGGGCAGCACGTGGCGAACCTGCTCGCCTTCCAGCCGGACGAGGCGATCGCCGAGATCCTCGCCATCCGCGACTACGAGGCGGCGCCGTACCTGGTGCTCGCCACCAAGTCCGGACTGGTGAAGAAGACGTCGCTGAAGGACTACGACTCGCCGCGCTCCGGCGGTGTCATCGCGATCAACCTGCGGGAACGCGAGGACGGCAGCGACGACGAGCTGATCGGCGCCGAACTCGTCTCGGCCGACGACGACCTGCTGCTGGTCAGCAGGAAGGCGCAGTCGATCCGGTTCACCGCCTCCGACGACTCCCTGCGCCCGATGGGCCGCGCCACCTCCGGCGTCAAGGGGATGAGTTTCCGGGAGGGCGACGAGCTTCTCTCGATGAATGTGGTGCGACCCGGTACGTTCGTCTTCACTGCCACCGACGGTGGGTACGCGAAGCGGACCGCCGTCGACGAGTACCGCGTCCAGGGCCGCGGCGGCCTCGGCATCAAGGCCGCCAAGATCGTGGAGGACCGCGGGTCCCTCGTCGGCGCGCTGATTGTCGAGGAGAACGACGAGATCCTCGCCATCACCCTCTCCGGCGGTGTGATTCGTACGCGAGTCAACGAGATCAGGGAGACGGGCCGTGACACCATGGGCGTCCAACTGATCAACCTGGGCAAGCGCGATGCCGTGGTCGGTATCGCACGTAACGCCGAGGCGGGACGCGAGGCGGAGGAAGTCGACGGCGACGTGGTCGTCGACGAGACCGCCGAAGGTGCCGCGACGACCGGCACGGACGAGGGCGAGGCGCCCTCGGCCGAGTAGCACGAGGAGAGAGTCATCGTGAGCGGAGCCACGGGCGCCGGATCGGCCGGTACCTCCAGGGGTACGGAAACGGACGGCGGCGGCCGTGGCTCCGCCGCGCGCGCGGGGACGGCCGACGACCCGCACACGACGAACCTGAAGCCGGTGAAGGCTTCCGCGCCGGATTCGCCCGGCGCGCAGGAATCCCAGCAGGAGCCCCAGGGGGGAACCGTGACGGACACCCGAGGCCCGGCCCGGACCGGCGAGGCACAGGCGGCGTCGCCGCTTCCCGGTGAGCGGCGCCCGGAGCAAGGCGGCGGGCCGTACCACCCGCCGCAGGCCTACCCGGCGCAGGCCACCGGTGCGACCCGTAAGCCGCGCACCGGTGTGCGGACCACGCCGCGCACCCGCAAGGCCCGGCTGCGGGTGGCCAAGGCCGACCCGTGGTCGGTGATGAAGGTCAGCTTCCTGCTCTCCATCGCGCTCGGCATCTGCACGATCGTCGCCTCGGCGGTGCTGTGGATGGTCATGGACGCGATGGGCGTGTTCTCGACGGTCGGCGGCACGATCTCGGAGGCGACCGGCTCCAACGAGGCGAACGGCTTCGACCTCCAGGCGTTCCTGTCCCTCCCCCACGTCCTGATGTTCACGACGGTCATCGCGGTCATCGACGTGGTCCTGGCCACCGCCCTCGCGACGCTCGCCGCGTTCATCTACAACCTCTCCGCCGGGTTCGTGGGCGGCGTCGAGCTGACCCTGGCGGAGGACGAGTAACCGCGCGGCCGCCCGGCCGGCCAGGTGCCCGGCAACCGATTTTGGGACTGACCCCGTCGTGCGCTAATCTTCAGGAGTCAGCGCGCGGGACATACACCGCAGAGCGCGGCGGGGCTATAGCTCAGTTGGTTAGAGCGCATCCCTGATAAGGATGAGGCCACAGGTTCAAATCCTGTTAGCCCCACATACGAGGAGACCCCCGGTCCGTATGGATCGGGGGTCTTGCCGTGGACGGCCTCCTAGGGTTCGTGGCGTCCGGGTTCGTCGCCGAGGCGCTGCGCCGCTCCGGTCAGGATTCGAGGCCGGCTGCCCCCGCCACGGTCCAGGACCCTTCCCCGTGCCTCAGGGACTGATCACAGGTGGTTCCTGGTCGGGTCATCGCAGGTGGTCGCGGACCACGTCGAGGAAGTCACGCCGGGCCGGTCCGATGGTCGCCCAGACCTTCTCGTCCTGTGGTTCACCCGGCTCGTCGGGGCCGTTCCTGATCACCTTCTGGGTGGCGAACGCGAGCCGGCGTGCCGCCTCGTTCACCTCCTGCGGGCACAGCATGTGGATCTTCTTCTGTGCCAGCCACATCCGGTCCTCGGTCTGCCGCGCCCGTGGCTGCCACGGTTCGTCGGACTCGTGGTGGTGGTAGCGGTCGACGGCGACCCGTTCGGCCTCCTGCACGATCGCGAGGAAGTCGTCGAGGCAGGACAGGCGTTCGCTGCGGCGTGATTCTGCGCATTCGCGAACATCGCGGCGTATTTCGGCCCGCTCCGATGAGTGTCGCACCGAGTGCTGGGTCACTCCTGACAGGAGCCCGCCGAGCGCGACGCCGAGGAGCGGCGCGAGCGTTGTCAGTGTCATGCCGGGATGGTCGCAACGATGGCCGCGATGTCGTGGTTCTTCGGGGAGATTCGGGACAAGGCGGCCCCGTGGCGTGTAGACCGCCGTACCGGGCGCGGAACGCGAACGCCCGACCGCTGGCGACGGGGGATGCACCAGCGATCGGGCTATGGCCAAGGGTAACAAGGTTGTCGGTTCCGTGGGGGCAAGTCCGGGGGAATGACCGTACGTTGGCCGATCATCGACCACACGGGGGGTCGTAGGACAGGCGCGGCAGGTACTCGTGCCACTTGTGTCCGGTCAGTACGTTCCGGGTGACCGAGCAGATGTGCCGGATCGCCGCGTCGGCGTCCAGGCTCCACAGGCGAACCGTGTCGGCGCCGCTGGAGACGCCGAGGACGCGGGTGGCGGGGCTGAAGGCCAGGAAGTTGCCCGTCTTGGCGTTGGGGCTCATGGACTGGCCGATCGGGGTCGCCGAGGCGGGGTCGGAGACGTTCCACAGGCGGACCGTGTTGTCGTTGCCGCCGCTGGCCAGGATGTGGCCGTCCGGGCCGAAGGTGAGGGACGTGACCGCCTCGGTGTGGCCGGTGAGGCGGGCGCCCCGCGCGCTGGCCGCGGCCGGGTCGGTGACGTTCCACAGGCGCACGGTGTCGTCGTCGCTGCCGCTGGCCAGGGTGTGTCCGTCCGGGCTCCAGGCGAGGGCGTTGACGGGCCCGGAGTGCTCGGTGAGCGGCGCGCCGAGGGGGACGGGCCGGCCGGGGTCGGTGACGTTCCACAGCCGGATCGTGCTGTCGGCGCTGCCGCTGGCCAGGGAGTGGCCGTCGGGCGCGAAGACCAGCGTGTCGATGAAGCCCCGGTGGCCGGTGAGCGGCTTGCCGAGCGGGACGGCGCGCGCGGGGTCGGTGACGTTCCACAGCCGGATCGTGCGGTCGTCGTAGGCGGTGGCCAGGGTGTGGCCGTCCGGGCTCCAGGCGAGCGCGTCCGGGCCCATGAAGCGGGTCCGGAGGTGCAGCGGCGGGCCGGCGAGGACCGGGTGGGCGGGGTCGGTGACGTTCCACAGGTACACCGACTCGTCGCCGGTGAGGACGGCGAGGGTGCGGCCGTCGGGGGAGAAGGCGGGGGAGCGCTGGCCGCCGTCGGCCCGCATGAAGGGCTCGCCGAGGGGGACGGGCCGGCCGGGCCGCGTCACGTTCCACAGGCGCAGCCGGCCGTCCCGGGCGGCGGTGGCCAGGACCCGGCCGTCCGGACGGAAGGCGCCGCTCCGGCCGATCATGTCGGAGGTGGGGACCGACCACAGGCGCACCTTGCCGTCCCCGCTGCCGGTGGCCAGGGTCTTGCCGTCGGGGCTGAAGCCCAGGGCGTACATCTCGCCGCTGCTGCCCGCGAGCGGCTCGCCGACCTGGGAGGGGGAGGCCGGATCACTGACGTTCCACAGGCTCGCCGTGCTGTCCGCGCTGGCGGCGGCGAGCCGGCCGCCGTCGGGGCTGAACGCGACGGACCAGACCGGTCCGGTGTGACCGGTCAGCGGCGGGCCGGCCGCTGCCGCGTGGCCCCGGCCGGACAGGTGCCACAGCCGGACCGTGTCGTCGGCGCTGCCGCTGGCCAGGGTGTGCCCGTCCGGACTGAAGGCCACCGTGTGCACCAGGCCCGTGTGGCCCCGCAGGGTCCCGGCCGGTGCGGGCCGGCGCGGGCGGGAGAGGTCCCACAGCCGGACCGTGTCGTCGTCGCCGCCCGTCGCCAGCGTCCGCCCGTCCGGGCCGAACGCCACGCAGCGGACCGCCGCCCGGTGCCCGCGCAGCGTGGTCAGCGGGGTGGGACGGCGCCGGTCGGCCAGGTCCCACAGGCGGACGGTGTGGTCCTCGCCGGCCGAGGCCAGTGTGTGTCCGTCCGGGCTGAAGGCGACCAGGTAGATGGTGCCCTCGTGGCCGGTGAGCGGCTTGCCGAGCGGTACCGGGCGGGCGGGGTCGGTGACGTCCCACAGCCGGATGGTGCCGTCGTCGCCGGCGCTGGCGAGGGTGTGCCCGTCCGGGCTGAAGACGGCGCTGCTCACCCAGCTGGTGTGCCCGGTGAGGGGTCTGCCGAGCGGGGCCGGGCGGTGCGGGTCGGCGACGTTCCACAGCCGGACCGTGCGGTCGTAGCCGGCGGTGGCCAGGGTGTGGCCGTCGGGGCTGAAGGAGGTCAGGTAGACCGCGCCGGTGTGGCCGGTCAGGGGGGTGGCCAGGGGCGCGTTCACGATCGAGATCAGGCGGCTGTACGTGCCCTCGTCCCCGGGGCGCAGCTGGTGGGCGACCAGGTCGAGCTGGGCGGCCAGCGACGGGTCCGTGTGCTGCACCCGGTCGGCCTCGGCGAGCACCTGCTCGAACACGGCGTCGTCGCGCTGCTTCCAGGCGATCACCGCGGACCCGGCCGCGAGCAGGGCCAGCACCACCAGCGCCGCCACCGCGGCCCGGCTCAGCCACACCGTGCGCCGGTGCAGCCGTACCGACGCGGCCAGGAACTCCACCGCGCTGCGCGTCAGGTTCGTGTCGCCGGCGAGCCGGGCCCAGTTGCGGGTCTTCTCCAGCCTGGTGCCCCGGTACAGCAGCGAGTTGTCCCGTCCGGTGCTCTCCCAGGCCCGGCCGTCCTCCTCCAGCCGCTGGCGCACCAGGTGGTCGCCGCGGCCCTCGTCGATCCAGTGCCGCAGCCGCGGCCAGGCGTGCAGCAGCGCCTCGTGGGTGATCTCCACGGTGTCCGCGTCCAGCGTCACCAGCCGGGCCTGGACCAGCGCTTCGAGGGACTCCTCGGTCTTGCCGGGGTCGGCGGACTCCTCGGCCAGCTGCCGCCGGGTGCCGCGCCGCCGGGTGGCCTGGGTGTCCTCGCCGAGGCGCACCAGGCGCAGCAGCAGCAGCCGGGCGGCGGTGCGGGCCGCGGGGTCCAGGCCGGACCAGGCGCGCTCGGCGGTCGCCGCCACGGCGCCCTGGATGCCGCCCGCCGCGCGGTAGCCGGCCAGCGTCAGCCGGCCGGCCTTGCGGCGCTGCCAGGTGACCAGCAGGGCGTGCGACAGCAGGGGCAGCACGCCCGCGTCGTGCGCCCCGCGCGGGCCGTCGGCGCTCACCTCGCGCACGATCAGCTCGGCGAGCCCCGGTTCCAGCTCCAGGCCCACGGCCCTGGCCGGACCGGTCACCGCGTCGCGCAGCTCCGCGCTGGTCAGCGGGCTGAGCACCATGTGGCGGTGCTGGAGCGCGTCGGCGAGTTCCGGGTAGCCGAGGCACTGTTCGTAGAAGTCGGCGCGGATGCCGAGGACGACGAGGACGGGCGCCGGCCCGTCGGAGCCGACGCCCGGGGTGCAGGCCGCGTGCAGGAGCTGGATGAAGGTGCGCCGGTCCGCCTCGTCGGCACACAGGGTGAACGCCTCCTCGAACTGGTCCACGATGACGACCGGCCGGGTGCCTTCGGGGGCCTCGCGGCGCGCCCAGGCGGTGACCGCCGCGCGGACGGCCCGGGTGAGGTGCGGGGCGTCGGAGCCGGGCGCCGCCGGGTTCCGCGTCGCCTCCCGCTCGGCCCGGCGGGCGTCGGCGGCGACGCGGGCGAGCTCCGGGACCCGGCGGACCAGCTCCGCCAGCGGGTCGGCCCCCGGGACGAACTGGAGGACGGAGCCGGCCGGGCCGGCGCCCTCGGCGGGCGGTCCGGTGCCGGACGCGGCGGGGACGGTGAGGGCCGTGGGGGAGGTGGAGGTGCCGGCAACGGCGGCGGCCGCGCGGGGTTCCCCGGAGCTGTTGCCGGAGGGGACCCCGGAGGCGGCGGAGGCGGGGCGGCCGGGGACGGGACCGTCGGCACGGGTCCCGGCGGGTCGCGCCGCGAGGGCGCCGGCGCGGACCGCGGGCACCAGACCGGCGTTGAGGAGCGAGGACTTCCCGGCCCCGGAGGCACCGACCAGCATCACCAGCCCGCCCGCCCGTCCGGCACCGAGCAACTGGTCGACGAGCGCCCGCGTACTGCGCTCGCGGCCGAAGAACCAGCGGGCGTCCTCCTGCCGGTAGGGTGCGAGCCCCCGGTACGGGCACACCACCCCGGCGTCGGGGGGTGCCTGGGCCGGCGGCCGGCGGTTCTTCCCGGCCTCGGGCGCGGGACCGTCCCCGACCGGGCCGGCCAGCGCCCGCTCCCACAGCCGCTGCCAGTGGGCGAGGTCGTACAGGCCGGCGGAGACGGGTGCGGGACGCAGGCGCCGGGCCTCCGGGATCAGGATCTGGAGGACCGCGGCGAGGGCGGCGAACTGGGCCGGTACGTTCCTGGCCCGGCGCCAGTCGCTGATCCGCTGCGCGGAGACCCGTACGGGACGGCCGCGCTCGTCGACCCGCCGGAGTCGCACGACCGCCTCGGCGACGCTCTTGAGGGGAGGATTGCCCGCCTCCCGGTACAGCAGCGCGAGGCGTTCGGCGAAGGCTGTGCGTGCCCCTGAGTCGGAACTCAAGGTCCCACCCCTTACTTCCCGCACCCCTGGACGTCCGGACCGGAAAACTCACCTTATACGCCTGACCTGGGGAGAAGGGCTGGTAGGGAGACCGGAACCTCCTCCGGAGCGGTGACAGATGGCAGGATCCGAACCCGGTATCGGAACCGTCACACACCGTCCGGACAGGCCACCGGCCCGCGCCCGGGCAAGGCAGCGAATCGCGCCGATCGTTATCGGTCAACTTCCGCCACAGACGGGGAACGGCGACGACACCGGCGGGTGACACAGCCCGCCGGCGCTCCAGGACCGCTTCCCTTCTTCGACCCGCGCCGGTACGCCGACGTGGCGCGGGCCGACAGCCCCGCACCGTCCGGCACCGGTCCCCACGAGGGGAGGGACCGGTGCCGGGCGGGCAGGGCACACGGGCCCCCGGTGGGTTCGGCGCGGGCTTGGCCGGGCAGGACGGTCGGGGAGTCACCGAGGCCACCGCTGCCGGCTGGAGGACGTATGAAGGTGTCCGTCGACCGCTCCTTGTGCTACGGCTCGGCCGAGTGCGCCCACCGGGCGCCGGCCGTGTTCGCGTTCGAGGACGGGTACGGCGTCGTACGGTCCGGTGGCGCTCAGGCCGCCGACGACCCGCGGGACCGCGAGGCGGTGCGGGAGGCGGCCGAGCGGTGTCCGTCGCAGGCGATCCGCTGCGAGGAGCGGGAGGTCACGCCGTGACCGGTGCGGCCGGGGGCGGCGCGGCGGGCGGGTAGCTCCAGCCCAGCTCCGCCAGCGCCCGCGCCCGGTCCCGGGCGACCGCGGTGCGGGCCGCGCGCTCGGCGGGGTCGCCGTGCGGCGCCTGGCCGGTGACCTGCCCCTCCCACTTGCGGTACAGCAGTCCGGTCCGCGCCGTGAACCAGCCGCGGCTCACCGCGTCCAGCGCCAGGAGCAGACCGGTGTCCTCGGAGGCGGGCAGTGCCATCCAGCCGCCCAGGGCGGTCAGCAGCTCCCGCCGGACGCAGAGGGTCGCGGGGTGGACCGGCGCGCGGAAGTCGTTGCGGCTCCAGTGGTCCAGGACGGCACCGCGTTCGAGCGGTCCGTCGTCCGGGTCGCCGGGGAAGCCGGCCGTGGAGCCGTCGGGCAGCAGGTCCAGCGCGCGGGAGGTGGTCCAGCCGATGTCCGGCCTGGCCTCCAGCACGGCCAGGTCGCGGGCGAGCGCGCCCGGCACGAGCCGGTCGTCGGCGTCCAGGACCTTGACGTACGCGCCCTCGGCGCGCGCCAGCGCGATCGTCCGGGCCACTCCGGGTCCGCCGGGGCGTCCCTGACGGAACGTCACGCGCGGGTCGCCGTCCGGGAGGTGGGGGCGGACCTCGTCCGTGGAGCCGTCCTCCTGGACGACCCACTGCCACTCCCAGCCGTCGGGGAGCCGCTGGTCGCACAGGGAGGCGTAGGCGTCCGGCAGGAAACGGGCGGACGGGCCGTGGACAGCGGTGACGACGGAGATGCGCCGTTTCACGGCGACTCACCACCTTCCGGGCCGTGGGTCGGTCTCTCGCCGGTACCAGCATGGCGCACGGGGCGGGCACGCCCGTGCGGCGGGGGGCGGAACAGCGCGAGACCCCCGGCCGTTTCCCGGCCGGGGGTCTTCCGTGTCGACTGGTGCGTACGCAAGTCGCCGTGGTGTCGAGACGTTGCGGTACTGCGGCAGGACCGGATCAGCAGTCGAGGGACTCCGACGCGTCATCGGTGGCCGAGGTCTCCGCCTGCGTCTCGGTGCGGGGGCGGTGCCGGCAGCTCGGGGACTTCCCGTGGGCCTCCGCCCGGATCCGCTGCTTCATCGTGGGGGGCAGGGCCCTGCCGTGGGACCAGGCCCAGTGGCTCGTCGCCGCGATCGCCGGTACGGACTGCTGCGCGGTGCCGGTGCGGGGGCTCTCGGACCGGGGTCCGGCCGCGGCGGCGGTCGCGCTGCCGGCGGTGACGAGTCCGAGCGCCGTGCACAGCGCGAGGAAGGCGGTGACGATGGCGGTCCACAGCTTCATGACCTTGTTCTGGGTCATGGCCCCTCACTTTCGGGTTGGGCGATTTGCGTACTTTCCTCATGATGTGTATGAGGTTCGCGAAGTGGTGGACCGACGCCCCCGGCGCGTCGATGTTCCGATGAACACCACCCGGACGGACGCACGGGAGCGGAGAAGTCCGGCGACGCCGGAAGCGGGGCACCAAGGCCCTGACGCAGGTCACCGATCGGTATCGGCCGGTGTGTATAGTCGGGCGCCAGAGGTCCCTCACGTCAAGGAAAGACGAGGTCGCGCGGTGAAGAAGCTGCTCCTGGTCGCACTGGCCGCCATCGGCGGGCTCCTCGTGTACCGGCAGATCCAGGCGGATCGCGCCGAGCAGGACCTGTGGACGGAGGCGACCGACTCCGTGCCCACGGGTTCGTGAGTCCCGCACACCCCAGCTGAACCGACCCCGGCCGCCTTCGCGGCCGGGGTTTCGCGTTCCCGGGTCCGGTGCCCCGGGTCGCGCGGCACCGGGTGGCGTCCCGTGTTGCGGGGTGCCCGCGGGTGGGGTACGGCGGTCCTCGCGGGCGCCGCGGCGGGGCGCGGGACGGTGGCGGGCTTTTCGGACGGCCGTACGCGTGCCCCGGACGGCCGAGGGCGGGCCGGGGCAGGATGGGACGCGGACGGCGGGGCGGACCGAGCTACCGGGGGTGGCGGCACGTGCGAGGACGTACGGCGACGGCGCGGCGGCGGCACACGCCAGGACATCCACCGACGCGGTGGCGGGGCGCCGGTGGGCGCGGTGCGGCGGGTGGCCGTACCGCCCCCGTGCCACCGGGCGCCCGCGCCTCGTTCCTGCCGGTCGCCCGCGCCCGCGTCCTGTTCCCGCGAGTCGCCCGTGCCGTCCCCGTGCTCCTGGCGGCCGTCTGCGCCGTCGCCGTGCTCCTGCCGGCCGCGCCGCCGGCGGTGGCGGCCGGGGCCCGTCCGGGACCGTACGCCTTCACCCCGGGCGCCCGCGTGGTGGCGGGCGCGCCGAACACCGCCGGGGCCGCCGTACTGGACCCCGGGCGCACCTACCGCGACACCCTCCGGCGTGACGGCAGGCTGTACTACCGGTTCACGCTGGCCGCCGGGGACACCGCGTACGTCCCCGTCACCGCCGTCCCGCCGGCGGACGCCACCGTCTCCGCCACCGACGGCATCCGGGTCTCGGTCAGGGACGCGCACGGCACGTCCTGCTCGTACGCCTCCGCCCGCTTCGGCGCCGGGCTCAGCCCGCGCCCGGTCACGGCCCTCGGCCAGCGGGAGGCCGGGAAGGCGCTGTGCCGGGGCGCCGGCACGTACTACCTCCTGGTCGAACGCCTCGACGCCCAGGGGACCGGCACCGCGGCCGCGGCCGGCGCGTGGGACCTGGAGATCGCGCCCGCGACGGAACCGGCCCTGGCCCGTACCGGCGCCACCACCGCCCCACGGGCCTGGGACTCCGCCACCCCCGCTCCCCCCACCGCCGAGCCCCGCGACCGCGTCGGCGGTGCCGGCTTCACCGCCGCGCGACCGCTCGGCGAGGGCGTCTGGCGGACCCGCCTGGAACCCGGGCAGACCCGTTTCTACAAGGTGCCGCTCGACTGGGGCCGGCAGCTGTACGCCTCCGCCGGCCTCGGCGTCTCCCCCGGGCACGGCTACGTCGGCGGCGCCCTCGACCTCTCCCTGTACAACCCCGTACGCGGGTACGTCGACGACGCCTCCGTCGGCTACACCGGCACCGCCGCGCCCGCCCCCCTCCAGCCGCTGCCACCGGTGGAGTACGCCAACCGGTACGCCGTACCCACCGCGGTGACCTCCGTCCGCTTCGCCGGCGAGTACTACCTGGTGCTGCACCTCAGCGCGCGGATGGCGGCCACGTTCGGACCGGGACCGTTCGAGGTGACCCTGCGGGTCCGGGTGGGCGGACGGGCGCACCCGGGGCCGGGGTACGCCGGGCGGCCCGTGCCCGACGGCGTCCTCACGGTCACCGGTCAGGAGCGGACGGCCGCGCTGACCGGGGCCGGCGGGGGCGGCGGTGGCCGCGCGACGACCCTGGTCGCCGTCGGCGGGATCGGCGGGGGCACCGCGCTGCTGCTGTTCCTCGGCGGCTGGACGGTGCTGGCCCGGCGGGCTCAGCGCCGGATCAACGCCCAGAAGCCGACCGCGTAGAGGACGAGCGCCAGCAGCAGCAACGGGAGCGCGACACGGGCCGGGGGGCCGGGACGGCGGGCCGCGCGCCGACCGCGGCGGCCCCGGGCGGGCCGCGCGGGCGGGGGAGGCGTCCGGGGCGGTGCCAGGGGGTCGGGGGTGGTGTACGCGGCGGAGCCGGTGCCGGTCCGCGGATCCGGTCCCGGGGGCTGCCGGGGAGGCGGCAGGCGGAAGCTGCCGGTGTCCGAGAGGGAGCCGGTGCCTGTCGTACCCGTACCCGTCGTACCGGTGCCGGTCGGGCCGGTTGCCGTCGGCGGGGTCCCGTGCCACGCGCCGGGACCGGCACCGCCCGCGGGAACCGACGGACGGCCCACCCACGGGATCGTCCGCGCACCCGTGCCCGGGACCGCCTCCAGGGCCAGGCCGGAGGCCCGGACGAGGGGGCCGCCGGGTCCGAAGCCGGGGGGCAGCGGGCCGAGTTGGTCGAAGATCTCGATGACTTCGTCGTCCGGGCCCGGCTCCGGCAGGAGTCGCGCGGCGTCGGCCAGCGCCTTGCGCGCCCCCGTGGCCGTGCGGAAACGGTCCGCGGGGTCGGGCTGGAGGAGCGTGGCGACGATCTGCCAGAGCGGTTCCGGGACGCTCTGGGGCGCACCCGGCGTCCCGTGTTCCACGAAGTACTGCACGAGCGCCTTGGCGTCGGGCTTGGCGCCCTCGAGCAGGTAAAGGGCGACCAGGCCGACCGCGAACAGGTCGGCGGTGAAGTCGGGTTCGGCGCCCAGCAGCTGCTCCGGGGCGAGGTAACCGGGCGTGCCCACCACGAGGTTGGTCTCCGTCAGCCGGGGCTCGCCCAGCCGCATGGCGATGCCGAAGTCGGACAGCCGCAGCCGCGGCCGGCCCGTACCGGTGGCCTCCAGCAGCACGTTGGCGGGCTTGATGTCCCGGTGGATGACGTCCTCGGCGTGCACGGCGGCGAGCCCCGACAGCAACTGGTCGAGCAGGGTGCACACGAACACCGGCGGGAGGGGCCCGTAGTCGCCCACCAGGCGGACCAGGGAGCCGCCGCCGACCAACTCCATGGTGAACAGCACCTTGTCGTCCTCGGCGGCCCAGTTGGCCGGGGCGAGGACGTGCGGGTGGTCGATGCGCAGGGCCTGCTCGCGGACGAAGCGGAGCAGGGAGTGGGCGTCGCGCTGCTGGAGGACCTTGGCGGCCACGTAACGCCGCCGGCGGTGGTCCCAGGCCCGCCAGACGGCGCCCACACCACCGCGCCCGATCGGGTCGGCCAGTTCGTACCGGCCGGCGAAGACCTCACCCATGACAGCCGCCGCTCCTCCCCCTGGCCCTGTGGGCCCCCGTGCCCCCCGCTCCCCTTCCCTACCCACGCGGCGGGGGAAACGCGCCCCGGCCGCCCCGCCCGGCCCGGTGGCGCGGGCCGCCCCGTCAGTTCTGGTGCGCCTGGTAGTGCGCGACGGCGTCGGAGGTGCGGCCGGCACCGTAGACGCGGAGGAACTCGGCCAGCTCGGGGTGGCTCGGGGCGAGGGTCTCCGCGGCGTCGATGATGTCGCCCGCGGCGGCCACCGAACGGAGCAGCGACTGGATCTCGCGGACGACGCGCTTGACCGTGGGGGCGCCGGAACTGCCCGTGGTATGCGTGGTGTTGCTCAGCACGGAGCCTCCCTGGGACTTCCTGATCTCGTCCATGCGCTCGGTCGCCTCGGCGGCGCTGACACTGCCGTCCGCGACCTGGGCCGCCAGCTCCTGGAGCAGTTGCACCCGCTGCACCACCGCGGGGTTGCCGATCTTCGCGCGCTGGCCGCTCATCAGCTGCGAGAGCATCGGGGCGGACAGGCCCAGCACCGCCGCGAGCCGGGCCTGGTTCAGCCCGAGATCGTCGATGAGCTTACGGAAGAGCGCCCCCAACGGCTCTCCGTACCAATTCCGCTGGAGCTCCCGCGCTCTCGTGGTGGCTTCCTGCTGTGCGGCGTCCATTGCGTCTCCCCATCGCTTCCCCTGAAAACCGCGGTTCGCTGTAGCGAACCACGTCGTGCATCCTACGGAGAGTGGTCATCCGCGGGGACCCCCAATCTTTTTGCGGGATACGGGGGGTGACCCGGTACTCTGGTCTGCGGCGCCCGCCGGAACGAGCTTCTCCCGGCCGGTCGCTGCTTCCCGGGGCCTTAGCTCAGTTGGTAGAGCGCCGTCTTTGCATGGCGGATGTCAGGGGTTCGACTCCCCTAGGCTCCACACCCCGAGAGCCCCTCCGACCTGCACGAACGCAGGTCGGAGGGGCTCTTTCGCGCTCAGGGCCGATCCGCCGTGGACATGACGAACCCCTCCGGTCCGCTCGTTCGCGGGTCCGGAGGGGTTCGTCGGGTGCGGTGGGGGCCGCGGGGGGTCAGGGCTGGTCGTCGGGGTTCGTCCGCTCGTCCTGCGCCTGCTTGGCCTCGACCTCGGGGTCGAGCGGCGCGGTGCCCGTGCCGTCCACGGAGCTGAGGTGACCCGCGTCGGGGACCTCCGTCGCCGCGGACGGTTCGACCAGCCAGTCGGGGTTGGCCTGCTTGTCCCACCACTTCCACGCGGCGAACGCGCCGCCCGCGACGACGCCGATGATCACCAGCGTCCTGACGGTGCGGCCGGTCCGGGAGCGCCGTTCGTTGCGCCGGGCCAGCTTCTGGATCTGCTGGGCCGAGACCTGGCCGCGCAGCGCGGCCAGGGCGGCGGCGCCGCGTGCGGCGGCCTCGTCGCGCACCGGGGCGGTCGCGGCAACGGCCTGCTCGATCCGGGGGAGCGAGTAGTCGGCGGCCTGCCGGGCCGCCTTGCGGGTGAGTGCGGCGGCCTCGTGCGCGGCCTGGTCGACCTTCGGCGGTACGTGTGTCAGTGCCTGCTCCACACGTGGGGCGAGCCGGGCGTCGTACTGCACGCGGGCCTGTTCGGCGGCCTGCGTCACCACGGGCGCCAGCCGTACGCGTGCCTCCTGCGCATAATGCGAGGCTCGCTCCTTGGCCGTGTCGGCGTAGGGCGCCACCACTTCCGCGGCGTGCAGCACGCTGTCCTTCGCCGAACCGGTCGCGGCGCGCACGCTCTCGATGCGGGTCACGGGTTCCTCCTCCTCGGTGGCGTACGGTAATTCGACTTTCCACCCTTTTACGGATCATGCCTGTCGACGGCGGGCCCAGCATGCGCGGACGCGCATACGGGTGCCGACAACCCTCTCCCGGCGGAAGTCGCGGCCGTGCGGCGACGCGCGGGCGGGGCCGTGCAAGGATCGAGTCGTCGCAGCGCACGACGACGGAAGGCACCCCGTGGCTGAGCACCTGTATGCCACCCTGAAGACCACCCTCGGCGACATCGGGGTGCGGCTCTTCCCGCACTACGCTCCGGTCACGGTGCGGAACTTCGTCGAACTGGCCCGGGGCGAACGCGAGTGGACACACCCCCGTACCGGTGAGAAGAGCCGCGACCGGCTCTACGACGGCACGGTCTTCCACTCCGTCATCAGCGGCTTCATGATCCAGGGCGGTGATCCCCTGGGCAACGGCATCGGCGGCCCCGGCTACGGCTTCGAGGACGAGTGCCACCCCGACCTGTCCTTCAACGTGCCGTACCTGATGGCCATGGCCAACGCGGGGCCGGGCACCAACGGCTCGCAGTTCTTCATCACGGTCACCCCGAGCACCTGGCTGAACGGCAAGCGGACCATCTTCGGCGAGGTGACCGGGCCGGCCGGGCGGAAGGTCGTCGACGCCATCGCGAACGTGCCGACCGGACGCGACGACCGCCCGCTGGAGGACGTCGTCATCAAGACCGTGGTCATCGGGACGCACGGGGACTGAGCGCGGCCCGGTGGGTGGCTCCGCCCCGCGTCCGTGCCCGTCCCGCATCGGTCCCCTCCTCCCCGGAAAACCTCAGCCTTCCCGGGAAACCGCCCGCGGGAACCAACCGCGCGGCCCGTCCGTAAGGATGAACGGGGCAGGATAGTGCCGTCAGGCAGGGACACGACGACCAAGGGGACCCGATGGAGCAGGCCGCAGGCAGCGCACAGGACGCCGGGAGCGCGGCCGTGTGCTACCGGCACCCGGACCGTGAGACCGGCGTGCGCTGCACCCGGTGCGAACGCCCCATCTGCCCGGAGTGCATGGTCAGCGCCTCGGTCGGCTTCCAGTGTCCGGAATGCGCCCGCGGCGGTTCCGGTACCGGGCACGCGCCCCGGGCGTCCCGGCCGCGGACGCTCGCCGGCGGCGCGGTCACGTCCGACCCCCGGCTGCTGACCAAGATCCTCATCGGGATCAACCTCGCGGTGTTCGTCGCCGTCCAGGCCGACCGGTCGCTCCTGGAGCACCTCGTCCTGATCGGCCAGTGGCCGCCCAGGCCGTTCACGCCGACCATGGGGGTCGCCGACGGCGAGTGGTACCGCTTCGTGACGTCGATGTTCGCGCACGAGCAGTACTGGCACATCGGCTTCAACATGCTGAGCCTGTGGTGGGTCGGCGGCCCCCTCGAGGCGGCCCTGGGCCGGGCCCGCTACCTGGCGGTGTACTTCGTCTCCGGGCTGGCCGGCGGCGCGCTCACCTATCTGATCGCCTCGCCCACGACCGCGTCACTCGGTGCCTCCGGGGCGATCTTCGGGCTCTTCGGCGCGACCGCCGTGCTGATGCGCCGGCTGAACTACGACATGCGGCCGGTGATCGCCATGCTGGCGATCAACCTGGTCTTCACGTTCGGCTTCGGCAACATCGCCTGGCAGGCGCACATCGGCGGTCTGGTCGCCGGTGTCGTGACGGGGTTCGCGATGGTGCACGCCCCGAGGGAGAGGCGGGCCCTGGTGCAGTACGGCACCTGTGCCGCCGTCCTGGTGGTGTCGCTGGCGCTGGTGCTGGTCAGGAGCGCGCAGCTCGGCTGACCGGGCCTCGCGAACACCCGGCTACCGAACCGTTGTCCACAGAGGGTGTCGAACGCTGTGCACGCTGTGCGGGCACAGCTGTGCCCCCTGCCGCTCGGATGTGTTTCCGCAGGTGGGTCAGGGGGCGAACGCATGTCCGGGTGATCGCCGGCCAGTCACACCGGCGTCAACACCCGACGGGTTATCCACAGATCGTCGTTCTTTTTCCCCACTGTGGAAAACGGCTGTGGATAACTCAGTGGATAGCCGTGGGCAGAGCTGCCGCGGCCCGGGCGGACCGCGGCGCCGGCTACGGGCGGACCGCCGTCACTTCCACTGGGTGGAGACACCGAAGCCGGCGGCGATGAAACCGAAGCCGACCACGATGTTCCAGTTGTCCAGGCTGTCGATCGGCAGCGACCCGTCGGTCACGTAGAAGACGACGATCCAGGCCAGACCGATCAGGAACATGGCCAGCATGACCGGTGCGACCCAGGCACTGTTGGTGAGCTTGATGGCCTGCGCCTGCTTCGCCGTGGGCGGCGTGTAGTCGGCCTTCTTGCGGATACGTGACTTCGGCACGAGGGTCTCTCCTGTCGATGCGCTGCGTGGCCGCGCAGAGAACTGGGTCGGGCTCGGGCAGCGTACAAGGGGCCGACATGACGACTCTGTGTGCTCCCCCGGGCGTCCGTTAGCGTAGTGCTTCCGTGGCGCCGAAGGAGATAAGGGTACGTTGAGCAATTCTGCCGACTTTCCCGGGACGGGATCAACGGGCCCCGGCCCGGCCCGCCGGCCACGCCTGCGACCGGTGCGGATCCTGACGGCGGCCGTCTTCGCCCTGGCCGGGCTCATCTTCTTCACCAGCTTCGACACCGCCAGGGGCACCGACATCCGGCAGGACGGCTCCCTGCTGAAGCTGTCCGACCTGATCCAGCAGCGCAGCCGCAAGAACAAGGGGCTCGACGAGTCCAACGGGGCCCTGCGTGCCGGCGTGGAGTCGCTGGCCGAGAGCGACGACGGCAGCACCAGGGCGGAGGACCGCAAGCTCGGCGCCCTGGAGAACGACGCGGGCACCCGCGAACTCACCGGCAGGGCCGTCACCGTCACCCTCAACGACGCCCCGCCCAACGCCACCGCCAAGCTCCCCGGTTACCCCGAGCCCCAGCCCGACTACCTGGTCATCCACCAGCAGGACCTCCAGGCCGTGGTCAACGCGCTGTGGCAGGGCGGCGCCCGGGGCATCAAGGTCATGGACCAGCGGCTGATCTCCACCAGCGCGGTGCGCTGCGTCGGCAACACCCTGATCCTCCAGGGCCGCGTCTACTCGCCGCCGTACCGGATCACGGCGGTCGGCGACCCGGGACGGCTCAAGGCGGCGCTCGCGGCGAGCAAGGCGATCCAGACCTACATGGTGTACGTCAACGTCTACGGTCTCGGCTGGAAGGTCACCGACGACGGGACGGTGACCCTTCCGGGTTACTCCGGCACGGTGGACCTGCACTACGCCCGACCCGTGCGCTGACCGGCCCGCGCCCGGGTCCCCGGTGGGGGCGCACGGCTCCCACCGGGTCCGCGGAAGGCAGCGGAACCGGGGCCGCCGCGCCGCTAGTCTGGTACGCACGGCGTGGGTCTGGTGCCGTAGGGAACACGGAAGGGACGGCAGGGGACGGCATGTACGGCTGGATCTGGCGGCATCTGCCGGGTAACGCGTGGCTGAGGGCCTTCGTCTCCCTCGTACTGGTCCTGGCCGTGGTCTACGTCCTGTTCCAGTACGTCTTCCCCTGGGCCGAGCCGCTGCTGCCCTTCAACGATGTGACGGTGGACAACCAGTGAGTGCGCGGATTCTCGTCGTCGACAACTACGACAGCTTCGTCTTCAACCTCGTCCAGTACCTGTACCAGCTCGGCGCCGAGTGCGAGGTACTGCGCAACGACGAGGTGTCGACCGCGCACGCCGGGGACGGTTTCGACGGGGTGCTGCTCTCGCCCGGCCCCGGGACACCCCAGGAGGCCGGTGTGTGCGTGGACATGGTCCGCCACTGCGCCGCCACCGGCGTGCCCGTCTTCGGTGTCTGCCTCGGCATGCAGTCCATGCAGGTGGCCTACGGCGGCGTGGTCGACCGGGCGCCCGAGCTGCTGCACGGCAAGACCTCGCCGGTCGAGCACGGGGGCAAGGGCGTCTTCGCGGGCCTGCCCTCCCCCTTCACGGCGACCCGCTACCACTCCCTGGCCGCCGAGCCGGCGACCGTCCCGGCCGAGCTGGAGGTGACGGCCCGCACGCACGACGGCATCATCATGGGCCTGCGCCACCGCGAACTCCCGGTGGAGGGCGTGCAGTTCCATCCCGAGTCGGTGCTCACCGAGCACGGCCACCGGATGCTGGCCAACTGGCTCGCCGAGTGCGGCGACCAGGACGCCGTGGCCAGATCGGCGGGGCTCGCCCCGGTGGTGGGCAGGGCCACGGCGTGACCGCGCTGCGCCCCGAGCGCGAGGACACGAACGGCGGCGGCAGGCCGTACGAGTCCTCCGGCGGAGCGCGGCGGCACACCGGACGCCGGGTCGATCCGCCGACGGCCCCGATGCCCCGGCTGACCGCGGCGGGGACGCCGTGGGGCGAGGGCCGGGCAGCGACGCCGCCCCCCGCCGACGCGGAGACGATGGCGCTGCGGATCCCGCCGCCGACGCGCCCCGGCCCCCACAACGCGCCCCAGGGCCCGTCTGGGGCCTCGCCGGCCCCTTCGGCCACCGGCGTCACACCGGGCGGCCGGGCGGCCCGCAGAAAGGCCGCCAAGCGCCGCGGCGGGCGGCACGGCGGGAGCCGGGACCGGGCGGCGGCGGCCGTCCCGGCGGAACGGGACCCGGAGCGCCCGCGGTCCCGGGTCGAGGCCCGGCGGCAGGCCAAGGCGCGCAGACCCGGCCCGGCCGTCCTGGTGAGCCGGGCGCTCGGCGAGGTGTTCATCACCACCGGCGTGCTGATGCTGCTGTTCGTCACCTACCAGCTGTGGTGGACCAACGTCCGCGCGCACGCCCAGGCCGGCAGCGAGACGCACCAGCTCCAGGACGACTGGGCCAGCGGCAAGCGCACACCGGGCGCCTTCGAACCCGGCCAGGGCTTCGCCATCCTGCACATCCCCGCCCTCGACGTGGTGGCGCCCATCGCGGAGGGCGTCAGCAACGACAAGGTCCTGGACAAGGGCATGGTCGGGCACTACGGCGGGAACAGCGCGCTGAGGACGGCCATGCCCGACGCCCGGACCGGCAACTTCGGTCTCGCCGCGCACCGCAACACCCACGGTGAGCCGTTCCGGTACATCAACCGGCTCAAGGCCGGTGACGCGGTCGTCGTCGAGACGCAGGACACGTACTTCGTGTACAAGGTGACCTCGATGCTCCCGGTGACCCCTCCGTCGAACACCAGCGTGCTGGACCCCGTCCCGCCGGGCTCGGGGTTCACCCGGCCCGGCCGCTACATCACCCTCACCACCTGCACGCCGGAGTTCACCAGCAAGTACCGGCTGATCGTCTGGGGCAAGATGGTCGAGCAACGCCCGCGCAGCGAGGGCAAGCCGGACGCGCTCATCGAGTAGGGCTCATCGAGTAAGGGCAGAGGAACTGTGGCAGCGACCACCGACGAGACCGAAGACACCACCGACGCGTCCGGACCGGATCCGGACCCGGCCGCGCGCGGCCGGCGCCCCGGCCGCGTCGCCAAGGCGGTCAGCTTCTTCGGTGAACTCCTCATCACGGCGGGCGTCCTGCTGGGCCTGTTCGTCGTCTACTCGCTGTGGTGGACCAACGTCATAGCGGACCGCAAGGCGGACCGGCAGGCCGACCGGGTCCGCGAGCACTGGGCGCAGCACCAGGACAGCCGCCCGGGCGCGCTCGACACCAAGGACGGCATCGGCTTCCTGCACGTGCCGGCGATGCGCAACGGCGAGGTGCTGGTCGAGAAGGGCACCGGCACGGACATCCTCGACAACGGCGTGGCCGGCTACTACACGGACCCGGTCAGGTCCGCGCTCCCCACCACCGGCAAGACCGGCAACTTCGCGCTCGCCGCCCACCGCGACGGCCACGGCGCCAAGTTCCACAACATCGACAAGGTGCGTGTGGGCGACCCGGTCGTCTTCGAGACCCGGGACGACTGGTACGTGTACAAGGTCTACTCGGTCCTCCCCGAGACCTCGAAGTACAACGTCAAGGTCCTGTCGTCCGTGCCCAGGGAGTCCGGCCGCAAGAAGGCCGGCCACTACATCACCCTGACGACCTGCACCCCCGTCTACACCTCGCGCTACCGCTACGTCGTCTGGGGCGAACTGGTCCGGGTGCAGAAGGTCGACGCCCGCCGCACCCCGCCCGCGGAACTGCGCTGACCCCTCCCGGGACCGCCCGGAACGACGTGGGCCCCTGCCGGGATGTTCCCGGCAGGGGCCCACGGACGGGCGAGGGGGCGTCAGCCGGTGACGCCGCCGAAGAAGTTCGTGCCGCCGTTGTCCCCGCCGCCGTTGCCGTTCCCGCCACCGTTCCCGTTGCCGCCGTTGTTGTTGCCGAAGCCCAGCGTCGTCAGGGTGACGGTGGTGTTCCCCGGATCGTCGACCTGGTCGTTCTGCTTCGGGTCCTGGGCGGCGACGATCGCGGTGTCACTGCTGTCGCTGCCGCCGGCGAACTGGATGTTGGTGAAGCCCGCGGCGTTCAGCAGTTGCCGGGCCACGGCGACCGTGCGGCCACGGACGTCCGGGACCTGCGTCTTCTGCTGTTCCGCCGCCTTGCCGACGTTGATCACCACGTTGGTGTTCTTGACGACCTGCTGGCCCGCCGCCGGGTTGGTGTTCTGCACCTTGCCGTTCTGGGCGGGGTCGGTGACCGCGGTGTCGTTGCAGGTCGGTGCCAGACCCTTGGCCTGGAGCACGGCCTTCGCCTCGTCGCAGGACTTGCCGGTGACGTCGGGCACGGTGATCTTCTCCTCGGCCTTGGCGACCGTGAGCGTGATCGTGCTGCCCTTCTCCTTGCTGGCCCCGGCCTCCGGGTCCTGCGTGATGACGACACCGGGCGTGCGGGTCGACACCTGGGTCTTCTTGTCGACGTCGAAGCCCTTGGCCTGGAGTTCGGCCTCCGCCTGGTCGAACTGGGCGCCGCGCACGTCCGGCACGGTCACCTTCGGCGCGCCCGTGGAGATCACCAGGGTGACGGTGGTGTCCTTGGCGACCTTCCCGCCCGGGTCCGGGTTCTGGGTGCAGACGTTGCCCGTGGCCTGGTCGGCGCACTCCTTCTTGCTGACCGAGACCTGGAGGCCGACGTTGTCGGCCTCCTTCCGGGCCGTCTTCTCGGGCTGGCCGACGAACGTCGGCACGGTCACCTTGTCGTCGTCCGTGCCCTTGCCGCTGAACGCGTACTTGCTGATCAGGATCGCGCCGACCAGCACCAGCAGGCCCGCCACCACGAGCAGGATCGTGGAGGTGTGGGACTTCTTCTGCTGACGGCGGCGGTCCGGGCGGTCGTCGTAGCCGTAGCCGCCGTCGTCGGGTTTCATGGGCGGCAGCATGCTGGTCGCGCCGGCGCCCGCGTCCGAACGCAGGGCCGTCGTGGCCTGGTCGTCGGGGTAGCCGGCGTAACCCACCGAGCTCATCGCCGCGGTGGCCGCGACCGGCTGGCCGTCCAGGCACGCCTCGATGTCGGCGCGCATCTCGTCGGCCGACTGGTAGCGGTAGTCGGGGTCCTTGACCAGCGCCTTCAGGACGATGGCGTCCATCTCGGGGGTGATCTCGGGGTCGAAGACCGACGGGGGCTGGGGTTCCTCGCGCACGTGCTGGTAGGCGACGGCCACGGGGGAGTCGCCCACGAACGGCGGCCGTACCGTCAGCAGCTCGTAGAGCAGGCACCCGGTCGAATAGAGGTCGGACCGGGCGTCGACCTGCTCGCCCTTGGCCTGCTCCGGCGAGAGGTACTGGGCCGTGCCGATCACCGCGGCCGTCTGGGTCATGGTCATCCCGGAGTCGCCCATGGCCCGGGCGATGCCGAAGTCCATCACCTTGACCTGGCCGTTGCGGGTCAGCATGACGTTGGCCGGCTTGATGTCCCGGTGCACGATGCCGCTGCGGTGCGCGTACTCCAGGCCCTGGAGGATGCCGACGGTCATCTCCATCGCGCGCTCGGGCAGCAGCTTGCGGCCGGAGTGCAGGAGCTCGCGGAGCGTGGAACCGTCGACGTACTCCATCACGATGTACGGGATGGAGACCCCGTCGATGTAGTCCTCGCCCGTGTCGTAGACCGCGACGATCGCGGGATGGTTGAGCGAGGCGGCCGACTGGGCCTCCCGGCGGAACCGGGCCTGGAAGGACGGATCACGCGCGAGGTCCGCGCGCAGCGTCTTCACCGCCACGGTGCGGCCGAGGCGGGTGTCATGCGCGAGGTAGACCTCCGCCATGCCACCGCGGCCGAGCACCTGGCCCAGCTCGTACCGGCCGCCGAGGCGACGCGGCTCTTCCATAGCTACCTACCAGCCCTCTCCGTCGGTCCCGGCCGCGCACTCGCGGCCGGAGGCTGCCGTCCGGGCCTACCGTACCCGGCTCGCTCTGTGTGACCTGGCCAAGCCCGTAACCCGATACAGGACCGGTACCGCAACGTGCGGCGATGTGAAGACGGTGTGAGCGGCGTCACCCGGCAGGTGATCGGGGCGGTCACTTCTTGGAGTTGATGACCGCCTGCATGACGTTCTTCGCGATCGGCGCGGCCAGGCCGCCACCGGAGATGTCGTCGCGGTTGGCGCTCTCGTCCTCGATGACCACCGCCACGGCGACCGGGCTGCTGTGGTCGCTCAGCTTGGCGTAGGAGATGAACCACGCGTACGGGTTCTCGCTGTTCTCCACACCGTGCTGGGCGGTACCGGTCTTGCCGCCGACGATCGCCCCGTCGATCTTCGCGCGGGTACCGGTGCCCTTGTCGACGACCGTCTCCATCATCGACTGGAGGATCTGCGCGTTCTGCGGCGACAGCGGCCGGCTCAGCTCCTCCGGCTGCGTCTTGGCGACCGGGTCCAGGGTGGGGGACTGCAACGAGTCGACCATGTACGGCTTCATCAGCTTGCCGTCGTTGGCGACCGCCGAGGCGACCATCGCCATCTGGAGCGGGGTGGTCGCGGTGTTGTACTGACCGATGGAGGACAGCGCGGTCTGCGACGCGTTCATGCCGTCGGAGAACACCGAGGCGCTGGACCGCACCGGGGTGAACTGCTGGGAGTCGAAGCCGAACTTCTTCGCCTCGGCGAGCATCTTGTCGTTGCCGAGGTCGGCGCCGATCTTGCCGAAGACGGTGTTGCAGGAGTACTGGAGCGCGACCCGCATGGTCGCGTTCTCGCACGGGATGTTGCCCTCGTTCTTCAGCTGGGTCGTGGTGCCCGGCATGGTCCACGGCAGCGGCGACTCGGTGTGCTGGTCGGCCGAGGTGTACTTGCCGTTCTCCAGCGCCGCCGCGGCGGTGACCACCTTGAAGGTGGAACCCGGCGGGTAGGTCTCGCGCAGCGCCCGGTTCAGCATCGGGTCGGCCGGGTTGTACTTCTTCTGGAGCTTCTTCCAGGCCGCCGCGTCGTCGTCGGTGTTGCCCGCGAAGGACGAGGGGTCGTACGACGGGTAGGAGGCCAGCGCCAGTATCTTGCCGGTCGACGGCTCCAGGGCGACGACCGCGCCCTTGCCGCCCTGCTTGCGCAGGCCGTCGAACGCGGCCTTCTGCGCGGCGGCGTTGAGCGTGGTGACGACGTTGCCGCCCTGCTGCTCCTTGCCGGTGATCATGTCCAGCGTCTTGCGGAAGAACAGCCGGTCGTCGTCGCCGGTGAGGATGCCGTCCTCGATGGACTCCAGCTGCGTCGCGCCGAAGGCCTGCGAGGCGTACCCGGTGACCGGCGCCCACATGGGGCCGTTCTTGTAGGTCCGCTTGTACTTCAGGTCGTTGATGCCGCTCTTGTGTGCCGCGCTGGACCCGGTGATCGGGTCGCCGTCGACGACGATGTCGCCGCGCGGGGTGGCGTAGCGGGCGATGGTGACCCGGCGGTTGTTCGGGTCGTCCTTGAGCTTGTCGGCCCTGACGTACTGGAGGTAGTTGTCCCGCAGCAGCAGCGTCAGCACGAGGAGGCCGCAGAAGATCGCGATACGGCGCAGGGGCTTGTTCATGACGGGCGGACCACCTGGGTCATCTCGGCGTCGGGGTTGGCGGCGGGGGCGGGTGCCGGGCGGCGGGCGGTGTCGCTGATGCGGATGAGGATGCCGATCAGCGCCCAGTTCGCCAGCACGGAGGAACCGCCGTACGCCATGAACGGCATGGTCATACCGGTCAGCGGGATGAGGCCCATGACACCGCCGGACACGACGAACACCTGGAGCGCGAAGGCACCGGAGAGGCCGATGGCGAGCAGCTTGCCGAACGGGTCCCGGGCGGCGAGGGCGGTGCGTACGCCGCGTTCGACGATCAGGCCGTAGATCAGCAGGATCGCCATGATGCCGGCCAGGCCCAGCTCCTCGCCGAAGGTGGCGAGGATGAAGTCGGAGTTCGCGGCGAACCGGATCAGGTCCGAGTGGCCCTGGCCCCAGCCGGTGCCGAGGGTCCCGCCGGAGCCGAACGCCCACAGGGCCTGCTGGAGCTGGTCGGAGTGGCCGACCTGGCCCTGGCGGCTGAGGGTGTACTCCTTCATCGGGTCGAGCCAGGCCTGGACGCGGCTCTTCACGTGGGGCTCGATGCTCGCCACACCGACCGCGCCCGCCGCGGACATCAGCAGACCGAACACGATCCAGCTGGTCCGCTCGGTGGCCACGTACAGCATGATCACGAACATGCCGAAGAACAGCAGCGAGGTGCCGAGGTCGGTCTCGAAGACCAGGATGAGGATCGAGATCGCCCAGACGACCAGGATCGGGCCGAGGTCACGGCCGCGCGGCAGGTAGATCCCCATGAAGCGGCGGCTGGCCAGGGCCAGCGCGTCCCGCTTCACCATCAGGTAACCGGCGAAGAAGATCGCGAGCACGATCTTCGCGAACTCACCGGGCTGGAGGGACCCTAGACCGGGGATGTTGATCCAGATCTTGGCGCCGTAGATGTTGGCGCCGAGGCCCGGCACGAGCGGCAGGATGAGCAGCACGAGGGCACCGAACATCGAGATGTACGTGTACCGCTGAAGGACACGGTGGTCCTTGAGGAAGATCAGTACGACGACGAAGAACGCGATGCCCAGCGCCGTGTACAGCAGCTGGCGTGGTGCGGCCTGGAAGTAGTGGGGCAGCGACTGGAGCAGCTTCGACTGGTCCAGCCGCCAGATGCACACCAGCCCCAGCCCGTTGAGCAGGGTCGCCAGCGGCAGCAGCAGCGGGTCGGCGTAGGGCGCGAACTTCCGGACGCCGAGGTGGGCGACGGCGGCCAGCAGGCCCAGTCCGAGCCCGTAGCTCAGCAGGCCCGTGGGGACCTGGCCGTCGATGGCCAGGCCCACGTTGGCGTAGGCGAACACCGGGATGACCACGGCGAACACCAGCAGGGCCAGCTCGGTGTTGCGCCGGCTGGGGGCGCCGATCGCGCCGATCGTGGACGTGTGGTGCGTCGACTGGGGTGAGGTATTGGTACCGCTCATCGTGTGACAGGGCCTCTCACGGCTTGCCTACTGCTTACCGCACAGCGAGACGACCTTCTGCTCATCCTCCGAGAGAGTGGGGCCGGGGCTGGGGGTCGCGGACGGGGACGTGGACGGAGGCTTCGAAGGGGACGTCGGGGACGGCTTCGAGGCCGACGGGTTCGGGGACGCGGTCGCTGACGGGGAGGCCTTGGTGAAGGCGGCGTGCGTCACGGTGCCGGTGCCACCTGTCTTGCCGGTGCCACCGGTCTTGCCGGTGCCGCTCGTGGTGCTCCGCGCCTCCGCGGCGGCCTTGCGCTCGGCCTGCTTGCGGCACGCGGAGGCCTGTACGGCCAGTTCCTGGACCTTCGTCCGGGCGTCCGTGAGACCGCTCTCCGTGATCGTGGCCCGCACCTGCTTCTGCTGGTAGGGCGGCAGGTACTTGAGTTCGATCTCGGGGTGGTCCCGCTCCACCTTCGACAGCGACACCCAGGCCAGGTCCTGGCTGATCCCGCGGTACAGCGCGACGTGCTCGGCGTTGGCGCCGACGTAGTACTGCGTCTGCGTCCAGCGGTAGCCGCCGTAGAGGCCGCCGCCGACGACCGCGAGCGCGAGGACGCCGTACAGCGATCTCTTCAGCCACCGGTGCCTCCCGCGCGGCTTGGTGAAGTCGTCGTCGGCGTAGTCGTCGAAACTGCCGTCCGGGACGTAGCCGGTGGTGTCGCCGGAGCCGGGCGGGCCGAACTCGCCGTCCCCGCCGCGCTGGCTCTGGCGGCCCAGATGGGAGGCGCGGCCGGCCGGCGTCTGCATGATGCCGTTGTCGTGCAGGTGGTGCTGGTTCTCGGCGACGGCGCCGACCACGACCGGCTGGTCGGACAGCCGGCCGGCGAGGGTGTCACCGGTGTCCAGGTCGAGGACGTCGGCGACGATGACCGTGATGTTGTCGGGGCCGCCGCCGCGCAGCGCGAGCTGGATCAGCTCCTGCACGGTCTCCTGCGGGCCCTGGTAGCTGGCGAGGGTCTCCTCCATCGTCTGGTGGGAGACGACCCCGCTCAGCCCGTCGGAGCAGATCAGGTAGCGGTCGCCGGCCCTGACCTCGCGGACCGACAGGTCGGGCTCGACGTGCTCACCGCTGCCGAGGGCGCGCATCAGCAGGGAGCGCTGCGGGTGGGTGGTGGCCTCTTCCTCGGTGATCCGGCCCTCGTCGACGAGGCGCTGCACCCAGGTGTGGTCCTGCGTGATCTGCGTGAGCACGCCGTCGCGGAGGAGGTACGCGCGCGAGTCGCCGACGTGCACCAGGCCGAGCCGCTGCCCGGTCCACAGCAGGGCGGTGAGGGTCGTCCCCATGCCCTCCAGCTGGGGGTCCTCCTCGACCATGGAGCGCAGCTGGTCGTTGGCGCGCTGCACGGCCACACCGAGGGAGGTGAGGATGTCGGAGCCGGGCACGTCGTCGTCGAGGGTGACCAGGGTGGAGATCACCTCGGAGGACGCGACCTCGCCCGCCGCCTGGCCACCCATGCCGTCGGCGATGGCGAGCAGGCGCGGACCGGCGTAACCGGAGTCCTCGTTGCCCTCCCGGATCATGCCCTTGTGCGATCCGGCGGCGAAGCGCAGTGACAGACTCATGCGCACCTCGCCCGTCGGCTCCGGGTACAGCCGGTCGTGTCGAGCCACACTGCCCACCCTCCGGTCGGGAGCGCGCCGGAGACCGGGTGGCGGCCTGCCGCTGCGTGCTCGCTCCGCTCGCGCTTACTCATGACGTAGCACTACTTCCGCAGCTCGATTGCGGTCTTGCCGATGCGGATCGGCGCGCCCAGCGGGATCGGTGTGGGGGTCGTCAGCCGGGACCGGTCCAGGTAGGTGCCGTTGGTGGAGCCCAGGTCCTCGATGATCCACTGGCCGTTCTGGTCCGGGTAGATCCTGGCATGGCGGCTGGAGGCGTAGTCGTCGTCCAGCACGATGGTCGAGTCGTGCGCCCGGCCCAGCGTGATGGTCTGGCCCTGCAACGCGACGGTGGTACCCGTCAGGGTGCCCTCCGTCACGACCAGCTTGGAGGGGGCGTTGCGGCCACGCCGGCCACCGCCCTGCTGCCCGCGCTGGGGCGGGGGCGCGGCGGCCTGCTGCCGGGTCTGCGGCCGGGGGGCCGCCTGCTGCGGGCGACCGGCCTCCCTACGCGATCCGCGCTGAGTGACGCGCGTACCGAACAGGTCGCTCCGGATGACCTGCACGGCCACGATCACGAACAGCCACAGTACGGCCAGGAAACCCAGCCGCATGACCGTGAGGGTCAGCTCTGACATTGCCCCCGCTTCACCCTTCGGCTTGCCTATAGATAACGGTGGTGCTGCCCACGACGATCCGCGAGCCGTCGCGGAGCGTAGCGCGGGTGGTGTGCTGCCCGTCCACCACGATGCCGTTGGTGGAGCCGAGATCCTGGATCGTCGAGGGCGTTCCGGTCCGGATCTCGCAGTGCCGGCGGGAGACGCCGGGGTCGTCGATCCGCACGTCGGCGTCGGTGCTGCGGCCCAGCACCAGCGTCGGGCGGGAGATCTGGTGGCGGGTGCCGTTGATCTCGATCCAGTAGCGGGTGCGCGCGCCGCTCATCGGCGCCGCGGCGGGTCGCTGGGTGGCGGGCTGCGGGTAGCCGTAGCCGCCGGGTCGGGCGCCGGGCGGCGGCGCGGCCGGCATCGGGGGCGGGCCGGCGGGCGAGCCGTAGCCGCCCGGGGCGCCGGCGCCCGTGGGGCCGGGCCGCCCGGCCTGTGCCGCGGGGGGCTGGCCCTGCTGGTCGCTGGAGGAGGCGAGGGTGCGCGAGCGCACCCGGTACAGGCCGGTGTCCAGGTCCTCGGCCTTCTCCAGATTGACCTTGATCGGGCCCATGAAGGTGTAGCGCTGCTGCTTGGCGTAGTCGCGCACCATTCCGGCCAGCTCGTCACCGAGCTGCCCGGAGTAGGGGCTGAGGCGCTCGTGGTCGGGCGCGCTCAGCTCCACGATGAAGTCGTTGGGTACGACGGTCCGGTCACGGTTCCAGATGGTGGCGTTGTTGTCGCACTCCCGCTGGAGCGCTCCGGCGATCTCCACGGGCTGGACCTCGGACTTGAAGACCTTGGCGAAGGTGCCGTTCACCAGACCTTCGAGACGCTGCTCGAACTTCTTCAGGACTCCCATGGGGCACCTCCTCCGTCCCTGCCGCTGTCTTGCCCTGCTGTGTGCCGCTGCCTTGCCGGGTACTTCCGGTACTGCTCACTGATCGTATCTACGCGCCCGCCAATCAGCCGGTTCCCCCAGCGGCTCCCCTTCGAACTCCTGGCGCGCGTCCTGCTGGCATGGATCGTAGAGGCGAGCGTGACCCAGTGTCCCGCACCCGGCTGTGCACCCGATCCGCCTCCTGGTGAGATGGCCGGGACCGGTACGAGGTTGATACGTGAACCGCGTCTCCTTGAAACGCGCGGCACCGCCCGGCGGCCACGGGCGCGCCGCATCGGACCCCCGCACCGGCGGCGGGGGCGCCCGGGAAGGGATGTGAATCCACCCCGTCCCACGTGCTAATGTTCTGCGTGTCGGAAGGGGCCGGCCCGAAAGGGCGGGAAACGGAAGACACACCCAATGCGCGGGTGGCGGAATAGGCAGACGCGCTGGATTCAGGTTCCAGTGCCCGCAAGGGCGTGGGGGTTCAACTCCCCCCTCGCGCACAACGAGAACCGATGAGACGGGTCTCCACCGGTGACGGAAGTCACGGTGGGGGCCCGTCTCTCGTTGTACCACTCCGCCGCGGTCCCGTCCCCTTCCCCGGTGAGCTATCTCACGGAGTTTCGGCGGGTCCGGACACGAGCGACCCGGTGGCGGTCCGTGTGTCCGAGGGCCCCTGCCGGCCCGAGGTGTTCCGGTCGCCGGCTGTACGGTCTCCCCCGAGTCGGTGTTCGTACCGACGTCTGTGCGACAGGCGTGCGGGGAGTACGGGGGAGGCGGTCGTGGTGACCGGAACCGGTGGGGACGTCGTGGAGGGCGCGGCCGGGACGGCCGGCGGCGCCGACGGGGCCGAAGCGGCGGACGGGACGGGCCGGGGCACGCGCCGGCTGCCCCGGGTGCGCGGATTCGCCCAGTGGCCGCCGCAGGGCTCGCCGAAGAAGGAGGGCAAGGCGCTCAGGGCGGGCGTCCCGCGTGACGCGCACCGCACCTTCGAACCGGACCCCGCCCGGCCCGACGCCGTCGGCGCGGTCGTCGATTCCAACGCCGGCCGGCTGTCCGAGCTGACCCCGATACGGGTGGGCCGGATGGCCGCCACCCCGTTCGCCTTCCTCCGCGGCTCGGCCGGGCTCATGGCGTACGACCTGGCCCGCACCCCCGTGACCGGGATCGGCACCCAGATCTGCGGCGACGCGCACGCGGCCAACTTCGGCCTGTACGGCGACGCCCGCGGCGGCCTGGTCATCGACCTCAACGACTTCGACGAGACCGTGCAGGGCCCCTGGGAGTGGGACCTGAAGCGGCTCGCGGTCTCCCTGGTGCTCGCCGGACGCGAGGCCGGCGCCGATGAGGACACCTGCCGCGCGGCGGCACGGGACGCGGCCGGCGCCTACCGGCGCACCATGCGGCTGCTGGCCGCGCTGCCCGTCCTGGACGCCTGGAACGCCATCGCCGACGAGGAACTGGTCTCCCACACCGACGCCCACGACCTGCTCGGCACGCTGGAGCGGGTCTCGGAGAAGGCGCGGGCCAACACCAGCGGCCGGTTCGCGGCCCGGTCGACCGAGGCGCTGGTGGACGGCGGACGCCGGTTCGTGGCCGCCCCGCCGGTCCTGCGGGAGATTCCGGACGCCGAGGCGGCCGCCGTCGCCGCGTCCCTGGAGTCCTACACCGCCACCCTCGGCGAGGACATGCGCCCACTGCTCGCCCGGCACGCGGTCCACGACGTGGCCTTCCGGGTGGTCGGCACCGGCAGCGTCGGCACCCGCTCCTACGTCGTGCTGCTCCTCGACCACCGCGGGGAGCCGCTGGTGCTCCAGGTGAAGGAGGCCCGCCCGTCGGCGCTCCTCCCCCACCTGGCCACGGCCGGCTTCGAGACACCGCCGGTGGCGCACGAGGGGCGCCGGGTGGTCCTCGGGCAGAAGCGGATGCAGGTGGTCAGCGACATCCTGCTGGGCTGGACGACCGTCGAGGGGCGGCCGTACCAGGTGCGGCAGTTCCGCAACCGCAAGGGCAGCGTCGACCCGGCCGCGCTCGCCGCCGACCAGGTCGACGACTACGGGCGCATGACCGGCGCCCTGCTCGCCCGCGCCCACTCCCACGGCGCCGACCCTCGGGTCATCGCCGGGTACTGCGGCAAGAACGAGGAGCTGGACGAGGCCGTGGCCGGCTTCGCCGTCGCCTACGCCGACCGCACCGAGGCGGACCACGCCGACCTGGTCGCGGGCGTCCGCGCGGGCCGGATCGCGGCCGAGCCGGGGGTGTGACCGGGGCGGGCCGTTCCGCCACGGTGGTGGTCACCTGGGGCGCCGGGCGACGGGGGCCTGCGGAGGGAGGGGGTGCGGTCGGTTGTCGCTCGGCCACCGTGCGGTCGTCGCTCGGTCGTCGCGCTCGGCCGCTGTCCGGTCGGCGACCCGTCGTGATTTGTCGTCGTGCCGTCGTCGCGCGGTCGTCCCGTGGGTGTCCGGCGTGGTCCCGCCGGGCCGGGCGCCGCGGGCGTGCCGGTCCGTGCCGCACGCAGC
Source organism: Streptomyces sp. NPDC100445 (assembly GCF_044759735.1). Lineage (NCBI taxonomy): Bacteria > Bacillati > Actinomycetota > Actinomycetes > Kitasatosporales > Streptomycetaceae > Streptomyces > Streptomyces sp. NPDC100445. Next base: position 102,202 of record NZ_JBIVZV010000010.1, on the reverse strand, counting down.
GGCTACGCTGGGCGGGTGACGACCCCGGAAGCCGATCAGTCCCAGGCGCCGCGTCCCGAGGAGCGGCTCGAACAGGCCGTACGGGCCGCCGAGCAGGCGTTGATCGAGTTCGAGATCGCCGTGGAGACCTACCGCGTCGAGGTCGAGAACTTCTCCCGCCTGCACGAGCAGCGCCTCGGTCCGCTCTATCTGCGCATCGAGGAACTCGACGCGCAGATCGCCGAGGCCAAGGCCGCCCGCACCCAGGACCCCGAGGACATCCGGCGGGCCGCCGAGGCCCGCGCCCACGTCCTGCCGATCCCGGGCGTGGAAGAACTGCTGCACGGCTGGATGGACGGTGACGGCCTGTTCCCGGAGGCCGCCGCCATGCTCACCGACCAGGCCGTACGGCCCCCGCAGCGGGTGCGCCCCAGCGAGGGGGCCCGCAAGCTCTACCGCGAGCTGGCCCGCAAGGCCCACCCCGACCTGGCGCAGGAGGACGAGGAACGCAAGCGGCGCGAGGAGTTCATCTCCCGGGTCAACGCCGCCTACGCCCGCGGTGACGAGGCCCTGCTCCGTGAGCTGGCCGCGGAGTGGGCGGCCGGGCCGGTACCGCCCGAGCGGCGGCCCAGCCCCGCCGAGGAGCTCTACGCCCGCCTGGAGTGGCTGGCCCAGCGCAAGGAGCTGCTCACCCTCGTCGCCCGCGAGCTGGAGGACGGCGCGATCGCCGGCATGCTCCGCCTCGCACCGGACGACCCGGACGGACTGCTCGACGAGATCGCCGGCCGGCTGCGCGCCGACATCACCGAGCGGGAGGCACGGCTGGCGGGCCTGCTGGACCAGGCCTGAGCCGTACGCCGTACCGCTCCGGAGAGCGCGCGGTTGCCGGGGCCGAACCGTTCTCGGGTCGAACCGTGCCTGGGCCGCACGGTCCTTCGGGTAGCGTCGGAGTCATGAATATCGGAGCTGGTGTGCCCGCGGTCCAGGTCACCGACGTCAAGGACGGCGACTTCCTGCTGGACGTCCGGGAGGACGACGAGTGGCAGGCGGGTCACGCCGAGGGAGCCCTGCACCTTCCCCTCAGTGAGTTCGTGGCCCGGTACGGGGAGCTGACCGAGGCCGCCCCGCAGGACGGCCGCGTCCACGTCATCTGCCGCTCGGGCGGCCGCTCGGCTCAGGTGACCATGTACCTGGTCCAGCAGGGCATCGACGCGGTCAATGTCGACGGCGGCATGCAGCACTGGCACGCCACCGGCCGCCCGGTCGTCACCGACGAGGGCAAGCCGGGCTTCGTCCTGTAACGGAGGGTGCGGCGCGGTGCGGCACCGTGCTGTGCCGTGCGGCGGGCGCGGGCGGTGGGTCGTGTGGCACGGGGTCAGCGGTCGAAGTCCAGTTCCACCTGCTCCGTGAGCGGATGCGACTGGCAGGCCAGCACGTACCCGGCCTCCGTCTCCTCCTTCTCCAGTGCGAAGTTGCGCTCCATGCGGACCTCGCCCGCCACCAGGAAGGCCCGGCACGTGCCGCACACCCCGCCCTTGCAGGCGTAGGGCGCGTCCGACCGGTTGCGCAGCACCGTCTCCAGCAGCGACTCGCCCTCGCGCACCGGCCAGGTCCCGCCGCGTCCGTCCAGCCGTGCGGTGACGGTGCTGTGCGCGGGTGCCGAGGCGGTGACCACCTGGGCGGTGCCCGCGTCCACGTGGAAGATCTCCTGGTGGATCCGCGACCGGTCCACGCCCAGCTTGCTGAGGGCCCGCTCGGCGCCCTCCACCAGCCCGTACGGCCCGCACAGGAACCAGCCCGCCACCCGCTCCACCGGCAGCAGCGCGGGCAGCAGCCCCGCCAGGCGCTCCCGGTCGAGCCGGCCCGACGGCAGGCCCGCCCGCTGCTCCTCCCGGGAGAGCACGGTCACCAGCTGGAACCGCTCGGGGTAGCGGTCCTTGAGGTCGGCGACCTCCTCCAGGAACATCGTCGAGGCGGCCGTGCGGTCGCTGCGTATCAGGCAGAACCGGGCCGCCGGCTCGCGTGCCAGCAGCGTGGAGACGATGGACAGCACCGGGGTGATGCCGCTGCCGCCGACCACCGCCGCGTACAGCCCCGGTGCCGGGTCCAGGGTGAAGCGGCCCGCCGGGGTCATCACCTCCAGCTCGTCACCGACGGCGATCTCCTTCAGGGCGTAGGAGGAGAAGGCGCCGCCCTCCACCAGCCGCACCCCCACCCGCAGGGCCTCCGGGCCGCCTCCGGCCGGGTCGGGGGCGGGCGAGCAGATCGAGTAGGTGCGCCGGATCTCCGTGCCGTCGACCCGGCGGCGCAGCGCGAGGTGCTGACCGGGCCGGTGCCGGTACTCCTCGCGCAGCTCGGGCGGGACGCCGAGGGTGAGGGCGACGGAGTCGTCGGTGAGCGGTTCGACCGCGGCCACTTGGAGCGGGTGGAAGCGCGCCATCACAACTCCTTGAAGTGGTCGAACGGTTCGCGGCAGGCCAGGCAGCGGCGCAGCGCCTTGCAGGCGGTGGAGGAGAACCGGCTGAGCAGTTCGGTGTCGGCGGAGCCGCAGTGCGGACAGCGGACGGCTTCCGCCACGGCGGGCGTGCCGGTCGCCGCGCCGTGCGTGCGGGTCGGGCCGAGCGCCAGCGGGACGGGGCCGGAAGCGGCGTGCGCGCGCGGCGGGGCGATGCCGAACTCCTGGAGTTTGCGCCGCCCTTCGGGGGTGATGTCGTCGGTCGACCAGGCGGGCGTCAGCACGGTGCGGACGGTCACCTCGCGCATCCCGTGGGCGCGCAGGGCCTGTTCGATGTCGACGCTCATCGCCTCGATGGCCGGGCAGCCGGTGTAGGTCGGGGTCAGGTCGACGTCCACCGCGTCCGTGCCGTGCACCCGGACCGCGCGCAGCACGCCCAGCTCCCGCAGGGTGAGCACCGGCAGTTCGGGGTCGGGCACCGCGCCGGCCAGCTCCAGCAGCTCCGCCTCCAAGGCGGTCGCGGTCACCATGACGCCCCCGGGTGGCTGCGGTGCAGGTGCTGCATCTCGGCGAGCATCCGCCCGAAGGATTCGGTGTGCAGGCCCTGCCGGCCGGCGCCCGCCGCCCACGCCCCGGTGCGCGGACCGTCGGGGACGGTGAGCGTGGCCCGGCCGAGCACATCGCCGACGTACTCCAGCCAGCTCGCCTCCAGCGCCGGCCAGTCGGCGTCCAGGCCCTGCACCGGCTGGAACATCTCCCCGGTGAACCGCCACAGCGCGTCGCAGGCCCGCTGCATCCGCTCGTGGCCGACCGGTGTGCCGTCACCGAGCCGCAGCGTCCACTGCTCGGCGTGGTCGCGGTGGTAGGAGACCTCCTTGACCGCCTTGGCGGCGAGCGGCGCGAACGGGCCGTCCCCGGTGGCCAGTTCGCCGTAGAGCAGCTGCTGGTAGACGGAGAAGTACAGCTGGCGGGCGATGGTGTGCGCGAAGTCGCCGTTCGGCTGCTCGACCAGTTGGAGGTTGCGGAAGGCGCGCTCCTCGCGGAGGTAGGCCAGCTCGTCCTCGTCGCCGACCAGGGACAGCAGCACCCGCGCCTGGCCGAGCAGGTCCAGGGCGATGTTGGCGAGGGCGACCTCCTCCTCCAGGACCGGGGCGTGCCCGGCCCACTCCCCCAGGCGGTGGGAGAGCACCAGGGCGTCGTCGCCGAGGGCGAGCGCGGCGGTCACCGGAACGCCGGCGGGGTCGACGGGTGCGGCCGGGACGGCGGCGGGGCCGGTGGCGGTCACAGGTGCTTCACCCCTTCCGGGATCTCGTAGAAGGTCGGGTGCCGGTAGGGCTTGTCCGCGGCCGGCTCGAAGAACGGGTCCTTCTCGTCCGGTGAGGACGCGGTGATCGTGGCGGCCGGCACCACCCAGATCGAGACGCCCTCGCCGCGCCGGGTGTACAGGTCGCGGGCGTTGCGCAGCGCCAGCTCGGCGTCGGGGGCGTGCAGACTGCCGGCGTGGGTGTGGGAGAGGCCGCGCCGGGAGCGCACGAAGACCTCCCACAGGGGCCAGTCGGTGGTGGTCATGCTCGCGTCGCTCCTGTCTCACCGGTGCCGCCGGTGTGCTTGGCCGCGTAGGCGGCGGCCGATTCCCTCACCCACGCGCCCTCGTCGTGGGCGCGCCTGCGCTGGGTGATCCGCTGTTCGTTGCACGGGCCGTTGCCCTTGAGGACGTCCCAGAACTCGGTCCAGTCGATCGTGCCGAAGTCGTGCTGTCCCCGCTCCTCGTTCCACCGCAGGTCCGGGTCGGGGAGGGTGAGGCCGAGGGACGCGGCCTGGGGGACGCAGATGTCGACGAAGCGCTGGCGCAGCTCGTCGTTGGAGTGGCGCTTGATCTTCCACTCCATCGACTGCGCCGAGTGCTGGGACTCGTCGTCGGGCGGGCCGAACATCATCAGCGACGGCCACCACCAGCGGTCCACCGCGTCCTGGGCCATCGCGTGCTGTTCGGGGGTGCCCTTGCTCAGGGCCAGCAGCAGCTCGTACCCCTGGCGCTGGTGGAAGGACTCCTCCTTGCAGACGCGCACCATCGCCCTCGCGTAGGGGCCGTAGGAGCAGCGGCACAGGGGGACCTGGTTGGTGATCGCGGCGCCGTCCACCAGCCAGCCGATCGCGCCCACGTCGGCCCAGGTCAGCGTGGGGTAGTTGAAGATCGAGGAGTACTTCTGGCGGCCGGAGTGCAGTTTGCCGAGCAGCTCGTCGCGGCTGGTGCCGAGGGTCTCGGCCGCGCTGTACAGGTACAGGCCGTGGCCGGCCTCGTCCTGGACCTTGGCCATGAGGATCGCCTTGCGGCGCAGGGAGGGCGCGCGGGTGATCCAGTTGGCCTCCGGCTGCATACCGATGATCTCGGAGTGCGCGTGCTGGGCGATCTGCCGGACCAGGGTCGCCCGGTAGGCATCGGGCATCCAGTCACGCGGTTCGATGCGTTCGTCGGCGGCCACGGCCGCGTCGAAGGCGCGTCGGTGGGCCGCCGTGTCGACGGTGCGGGCGCCGTCCGCCTCCGTACGGGCCGTGCGCTGCGCGGCTGCTGTGGCCATGTGGTCCCCCTGACCTGGGCTCTGCGGTGGGCACTGTCCCGACCGGCCCGGTCACCCATGTCCCGACCGATCGTTCGGTTGTGCGCATCCATGGTGTGCCGGGCCGCCACGGGGTGTCAACCGCTGTGGAAAACTCGGGCGGGCACCTGTGGACGGGAGTCGGCCCGGCAGGCCGCGGTCCGGTCCGTACGGGCTCGGCGGCCCCTTTCCGGTCCCATCCGCGCGGCCGGCCGGGGCCGGTTGATCCCGTCGTGAGCCGGGCACCGTCCGTACCGGGCGCGTACCCGGGGCTGCGCCCGGGGCCCGGGGCTGAGTACCGTTCCGTCGAGCGCCGGCACGTGGTGTTCGTGAGACACGCGGGGTCGGCCGGGCGCCGCGCCACCGGGCCGACCGCTCGGCCGCACCGCTGGCCGGGCGACCGGGCCGCGGGACCGGCCGGGACGAGGCGGCCGACCGCATGGACAGAAACGGGGGACGGGACCACATGGACGCGTACGACGAGGACCCGAGGGGCCCGCAGGGCCCGGACGGGTCGGCCGGGACGCGTCTCCCGGAAGAACCGCCACAGCCCGCGCCCCCGCCCCGCACCGGGATCGCCGCGCTCTCCCCCCGCTACCAGGTCGGCGCCGCGCTGGCGCTGGCGGTGGTCGCCGTGGCCGCCTGCGTGCACGTGCTGATGGTCTTCCTCAGCCTGGCGCCCGCCAACACGGTGACCAAGCAGCACGGCAAGGCGATAGAGGAGTGGCTCTATCCGGAGTTCGAGCAGAACTGGAAGCTGTTCGCGCCGAACCCGCTCCAGCAGAACATCGCCGTCCAGGTGCGCGCCCAGGTCCGCCTGCGCGACGGCCAGGTGCGCACCACCGGGTGGACCGACCTGTCCGCCCAGGACGGCACCGCCATCGACGGCAACCTGGTGCCCAGCCACACCCAGCAGAACGAGCTGCGCCGGGCCTGGGACTACTTCGCGGCCACGCACGGCGCCGACAACCGTCCCGTGGGCCTGCGCGGTTCGCTCTCCGAGCAGTACCTGCGGCGGATCGTGGTGATGCGCCTGTACCGGGACGATCCGACGAGCCGGGAGGGTGTGATCCAGCGCGTGCAGGTCCGCTCCAGCACCACCAACGTCCAGCCGCCGGCGTGGAGCCGGGAGCGGGTCTCCGACAAGCCGGTCCAGCGCCTGCTGCCCTGGTGGTCCCCGACGGCCGACGAGGCGTCGGGAGGCGTGCGGTGAACCAGTTCTCCCCGGCACTGTCCCGAGGCGTCGCCCGGGTCACCGAGGCGGCCCTCGGCCCTTACCAGAGCGCCGTGATCCGGATCGGTTTCTCCCTGACCTGGCTGCTCTTCCTGCTGCGCGAGTTCCCCCACCGGCAGGAGCTGTACGGTCCCACCGGTCCGTGGGGCTGGGACCTCGCCAAGCGGCTGACGGCCGACAACCACGCCTTCACGGCGCTGCTGTGGTCCGACGGCCGGCTGTGGTTCGAGTGCTGCTACACGCTGGCGGTCCTGGCGAGCGCCGCCCTGCTGCTCGGCTGGCGCACCCGGACCGCCTCCGTGCTGTTCATGGTGGGCGTGCTGTCGCTCCAGAACCGCAGCGTGTTCGTCGGCGACGGCGGTGACAACGTCCTGCACCTGATGTCCTTCTACCTGGTGTTCACCCGCTGTGGGCAGGTGTGGTCCCTCGACGCCCGGCGCGCGGCCCGCGCCGGGGCGGCCCGGGCGGGGGGTGAGCGGGTCCCCGACGACCGGGTGGGACCGGTGCTGTGGGCGGTGCTCGGCGCGGCGCTCGGTGCGGTCACGCTGACCGGCCGCTTCGACAACGGCTGGATGATTCCGGCGCTGCTGTGGACGGTCTGGGCGGCGCTCGGCCTGTGGTGGGCCGTCGCCCGCCGTGCCGCCTGGGAGCAGCCCCGGATCCTGCTGGACGTCATCACGAACGTCCTGCACAACGGTGCCCTGGCCGTGATCATGGTGGAGGCCTGCCTGATCTACTCCACCGCCGGCTGGTACAAGATCCAGGGCTCGCGCTGGCAGGACGGCACCGCCGTCTACTACCCGCTCCACCTGGACTACTTCTCCCCCTGGCCCGGACTGGCCGACCTGATGTCCTCCAGCGGCACGATCATGATGATCGTGGCGTACGGGACCGTCATGGTGCAGGTCGCCTTCCCCTTCGCCCTGTTCAACCGGCGGGTCAAGAACGTCCTGCTGGTGATGATGATGACCGAGCACGCGGTGATCGCGGTCGTTCTCGGCCTGCCGTTCTTCTCGCTGGCGATGATCGCGGCGGACGCCGTGTTCCTGCCGACGGGCTTCCTGCGCCGGCTGGGCGGTCTGGCGGCGCGCGCGCGTGGACGGCTCGGGCGGGGCGGCGGCCGCACGGTGCCCCCACCCCGCTCCCCGGAGGAGGTCGAGCCGGGCCGCGTAGGGTTCACCGCATGACCGACGCCCTGGCCCGCTGGCGCGCGCACGCGGAGGACGCCGTGCTGCTCGACGGCTTCCACGCGCTGAAGCACGCGCTGCGCTTCGGCGCCGAGGTGCCGGTCGCGGTCACCACCGACCGGGAGGCCGCCCTCGCCCTCGCCGGGGAACTGGCCGGGGACGTACGCGACACGCTGGCCGCCCTATTGACGGAGGTGTCCGCGCCCGCGTACGCCGCTCTCGTCCCGCGCCCGCACCCCACCGGGGTGGCCGCGCTCGCCGTGCGGCCCTCGCGCGCGGACGGACTGCGCTCGCTCGCCCGCACGCCCCGCACCGCGCCCGTCGTCGTCCTGGACAACCCCCGCAACCTGGGCAACGCCGGCGCCGTGATCCGGCTGGCGGCCGGTTTCGGGGCCGCCGGTGTGGTCACCACGGGCACGCTGGACCCCTGGCATCCGGCGGTGGTGCGCGGCGGCGCGGGCCTGCACTTCGCGACCACCGTGGAACACCTCGACGTCGGTGAGCTGCCCGCCGGCCCGCTGTTCGCGCTCGACCCGGAGGGCGAGGACATCCGCGGCACCCGGCTGCCCGACGACGCCGTCCTGGCCTTCGGCTCGGAACGCACCGGTCTCTCCGCGGAGCTGCGGGCCCGCGCCGACCATCTCCTGCGGCTCCCCATGCGCCCCCAGGTCTCCAGCTACAACCTGGCCACCAGCGTGGCGATGACGCTGTACCACTGGAGCGCGGCCGGCGCCGCCGCGGACGCGCTCCGACCGGCTGCCCCGTAGCGGCCGCGCCGGGCAGGGCGGCCGCACGGGCCGTCCCTCCGTCGTGACGGCCCGCGGCACCCGGCCCGTGCCGGGGCAGGTGCGCTCACGCCTCCCGGCGGACCTCCACCACCCGGAAGCGGCCGGCCACGAACGCGCCGTCGCACAGGGCCGCGTTCGCCGCCGGGTTGCCGCCCGAGCCGTGGAAGTCGGAGAACGCGGCGGTCTGGTTGACGTAGACCCCGCCGGTCAGGTTCAGGGAGAGCTGGGCCGCCTCCTCCAGGCAGACCTCCTCGACGGCCCGCTCGGTGTCGGCGTCGGTGGTGTACGCGCCGACCGTCATCGCGCCCTTCTCCCGGACCGTACGGCGCAGCAGCTCGACCGCGTCCGTCACCGAGTCGACCGCGACGGCGAAGGAGACGGGGCCGAAGCACTCGCTCATGTAGGCCGCCTCGTCGTCCGGCTTGGCGCCGTCGAGCTTCACGATGACCGGGGTGCGCACCACCGCGTCCGGGAACTCCGGATTGGTGATCTCGCGGGAGGCCAGGGCGACCTCGCCGAGGCCGGCCGCGGCCTCCAGGCGGGCCTTGACGTCCGGGTTGACGATCGCGCCGAGCAGGGCGTTGGCGCGCGCGTCGTCACCGAGCAGGCCGTCGACCGCGCGGGCGAGGTCGGCGGTGACCTCGTCGAAGGTCCTGGGGCCCTGGTCGGTGGTGATGCCGTCCCGGGGGATCAGCAGGTTCTGCGGGGTGGTGCACATCTGGCCGCTGTACAGGGACAGCGAGAACGCCAGGTTGGACAGCATGCCCTTGTAGTCGTCGGTGGAGTGCACGATGACCGTGTTGACGCCGGCCTTCTCCGTGTAGACCTGCGCCTGGTGGGCGTGGGTCTCCAGCCAGTCGCCGAAGGACGTCGACCCGGTGTAGTCGATGATCCGGATCTCGGGGCGGGTGGCGAGGGTCTTGGCGACGCCCTCGCCGGGCCGCTCGGCGGCCAGCGCGACCAGGTTCGGGTCGAAGCCGGCCGCGGCCAGCACGTCCCGGGCGACCTGCACGGTCAGGGCGAGCGGCAGCACCGCGCGCGGGTGCGGCTTGACCAGCACCGCGTTGCCGGTGGCCAGGGAGGCGAACAGGCCCGGGTAGCCGTTCCAGGTGGGGAAGGTGTTGCAGCCGACGACCAGGCCGATGCCGCGCGGGACCGCGGTGAAGCGCTTGGTGAGGGTCAGCGGGTCCCGCTTGCCCTGCGGCTTGCTCCACTCCGCCGTGTCGGGCGTGCGGACCTGTTCCGCGAACGCGTAGGCCACCGCCTCCAGACCGCGGTCCTGGGCGTGCGGGCCACCCGCCTGGAACGCCATCATGAACGCCTGACCGCTGGTGTGCATCACGGCGTGCGCGAACTCGTGCGTCCGGTCGCTGATCCGCTTCAGGATCTCCAGACAGACCATCGCGCGCGCCTCCGGGCCCGCGTCCCGCCACGCCCGCTGACCGGCCCGCATGGCCGGCAGCAGCACGTCGAGGTCCGCGTGCGGGTAGGTCACGCCCAGTTCGACGCCGTACGGCGAGACCTCGCCGCCCACCCAGTCGTCCGTGCCGGGCTGGCCGAGGGCGAGGCGGGTGCCCAGCAGGGCGTCGAAGGCGGCCTTGCCCGCCGCCGCGTCCAGGCTGCCGTGCTCGCCGTACGCCTTGGGGTGCTCGGGGTGCGGGGACCAGTACGCGCGCGTGCGGATCGTTTCCAGGGCCTGGTCGAGAGTCGGCCGGTGCTTCGCGGTCAACTCGTGCGCGGTCAGTTCGGCGGCCATGCGGGACCAACTCCTCGTCTGGAGGACTCTTCGTCGAGTTCACGACCTGGTGGAAAGAGCGGCGGGACGGTGCAGTCAGAGCTAGAGTAACCGAACGATCGGTCGGGACAAGGGGGTCCGCCGCATCTGTGGAAAACCCCGTGCGGGAGGATCGCGCACATGACAGCACTCGACCTCAGCAGCCCCGTGGCCGTCGTCGGCACCGGCACCATGGGCCAGGGAATCGCCCAGGTCGCGCTGGTCGCCGGCCACCCCGTACGGCTGTACGACGCCGTCCCCGGGCGCGCCCGGGAGGCGGCCGACGCGATCGGCGCACGCCTCGACCGGCTGGTGGCCAAGGGCCGGCTCACCGACGCCGGCCGGGACGCGGCGAGGGCCCGACTGCGGCCCGCGGACAGCCTCACGGAACTGGCCGACTGCGCGCTCGTCGTGGAGGCCGTCCTGGAGCGGCTCGACGTCAAACAGCGGCTCTTCGGAGAGCTGGAGGACGTCGTCGCCGAGGACTGCCTGCTCGCCACCAACACCTCCTCGCTGTCGGTGACGGCCGTCGGCGGCGCCCTGCGCCGTCCCGGGCGCCTCGTCGGCCTGCACTTCTTCAACCCGGCGCCGCTGCTGCCCCTGGTCGAGGTGGTCTCCGGGTCCGCCACCGACGCCGCGTCGGCCACGCGCGCGTACGAGACCGCCCGCGCCTGGGGCAAGACCCCGGTGTACTGCGCGGACACCCCGGGCTTCGTCGTCAACCGCATCGCCCGGCCGTTCTACGCGGAGGCGTTCGCGGTCCACGAGGCCCGGGCCGCCGACCCCGCGACCGTGGACGCGGTGCTGCGCGAGTGCGGCGGGTTCCGGATGGGCGCCTTCGAGCTGACCGACCTCATCGGCCAGGACGTCAACGAGTCCGTCACGCACTCGGTGTGGCAGTCGTTCTTCCAGGACGTGCGCTTCACCCCCTCGCTGGCCCAGCGCCGGCTGGTGGAGTCGGGCCGGCTCGGCCGCAAGAGCGGACACGGCTGGTACGACCACGGCGAGGGCGCCGAGCGGCCCCGGCCGCACACCGCCGGACAGGAGCGGCCGCCCGCCCACGTCGTCGTCGAGGGCGGCCTGGGACCGGCGGCCGGGCTGGTCGAGCTGATCCGCGAGGCCGGTGTCGAGGTCCGCGAGCGGGACGCGCGCGAGGGCGCCGGCCTGGTGCTCCCCGGCGGCGGCCGGCTGGTCCTCGCCGACGGCCGGACCTCCGTGGAGTCCCGGGACGTCGTCCACTTCGACCTCGCCCTGGACTACCGCGCGGCCACGCGGATCGCCCTCTCCGCCGCCGGTGGCACCCCGCCGCGGGCCCTCGCCGAGGCCACCGGCCTCTTCCAGGCGCTGGGCAAGGAGGTCAGCGTCATCGGTGACGTGCCCGGCATGATCGTCGCCCGTACGGTCGCCCGGATCATCGACCTCGCCCACGACGCCGTCGCCAGGGGCGTCGCCACCGAGGAAGACATCGACACCGCGATGCGCCTGGGCGTCAACTACCCGCTCGGACCCTTCGAGTGGGACCGCCGGCTCGGCCCCGGCTTCGCCTACCGCGTGCTGTCCCGGATGCACGACCGCGACCCCTCCGGCCGGTACGCGCCCTCCCTCGCGCTGTACCGCCACGCGCACGCCACCGACCAGCGGGAGGGCACCTCATGACCACGGCCAGGCGCGACACGTACACCCCCGAGACGCTGCTCGCCGTCGCCGTCCGCGTCTTCAACGAGCGCGGCTACGACGGCACCTCCATGGAGCACCTCTCCAAGGCGGCCGGGATCTCGAAGTCGTCGATATATCACCACGTCAGCGGCAAGGAGGAACTGCTGCGCCGGGCCGTCAGCCGCGCCCTGGACGGCCTGTTCGCCATCCTGGACGAGGAGGACGCGCGCGCGGGACGCCCCGCCGACCGACTGGAGCACGTCGTGCGCCGCATGGTCGAGGTGCTCATAGCCGAGCTGCCCTACGTGACGCTGCTGCTGCGCGTGCGGGGCAACACCGCCACCGAGCGGTGGGCGCTGGAGCGCCGCCGCGACTTCGACCACCGGGTCGCCGAGCTGCTCAAGGCGGCCACCGCCGAGGGGGACGTGGGCGGGGACGTGGACGTCCGCCTGGCCACCCGGTTGGTCTTCGGGATGATCAACTCGATCGTGGAGTGGTACCGGCCGGACCCGCGGGGCGCGAGCGCCCGTGACGTGTCCGACGCCGTGGTCCGGCTGGTCTTCTCGGGACTGCGCCGGAGCTGACCTCAGCCGTCCGGCTCCAGGTCCTCCTCCTCGAAGACCAGCAGCGTGCGGGTGCTGAGCACCTCGGGGATCGCCTGGAGCCGGGTCAGCACCAGTTCGCGCAACGCCTTGTTGTCAGGCGTGTGCACCAGCAGCAGCACGTCGAAGTCGCCGCCCACCAGCGCGATGTGCGAGGCGCCGGGCAGCAGCCTGAGCTGCTCACGGACGGTGCGCCACGAGTTCTGGACGATCTTCAGGGTGATGTACGCCGACGTGCTGTGACCCGCGCGCTCGTGGTCCACGCGCGCGCTGAACCCCCGGATGACCCCGTCCTCGACGAGCCGGTTGATGCGGGCGTAGGCGTTGGCGCGCGAGACGTGGACGCGTTCGGCCACCGACCGTATCGAGGCCCGGCCGTCGGCCTGGAGGATCTTCAGGATGTCCTGGTCGACGGCGTCCAGCGGGCGGGGCGGCAGCGGGGCCCCGTCCGGCGGCCCATCGGCCATTTGTTCAGGCCCCATGTCCCCCCACTCCCTCACCGTGGACGTCCTGCGTTCATTGCAGGCTGTGCAGAACCGTTTGTCCACAGCCTGGCGGTGCCTGTAGCCAAAATGCGCCGGCGACCGAACAATCGGTTGGTGAGACGGGTCACAGCCGACACGTCTCCCGTAGCCGCTCCCACGAGGAGGTGCCGTCATGACGGTTCTGGAGCAGCGGGGCGCGTACCGGCCTTCGCCGCCGCCCGCCTGGCAGCCCCGTATGGACCCCGCGCCGCTGCTGCCCGACGCCGAGCCCTACCGCGTCCTCGGCACCGAGGCGGCCGGCAAGGCCGACCCGGACCTGCTGCGCCGGCTGTACACCCAGCTGGTGCGCGGGCGCCGCTACAACACGCAGGCCACCGCGCTGACCAAGCAGGGCCGGCTCGCCGTCTACCCCTCCACCACCGGCCAGGAGGCGTGCGAGATCGCCGCCGCGCTGGCCCTGGAGGAGCGCGACTGGCTCTTCCCGAGCTACCGCGACACGCTGGCCGTCGTCGCCCGCGGGGTGGACCCCGTGGAGGTGCTCGGCCTGCTGCGCGGCGACTGGCACAGCGGCTACGACCCCCGGGCCCACCGGGTGGCCCCGCTCAGCACCCCGCTCGCCACCCAGCTGCCGCACGCCGTCGGCCTCGCCCACGCCGCCCGCCTCAAGGGCGACGACGTCGTCGCGCTCGCCATGGTCGGCGACGGCGGCACCAGCGAGGGCGACTTCCACGAGGCGATGAACTTCGCCGCGGTCTGGCAGGCACCGGTCGTCTTCCTGGTGCAGAACAACGGCTTCGCCATCTCCGTCCCGCTCGCCAAGCAGACCGCCGCGCCCTCCCTGGCCCACAAGGCCGTCGGGTACGGCATGCCGGGCCGACTGGTCGACGGCAACGACGCCGCGGCCGTGCACGAGGTCCTCAGCGACGCCGTACGGCGGGCCCGCGCCGGTGGCGGACCGACCCTGGTGGAAGCGGTGACCTACCGCATCGACGCCCACACCAACGCCGACGACGCCACCCGCTACCGCGGCGACGCCGAGGTCGAGGCCTGGCGGGCGCACGACCCGGTCCAGCTGCTGGAGCGCGAACTGACCACCCGCGGACTGCTCGACGCCGGCGGCATCGAGGCCGTCCGGCAGGACGCCGAGACGATGGCCGCCGACCTGCGGGAACGCATGAACCGGGACCCCGAGCTCCAGCCCATGGACCTCTTCGACCACGTCTACGCCGAGACCACCGGGCAGCTGCGGGAGCAGCGCGCCCTGCTGCGGGCCGAGCTGGAGGCCGAGCAGGAGCAGCACGGCGAGCAGGACCGGCCGGAAGGCGGCGCCCGATGACCACCGTGGCCGTCAAGCCCGCCACCATGGCACAGGCCCTCACGCGCGCGATGCGCGACGCGATGGCCGCCGACCCCGCCGTGCACGTCATGGGCGAGGACGTCGGCACCCTCGGCGGTGTCTTCCGGGTCACCGACGGGCTCGCCAAGGAGTTCGGCGAGGACCGCTGCACCGACACCCCCCTCGCCGAGGCCGGCATCCTCGGCACCGCGGTCGGCATGGCCATGTACGGCCTGCGGCCCGTGGTGGAGATGCAGTTCGACGCCTTCGCCTATCCGGCGTTCGAGCAACTGATCAGCCATGTCTCCCGGATGCGCAACCGCACCCGCGGCAGGATGCCCCTGCCGATCACCGTCCGCGTCCCCTACGGCGGCGGCATCGGCGGCGTCGAGCACCACAGCGACTCCTCCGAGGCCTACTACATGGCGACCCCGGGCCTGCACGTCGTCACGCCCGCGACCGTCGCCGACGCCTACGGGCTGCTGCGCCGGGCCATCGCCTCCGACGACCCGGTCGTCTTCCTGGAGCCCAAGCGGCTGTACTGGTCGAAGGGCACCTGGGATCCCGAGCACCCCACGGACGTGGAACCCATCGGGCGGGCCGTGGTCCGCCGGCCCGGCCGCAGCGCCACCCTCATCACCTACGGCCCCTCGCTCCCGGTCTGTCTGGAGGCCGCCGAGGCCGCCCGCGCCGAGGGCTGGGACCTGGAGGTGCTCGACCTGCGTTCCCTGGTGCCGTTCGACGACGAGACGGTCTGCGCGGCCGTCCGGCGCACCGGACGCGCGGTCGTCGTGCACGAGGCCACCGGTTTCGGCGGGCCGGGCGGGGAGATCGCGGCCCGGATCACCGAGCGCTGCTTCCACCACCTGGAGGCGCCGGTGCTGCGCGTGACCGGGTTCGACATCCCGTACCCGCCGCCCATGCTGGAGCGGCACCACCTGCCCGGTGTGGACCGCGTCCTGGACGCCGTGGCCCGGCTGCAGTGGGAGGCCGAGGGCTGATGGCTCAGGTGCTGGAGTTCAAACTGCCCGACCTCGGCGAGGGACTCACCGAGGCGGAGATCGTGCGCTGGCTGGTCCAGGTCGGTGACGTGGTCGCCGTCGACCAGCCGGTGGTCGAGGTCGAGACGGCCAAGGCGATGGTGGAGGTGCCCTGCCCCTACGGCGGCGTGGTCACCGCCCGCTACGGCGAGGAGGGCACCGAGCTGCCCGTCGGCGCCCCGCTGCTGACGGTGGCCGTCGGCGGCGGACCGGCGGCGGAACCCGAGGGCTCGGGGAACGTCCTGGTCGGCTACGGCACCCAGGCCCCGGCGGCCCGGCGGCGCCGGGTGAGGGCGGCGACGGTCGGCGCGGTCACGGTCGGCACACCGACGGGTGGCACGACCACCGGGCAGGTCCCCGGCCGGGACACCGGCCACCGCGCCGGTCCCGGGTCCGGCGCCTCGGACGGGCACGTCCCGGCGGGCGCCCACGCGCGGGTGACCCCCACGGCACCGGCACCGGTCTCCCCCCAGACACCGTCACCAGCCCCCACCACGGCCCCGGACCCCGCGACCGCCGACGGGCCCGTTCCCGTGATCTCACCCCTCGTCCGTCGGCTCGCCCGGGACAACGGGGTGGACCTGCGGCGGCTGGCCGGTTCGGGCCCGGACGGGCTGATCCTGCGCGCGGACGTGGAGAACGCGCTGCGGGCCGGCACCACCCCGGTCCCGGTGACCGAGGAGACGGCCGTGCGCGCGCCCGTCGCGGCCCCGGCCGGGGGCGAGGTCCGCGTCCCGCTCAAGGGAGTGCGCGGTGCCGTCGCGGACAAGCTCTCCCGCAGCCGGCGGGAGATCCCGGACGCGACCTGCTGGGTCGACGCCGACGCGACCGAACTGCTGCGCGCCCGCGCGGCGATGAACGCGGCCGGGGGACCGAAGATCTCCCTCCTCGCGCTGCTCGCCCGCGTCAGCACGGCCGCGCTGGCCCGGTTCCCCGAGCTGAACTCGTTCGTCGACACCGAGGCCCGCGAGGTCGTCCGGCTCGACCGGGTCCACCTCGGATTCGCCGCCCAGACCGAACGCGGGCTGGTCGTACCGGTCGTCCGGGACGCCCACACCCGCGACACCGAGTCGCTGAGCGCGGAGTTCACCCGCCTCACCGACGCGGCCCGGGAGGGGAGGCTCACCCCCGGGGAACTCACCGGCGGCACCTTCACGCTGAACAACTACGGGGTGTTCGGCGTCGACGGGTCGACCCCGATCATCAACCACCCCGAGGCGGCCATGCTCGGCGTCGGCCGCATCGTCGCCAAACCGTGGGTGCACGAGGGCGAGCTGGCCGTCCGCCGGGTGGTGCAGCTCTCGCTCACCTTCGACCACCGGGTGTGCGACGGCGGCACGGCGGGCGGTTTCCTGCGCTACGTGGCGGACTGCGTGGAACAGCCGGCGGTGCTGCTGCGCACCCTGTGAACGCGTCGCCCGGGCGCACCCCCCCCGGGCGTGTCCCGCAGGCGGGCCCACGGTGTGACGCGGGCCGCACCGGGAGGAGGAGCGGGCAGGACATACTCGGAGGGTGACCGAAACCGTCCCCGCCGCTCCCGGGCCGACCGTCCCGTACGACGTCGTCGTGCTGGCGGGGGGCGCCGCCCGGCGGCTCGGCGGGGCGGACAAGCCGGGCCTGCGCGTCGGCGGCCGTACGCTGCTCGACCGGACGCTCGCGGCCTGCGCGGGCGCCCGGACGACCGTCGTGGTGGCCGCCCCCCGGCCCACCGCCCGGCCGGTGCGCTGGGCGCGCGAGGAGCCGCCCGGCGGCGGACCGGTCGCCGCGCTGGAGGCCGGCCTGCGGCTCGCCGCCGCCCCGCACGGCCCCGCCCCGCAGCCGCCCGCACCACACACCGTGGTCCTCTCCGCCGACCTGCCGTTCCTCCAGGAAGGCACCGTCCGGCGGCTGCTGACCGCGCTTCAGGACACCGGCGCCGACGGCGCGCTGCTCACCGACGCGGGCGGCCGTGAGCAACCGCTCGTCGCCGCCTACCGCACCGCCGCGCTCCACCACGGACTGTCCGCCCTCTCCGCCACGCCCGGCGGCCTCTCCGGGTTGCCCCTGCGCCGGCTGACGGGCGCCCTCCACCTCACCCGCGTCCCGGACCCGCAGGCGTCCTTCGACTGCGACACCTGGGACGACATCGCCCGTGCCAGGGCACGCATCAGGGAGCATGGGCACGTGTTGGATGAATGGATCACCGCAGTCAAGGACGAACTCGGCATCGACCTGGACGTCGACACCGGCGTGCTGCTCGACCTGGCCCGTGACGCCGCCCACGGCGTGGCCCGGCCCGCGGCGCCGCTGACCACGTTCCTCGTCGGTTACGCCGCGGCCATGGGCCGGGGCGGCCCCGAGGCCGTCGCGGAGGCCGCCCGCAAGGCCGCCGCGCTGGCCCTGCGGTGGGCGGAGGAGGGCGACGGGGACAAGGAAGAGAACAGCGGGGGCCCGAGCGCCCCGGACGCCGGATGACCGCCCCCGGCACCCGGCCCCGGGCGTCCGCCGACGAGAACGACGACCTCGACGTCGAGGAGGCCCTGGCCCTCGTGCGGGACGCACCCCGGGAGACCGGCGACGACAGCGCGGGCCCCGCGTCCGCCCCGGTCCCGCACCCGCCCGGCGCGCAACCCGCCGAGCCGCACCGGGCCACGGCCTGGCCCCGGGCCCGCGAGATCGCGGCCCGCGCCGCCCGCCCCCCTGCCCCGGCCGGTACGGCCACCGCCCCCGCCGGTGCCCGCCGCGCCCCCGTGTCGGTCGCGCTCGGCGACGCCCTCGGGCTGGTCCTGGCCGCGCCCCTGGACGCGCTCACCGACCTGCCCTCCTTCGACACCTCCGCGATGGACGGCTGGGCGGTCGCCGGACCCGGCCCCTGGCAGGTTCGGGCCGAGGACGTGCTCGCCGGGCACGCGCAGCCCGATCCGCTGACCGACGGTGAGGCGGTCCGCATCGCCACCGGCGCCCGCATCCCCGCCGACACGACCGCCGTCCTGCGTGCCGAGCACGGCCGTACCGACGCGCAGGGCCGCCTCCACGCCACCCGCGACATGCTCCACGGGCAGGACATCCGCCCCCGCGGCCAGGAGTGCCGCACCGGTGACCGGCTGCTGCCCGCCGGCACCATGGTCACCCCGGCCGTCCTGGGCCTGGCCGCGGCGGCCGGGTACGACACGGTCACCGCCGTGCCCCGCCCCCGCGTCGAGGTCCTCGTCCTCGGTGACGAACTGCTGACCGGCGGGCTCCCGCACGACGGACTGATCCGGGACGCGCTCGGCCCGATGCTGCCGCCCTGGCTGCGGGCGCTCGGCGCCGAGGTCGTCGCCGTACGCCGGCTGGGTGACGACGCCCGGGCGCTGCGCAAGGCGATCACCGCCTCCGGTGCCGATCTCATCGTCACCACGGGCGGCACCGCCGCCGGGCCCGTCGACCACGTCCACCCGGTCCTGGGCCGCGTCGGCGCCGAGATCCTCGTCGACGGGGTCAAGGTGCGCCCCGGTCACCCCATGCTGCTGGCCCGCACCAAGGAGGAGCAGCACCTCGTCGGGCTGCCCGGCAACCCGCTCGCGGCCGTCTCCGGGCTGCTCACGCTGGCCGAGCCGCTGCTGCGGACCCTCGCCGCCCGCCCCGCCCCCGAGCCGTACACGCTGCCCCTCCGGGAGGCGGTGCAGGGACACCCCTACGACACCCGGCTGGTCCCCGTGGTGCTGCGCGGCGACCACGCCGTGCCGCTGCACTACAACGGCCCGGCCATGCTCCGGGGCATCGCCGCGGCCGACGCGCTGGCCGTCGTACCGCCGGGCGGGGCCGGGCAGGACGAGGAGGCGGAGCTGCTCGAACTGCCCTGGGCGACAGCCGGCATCGGGGTGTGTTTCACGTGAAACTGCCGGGCCAGGACGCCATCGCCCGCCAGGCGGACGAGCACCTGGTGACCCATCGGGTGAAACTCCCGAGGAAAGTGGTGGAGCGCCCATCCGCCAGGTCGCCGAGCGCCTGCTCATGGCCCTGCTGGTGCTGGTCGCCACCGCGCTCGTCGTCTACGCAGACCGCGACGGCTACCACGACAGTTCCGACGGCTCGGTGGACCTGCTCGACGCGTTCTACTACGCGACCGTCACCCTCTCCACCACCGGATACGGCGACATCACCCCCGTCAGCGACAGCGCCCGGCTCACCAACATCTTCGTGATCACGCCCCTGCGCGTGCTGTTCCTGATCATCCTGGTCGGCACCACGCTGGAGGTCCTCACCGAACGCACCCGGGAGGAATGGCGCCTGAACCGCTGGAGTCAACGGTTTGCTAGATGTACCCCAGAGGGGCTGTAGTGCGCTTCGCGTCCCCTTCTGGACCCTGCCTCGACTGCGAAGTCTGTTCGTAGATGGGTGCTTGGGTACAAGTAGGCCCGACCGGCGAGTAGTTGCTGCCGTTGACGGTCAAGAACGCTGGTCAGGGCCTGCGTCGAGTGATCAGGCGCACTGACGTGAGTGAGGCACTCGATCGGGTGATGGAGGCGCTGGCGGGGGCGAGTGAGGACGAGGTGGCGGCTGCGCTGGTTGCGGTCGGCGCTTCGGTCCCTCTGCCTGCCGGCGCCGTCGGCGCCCTCTTGGACGCCGTTGCCGGGCCCTGGAAGTACCCCTTGCATCGTTTCCGAGGTGGAGTGGGTCTGAGGGACTTGCAGGCTGGCGGCTGCTCGGTTCCCAACCCCTTTCCTGATGGGAGGGGGCCCGTAGGTGTGCGGTGGCATGGGCTCGCTCGATTGGATCTTTGAGGCCCCCCACCTCAGCTGAGTTACAACCTTCTCTACTGGTTCTACTGGTTTCAAGGCGGCTCGCTCCGCTCCCCGCGCGCTCCCCGCGCGCGGCCCGGCCCCCGGCCGGGCCTACGCCCCTGTCTCCGCCCCGCCTCCAGCCCGGCCGGCGCCCGTGCCGCGCTCAGAGCAATCAGCCGCTAGCTGCGAGAGAAGGGGTACGTCGTGGCTGAGGAGGTCGGCGCAACCAGATTTGCAGTTTGGGTGGTGTGCTCAGTCAACTACTGCTACACCAGAGGAACAGCACGGCATGGGGGGATGCATGAGCGAGCTTGAGATCTTGCAGATCGCCGCACCTGCGGCGCAAGCATTGCTGACCAGCATGGTCACCGATGCATGGCAGGCGGCGAGAGGACGATTCGCCCGCCTTCTAGGCCGGGGAAACGAAACTGAGATCCGAGCAATAGAAGATGACTTGGAAGACGCACGCAACCAAGTCATCGAAGGGAGTCCCGAAAGATCACTAGTTGCAGGTGAAGTTTGGAAGGCTCGGTTTCGCCAGGCACTCATAGCCAACCCTGAGATGGCTAAGGAATTGCGTGAACTGTTGAGTGAACTGAATCGCGCTGAACCACGACATGGCGACACGGCCCAGCAACGCGCCGTTGCCCGGGATAACTCCGTGGTTTTCCAGCAAGGTTCCGGAACCCAGAACTACTACGGCACACCAAACAGCAATGAGTGATGAAGCATTTATTCTGGGCCCCCGCCACAGTGTAGGTAAACTCGTGCATGCCCATGACCATGCAACCACGTTTCAACAAGAACATGGGGTGCAAATATACCTCGGATCGGGGGGCGGCGAGAACCTCGGAGCCGCTATCACTCAGGCGCGGCTCGCGAGTCTCAGTTTCTGGCCGCTCGTAAGAGAGGTATCCGATCCGATTAAGTGGGGAGCACATCCCGCCCCGGCGCGAGAAGGCGCTCGGCACGTCAATTACATCAATCGAGACATTGATCAAGCTGCACTGGAAGCGTTGAAGCCTGGCCATTTCGTACTCCTAATTGGCGATTCGACGGCTGGAAAAACGAGAACCGCCTATGAGGCAGCCCAACAGCTTCTAGGCGATTATCGAGTTTTCATGCCTTTCGACGGCAGCGAAGCAGCTATCGCCACCGAGCTGCTCAGACATGATTCCCGTGTTCTTCTATGGCTCGACGATCTGGACGTATTTATGGCTCCGCCTGCCATATCCGTTCGCATCATCGATGAAGTAACTCAGCGAAACGGCATAGTCCTGTCAACCCTACGGGCTGAGCGGTTCAACGAACTATCTGCTCGCGAAGATCGCTCAGCGTTTGACACCGAACGGCGTTTGGTTCGGAACGCCCGGCAGATTATGAGCCGGGCGGAGAAATTTTTTCTCGACCGGCGATGGTCTAACGAAGAAGTTGATCGCGCCCGCACGAGTACCGATCCCAGGTTGGCGGACGCGGTAAATCATGCCGATGACTATGGGGTAGCTGAGTACCTTGCAGCCGGCCCTCAGCTCTACGAGGAATGGCGAAACGCTTGGTCGCCAGGAGCACATCCTCGCGCAGCCGCCTTGGTTGCTTCAGCCATCGACTTCAAGCGAGCCGGTATCAACAAGCCTGTTGGAATTGGCGAGTTGGTGAGAGTGCATGAGCACTACCTGCAGGAGAATGGGGGAATTCGCCTTCGTCCTGAGACCTTTGAGCAGGCGATTTCGTGGGCCACGGACCCACTTCATGCAACCACAAGCTTGCTTGTTCCCTACGATGCAGGTACCTATAAAGCGTTCGACTACCTTGTTGACAAGGTAGCAAACTCGGAAAAGATGAAACACATCCCAGATGCCGTTTGGGACGAGGTGCTTTCCGGCCACTGGGACTTCGACTTCCACACTGTCGGCGAGTACGCTGCCAAGACTGGCCGGACGGACTTGGCGGAAAGGGCCTACCGCCTAGCGGAAAGCTCGGATCACGAAGGCAAGGACGCCTTCCGCCTTGGCCACGTGTTCGCTACTGCTGGCGATTACGACCAGGCCGAGAATTGGTATAGCAGATCTGCCGACAGCGGGAATGTGCATGCACTCGCCAATCTCGGTTACGTATACGTCAAAAAGAGAAATTTCCCGCAGGCGGAGAAGTATTTCAGCGACGCTGCCCAGAAGGGCGACGAAAAAGCTACGGTAGGCCTCGCCACAATCCTTCTGCACCAAGATCGCATTGATGAAGCCGACACATGGTGTCAAATCGCAGAAGACAAGGGACTTCCTGAAGCGAAGGTGATGCGGGCTGACATATACATGGCTCGTGGTCAGCTGGACCTTGCCGAGCCTATTTATCTAGAAATGAGTGACGCCTTCCCCCAGAAGGTCGCGACTGGACTCGGTCTGCTCAATCTAGAGCGAGAAAACTATAGGCAAGCAATCACTCATTTCGAAACCTCCTTGCAAGGGGGAGAGCATGGAGCGCTGCTCAGCCTGGCTAGCTGCTATTTCCGACTTGAGGACTACGCAAAGGCTCAAGATTTCTCACGGAATTACATAGAAGAGCATCCCGAAGATCCGATTGGTTATTTCAATCTAGCCTTCTACCTCCATCGGGCAACCACGCCTGATCTGGAGGAGGCAAAGCGTCAATACCGTAAGGCCATTGAGCTGGGCTATACTAAAGCCGCAACAAATCTGGCAAACCTGTTGTCGAACGAGGAGTGCTTCGAGGAAGCTGAAGAGCTCTATCTCATGGCCGTTGCGAACGGAGACTCCAAGGCGCAGAGTGGTCTCGCTCATACCTATCGAATGACAAGGCGCTTCTCATCGGCCATTACGCTACTTCGACGGCTCATCTCAGATGGAAACATTGCCGCCTATCGTGAAATGGGTCGTGTGCAGGAGGACATGGGACGCCCAAACTTGGCTATTGTGTGGCTGAAGAAGGCTGTCGATATGGGTGACAGTCGTGCAGGAGTCAGGCTCGGGTACATTTATGAGAGAAGGGGAGAGCCTAAGAAGGCCACACCCTATTATCGAGTCGCAGCGGAAGATGGAGATGGCCACGCCTACCTTCATCTCGCCATGATCTTCGAGCATCGCCGAGATCTATCCAAGGCAAAGGAGCTGTATCAGAAGGCCTTTGAAAACGAGGACTTTGAGGCTGCCGCCAGGATCGGGCGCCTGTATTGGCGTGAAGGTGACCTGGAATCGTGCGTGGAGTGGCTGAGAAAGGGTGTAGATCGAGGGGATGAAGAATCAAAGAAGCTTCTATCATTCTTCCGCTATGTCGATGAAGCTCGTGCACAGCTTGCTCACTCTTCGGCCCTCTCAGGCCCGGAAGGCTAACCCAGCCGGCCAGTCACGCTCGTTTTAGATCCCCGGGAAACAGACGAGAACGGTCGCGAACCCACCTTCCCTTCTCAATACTGATAGCTGAGACCGAGCAGCCGAGCGGTACGAGGAGTTGGCACGACGGCCCATCTCCGAAGTGCGAAGCCTATGAGAGGCCGCAGCGGTGAGTGTCTAATTGCCTGACCGCCGGCGCACAACGGTGGAGGAGCACGGGCGCCTGCGAACCATCGATGCAAGTGAGAGACACACGAGCCCAGGGGAGAACCCTCACCCAAATTGCTTCGGGACGAAGAGGTCCTCACCCAAGGTCTCACCGCCACGCTTCTACCGACGGGGCTTGCTCTGGGCGACGGCATGGCAGCGTGGCTGAGGCCGGCGGGGCGCGGCAAGGCGCACGCGTGCGTGGTCGGTCGGCGCGCCCCCCGTCGTGGCCGGCTGTCGTTGGTTGAGGCTCAGATACTCCGGGGCTCCCAGCTCTGCCAAGGAACCTTCAAGGGGAAGGGACCGCGCCATACGCGTGCCAGATCCTGCGGGGAACCAAAGGGACAGCGGGAAGCGCACCTCGGTGCGACCAGGATTCCAACATGAATCCACCGCAGGTCAGCACAGCAACCGCTGCCCAAGAACCCGAGCTTCCCAGGCTGAGAGCTCCCACCCTCGCTGAGACCGCCTTCTCCTGGGTACTGTCGTGCTCGTGTGTCCGGTGCGCGTTGGGTTGGTCACCCGAGGCTCGCACTGGTTGATCGCGCGCGACTAGGGGAGCTGGTACGGGCATGGCGGTTGACGCTGCTCGATCGGAAGAGGGGTTCACGTCGGCCAGGGCTACGTGGGTGATGCGTGCCGCGTGCCGGGCTGCGGGGCTCGATGACAGAGGCGCCGAGCTGATCCGGCTCGGAGAGAACGCGCTGTTCCGGCTTAGCTCGGCGCCGGTGATCGTTCGAGTGGCTCGGGGTGAACCGTGGTTGCCGAAGGCTCGTGTCGAGGTTGCTGTTGCCGGGTGGTTGGCGGCAGAGGGGTTCCCGGCGTCCCGACTCGTTGACGGCCTGGAACAGCCCTTCCTGATCGACGGCCACCCTGTGACCTTCTGGCGGCTCATCGTGCAGGGCACTCGTAAGCCAACGTACGGCGAACTGGGCCGCATCCTGAAGGACCTGCACTCCATGACGGTCCCCGTAGGCCTTGAGTTGCCCGCCTTCGATCCCTTCGGTAAGCAAGAGCTGCGGATCAGTAAGGCACCGATCCCAGAAGATGACCGGGTCTTCCTCCGCAAGCGGTGGCATGAGCTGCGCGGTCAGTTCGAGGAGTTGACGTTCGAGACTCCTAAGGGACCGGTGCACGGTGATGCCCACGTGCAGAACCTCATGGTGAACGATCGGGATGAGGTCATCCTGATCGACTTCGAGGCCTTCTGCTTCGATCACCCGGAGTGGGACCTGATGGTCACGGCGGTCGAGCGTCACAGCCTCGGGTGGCAGACCGATGAGCAGTACGCGGACTTCGTGCGGGCGTATGGGCGGGACCTGTACGACTGGCACGGCTACGACACGCTCCGACGGCTCCAGGAGTTCGGCATGACGACGTGGCTCATGCAGAACGTGCAGGAGAGCGAGGAGACGGCGGCCGAGTACCGCCGGCGCATCGCTGGTTTGCGCAACGACGATGCGCCGCGGGATTGGCGTCCCTGGTAGCTGTTACTCGTCCTCGTCGTCCAGGCGGGCGAGAGCTTCACTCACCTGCTCGTTGAAGGCGACGACGGCGGGGTGAGTGGCGTGCGCGCTCACCTCGGCTTGGAAGTCGGTGACGTAGCGCTGGAAGCGGGAGGACTGGAGGGAATCGCCGCCGTCCACGGCAAGGCTCGCGGTGGTGACGGCGGCTTCCAGGTCACCGTTCAGTAGCTGGCTCTGGGCGAGCACCATCCGGCAGAAGCCCAACGTGCGGGCGTACTGCGGATCGGTGCTGTCGACGGCGCGCTGTGCGTGCTCGACGGCTTCCCGGCGCATCTTCAGGTCCCGGAAGCAGTGACAAAATTCGCCCAAGAGTTCGGCGTCATCGAAGTAGCTCAGCCACGTCGGGTCATCGGCGCCTTCGGCCCGCTCGAAGTGTCGTTCCGCTTGGTTCATCGCCTCGGCTGCTCCGGCCCGGTCGCCGGCGTTGGAGAGTGCGCGGGCCTCCATCGCCCAGTAGTTGGCCATGGCTCGTGGGGTGGCTCGGCCTTTGGCACCCTCAACGGCTGCGCGGGCGAGCTGGATGGCTTGGGTGTGCTCGCCCAAGTAGTTGGCCTGGTGACTGAGGTTGCCCAGGATGCGCGCACCGAACATCCGGTCATCGATGACCTTGGACAGCCTTAGCGTGGAGGTGAGGTAGCGGTGGGCAAGCCGGTGGTTGCCGACGTCGTATGCGGTCCATGCGAGCAGCTGGGAGACCTCGGCGGCGGCCCCGTAGAGCGCTGTGCCTACCTTTTCGCTGTAGCTGGCGTTCAGCAGGGGGAGGACCTCGTGACGGAAGTAGTGGCGTAATGCCTTGTGGCCGTGGCCTCCGCCGTACTTGAAGTCAAGCTGCATGAACATGGAGGCGGCATCCCGGATCGCGCGTACGTCGCGCATGCCGACTCGTTGATGTGCGGGCCTGTCGGCCTGGACGCCGTCGGGCCGGTCGATCATCCATGAAAGGACAGCTGAACTTAAGTCGGCCTCTGCAATGATCAGTCGGTCTGAGACGGGCGTGTCGGCATGCTCCTGGGCAAGGCCGTCTAGCATCGCCAGAACGTCGGGGACCGTGCTCGGGTATCCGATCGGCTCGGGGGCGGTCGGCCGAGTGTGGTCGAAGAAACCGAGATCGCCCGGGGTGACGCGGCGGCCCAGCTTGGCACTGAGAACGTCGGCCATGATCGCTGCCGTCTCCGGTTTGATGCCGACACCGTCTCGCCAGCGTTGCACAGCGATGTGTGTCGTACCGAGACTGATGCCTCGCTGGGCGGCAGCGTCCTTCATCCGCTTGGCCAGTCCCTTGTTGGAGACCTTCGCTTCGTCCATGACTGCAATCAACTGAGCGTTTCGTTCTCGGCTCATGCTCCCCTGCCAACCCGAGAATTACGGCGAGTGTTCATCGTGTCACAGCAGTATCGCGTTGGGGGTTCATTGGTGAACCCCTTTCACATTTGCCGGTGTTCACGTGAACCCCCTGGTGAACGCTCCCAGCCAAGCCTGCCGCGCCGTTCACTGAGCACCACAGTTCGGCGAGCCAAGGGGCTTGACAGTGCATGGGAGGGAACGCGGTGGAAGCGCGGCAGAGCAAACACACAGCGAACGCCCCGACGGTGGGCGCATCGCACCGTTCGTGGCACGACTCCTCTAGCGGCCACTTCCGGGCGCTGACGGCCTACGCAGAGGACCCGGACTGCGTGAAGGCTGCGCGGGACATGGTCGGCTCTTACCTCACCACCTGGAGCCTGGCGTACGTGGTCGATGACGCGAAGCTCGTCGTGTCGGAACTCGTGGGCAACGTCGTCCACCACGCCGTCCCGGATGAGCGCCTGTCGATGCCCGGTGCGAAGAGGCGCATCGACGTGTGGCTGATCAACTGGCCGGGGCTACTGGGGATCGGGGTCTTCGACGAGGACTCGACTCCTCCCGACCTCCCGGCGGGTGAGTTTCTCTCGCCGGATCTGGCTGGCGACTTCCTCGAGGCGCTCGTACCGGATCGGGGACGCGGGCTAATGATCGTTCAGCGCTTGGCCGATGCGGTGTGGTGGTCGCCAGGGCTCAAGGGTGCTGGCAAGTCGGTGTGGTGCCGGTTTGACCTTGATCGCGTCTGGGCCGACTGGTTCGAGTCGTCGGCCTGATAGACGCCGGGTCGCCAGCCCTTCTCTGCTCCCTCGCGATCGGGAGTGGGGCGGTGGCCCGGTCACTGGCCGGAGCCTGACCACTCCGGCCGAAGGGGCGCGGTCTCTCGGACGGCCCGGGGGCTCCCCTCCCGAGCGAGAGTTCGCGCTTCACATCCCCATATAGGCCGGGCCACCCCGTCAGCCCTGGAAAGCGAAGGGTGGCCCGGCTGGGAACACGGCGGTTCCCGGTGCCTGATGGTACCGGGGCCGCCGTGCTGCGTTTTAGCCCTGGTCCAAGGAAGTTGATGATCCGTTACCTAGATCAGGGCAGAGGTGGGCAAGGTGACTGGCTCGGGTGAGGGCTGGCTGAACGATGGTCTCGATCTGCCGGGGGCGGACTCCGGTCTCTGGGTTGCCGGGGTGGACTACATCTCCGGTTGGTGTGAGGCGCGTGAGGCTGCCGACCGGCTCAACCGCGCACTCTTGGGCGTGGGCTTGGAGCTGTCTGCCGTGCGGGCCGTCGCGTCCACGAACGAGGACGGGCGTGGGGTGGTGTGGTTGACGGGCTGGCCGGACGTCGTGGACCGGCTCGCTGAGCTCCTGGAGACACGCGCGGACAGCGATGGCGGTGCGGCATGAGGGGTGCTTCCGCTGGTGAAGTCTGCGTGAGGTCGGCGACTCTCCTGTTTGATGCCCCAGCTACAGAAAGTCAGCCACGACGATGCCGTGCGGCGAACGAGACGGCACGCGTGTGTCTCGCTCAGCCACCCACCGACAGCAACCACGCTTCCGTGTTCTTGATCGTCGCTGCCGGTACCGCCCGAGACTCGGCATCGAGGAGTGGTCGACGCCTCGACTTCTTGGGCGTGCTGCGGGCGGGGGCGCCGGCCGACCGGACGGGACCGGCGTCCACGCCGCACGCCCGGCCGGGGCGGCCGGGCGCCCCGGCGCGCCGCAGGCGCGCCCTTGAGGAAGTGAAGGTGGTTTCGACCGATCGTTGTTGGCACTCAGGCGTGGGGGTGTCGTGCGGGCTGTTTGTCGGCAGTGATCCGGTAGGCGAGTTCGGCCCGGTCGGCGCCGAAGCGCAGTTCTTCGAGGATCAGCGGGCGGTCGTCGGTGCCGTGCGCGACGCGGCTGACATGCAGGATCGGTGTGGCGTCCGGGAGCCGGAGCGCGGTGCGTTCGTCGGGCAGGGGCATGCGTGCCCGTACGGTCTCGGCCCAGGTGAGCTTGTGTCCGGCCTGGGTAAGCACCCAGTAGAGGGCGGCCGATGGCTTACACGGCTCCTGACTGAGCAGGGGAACGGCCTCGGCAACCTCGAACGGGATCAAGGTGCGGTGCATGGCGCGCGTCCCGGTGCCGGGGTCGGTGAGCAGTCGGTCACAGCCGAACAGGGCTTCCTCGGCCGTGAGTTGCAGGAGCCGGCCTGTGGCCTTCGTCGTGTGGGTGCGGTAGGTGCTCGGCTCCTCGGCCTCCTCCCAGATGTCGCCGCTGGGCATCACGAACTTGCCGTCGCTGGTGCGGCTGACGCCCCGTTCCAGAGTGAGGACGGGGTGACCGCTGGAGCGTACGAAACTGCCCTTGCCGTGCCGGACGTCGATGAGGCCTTCGGCTCGCAGGGCGGCGATAGCGTTGCGGACGGTCGGCCGCGATACGCCATAGCGGGCCATGAGCTGGGCTTCGGACGGCAACAGGGAGTCTGGTGCGAACTCGCCGGACAGGATCGCTTCGCGGATCGCGGCGGCCACCTGCTGGTAGAGGGCTCCGGGGCGCTGGATCTCCGACATTCGGTCATCTCCGGGTGAGGTCCTAGGCACGTCGCACGCGCGACATCACTCGTCAGCATAAGTAGTTGCGCTACTGCCGTACAGAGCCTCATAGTCATCACTCGTAAGGACAAGTGACGTCAGAATGTCTCGGCGTCTTGACTGGCCAAGGAGGCCAACGAAATGCAGTCCATTCCCGTGGACACGGCGCGGCTGGGCGTACTGCGGTGCGCCATCGCGCCCGAAGCGAAGATCACCAACTCCGAGACGCAGGAGGTGAAGAGGGACCGGGACGGCAACCCGGTGTGGACCGTGGCGGTCACCGTGCGGCAGGACGGACGGCGGATCTCCGTGATCGAGATCGCCGTGAGCGGTCAGCCGAAGGGCATTGAGGAAGGGCAGATCGTCAAGGTCACCGGTCTGACAGCGTTCATGTGGTCGATGGGGGACCGGCACGGCGTCAGCTTCCGCGCCGACGCGATCACCCCCGTGACCGGTCCGGCGCACGCCAAGGGCGGTGACGCCTGATGGGACCGCTCCTGCTCGCCCTTGGTCTCGCAGTACTGGCGTGGGTGCTCGTCGTCGGTGACCTGGTCCGCCGGCACCGCCCCGTCTGGCACTGGTACCTGATCGGTTACCCGGCTACCGCTTGCCGGGTCGTGTTCACCTGGCGCAAGGTCGCGCAGCTCAACGACCTCGCTGTAGCCAAGCGTCCGCCGCGCGGGCTGCTCGGTGACCTGGTCGTTAAGGGTGACCCGCTGCGGCCGGTGGCTCCGCGGATTGCGTTCCCGCGGGCGACCCGCATGGGGCTGACGGTGCTGGTGCGACTGCACGCGGGTCAGACTCCGACAACCTTCCTGAAGGCCGCTGACGCGTTCGTCCACGCGTGGAAGGTTCACGCGGTCCGGGTCACCTCGCCCGAACGCGGGCTCGTCCTGCTGACGGCGACGGCCACCGATCCGCTTCAGAGGCCCGGCTTAGCGTCTGCTCCGGCCGAGCTGCTGTCGGCGCTCATCGGGGTCCTGGAGAGCGGCGGCGCCTGGGTGATGAACCTGCGGCTCGTGCCCCACTGGCTCATCGCCGGTGCCACCCGCTCGGGTAAGTCCACGCTGCTGGCCCGGCTGATCACCCAGCTCGCCCCACAGTCGGTCGCCTTGGTCGGCATCGACTGCAAGGGCGGTATGGAACTGGGCCTGTTCGTCGACAGGCTGAGCGCGCTGGCCACCTGCCGACGCGAAGCGGTCGCTGTGCTCTCCGCGCTTGTGGTCGACATGCAGGACCGCATGAGCGCCTGCCGGTCGGCCGGGGTCCGCTCCATCTGGGAACTGCCCGACAAGATCCGGCCGGTTCCGGTGGTCGTGATCGTGGACGAGATCGCCGAACTGTACCTGTCGGACGGCACGCGTGAGAGCAAGGCGGAAGCCGAACAGTGCTCCACCCTCCTGCTCCGGATCGGGCAGCTCGGGGCAGCGCTCGGCCTGCACCTGGTCGTCGCCGGCCAACGCGTGGGTTCCGACCTCGGCTCCGGCGTCACCGCGCTGCGAGCCCAGCTCGGCGGCCGGATCTGCCACCGCGTCAACGACCCCGGCACGGCCGAAATGACCCTGGGTGACCTGAACAAGGACGCGGTAGCGGTTGCCCAGTCGATCACGGCAGAGGAACGCGGCGTGGCCGTTTGCACCGGCCCTGACGGCGGTTGGAGCCGCGCCCGCTCCCACCTCACTCCGACCGAGGAAGCCGTCTCCACGGCGCGGAAGTACGCCGCGACGGCCCCGGAACTACCCGCCCTGAACGGCGCCCTTGAGGTGTCGGAAGGAGACGACAAGTGATCAGCGAAGGTACGGCGTTCACGTTCTCGGTGATCTTCGGGATCATCACCGTTCTCCTCGTCCGCTCCCGCGACGTGCGTGCCTGGGAAGCGGTCTGCGTCGGCCTCTTCGGCCTCTACCTCGGCCAGACCCCGGTGGTCTTCACCATCCACGGGCTCGTGACTTGGCTCATCAGCGGCTTCGCCCACCACTGACCCGAAGGGACACAAAGCCATGCCCATGCCTCGCGTGAGGTGCCCCCACTGCAAGGGCGACGGAGCCCGCAGGACCTGGACCGGACGTACGCGCCGCTGCCGCGTCTGCCGGGGCACCGGAACCATCCGCTGACCACCAACCCGCCCCCGACGACCCGGAGGTGATCCCCATGACCCACCCCGCACCACCAGCCGTCCATACCCCTGCCGCCTCGGCGGCCCATCCCGGAAGGTCACCACCATCACCCCGGACTTCACTCCGGCTGACCGGCGCGCCGCCCTCGACGGCGCAGCGCGCCTGCGTCAGCTCCCGGAAGTAGACCGCGACGCAATCCGTCTCGCACAAGACCCGAAGTTCCCTCGCCTACTGGAGCAGATCACCGCTACCGGCGGCTGCTCCCACCCAGTCCACCTCTCCGGCTCCACCACCACAGTGGACGGCACGACCGGCGAGATCCTCCATCACTACGACACCCGCGACGAGCCCGGCGAACGCCTCCTCGTCCGCTGCCGCAACCGCCGGGCAACCATCTGCCCGGCCTGCTCCCGCCTCCACGCCGGAGACACCTACCACCTCGTCCGTGCCGGCCTCCTCGGCGGCAAGAACGTCCCCAATGACGTCCGCTACCGCCCCCGGCTGTTCGTCACCCTCACCGCTCCGTCGTTCGGCCCGGTGCACCGGTCATCGGAGCTGTGCCGTCCCCGTCGTGATGGCGGCACCTGCGAACACGGCCGTCCTCTCGGTTGCGGCCTCGTCCACGCGCCCGACGCACCGAGTGTCGGCCAACCGCTCTGCCTCGCCTGCTACGACTACACCGCCCACGTCCTGTGGCACGCACACGCCTCCAAGCTCTGGGACCGCTTCGTCATCGACGTTCGGCGGCGCCTCGCATCATCGGTCGGCCTGGTGCAGTCCCGCTTCGCCCGGTACGCCCGGCTGTCCTTCGCCCGCGTCGCCGAATATCAGCGGCGGGCGGCCGTCCACGTCCATGCCGTCGTCCGCCTCGACGGCCCGACCGGACCCGGCGACGAACCTCCGACCTGGGGCACGGCCGAACTCCTCATCGACGCTGTACGCTCCTCCGCTCGGCGGGTACTGGTCCGTACGCCCTACAGCCCTGCCGTGGGTGAGTTGAACCTACGCTGGGGCGCACAGACCGACGCCCGGCCCCTACGGCCCGACGATGACGGCCCCGACGATGACGCGGTCGCCGCGTACGTCGCCAAGTACGTCACCAAAGGCGCAAGCGACATAGGCGCTGGCACTGACTACCGGCTCTCGACCTGGGCCGATATCGAGTCGGCACCCGTCAGCGAACACACCCGAATTCTCATGCGGACCTGCTGGCGCCTCGGCGGCCTACCCGAGTACACACCCCTCCGCCTGCATGCCTGGGCCCACACCCTCGGCTACCGGGGACACATCCTCACCAAGTCGCGCGCCTACTCCACTACCTACGCAGCACTGCGCGCCCAACGTGGTCACCACATGGGGCACGTCGAGATCCCCGACACGGTCACCGAACGGCACTGGCGCTACGTCGGCTCCGGTCACACCCCCGGCGCCTTCCTCATCGCCGCTGGGATCGCTGAAGACATCGCGCGCAACCGGGAAGCTGCCTCCGACGCCCTGACGCCCCCCGATGGGAGGTCCGTTTGAGACTCCCGTTAGAAGGAGACGACGACTGGGCTTGGGCCCGTGAACAGGCACGGAACGCACCTGCCTGGTCTGACGACGACTGGCGACGGGCGAACACGATCCTGGGTCTGCCCGTCGCCCCGCGTCTCGCTCCGCCTCAGCCCGAGGTCACTTCGAACCATCCTCGGACTCAGCCCACGACTGATCCCCCTTCGGCCTCCACACCGGAGTCAGCCGCTCACGCACCGGCTTCCCACGTCCGACGGCAGGTCCGACAAGGACGGCGATTAAGGTGTCCTCGATGTACGCGCGCTTCTCACTGAGCAGCAGGTCATCCCACGTATCGGCGAGATCAACGGGCTCACTCTGTGCGGAGTGCCTGTGCCGTAGGAATCGGTTCCGCTCCGTCGTGAGACGCCGCTTCTCGGCCTCGTGCTCCGCGAGCTGCGAAAAGTACGTCTCCGCTGTGATGATCCGCGACTTCCGGGCCTGCTTCAGGTCCTCGATGTCTTCGAGGACGCGAGTCAGCTTCTCCTCCCCATCCCACGTCGTGGGCGCGGGACTGGCCTCCCGCTTGGCGGCCTCCTCCTGGTGCTTGGCGATCACCATCATGGATACGGCCTTGTCCGTTTCCGGGCCGGGAATCCTCGTGCCCCCGCACCCCGCGTAGGCGCTGCCGCTGCTTGGGCACGTGTAGTAGAAGTACCCCTCTGGCTTCTTGAGGCGCTTCTCCGCCTTGGAGATCCGAAGCTGCGCACCACAGCCGTTCCGGTCACACCGCAGGGTGCCCCGCAGCAGGGACTTGCGCGCGTTGAAGCCCTGCCCCGGAGCGGGATTAGAACCGAGCAGTTCCGTGACGGCTTCCCACTCCTCGACGGTGATTGCGGGTTCCCACTGCCCGATCACCGGCTTCCCATGGTCGTCCAAGACGATCTCGACCCGTTTGTTGGTCGTTCCCGTGACTGGGTCGACGTCCATGACCTGGCGCGAGCGGTACCCGCACAGTCGGGGGTTACGGATCACGGCCTTGAGTCCCGCGTGAGACCAGGTGCGGCCGGTCGATGTCTTCACGCCGGCCTCGTTCAGCTTCTTGATGACGGCCGAGATCGGCTTGCCCGAAAGCAACCAGTCGACCATCCGTCGAAGCCACTCCACCTCGTCGGGGTCCAGCGTGCGCTTGTCGTCCTGCCACCCGAAAGGCCTTGTGCCGCCCGTGGGGATCCCGGCCTGCTGAAGAGCACTGTGTTTGCGGGCGACCCGGCGCGCCGTGTCGGCGGACTGCTTGTTGTTCGTCGCGGTCACGATCCGTGCGACCGTGCGGCCGTTGTCCGTGAGGAGATCGAGGGTGCCCGTGATGTCGATGATCGGGCGCCCGAAGTTCTCCACGACCTCGATCGCGTCCTCAAGGTGCCGGTTGTCGCGCGTCAGTCGGTCGATGTCGTAGACGATCAAGCCGTCCAACCGCTCGCCGTTCGGGGCCACTCCCCGCTTGAGGTCCTCCAACGCGCCCTCGAAGACAGGGCGGATGACGCGGTACCCGATCTCGCCGTTCGGCAGCCGGACGCGCTTGCGCTTCCACGCGCTCGTGTCCGGCTCCTCGTACGTGTAGACGTACCGGCCACCGCGCGAGTCGACGAAGCGCTTGTTGTCTTTCTCCTGCTCGTCACGACTCCTGATGTCCCGGCCGGTCATGGGCCGGAACGCGGGCCTGGCAACCGTGGTGTCGCTAGCGTCGTTCTCAGCAGTACCGGGACCCTCGTCGACCTCGAAGGACAAACGGACGAGTCCAGCCCAGTTCTGCCCCGCTAAGTCGCCCCAACGGGCTCGCTGCACAAGGTCGTTGTTCATGGTCTAAGGGTACTTTCAGAAAACCGCTGGAGGTCCACCTTGCGCGACCACACCGTCGTCGTCGGCTTCGGCACGAAGGGACGGTCGGCCGTCCAGACCGTCTGCGCGACGGGACTGAGGAAGGAGCAGGTGGTCGTCGTCGACCCCAGCGCGAAGGCGGTCGACGCGGCCACCGCGGAGGGCTACGCCGGCGTCGTGGGCGACGCCACCCGCAGTGACGTGCTCAGGCGGGCCGAGGTGCACCGGGCCCGGCAGATCATCATCGCCCCGCAGCGTGACGACACCTCCGTCCTCGTCACGCTGACCGCTCGCCAGCTCAACCGCGGCGCCAAGATCGTGGCCGCGGTGCGCGAGGAGGAGAACGCCCCGCTGCTCAAGCAGTCCGGGGCGGACGCGGTCATCACCAGCGCCAGCGCGGCCGGCCGCCTGCTCGGGCTCTCCGTGCTCAGTCCCGCCGCCGGCATGGTGATGGAGGACCTGATCCAGCAGGGCAGCGGGCTGGACATCGTCGAACGGCCGGTCGTCCGGGACGAGGTGGGCAGGACACCGCGCGAGACGGCCGACCTCGTGGTCAGCGTCGTCCGCGGACACCGCGTGCTCGGCTACGACGATCCGTCGCTCGGCACCCTCCAGCTGACCGACCGGCTCATCACCATCGTCAGGGTCACGCCCGGCGCCCGGACCGCCCCGGACACCCGGCCGCTCCCGCACGGGTGACGAGGCCCGCGGGGGGTAGCGTCACCGGCATGCATGCGATCACGATTCCCGAACCCGGCGGTCCCGAGTCCCTCGTGTGGGCGGAGGTCCCCGATCCGGTGCCCGGCGAGGGCGAGGTGCTGGTCGAGGTGGTGGCCAGCGCCGTCAACCGTGCCGACATCATGCAACGGCAGGGCTTCTACGACCCGCCGCCCGGCGCCTCCGTCTACCCCGGCCTGGAGTGCTCCGGCCGGATCGCCGCACTCGGCCCCGGCGTCTCCGGCTGGTCCGTCGGCGACGAGGTGTGCGCGCTGCTCGCCGGCGGCGGTTACGCCGAGAAGGTCGCCGTACCGGCGGGGCAGCTGCTGCCCGTGCCCCAGGGCGTCGACCTCCGGCAGGCCGCGGCGCTGCCCGAGGTGGCCTGCACGGTCTGGTCCAACGTGTTCATGGTCGCCCACCTGCGCCCCGACGAGACACTGCTGGTGCACGGCGGCTCCAGCGGCATCGGCACCATGGCGATCCAGCTCGCCAAGTCCCTCGGTGCCCGGGTCGCGGTGACGGCCGGTACGAAGGAGAAGCTGGACTTCTGCGCCGAGCTCGGCGCCGACGTACTGATCAACTACCGCGAGCAGGACTTCGTCGCCGAGGTCCGGGAGGCCACCGGCGGCGCGGGCGCCGACGTCATCCTCGACAACATGGGCGCCAAGTACCTGGACCGCAACATCCAGGCACTCGCCGTCAACGGGCGCCTGGTGATCATCGGCATGCAGGGCGGCACCAAGGGCGAGCTGAACATCGGCGCGCTCCTCGCCAAGCGTGCCGCGGTCAGCGCGACCTCGCTGCGCGCCCGCCCGCTGGACGAGAAGGCGACCATCGTCGCCGCCGTGCGCGAGCACGTGTGGCCGCTGCTCGCCGACGGCCATGTCCGTCCGGTCGTCGACCGTGAGGTGCCGATGCCGCGGGCTTCCGAGGCGCACCGCCTGGTGGAGGCGAGCGGCCACATCGGCAAGGTCCTCCTGGTCGCGCCGTAGCGGGAACCGGCGCCGGCCTGAACCGGCGCCGGCGGCGCGGGACCGGCCGGCGGAGCCGGGGTCAGGTCCTGCGGAGTCTCAGGCCGAGGAGGGCCAGTGCCAGGCCCAGGCCGATGAGGACCAGGCCGCTGCCCAGCGGCAGGATCCGCAGGACCGGCTCCGTGGGACCCTCGCCCTGCTGGACCCCCTCGTCGGCGGCG
Organism: Streptomyces sp. NPDC100445; assembly: GCF_044759735.1. Lineage (NCBI taxonomy): Bacteria > Bacillati > Actinomycetota > Actinomycetes > Kitasatosporales > Streptomycetaceae > Streptomyces > Streptomyces sp. NPDC100445. The sequence goes on along the minus strand of NZ_JBIVZV010000010.1, from coordinate 65,948 downwards.
GGCCGCAGCACAGGCGCCGCCGGGTCGAGCCCGGCCTCCTCCGGCGGCGGTGAGACCGTCGGTGTCCCGTCCGGCACGTCCGCCGACTCCTCCGCCCGCACGGCCTCGGCGTCGGGGTCGGGATCGTCACCCTCCACCTCGGCGGCGGGCCCGTCCGGCCGTCCCGGCCGCAGCCGTCCCTCACCGGCCCGGCTGCCCGCCCGGGACGGCTCCGCGGCGGGGCGGGCGGAGACCGAGGGGCGGACCGACGCCGACGCCGAGTCGGACGGCGCGGGAACGCCGGCAGCCGGAGGATCGGCGGCGGGCGGATCCGGGTGGCGCACCCCGTGCGCGTCGGCGGTGACCGAGGCGGTGGCGGACCCGGGCAGGCCCTGCCCCGGCCGGCCGTGGCCCGGACCGTCCCCGGTGGACGCCTCCCGGTGCCCCGTGGCGGACGGGTGGACGGGGCCCCGCCGGGCGGCGTGGGCGGGCGGGGCGCCGTGACCGGCGGCGACGGCGACGCCGTGCGCCGGCGGGGCCGCCGCCGTGAGGACGAGCAGCAGCAGCGGGACGCGGCGGAACGCCCGTCGCAGGCATGGAGTCACGTCGGTGACCTCCCGGAGCCCAGGTGCCGTGACCGATGGAAACCCGACGGGGACCAGCCTCACACCCGGCGGCCGACGCGGCACTCCGGGTTGCGCCGTCGGGGCCGGCCGGGCGATGGGCCACACGGGGGGCAGCACGGTGACGCGGTGGTGAGGTGCGCGACAATGGTCGTATGGAGATGCCGAGGAACGAACGGTCGCCGGAGAATCCCCAGATCCTCGTCGTGGGGCAGGACGGGATGGCGCTCGGTGGCGGCGGGGGCGAGGACTCCCGCGAGACCCCGGTGACGGAGATGGTGGAACAGCCGGCCAAGGTGATGCGGATCGGCAGCATGATCAAGCAGCTCCTGGAGGAGGTGCGCGCGGCCCCTCTCGACGAGGCCAGCCGGGTGCGGCTGAAGGAGATCCACGCCAGCTCGGTGAAGGAACTGGAGGACGGTCTGGCGCCGGAGCTGGTCGAGGAGCTGGAACGGCTCTCCCTGCCGTTCACCGACGAGGTCACCCCGAGCGACGCGGAACTGCGGATCGCACAGGCGCAGCTGGTGGGCTGGCTGGAGGGTCTCTTCCACGGGATCCAGACGACGCTGTTCGCCCAGCAGATGGCCGCGCGGGCCCAGCTGGAGCAGATGCGTCGCGCCCTCCCGCCGGGCGTGTCCGGCCCCGACGGGCTGGGTGACGAGCAGCGCGGCGGCGCGCACACGGGCGGACCGTACCTGTAGGCACCGGCCCCACCACGAAGTCACAAGGTCACGAGGTCACGACATCCGAGGGGCCCGGCGGACATCCGCCGGGCCCTCACCGCGTCCGGGCGCGGACCCGCCGCGCCCGGTACGGCGTCACTGCGGCGGGTTGCCGGTCGACACGCTCAGCTCGATGGTGCCCACGTCGTGCGGGCTGACGTCGGTGCCGTGCTCGGGGAACTGCTTCAGCACGGTCCCGTCGCCCCAGGTGGCGTCGTCCTCGTGGTCGATGCTCCACTTCCAGCCCGCGGCCTGGAGGCACCGCTTCACGGAGCCGATGTCCTTGTACCGGAAGTTGGGCATCTGGACCTTCTTCGGGTCGCTGTACGACTCCTGCGGTTCCGTGCACTCCGACTTGTCGATCTGCCGTGTGGTGTCCGGCCCGCGGTAACCGGTCCGGTGCGAGGCGGACGCCGAGGCGCTCGAACCGCCGGTCACGCCCTTGATGTCGTCGCCGGCGTTCTTCAGCGTGAGCGCGACGACCAGCCCGACGACCGCGAGGGCCACCACCGTCACCGAGCCGATCACCAGCGGCCTGCGGCGCCTGCCCCGCCCGGCATCGGCGGGGTAGGGGCCGGTCTGCGGGGCGCCCGTGTACGGCGGTGGGGTCGGCGCGGTCTGCGGGCCGTAGCCCACCGGGGGCGTCTGGTAGCCGCCCTGCTGGGGGTAGCCGTACCCCGCGGCGGGCGCCGGGTGGCCGTAGGGGTTCTGGGCCGGGGACTGTGTGTGCGGGTACGGCGTCTGCACCGGGCCGTGCGGCGCCTGGGCCGTCCGGTCGACCGGCGGGAACACCGCGGAGGCGACGCCCGACCCGCTCTGTGCCGGTGCGGCGCCCGCCACGATGTTCGGCGCCGCCGCCTGGAGGGACGCGGCGACGCGCAGGCACTCGTCGCGCATGGACTCGGCGGTCGGGAAGCGCTCGTTCGGGTTCTTCTTCAGGGCGCGGGCGACGAGCGCGTCCACCGCCGGGGGCAGCGCGCGGTTGACGGAGGAGGGCGGCACCGGCTCCTCCTGCACGTGCGCGTAGGCGATCGCCAGCGGCGAGTCCGCGTCGAACGGCAGCCGCCCGGTCACCAGCTGGAACAGCATGATGCCGACGGAGTAGAGGTCGGCGCGGGCGTCCACCCCGCGGCCGAGGGCCTGCTCGGGCGAGAGGTACTGGGGGGTGCCGACGACCATGCCGGTCTGGGTCATCGAGGTGACGCCGGACTGCATGGCGCGGGCGATGCCGAAGTCCATGACCTTGACCACGCCGCGCCCGGTCATCATCACGTTGCCCGGCTTGATGTCGCGGTGGACCAGCCCCTTCTCGTGACTGATCTCCAGCGCGGCGAGCACGTCGGCGGTGACCTTCAGCGCCTTGTCGGCGGGCATCGCGCCGTGCCGCTGGATGTCCTCGGCGAGGACCGAGCCGAGCGGGCGGCCCTCGACGTACTCCATGACGATGTACGGCGTCGCCATGCCGTTCAGTTCGTCCTCGCCCGTGTCGAAGACGGAGACGATGTTGGTGTGGGTGAGCTTGGCCACGGCCTGCGCCTCGCGGCGGAACCGCTCGCGGAAGGCCGGTTCCCGGCCGAGGTCGGTGTGGAGCGTCTTGATGGCCACCTGGCGGTCCAGCACGGCGTCGTACGCGAGGTGCACCGAGGCCATGCCGCCCTCACCCAGCAGGTCGCGCAGCTGGTAGCGGCCTCCGGCCAGCGCCTGCCCCGCGTACCGGCCGTGTGCGCCGTCCTGGCTCATGTTCCCGCGTCCCCCACCGGCCGCCGGCGCCGTCACCGGCGAGACAGGCCTTGATCGAATGTGTCATTCCCGGCCAAGTCTGCCCCAGGGCACCGGCACGTCAAGCTCGGTGCCCGTTCCGTGACCGTACGCGCAAGAAGCGTCGCGCAAGCGTTACCGGTGCCCTACGGCAGGCACACGGAATTTGCACGACAGCGCGTGCTACGGGTTTCATGACCGGTCCGTCGCGGACCCGTCCCGGTTGCGGTTCCGGACCGGTGGCCCCCGCGGAGGCTGTAGCGTGGCCGACGGAGACCGTGACAACACCGCGCGCACCGCGGGCAGAAACGACGGCGAGGACTGATGGCACAGCAGCAGCGCTCTCAGGGCCCGTCCGACCCCGAGGCGACTGGCGGCGGCATGTCGGACGCGCCGGAGATGTGGGGCAACGGAGGGCTCGTCGGCGACGGCCGGTACCGGCTCACGCACCGGCTGGGCCGGGGCGGCATGGCCGAGGTGTTCGCCGCGGAGGACGTCCGCCTGGGCCGTACCGTCGCGGTCAAGCTGCTCCGCGCGGACCTGGCCGAGGACCCGGTCTCCAAGGCCCGCTTCACCCGTGAGGCCCAGTCCGTGGCCGGCCTCAACCACCACGCGATCGTCGCCGTGTACGACTCCGGCGAGGACAGCGTGGGCGGCCAGTCCGTGCCGTACATCGTCATGGAGCTGGTCGAGGGCCGCACCATCCGCGACCTGCTGCTGAACGCCGAGGCGCCGGGCCCCGAGCAGGCCCTGATGATCGTCTCCGGGGTGCTGGAGGCGCTCGCCTACTCGCACCAGCACGGCATCGTGCACCGCGACATCAAGCCGGCGAACGTCATCATCACCCACAGCGGCGCCGTGAAGGTGATGGACTTCGGCATCGCCCGGGCCCTGCACGGCGCGTCCACGACGATGACGCAGACCGGCATGGTCATGGGCACTCCGCAGTACCTCTCCCCGGAGCAGGCGCTCGGCAAGGCCGTCGACCACCGCTCCGACCTGTACGCCACCGGCTGCCTGCTGTACGAACTGCTCTCGCTGCGGCCCCCGTTCACCGGTGAGACCCCGCTGTCGGTGGTCTACCAGCACGTCCAGGACATCCCGGTGCCGCCGTCGCAGGTGGCGGACGGGACCTGCCCGCCGGAGCTGGACGGCCTGGTCATGCGCTCCCTCGCCAAGGACCCCGACGACCGGTTCCAGACGGCCGAGGAGATGCGCGGCCTGGTCCAGTACGGCCTCCAGATGCTGTACGACCAGGGCGCGCACAGCGGCACCTGGAACACCGGCCCGGTGGCGGCGCACGACGCCCGCCAGACCCCGGCGGGCGGCTTCGCCGGCACCACCGTCATGCCGCACCCGATGGACGCCTCGGGCACCGCGCAGATCCCGCAGCCGATCCTGCCGACCGGCTACGGCAGCGGGGACGACGGCGGCTTCGAGGGGCACGGCAACAAGGGCAGCGGACGCGGCAAGATGTGGATCCTCGCCGTACTCGCGGTCGTCGCCATCGCGGCGGGCGTGGCGCTGGCGCTGAAGGGCGCCGGCGGCGGCGGCACGGGCACCGACACCAAGCCGTCGAGCACGCACTCCAAGAGCACCAAGCACGAGAAGCCCTCCGCGACCCCGTCCGACGACGACGCGGAGCAGCCCTCGGGCCCCTCCACGCACACCGGCTCGGACACCGGCACCGGCACCGGGAACGGCTGGCCGCCGGCGACCACGCCGTCGTACACCCCGTCGCAGCCGACCGGCTCCACCCCGAGCGCCGAGCCGTCGGACCCGCAGACCTCGCAGTCGCAGCCCACGGACCCGACCAACGGCGGCACGGACGCCGGCACCACCGACGCGGGCACGGACGCCGGCACCACCGACGCGGGCACGGACGCGGGCACCGACGACGGCGGCGCCACCGCGGGCACCACGACGGACGGCGGCACCACGGGCGACACCACCGGCGGTTGAAGGACACCGACGGCGACCGGCACGCCGGCCGCCGAGGGGTGACCGGCCGCCCGGCCGCCCGTCCGGTTCACCGCACGAACGCGTCGCACACCGCGTCGTACTCGCGGGTCCACCACACCGCGAGCGCCGACGCGGCCGGGAACTGCGAGTCCGCGCGCGTGTCGCCGCGTTCGTAGTGCCAGCGCAGCATCCAGAAGTCGTTCAGCCGCTCCCACCACACCCGGTGCGCGGCCGCCGCGAGCTCCGCGGACGGGGCACCGGCGGCCCGCCGGTACGCGCGCGCGTAGGCACGCACCTTCGGCAGGTCCAGCGTCCCCCCGGGGCGGACGAAGAAGATGACCGCGGCGCGCACCGCCTCCTCCGCGCGCGGCTGCACGCCCAGCCGGTCCCAGTCCACGATGGCCGCCGGGGTGTCGTCCTTGTAGAGCAGGTTGAACGGGTGGAAGTCGCCGTGCACCCAGCCCACCGAGCCGCCGCGCGGCGGCCGCCGGCCGGCGTGCTGCTCCAGCAGGGCGCGGCGCTCCAGCAGCCGGTGCCGGGCCAGGCCGTCGAAGGCGTCGGCGGGGCGGTGCCGGCGCACCCGGTCGAGCAGGGCGTCGATGAGGGCGAAGGTGTCGGCCGGGTCGGCGCTGCGCACCGGATGGGGGCTCGTCGCCGGGCGGGTGCGCCCCTTGGGCGGCATCACGCGTTCCAGGCAGGCGTGGACGGCCCCCAGGAGCGCCCCCAGGCACGCGCTCTGCCCGTGGGTGAGCTGGCCGCCGTGGCGGTGCCCGCCGTCGATCCAGGGGTGCAGGGCGTAGGCGTGGCCGCCGACGACGGCGACGGTGCGGCCCTCGCGGTGGGCGAGCGGCGGGGCGACGGGGACCCCGAGGTCGGCCAGGCGCTGGGTGGCCCGGTGCCGGCGTTCGATGGCGGCCGGGTCGGCGGTGTCCGGATCGAAGTGGTGCTTGAGGAAGTAGCGGCCGCGTGTGGTGCACAGCCGGTAGCCGCGGTTCAGCAGCCCCTGGTCGACCGGCTCACAGGTGAGGGCGGTGCCCGCGCCGTAGAGGCGCAGCAGGGTTCGCAGAGGGGGCGCGTGGGACATCAGGGGTGGTACACATGAGCGCGGCACGCGGCAGATGGTAGGCCACCGGCAGCCCCTGTGAGCTGCGCGTTGTCACAGACAGTCGCCGACGGTCGCTTTCGGTCATGCGCGGGGATTTTCCGTCGGACGGCGGACACCCGGGGCCGGGCCGGACCCGGCGGGACGGCTCTCCGTCACGCGCCACGGGCGGCAGGGGACGGCGCGGTCACGGGAGGAATCCTGACTTGTCCCGTTTCATGTGCGAGGGCAGTGTCACAGACGACTCTTCCCGTGACCTGGGTGCGCGGGATAACGTGCGGGTGCTCCGGACTGCCGCAAGGCTGTGACCAGCACGCTTCCCCGTCCCCTGGATTTACTTGGAAATCCAAGCAAAATTGCAGGTCAAAGGGGGTTTCACAGAAATGTGAAGCACTGGGTAACGTGTTGGTCGCAGGGCGCTCGCCGGGGCACCTGTCACGCCTGTTCCCGGCCGAGTGGCACCCACCCCGTGCCCGGTGGTCGGAACAGGTGAGCCGCACTGGCCTACCGGCAACCCCGGGGGCCGGAACGACGGAGGAGCACACGTGACCGTGGAGAGCAGTGCCGCGCGCAAGCCGCGACGCACCGCCGCAGGCAAGGCCGGGACGGCCGGCGACACGACCGGGGCCGCCGGCACCAAGCGCACCACCCGAAGCACCGCCGGCAAGAGCACCGAACCCGAGCTGGTGCAGCTCCTGACCCCCGAGGGCGAGCGGGTCAAGGACGCCCGGTACGACGCCTACGTCGCCGGCATCACCCCCGACGAGCTGCGCGGCCTGTACCGCGACATGGTGCTCACCCGCCGCTTCGACGCCGAGGCCACGGCCCTCCAGCGCCAGGGAGAGCTGGGTCTGTGGGCCTCCCTGCTGGGCCAGGAGGCCGCCCAGATCGGCTCCGGCCGGGCCACCCGCGAGGACGACTACGTCTTCCCGACCTACCGGGAGCACGGCGTCGCCTGGTGCCGCGGCGTCGACCCCACCAATCTGCTCGGCATGTTCCGCGGCGTGAACAACGGCGGCTGGGACCCGAACAGCAACAACTTCCACCTGTACACGATCGTCATCGGTTCCCAGGCGCTGCACGCCACCGGCTACGCGATGGGCATCACCAAGGACGGCGCGGACTCGGCGGTCATCGCCTACTTCGGTGACGGCGCCTCCAGCCAGGGCGACGTGGCCGAATCGTTCACCTTCTCCGCGGTCTACAACGCCCCCGTGGTGTTCTTCTGCCAGAACAACCAGTGGGCGATCTCCGAGCCCACCGAGCGCCAGACCCGCGTCCCGCTCTACCAGCGCGCCCAGGGCTACGGCTTCCCCGGCGTCCGCGTCGACGGCAACGACGTGCTCGCCTGTCTCGCGGTCACCAAGTGGGCGCTGGAGCGGGCCCGCAACGGCGAGGGCCCGACCCTGGTCGAGGCGTACACCTACCGGATGGGCGCCCACACCACCTCCGACGACCCCACCCGCTACCGGGGCGACGAGGAGCGGCTGGCCTGGGAGGCCAAGGACCCGATCCTGCGCCTGCGCCGGTACCTGGAGGCCGCGAACCACACGGACGAGGCGTTCTTCGCGGAACTCGAGACCGAGTCCGAGGCGTTGGGCAGACGAGTGCGCGAAGCGGTCCGCGCGATGCCCGACCCGGACCACTTCGCCATCTTCGAGAACGCGTACGCGGACGGGCACGCGCTCGTCGACGAGGAGCGCGCCCAGTTCGCCGCCTACCAGGCGTCGTTCGCGGAAGAAGGGGGTCACTGACATGGCCGAGAAGATGGCGATGGCCAAGGCCATCAACGAGTCGCTGCGCCGCGCCCTGGACGCGGACCCCAAGGTCCTCGTCATGGGTGAGGACGTCGGCAAGCTCGGCGGTGTCTTCCGGGTGACGGACGGCCTCCAGAAGGACTTCGGCGAGAGCCGGGTCATCGACACCCCGCTGGCCGAGTCCGGCATCGTCGGCACCGCGATCGGCCTCGCCCTGCGCGGCTACCGCCCGGTGGTGGAGATCCAGTTCGACGGCTTCGTCTTCCCCGCCTACGACCAGATCGTCACCCAGCTCGCCAAGATGCACGCCCGCTCGCTGGGCAAGGTCAAGCTGCCGGTCGTCATCCGCATCCCCTACGGCGGCGGCATCGGCGCGGTCGAGCACCACTCCGAGTCGCCCGAGGCCCTGTTCGCGCACGTGGCCGGGTTGAAGGTGGTCAGCCCGTCCAACTCCTCCGACGCGTACTGGATGATGCAGCAAGCCATCCAGAGCGACGACCCGGTCATCTACTTCGAGCCCAAGCGGCGTTATTGGGACAAAGGGGAGGTCGACCCCGAGGCCATCCCGGCCCCGCTGCACCGGGCCCGCGTGGTCCGCGAGGGCACGGACCTCACCCTCGCCGCGTACGGCCCGATGGTGAAGCTGTGCCGGGAGGCCGCGGACGCGGCGGCCGAGGAGGGCAAGTCCCTCGAGGTCCTGGACCTGCGCTCGGTCAGCCCCCTCGACTTCGACGCCGTCCAGGCCTCGGTGGAGAAGACCCGCCGCCTCGTCGTCGTCCACGAGGCACCGGTGTTCTTCGGCTCCGGCGCGGAGATCGCCGCGCGGATCACCGAACGCTGCTTCTACCACCTGGAGGCACCCGTCCTGCGGGTCGGCGGCTACCACGCCCCCTACCCGCCGGCCCGCCTGGAGGAGGAGTACCTGCCCGACCTGGACCGCGTGCTCGACGCCGTCGACCGCTCGCTGGCGTACTGAGGAGAGGGTCGTGACGACGATGACGGAAGCGTCCGTACGCGAGTTCAAGATGCCCGACGTGGGCGAGGGACTCACCGAGGCCGAGATCCTCAAGTGGTACGTGCAGCCGGGTGACACGGTCACCGACGGCCAGGTGGTCTGCGAGGTCGAGACCGCCAAGGCCGCGGTGGAGCTGCCCATCCCCTACGACGGGGTGGTCCGCGCCCTGCACTTCCCCGAGGGCACCACGGTGGACGTGGGCACGTCCATCATCGCGGTGGCCGTGGCGGGCGCCGCCGCGCCCGAGGCCCCGGCCGAGGCGCCCGCCCAGCCGGCGGAGGAGCCGAAGCCGGAGGGCCGCCAGCCGGTTCTCGTCGGCTACGGCGTGGCCGCCTCCTCCACCAAGCGCCGCCCCCGCAAGGGCCCCGAGGTCACCGTCCCGGCGGCGGCCCGGGCCGCCCAGGCGGTCCAGTCGGAGCTGAACGGCCACGGCGCGGTCGCGGACCGCACCCGTCCGCTGGCCAAGCCCCCGGTCCGCAAGCTCGCCAAGGACCTGGGCGTCGACCTCGCCACCGTCACCCCGTCCGGCGCGGACGGCGTCATCACGCGGGAGGACGTCCACGCGGCGGCCGCCCCGCGCACCGCCGAGCCCGCGGCCCCGGCGGCACCGGCCGCCACCGCTCCCGCGGCGGCGCCCGTGGCGTCGTACGACACCGCGCGCGAGACCCGGGTGCCGGTCAAGGGTGTCCGCAAGGTCACCGCGCAGGCGATGGTGGGCTCGGCGTTCACCGCGCCGCACGTCACCGAGTTCGTGACGGTGGACGTGACGCGCACGATGAAGCTGGTCGAGGAGCTGAAGCAGGACAAGGAGATGCAGGGGCTGCGGGTCAACCCGCTGCTGCTGATCGCCAAGGCCCTGCTCGTCGCGATCAAACGCAATCCCGACGTCAACGCGTCCTGGGACGAGGCCGCCCAGGAGATCGTGCGCAAGCACTACGTCAACCTGGGCATCGCCGCGGCCACCCCCCGCGGGCTGATCGTCCCGAACATCAAGGACGCGCACGACAAGACGCTCCCGGAACTGGCCGAGGCGCTGGGCGAGCTGGTGGCGACGGCCCGCGAGGGCAAGACCTCGCCCGCCGCCATGCAGGGCGGCACGGTGACCATCACCAACGTCGGCGTGTTCGGCGTCGACACCGGCACGCCGATCCTCAACCCGGGCGAGTCGGCCATCCTCGCGGTCGGCGCGATCAAGCTCCAGCCGTGGGTCCACAAGGGCAAGGTCAAGCCCCGCCAGGTCACCACACTGGCGCTGAGCTTCGACCACCGCCTGGTGGACGGGGAGCTGGGCTCCAAGGTGCTGGCCGATGTCGCGGCCGTCCTGGAGCAGCCCAAGCGGCTGATCACTTGGGCGTGAGGGCCTCCGGCGGGTAAGGTCCACGCCGACGGGGGACGGCCGCAACTTCGGTTTGCGACCGTCCCCCGTTCTTCATGCCTGGTTCAGCACGTACACCGGAGCGCCGCCCTCGCCGCCGCCCCGTGAGCGGATGCAGGCGTGCGTGCGCAGCAGCCGCAGGCACGCGTTGACGTGGCGCACCGTGAGCCCCGTACGGGCCGCGAGGGACTCCAGCGGCTCCCGCAGCTCGCCCTTCTCCACCAGGATCGGGGCGATCACCACGGCCACCGTCCACACGTCCTCCGTCACCGACAGCCGCCGGCGCCAGTCGGCCAGGACGGACTCCGTGGTGGCCGGCGCGGCGGGAGGGCTGTCGGGGGCGGGACGCGCCAGGACGAGGGCGTCGAGCCGGTCGGCGATGCGTTCCATCGCCCGGACCATGGCCTGGAGCACGGCGACGGTGGCCTTCTGCGTCGCGAGCGTCTCCCGCTGGACGTCCAGTGCCTCCCGCTGGACGGTCAGCGTCTCCTTCTGGACGTCGAGCGTCTCCTTCTGGAGGGTGATCGACTCGCGCTGCCCGGTCGCGAGTCCCTCGTCCAGCTGGAGGTTGTGCGCCTCCAGCCGGACGATGGCCTCCGCGATCTGCTCGGGCATGGCGTACGCGACGGGCGCCCCCGGCCCGGCCGGCTGCACCTCGGCCTTCCGCAGCGTGAAGGACCCCTCCCGCTGCACGGTCTCGACGACCTCCGCGACCCACTGCTTGAAGGGGGCGCAGGCGGGCTTGGTGCAGGCCTGGACGAGCAGGATGAGACCTTGGAGAGAGATGATGTTCAGGTCTCGGCGCCACTCCCTGCCTGCGGGAATGCTGAGACCGTAAGCTCCAGTTACGGTCTCGAGAATCTCTCGGTGACTCTCCGGGACATGGTCCGCGAGTGCCTGCCGCGAGTTGGTGTGCCCCAGCTCCTTGCACACGTCCACCGCCGGGAACCAGTGGCTCCCGTCCGGCATGGTCAGCCGGCGTACGCGGGCGCCCGTCGCGGCGTACACGAAGTCGCTGACGTCGATCGCCTCGCGCCGTGCCGCCGAGTCGGACCCGGACTGCTTCCTGGGTTCGTTCATGTGAACCACCTCCGCTGCGGAACGTAGAGCGGATGAAATGGAATATGCCAGCGGAAAGCGGGATGTTCACGATTGCGAGTGAAAAGCAGCCATATCGCTGGCCGGGTACGGCGAAGGGCCCGCCGCGTTCCCGCGACGGGCCCTTCGCTGTTCCGCCGGCGTCAGCCGAGCTTGGCGAAGCCGTAGGTGAGGAGCTTCTTCGCGTCCGTCTCACGCTGGGTGATGGACGTGGAGGCGAGGACGGTGCCGATGATCGTCCTGCCGTTCCGGGTGGCGGCGAAGACCAGGCAGTACTTGGCCTCCGGGCCGGAGCCGGTCTTCACGCCGATGGTGCCGCTGTAGCTGCTCAGCAGCCCGTTGGTGTTCTTCCAGGCGTTCATCGTGCGGATGCTGCCGGTCTTGGTGACCGTCTTGGCGATGTACGACTTGGTCTTGACGATCGTGCGGAAGGTGGAGCTCTTCATCGCGCTGCTGGCGATCTTCGTCAGGTCGCGCGGCGTCGAGTAGTTCTTGCCGTTGCCGATGCCGTCGAAGGAGTCGAAGTGGGTGTTCTTCAGGCCCAGGTTCTTGGCGGCGGTGTTCATCTTGCCGATGAACGACTTCACCCGCGCGTCGACGGTGGAGCCGGAACCGTACTTGTCCGCGAGCGCGTAGGCGGCGTCGCAGCCGGACGGCAGCATCAGGCCGTACAGCAGCTGGCGGACGGTGACCTTGTCGCCGACGATCAGGTGCGCCTGCGAGGCGTTGTTCTTGACGACGTAGTCGCTGTAGATCTTCTTGATCGTGATCTTGGAGTCGAGGTTGAGGTTCGACTGCGCGAGCACGACCTTGGCGGTCATGATCTTGGTGGTGGAGCCGGTGGACCGCTGGGTGTCGGCTGCCTTGGTGTAGAGCGACGAGCCGGTGGTGTTGTTCATCACGTACCCGCCCTTCGCCACGATCGAGGGCGTCGTGACGGCCTGCGCGGGCGCCGCGGTGAGGGCACCGGTGGCGAGCAGCGCCCCGGAGCTGACGACGACGACGGCGGCTCTGCGGAGGCGGATGCCCTGAATGCCGGTAATCAAAATGAATACCCCGAATGTCTTGAATGCCCTTGGTGTGCGGCCGAGTTGTGGTGACAACGGAGCGGGCCGCACATGTGTGACACGTAAGTAGCACAGAAGGTTGTGCGGTCGCTGCGAACGGCGTTCCTCGCGTCCGCATGATGGACGGCTCTCCTGCTTGCGTACGTGTTGTATCTATGCTGTCGGCATGAACACGGCCGTCGAGCAGTCCGCGCCCCAGTCACTGAAGCCGCCCCCCGCTGCCGACCGCGTGTACGCCCACGTCAAGCAGGGTGTGCTCGACCGCCACTACGAGGGCGGCACCCTCCTCACCGAGGGCGAGCTGGCCGAGGCCGTGGGGGTCTCCCGCACCCCCGTCCGGGAGGCACTGCTGCGGCTGGAGGCCGAGGGCCTGATCCGCCTCTACCCCAAGAAGGGCGCCCTCGTGCTGCCCGTCTCCGCGCAGGAGATCACCGATGTGGTGGAGACCCGGCTGCTGGTCGAGGAGCACGCGGCCCGCAAGGCCGTACCCGCCCCGCCGGGTCTGCTGGAGCGGCTGACGGAACTGCTGGCCCGGCAGAAGGCGCAGGCCGCCGCCGGCGACCTGGCCGCCGCCGCGGTCACCGACCGGTGCTTCCACGCCGAGATCGTGCGCAGCGGCGGCAACGAGATCCTCTCCCGCCTCTACGACCAGCTACGCGACCGCCAGCTGCGGATGGGCGTCGCCGTCATGCACTCGCACCCCGACCGGATCGCCAAGACCCTCGCCGAGCACGAGGAGATCCTCGACGCGCTGCGTGCCGGGGACGCGGAGGCCGCCGTCGCGGTCGTCCACCGGCACGTGGGCTGGTTCTCGCACCTGGCGCGGGGTGAGGTGCGATGAGCGCTCCCGCGCGCAGCGCCACCCTTCCGGGTGATCCGCCGGGCGGCCGCGGCGCCGTCGCCGTGTGGTCCATAGGCGTGGCCGTGTACTTCGTGGCCGTCATCTTCCGTACGTCGCTGGGCGTCGCCGGACTCGACGCGGCCGACCGCTTCCACGTGAACGCCTCCGCCCTGTCCACGTTCTCCATCCTCCAGCTGCTGGTCTACGCGGGCATGCAGATACCCGTCGGCCTGCTGGTCGACCGGCTCGGCACCCGGAAGGTGCTGAGCATCGGCGCGGTGCTGTTCACCGCCGGGCAGCTCGGCTTCGCCTTCTCCCCCTCGTACGGCACCGCGCTCGCCTCCCGGGCCCTGCTCGGCTGCGGCGACGCGATGACCTTCATCAGCGTGCTGCGGCTCGGCACCCGCTGGTTCCCGGCGCGGCGAGGCCCCCTGGTCGCCCAGCTCGCGGGGCTCGTCGGCATGGCGGGCAACCTGGTCTCCACCCTCGTGCTCGCCCGGCTGCTGCACGGCATCGGCTGGACCCGGGCGTTCGCGGGCAGTGCCCTCGCCGGTGTGGTCGTCCTCGTCCTTACCCTGCTGTTCCTGAAGGACCACCCCGAGGGGCACGAACCGGAACCGTCACCGCAGCGGGGATCGGTGTACGTCCGGAGCCAGATCGCCGCGGCCTGGCGGGAGCCGGGCACCCGGCTCGGGATGTGGGTGCACTTCACCACCCAGTTCCCGGCGATGGTGTTCCTGCTCCTGTGGGGGCTGCCGTTCCTGGTGCAGGCGCAGGGGCTCAGCCGGGCCACGGCCGGCGAACTGCTCACCCTCGTCGTCCTGTCGAACATGGTGATCGGCCTGGTCTACGGCCAGGTCGTCGCCCGGCACCACGCGGCCCGGCTGCCGCTCGCGCTCGGCACGGTGGGCGCGACGGCGCTGCTGTGGGCGGGCACGCTCGCCTACCCCGGCGCGCACGCGCCGATGTGGCTGCTCGTGGTGCTGTGCGCGGTGCTCGGCGCGTGCGGGCCGGCGTCGATGCTCGGCTTCGACTTCGCCCGGCCCGCCAACCCGCCCGAGCGGCAGGGCACCGCGTCCGGCATCACCAACATGGGCGGGTTCATCGCCTCCATGACGACCCTGTTCGCGATCGGTGTGCTGCTGGACGCCACCGGGGACGACTACACCGTGGCCTTCTCCGCGGTGTTCGTGCTCCAGGCGCTGGGGGTCGGTCAGATCCTGCGGTTGCGGGGGCGGGCGGTGCGGCGGGAGCGGGAGCGGTTGGTGGCCAGCCGGGTGGAGACGGTGCACGTGCCTGCGGCGTGAGGCGGTGGTCGGCCCACCCGCGCACCACCCGCTTCCGGTCGGCCGGGAGGCCGGGGCGCCTGGTGGGGGCGGTTTTCCGTCGGGGGCCTATCGCGGTCGCGGGTGGCTGCTCGTCAAGGGGCCCCTGGTGGAGGCGGTTACGGGGTGACCGTGAAGTTGGCGAGGATGGCTGCCGCCAGGTCCTGGTCGCCCTCGGTCTTGACCCGGTCCGCCACCGCCTGGGGGGACACCCGGCCGCAGGCCAGGCGGACGTAGGTCTCCCAGTCCAGGGTGAGCGTGGCGGCGGGGCCCAGGGCCGGGACCGTCTCCACGGTGCCGCGGCCCTGGATGTCCACGCGGACGGTGCGCAGGAACTCGACCGGGCCGTGCACGTCGAACACGATCGCCGAGCTGCGCGGCGCCGCCGCGTCCTTGGCGACCACCTTGGGCAGCGCGTCCAGCAGGACGTCCCGGGTGACGTACGCGCCCGGCGAGTCCAGGTTGCCGGGGCGGCCCAGGGCCGTACGCAGGTCCTGCTCGTGCACCCACACGTCGAACGCGCGAACGCGGTAGGCATGTTCCAGGGTGACCTCGGTGCCCAGCGGGCCGCGCACCTTGGTGCCGGGGTCGCGGGACTCGTTGCGCAGCTGGCGGTTGCGGCGGATGACGGTGTACTCCAGCTCGGACGTCATCTCCGGTGCCGTGTGATGACGGCGGACGTCGACCTGCATCTCCATGTAGCGCTGGTGCTCGGTGGCGACGTGGAAGAGGTCGCGCGGCAGGGCGTGGATGGGGCGCGGGTCGCCGAGCAGCTCGCAGTCGAGGCCGATGACGTGCGACACGATGTCCCGGACCGACCAGCCGGGGCAGGGGGTCCGCCGGTTCCACTCGCCCTCGACGAGCGACTGCACCATCTCGGATATCGCTTCGATGGAGTGCGTCCAGGCGTCGGCGTAGGGCTGGAGGGTGGGATGCAGACTCACGGGAACGGGACCCCTCGGCGGTCGGTACACGGGCGGTTTGCGGCGGCGTTGCCAGCGGGCGGCTTTCGCTTCGGCGGGTGTCTTGACGCTAAGTTACGCTGCGCGGAGACACCTCGGCAGTGCTTTCGTGTGACGATCGTAGGCCTGTGTGGACGACTCGAACGGCCAGGACGGTGGTAGTGTGCGCGCCTCGTTGATCCAGATCGCCGTGGACGAGGACGAATCGGTCGACGCCCGCCGCCTGCGGGCCGCCGCGCTGGTGCGGGAGCAGGCCGGTGCGGACCTCGTCGTCCTGCCGGAACTGTGGACCACCGGCGCCTTCGCCTACGACGACTTCGGTCGCGAGGCCGAGCCGCTCCAGGGGCCGACGTACCGGGCGATGGCCGAGGCGGCGCGGGACGCGGGCGTGTGGCTGCACGCCGGGTCCATCCCCGAACGGGACGTGTCCGGCGGCGGTCCCGGCGCGGGGGACGGCACCCTGTACAACACCTCCCTCGTCTTCTCCCCCTCCGGCGAACTGGCCGCGTCCTACCGCAAGATCCACCGCTTCGGCTTCGACAAGGGCGAGGCCGTACTGATGGGCGCGGGCCGGGAGCTGGTGACGGTCCGGCTGCCCGGGACCACGATCGGCGTGGCGACCTGCTACGACCTCCGTTTCCCCGAACTCTTCCGCGCACTGGTCGACGCCGGCGCCGAGACGCTGGTGGTCTCGGCGGGCTGGCCCGAGCGGCGGCGCGGGCACTGGACGCTGCTGGCCCGGGCACGGGCGGTGGAGAACCAGGCGTTCGTGCTCGCCTGCGCAACGGCCGGGACCCACGCCGGGGTTCCGCAGGCGGGACACTCGATCGTGGTCGATCCCTGGGGCGAGGTGCTCGCCGAGGCGGGACCGGACGAGGAGGTCCTCACCGTCGACCTCGACCCGGCGAAGGTGTCCACCACCCGCGAGCAGTTCCCGGCGCTGAAGGACCGCGTCCTCGGTCTTCAGGCACCCCCGCGCCAGGTCTGGCCCCGCCGCCGATTCAGTCCTCCTCCCCCTCCTTCTCCGAGAGGTGGATGACGCACACCGCCACCGCGATCAACAGCGCCGGGTCGGCGTCGTCCCGTACGACGTCGACGCCGTAGGTGTCGCGCACGGTCAGCCAGCGGCGGGAGATCACCGCGAGGAGTTCGCCGTCGTACTCGACGGCGAACTCGCGGTCCAGGATCTTGCCGCTGACGTCGAGTTCGGTGCCGTCCACCAGGGAGACCCGGTAGTGGTTGCGCAGCAGGGACAGCCGCTTGCGCCTGATCCTGGCCAGGGCCTCGCCGTCCCGTTCGATCACCATCGTGTCGCGCAGGGCGAACATCTTCTGGTGGATGTCGATCAGGATGCGTCCCTGGGCGTCCTTCAGCTCGAAGGTGTCCCGCAGGCGCATCGCCTTGCCGTCGACGAGGAACACCTTCCGGCCCTGCTCGTCCTCGATCCACCAGTCGTCACCGATGCCGAGGATCCGGTCGCGCACGAGGAATCTCATACAGGTCATGCTTCCCCGGCCTCGGCCGATCGTCACAGCGCCGTACCCGCCGGTCCGCTCCGGGTCACCCGACGGCCGACCCCTCCACGGTTCCCTCCACCGCCCCTCCGGCCGGCCCCCCGCCGAACCGTCTCCGGTACGCCGAGGGGCTCAGCCCCGTCTCCCGCCGCAGTCGTGCCCGCAGGTTGGCCGCCGTACCCAGGCCGCTGCGTGCCGCCACGACGTCCAGCCGCTCCTCGCCCCGTTCGATCAGCCGGCAGGCCAGCGCCACGCGCTCCCCGGTGAGCCAGGCCAGCGGGGTCGTCCCCAACTGGTCGCGGAAGCGCCGGTGCAGGGTGGCCGGGGAGACGGCCGCGCGGGCGGCGAGAGCCGCGACGGTCAGCGATTCACCCAGCCGTTCCTGGGCCCAGGCCAGCAGCGGACCGAGCGACGCGTCGGGCACCTCCGGCACCGGCCGCTCCACGAACTGCCGCTGCCCACCGTCCCGGTGCGCGGCGAAGACGAGGCGGCGGGAGACGGCGTTGGCCGTCTCCGCACCGTGATCGCTTCGCCAGATGTGCAGGCCGAGGTCGAGCGCGGCGGCGCTGCCCGCGGCGGTGAGGACGTCACCGTCGTCCACGAAGAGCACGTCGGGTTCCAGCAGCACCGCCGGATGCAGTTCCCGGAAGGCGTCCGCCCACATCCAGTGCGTGGTGGCGCGGCGGCCGTCCAGCAGGCCCGCCTCGGCGAGCGCGAAGGTCCCGGTGCAGAAGCCGACGACACGGGCGCCACGCGCGTGCGCGCGCCGGATCGCGGCCAGGACGTCGGGGCCGCGCGGTACGACATTGTCCGGGCGGCCGGGGACCACCAGGGTGTCCGCCCCGTCCACCGCCTCCGGTCCCGGCAGGCCGCTCATGGTGAAGAAGCCGTGGTTCATCCGTACCTCGCGCGTGGGCGCGCACAGGGTCACCTCGTAGAGCGGCTGCCGCCGGCCCAGCTCCGGCCGGGGCAGCCCGAACAGCTCGGTGGCGACGCCGACCTCGAAGGGGTTCGTGCCCTCGTCGACGATCACGACGACTCTGTGCGGTGCATGCGAGGATCGTTGCGGCATGTGCGATTCCTAGCACTCGTGGGACGGCCCCGTCACCCGCACGATGAGCGCATGCGACCGATCTCCCTGGAAACGGCCCTCGCCTCCTTCACCGCGCGCTGGAGCCCCCGCATCGTCACGACCGTCAACGACTACGACGTGCGCGTGGCGAAGGTGGAGGGCGAGCACGTCTGGCACGTCCACGACCACACCGACGAGTTCTTCCTGGTCCTCACCGGCGAACTGCACATCGGTCTGCGCGAACCCGCCGGTGAGCGCACCGTGGTCCTGCCCCGGGGCTCGGTGTTCACCGTCCCGCGCGGCACCGAACACAAGCCGTACGCGCCCGTGCCGACCGAGATCCTGGTGTTCGAGCCCACCGGCACCCTCACCGTCGGCGACCGGCACGAGGACGTGCCCGGCCACGTGGACGCGACCACGGGCCACGCGCTCACCTGACGGCGCCTCACGGGCCGATGCCGCCGGGCGGGCCCCAGCGGACCCGGGCCTCGTCCGACCGGGCGCCGGAATCCGCCGGTACACCGGGCGACGCCCCGGTGAACTTCCCGCTTTTCCGTGACGGGAGGCCAACCGGCGGACGGGCCCGCGGGTCGGACCGGACGGAAGCCGGCGACAACGCCGGACCCGTTCCTCCCGGAGGTCCGCCATGTCCGTTCGACCCGCCCGCCACCGTCCCGCGCGCGCCCTCGCCCTGGCCCTCGGCACGGCCGTCCTCGCCGTGCCGTGCGCCCTGGCCGGCAGCGCCACCGCGGCCGTCGCCACGGCCACCGCCGAGGTCAACCGGTACGGCTGGCAGCTCGCCTACACCGCCGCGCCCGGCCAGACCAACAAGGCGGCCGTGACCGCGTCCCGCACCGGCGACGGCATCACCTATGTGATCGACGACGTCGTCCCGATCGGCGCGGGCAACGGCTGCGCGTACCCGGACGCCGCCGATCGCACCAAGGTCTCCTGCGCCGTCACCGCCGAGGAGAGCCAGGACCCCTACGCCGCCCTCACCATGGACCTGGGCGACCGCGACGACACCGTCACCTACGCGAACAGGACCGGCCAGGTGTATCGCTTCGCCCGGATCTCCCTGGGCCCCGGCGACGACAGGCTCACCGACAGCGGGCGCCTCGACGGCAACGACGTCTCGGGCGACGCGGGCGACGACACCCTCACGGTCGGCGAGGCGGGGCTGGCCTTCGGCGGGGACGGCGACGACACGGTCCACGCCGACGGCGACCTGGTCATCGCGAGGGGCGGCAAGGGAGACGACGTGCTGCGCGGCGGGGCCGGCAGCCAGGACCTCTCCGGCGACGACGGGGACGACACCGTCCACGGCGGGGCCGGCGCCGACACCCTGTACGGCGGCAGGGGCGCCGACGCCCTGTACGGCGGCGCCGGGAGCGACAGGCTCTACGGCAACAGCGGGAACGACCGGCTGTACGGCGGTCCCGGCCGGGACACGCTCTCCGGCGGACCCGGCCGTGACGTGGTCCACCAGGGTTGACGGCCGGACGGCCCGGAGTCGTCCACAGGCCCGGACCGGTCGTCGGCGTCGGGTGACACCCTGGGGGCCATGACCGCTTCCGCACCCCGACGCGTCCGCGTCCGCGCCCCCGAGCTGACCGGCGGGGGCGGCTGGATCAACACCGGCGGCAAGGACCTGAGACTCGCCGACCTCCGCGGCCGGGTCGTGGTCGTCGACTTCTGGACCTCCTGCTGCGTCAACTGCCTGCACGTCCTGGACGAGCTGCGGGACCTGGAGGACCGGCACCGGGACACGCTCGTGGTGGTCGGGGTGCACTCGCCGAAGTTCCCGCACGAGGGCGAGCACCGGGCGGTCGTCGACGCGGTCGAGCGGTACGGCGTGACGCACCCGGTGCTGGACGACCCGGAGCTGACGACCTGGCAGCAGTACGCGGTGCGGGCCTGGCCGACGCTGGCCGTCGTCGACCCCGAGGGGTACGTCGTCGCCCAGTACTCGGGGGAGGGGCACGCCCCCGCCATCGGCCGGCTGGTGGAGGAGCTGGTGGCCGAGCACGGGGCGAAGGGCACCCTGCGCCGCGGTGACCGCCCCTACGTGGCGCCGGAGCCGGAGCGGACCGCGCTGCGCTTCCCCGGCAAGGCGCTGGTGCTGCCGTCGGGCACCTTCCTGGTCAGCGACACCGCCCGGCACCAACTGGTGGAGCTGGCCGAGGACGCCGGGAGCGTCGTGCGCCGGATCGGTTCCGGTGCGCGCGGGTTCGCCGACGGCGGTCCGCGGGAGGCGTCGTTCGACGAGCCGCAGGGGTTGGCGCTGCTGGACGACGGCACGGTGGTGGTCGCCGACACCGTCAACCACGCCCTGCGCCGCCTGGACCCGGCCACGGGCGAGGTGACCACCCTGGCGGGCACCGGCAGGCAGTGGTGGCGGGGGGCGGCGACCTCGGGGGCGGCCCGGGAGGTGGACCTGTCCTCACCGTGGGACGTGGCGGTGTTCGCCGGCCGGGTGTGGATCGCCATGGCGGGCGTCCACCAGCTGTGGACGTACGACCCGGTCGCCGGCACGGTCGCCGTGGCGGCGGGCACCCGCGACGAGGGCCTGGTGGACGGACCCGCCGCCGAGGCCTGGTTCGCCCAGCCGTCCGGGCTCGCCGCCACCGCGGAGCGGCTGTGGGTCGCCGACGCCGAGACGAGCGCCCTGCGCTGGGTGGACCACGCCGGGCGGGTGCGTACGGCCGTCGGGTCGGGACTGTTCGACTTCGGTCACCGGGACGGCCCCGGCGAGCGGGCGCTTCTCCAGCACCCGCTGGGGGTCGCCGTCCTGCCGGACGGCTCGGTCGCCGTCGCCGACACGTACAACGACGCCCTGCGCCGCTACGACCCGGCCACCGGCGAGGTCACCACGCTCGCCACCGGTCTGCGGGAGCCGGCCGACGTGGTCGTCGCCGGACCGGACCTCGTGGTCGTGGAGTCGGCGCGGCACCGGCTGACCCGGGTGCCGCTGCCGGAGGAGGTCCCGCGGGGGGATCCGACCGCCCGGCGCGCCCGGGGAACCGCGACGGAGGTGGCCCCCGGCCGTCTCCGCCTGGACGTGGTCCTCCCGATCCCCGCGGGCCGGAGGCTCGAGACGGGTCACGGGCCCGCCACCCGGTTGCTCGTCTCCGCCACCCCGCCCGAGCTGCTGCTCAAGGGCGCGGGTGCCGGCACGGACCTCTTCCGGGAGCTCGAACTGGACCCGGCCGTGCCGGAGGGTGTCCTGCACGTGAGGGCGATGGCGGCCTGCTGCGACGACACCGGGCCCGGAGCCGCCGCGCATCCCGCCTGCCATCTCCACCGGCGGGACCGGGACGTCCCGGTCCGGCCCGCGGTCGGAGGTACGGACCGCCTGCCGCTCGTCCTGACGGACCCGGACGAGCAGGAGGCGGTGCGTCAGACGCCGTAGCCGTCGGAGTAGCCGTCGACGCGGTGGTGGTGGGGCTCCTCCTCCACCACCGGTGCCGTCGGCACCACGACGCGACGGCGCCGGGCGATGCCGCTGAACGTCGCCACCCCGATCAGACCCACGGCCATCAGGATCAGCCCGACCACGGTGACGTTGACGCCGTGCATGTGCCAGTCGGTCGCGAACGTCAGGATGGCGCCTATGGCGATGAGGATGATGCATCCGCCGAGACCCATGGGACCTCGCCTCCCCTTCCGGTTCCGGAATCTCCGGTGCCGTGCGGGTACCCGGCGTGGGCCCGACTAGGCCGCGCCGGCGAACTCCCGTACGTCCGAGGGGTGTACGGGAGCCGGCCGGGGCCGCGGGGTCAGCTCTCCAGGAAGGCGGTGAGGGCGTTGGCGAGGAGGAACGGGTCGTCGGCGCCGCACAGTTCGCGCACGCTGTGCATGGAGAGGATCGCGACGCCGATGTCGACGGTGCGGATGCCGTGCCGGGCGGCGGTGATGGGGCCGATGGTGGTGCCGCACGGCATGGAGTTGTTGGAGACGAAGCTCTGGAAGGGCACGTCCGCCCTCTCGCAGGCCGCGGCGAACACCGCGCGGCCCGAACCGTCCGTGGCGTAGCGGTTGTTCACGTTGACCTTGAGGATGGGGCCGCCGTTGACCCGCGGGTGGTGCGTCGGGTCGTGCCGCTCGGCGTAGTTGGGGTGCACGGCGTGGCCCGTGTCGGAGGACAGACAGACCGTGCCGGCGAAGGCGCGGGCCCGGTCCTCGTACGTACCGCCGCGGGCGAACACCGAGCGTTCCAGCACCGATCCGAGCAGCGGGCCGTCGGCGCCGGTGTCCGACTGGGAGCCGTTCTCCTCGTGGTCGAAGGCGGCCAGCACGGGGATGTGGGCGGGCGGGGTGTCCGCGGCGGTGACGGCGGTCAGCGCGGCCACGCCGGCGTGCACGGACAGCAGGTTGTCCATGCGCGGGCCGGCGACCAGCTCCCGGTCCCGGCCGAGGTAGGCGGGCGGTTCCACCGGGTGCGCCATCAGGTCCCAGCCGGCCACCGAGCCCGCCGCGAGCCCGGCCTCCTGCTCCAGGAAGGCGATCAGGTCGCCGTCGCGGACCTCGCCGCCGAGGCCCCACACCGGCTGGAGGTGGCGCTGCTTGTCCAGCTTGAGCCCCTCGGCGGAGACCGAGCGGTCCAGGTGGATGGCGAGCTGCGGCACCCGCAGCAGCGGCCGGTCCACGTCGACGAGGACCGAGGAGCCGTCGCGCAGGGTGAGCCGGCCGGCCAGGCCCAGGTCGCGGTCGAGCCAGGAGTTCAGCAGCGGGCCGCCGTAGATCTCCACGGCGACCTGGCGCCAGCCGTGCGCCCCGCTGTCGGGGCGGGGCTTGACGCGCAGGCTGGGGGAGTCGGTGTGCGCGCCGATGATGTGGAACGGGGTGTGCGGCTCGGCGCCCTCGGGGACGTACCAGGCCACGATCGCGCCGCCGCGCAGCACGTACCGGCCGCCGTGCGTGCCGTCCCAGGCGTCCGTCTCCGCGACCTGCCGGAAGCCTGCCTTCTCCAGCCGCTCGGCGGTGTTCGCGACGGCGTGGTACGGCGTGGGGCTCGCCGCCAGGAAGGTCATCAGGTCGTCGGTGTGGCCGCGGTCGAAGCGGGCTGCTGCGCTCATGGGTTCACCTTAACGACGTGCACGGGCCCGCTCCCGGGGGGAGAGCGGGCCCGTGCGGGCAATCGACGGAAACGGACGCCGGTTTCCGGTTTGCGCCGTGGGCGGCCCGGTCCGGTGCCCCGGCGGCCTAGAAGGCGGCCTCGTCCAGCTCCATCAGGTCCAGCTCGACGCCGGCGGCGACCTTGCGGGCCAGCGTGACGCCCGGCAGGACGTTCGCCGCGAAGAACTTCGCCGCGGCGATCTTGCCGGTGTAGAACGCCTTGTCCTTCGCCGAGGCCGTGGCCAGCTTCTCGGCGGCGATGGCGGCGCCCCTCAGCAGCAGGTAACCGACGACGACGTCACCGGAGGCCATCAGCAGGCGGGTGGTGTTCAGGCCCACCTTGTAGATGTTCTTGGTGTCCTGCTCGGTGGCGGCGAGGTCGGTCAGCATCAGGCCGACGATCGCCTCCAGCTCCACCGCGGCCTTGGCCAGGTGCTCGCGGGCGCCGGCCAAGTCCTCGCCGCCGGTGCCGAGCGCGAGGAACTTCTTGATGTCCTCGGCGAGCGAGTTCAGCGCGGTGCCCTGGTTGCGGACGATCTTCCGGAAGAAGAAGTCCTGGCCCTGGATCGCGGTGGTGCCCTCGTACAGGGTGTCGATCTTGGAGTCCCGGATGTACTGCTCGATCGGGTACTCCTGGAGGAAGCCGGAGCCGCCGAAGGTCTGGAGCGACTGGGCGAGCTGCTCGTAGCCCTTCTCGGAGCCGTAACCCTTGACGATGGGCAGCAGCAGGTCGTTCAGGGCGTGCTCGGCGGTGGCGTCCTCGCCGTTCGCCTCCTTGACCTGGATCGCGTCCTGCACCGAGGCGGTGTGGAGCACGAGGGCGCGCATGCCCTCCGCGTACGCCTTCTGCGTCATCAGCGAGCGGCGCACGTCGGGGTGGTGGGTGATGGTGACCTTGGGCGCGGTCTTGTCCATGAAGTTGGCCAGGTCCGGGCCCTGCACGCGCTCCTTGGCGTACTCCAGCGCGTTGAGGTAGCCGGTGGAGAGCGTGGAGATCGCCTTCGTGCCGACCATCATGCGGGCGAACTCGATGATGCGGAACATCTGGCGGATGCCGTCGTGCTTGTCGCCGATCAGCCAGCCCTTGGCGGGGTGCTTGTCGCCGAAGGTCATCTCGCACGTGTTGGAGGCCTTCAGGCCCATCTTGTGCTCGACGTTGGTGGCGTAGGCGCCGTTGCGCTCGCCGAGTTCGCCGGTCTCGAAGTCGAAGAGGTACTTCGGGACGAGGAAGAGGGACAGGCCCTTGGTGCCGGGGCCGGCGCCCTCGGGGCGGGCGAGGACGTAGTGGAGGATGTTCTCCGACATGTCGTGCTCACCGGAGGTGATGAAGCGCTTCACGCCCTCGATGTGCCAGGAGCCGTCCTCCTGCTGGACCGCCCTGGTGCGGCCGGCGCCCACGTCGGAGCCCGCGTCGGGCTCGGTGAGCACCATGGTGGAGCCCCACTGCTTCTCCACGGCGATCTTGGCGATGTGCTTCTGGACCTCGTTGCCCTCCTCGAAGAGGATGCCGGCGAACGCGGGGCCCGAGGAGTACATCCACACGGCCGGGTTGGCGCCCAGGATCAGCTCGGCGTAGGCCCAGATGAGGGAGCGGGGCGAGGTGGTGCCGCCGATCTCCTCGGGCAGGCCGAGCCGCCAGTACTCGGAGTCCATGAAGGCCTGGTAGCTCTTCCTGAACGACGCGGGTACGGGCGCGGTGTTGGTCTCCGGGTCGAAGACGGGCGGGTTGCGGTCCGCGTCGGTGAAGGACTCGGCCAGCTCGTTCTCGGAGAGGCGGGTCAGCTCCTCCAGGACGCTCTTGGCGGTCTCGACGTCCATCTCCTCGAACGGGCCGGTGCCGTACACCTTGTCGCGCCCCAGTACCTCGAAGAGGTTGAACTCGATGTCGCGGAGATTCGACTTGTAGTGCCCCATGGCGACTGGCTCCGTAGAGAGATCGGCGAGGCACTGACTCCTCGCACCTAGTTCACGTACCAACAAGTAGCTACGATGATGCTACCCGTCGGTAATAAGAAGCAACCCCTGTCCGCCCAAGTGTGAGAAGGGTCTACCCCGCGCCGGTCCTGAACAGGGCCGTCCGCCGGCCCGGGAGCCGGCCGAAGACGGGCGACCGCCCGGTATGCGCCCCGCGCGGGCCCCGCGGCGCCGCCCCGCCCCGGACGGCGCCCTCCCCGGCCCCGCCGCTCGGTACGCTTGCGCGCATGTACGGATACGGCCAGCCGATGGACGGGGGCACTGCCCAGCAGCAGTACGCCCCGCCGCAGCAGCAGATGCCGGGCGGTGCGGGCGGGTACGGCCAGCAGCCGCCGCTCTACCCGGAGCCGTCCCCGCCCTCGCTCGCGGACGCGGTGCGCGCCTTCACCACGGGCCAGCTCGCCGCCGAGGACTTCCAGCAGGTCTTCGCCACCTCGAAGGTGTACTGCCCGCGCGGCGACACCCCCGGCTTCCTGGCCCTGCACAACACCCAGCAGCCGGTGATCCCGATGTTCACCTCCCTCAAGGAGCTGCGCCGGTACGCGGGCAAGGAGTCGAAGTACTTCGTCATCACCGGCGCCGAGGTGATCGACCTGCTGCCCACCGGTTACGGCTTCGTCCTGGACATGGAGGGCGAGCACCGGATGGTCTTCGACGCCAAGGCCGTCGAGCAGATGGTGGACTTCGCGATGCGCCGGATGTACGGCGGCTGATCGGGTGACAGGAAGACCCGGAGGGAATGTCCTCCGGGTCTTCCTTGTTGCGGGCAGCGAGAAGTTCAATAGTCAACTAAAGTGGGCGTACCAAGGAGGTACCCATGCCTGCAGTGACTGTCGAGAACCCGTTGACGCTGCCCCGTGTGACCACTCCCGCCGACGCTGTGGCACGTCCCGTGCTCGCCGTCACGACCGCGCCGAGCGGTTTCGAGGGCGAGGGCTTCCCGGTGCGCAGGGCGTTCGCGGGGATCAACTACCGCCATCTCGACCCGTTCATCATGATGGACCAGATGGGTGAGGTGGAGTACGCGCCGGGCGAGCCGAAGGGCACCCCCTGGCACCCGCACCGCGGCTTCGAGACGGTCACGTACATCATCGACGGGATCTTCGACCACCAGGACAGCCAGGGCGGCGGCGGCACCATCACCAACGGCGACACCCAGTGGATGACGGCGGGCTCGGGCCTGCTGCACATCGAGGCGCCGCCGGAGTCCCTCGTCGTGTCCGGCGGTCTCTTCCACGGCCTCCAGCTGTGGGTGAACCTCCCCGCCCGGGACAAGATGATGGCCCCGCGCTACCAGGACATCCGGGGCGGTTCCGTCCAGCTGCTCACCTCCCACGACGGCGGCGCGCTGCTGCGGGTCATCGCCGGTGAGCTGGACGGGCACGCCGGTCCCGGCATCACCCACACCCCGATCACGATGGTCCACGCGACCCTCGCGCCGGGCGCGGAGATCAGCCTGCCCTGGCAGGAGGAGTTCAACGGCCTGGCCTACGTCCTCGCGGGTCGCGGCACCGTCGGTGCGGAGCGCCGCCCGGTCCACATGGGCCAGACGGCCGTCTTCGGCGCCGGGTCCTCGCTGACCGTCCGCGCGGACGAGCGGCAGGACTCCCACACCCCCGACCTCGAGGTCGTCCTCCTCGGTGGCCGGCCGATCCGTGAACCCATGGCGCACTACGGCCCGTTCGTCATGAACACCCGTGAGGAGCTCCAGCAGGCCTTCGAGGACTTCCAGAAGGGCCGTCTGGGCACCGTCCCGGCGGTGCACGGCATGACGGAGGGCGGGCTGTAGGGCTCTCCTCGGCGGGGTCACCCCCCCGTGTTGACGGGCCAGGTCATCGACCCGCGGTGATGGTGGCCGCGCTACGGTGGCCCGGCCCTGCGCGGTGACCGGCGGTGCGTTCGTTCGTCGAGGGAACGCGGACACGAGGAACGTCCGGTCTCCTCATTCCGCGCGGTGCGGTTTGCGGGACGCGACCTGTAGGCGGACCTCGGTGGGCATGCCGGGCAGGCCGGTGGACCGACGGGCGGTGCGGAGCGGACCTTCGCAGAGGGCACCGAGAGCGGCACCGGGTGCGGCCTGCGGGGTGAGGGTGAGCCGGACGTGGGCTCGGGGGTGGGTGGACCGGCCGGTGACGCGTACGGCCGCGTGCTCGGACTCCGGCAGGGCGCCGGTCTCGGTCGCGATCGCGTCGCTCAGCGCGCGGTCGCGCAGTTCGACGCCTTCCCGCGGGGGTGAGCCGCCGACGGACAGTGCTCCGGGGTGGCGTCTGCGCAGCTGGATCAGCAGCCACCACAGGGCGAGCAGGGCGACGAGGGCGAGTGCGGCGATGACCGCGGGCCACCACCACCAGCCCTGGCTGCTCCAGCGGGCTCGGTCGGCCGAGCCGAGCAGGACGTCGCCCGCGGTGGTCAGGGGCCAGCCGCCGGGCGGGCGCAGATCGTGCCGCCGGTAGAGGTCGAGTCCGGCGAAGAGCACGAGCAGTCCGCCGCCGAGCAGGACCAGTCCGGCGAGGGCCAGCAGACTGCGGTTGAGTACGTGTCGCGGCGTCATGGTGCGGGCTCCCGGTCTGCGGGTTCTCGGTCAGTCGGTGCGTCGCCGCACCCGTACGACGATGCGGGGAGGGCGGGCGAGGGCCAGCCGGTCACGTTCCTCGCCGAGGACGGCGGTGAGGTCGTCCTTCACCTGCCCGAGGTCGCGGAAGCGGACGTCCGCGCGGGCTCTGACGCGATGGCGGCGCACCCGGATGCGGGCCTTGCCGACGCCGGGCACCCGCAGGGCGGCGTCGCGCAGCAGCTCGGCCGCGCCGTCGCGGTCCAGGGAGGCCCGTACGCCGGGCGCGGGGGAGCGCAGGGGAAGCCAGTGGCGGAGCCCCGGGGTGAGGGCCAGGACGATCAGCCAGACGCCGAGCGCGGCGGCCACGGAGGCTCCCGCCAGCATCCAGACGTCGTCCACGGAGCGTGTGGCCAGTTCGTCGGCCAGCTGCCGTCGCCAGGCCGCCGCCGGGCGTCCCACCCGTACGGCGATGACGTCGACCAGCGCGGCGGCCGCCGCCACGAGGATCGCCGAGGCGACCAGCGCGGCCGGGACGCGGCGCGCGGACCACGGCCGGTGGGTCCGGCGCCCTCCGCCGTGCTCACCGGTGGTCGGGTTCTCGGCGGGCGCGTCGCGTTCGGGCGGAACGGGCTCCTTCGCCGACTTCGCCGACGGAACCGTGGCCCGATGCGCGGAAGGGTCGGAGCCGGGGCCGGGAGGACCCGGGTCGGGTGTCATCACGGAGCCCCTTCCTGCACGGCGCACCCGGCGACCCGGGCTGCGCGGCCTCTCACCGGACCCGCCCCCGGCCCGCGTCGGCGGCGGTCAGCAGCCGCCGCACGGTGAGGGTGACCTCCGCCACCCGGAAACCGGTCAGCCGGGCCACTCGTTCGGCGACGTCCTGCTGGATCCGCTCGCAGACACCGGGGATGTCGGTGGGATAGGGCAGGTCCATGGTGAGATGCACGCGCACCGATCCGGCACCGACGGCGGCGGAGGCGCTCGGCGTCATGGGCGCGCCCCGGTCGGGTGGTACGGCGGCGCGCCGCGACTGGGCCGTGCGTGCGGCCTGGACGGCGACGCGGGCGACCACCCTGCCCGGGATGACGGTGGCGCCCCGTTCGGCCGGGGGCGGCAGACCGGCGGCCCGTTCCGGCGGGCCGGACCCCTCGCCGACGGATGGGGAACCGGGCCTGGTCCTCACCGCTGTCTCCGTGTCCGGAGGTCGAGGTCGCCCTGCACGGCGAGGCCGACGATCAGGCCGGCCGTCCCCAGGACCAGAACCAGCAGAAAGGCCCAGAAGCCGCCGAAGTAGCCGGCGAAGCCCAGGGCCATGCCGCCCACCAGGCCTGTGGTTGCTGCGTTCATCATGCACTCACCCGTCTCGCGAACGTACGTCACCGTTCCCGCGATGACCCGCGCCCTCGGGGCGCGGCGGTGGATCACCTCACGCGGCCCTCTTCCGGTTCGGCTTCTTCCCTCTCGTCGGGAAGGTGGACGTCGTCGACGGCGATGTTCACCTCGACGACCTCGAGTCCCGTCATCCGTTCCACGGCGCCGATCACGTTGGTGCGTACGTCACCGGCGACGTCGACGATGGAGACGCCGTACTCGACGACGACGTCCAGGTCCACGGCGGCCTGGCGCTCGCCGACCTCGACCTTCACCCCTCGTGTGACGGCTGCGCTTCCGCTTCCGCCGGGGACGCGTTCCCGCATCGCCCCGAAGGTGCGGGACATGCCCGCCCCGAGGTTGTGGATCCCGGGTGTCTCGCGGGCGGCCATGCCCGCGATCTTGGCCACCACACCGTCCGCGATGGTGGTCCTCCCCCGTGTCTCGGCCGGAGCCCCGGCCCCGGTACGGCCCTTGAGCGCGCTCACGCCCGCATCGGACCCGCCGCCCCCGCCGACGCTGGTGATGTTTTCCGTCATGGCGGTCGCCTCGATCGGTCGGCCGGACGCCGGTGCGGCGTCCGTCGAAAGGTTGGACACGCGGGGCGGCACGGTCCTCACGTTCCAGATGTGTGATGTGCATCACACGTCTGGCCGAGGGGTACCCGTCCGTCCGAGCCTGCGTGGGAGCGTCATGACCGAACGCACTGTTGCTCCATGGCTGCGATGCGACCTGCCGGACCGGCTGCTGGCCGTACGCGCGGCCGAAGGGGACGAGGACTCCTTCGCCGTTCTCGTCCGGCGGCACGGCCGGCCCCTCCTGGCCCTGGCCGGCCACCTGCTCGGCAATCCCCAGGACGCCGAGGAGGCCGTTCAGGACGCCTTCGTCAGCGCCTGGCGGCGACTGCCGGAGTACCGCCACGACGCGGAGTTCCACACCTGGATGTACCGGATCACCGTCAACCGCTGTCTGACCGTGCGCCGCCACCGGCCACCCCCCCTGCCCTTGGACAGCGTCGCCGAGCCCGAGGCGGGGAACGCCTGGAGCCAGCCCGCCCGGACCGCCGAGCAGGAAGCGGCCACCACCGCCCTGTCCCGGGCGCTCTTCGAGCTGGACGCCGGGCAGCGGATCTGCTGGATCCTGCGCGAGGTGCAGGGCCTGTCCTACCGGGAGATCGCCCAGGTGACACGGAGCAGCGAACAGACGGTGCGCGGCAGACTGTACCGGGCGCGCCGATCCTTGCAGGAGGCGATGAGCCCATGGCGCTAGACGATCCGAACGCACGGCTCTCCCGGGCCCCCGAGGCGGACGGATCCCGCACCGGCCCGGCCGTCGAGGACATGCCCCCGTTCGCCGGTGACGAGGTGCTGCCCTGCGGCCGCCTGCTCAGCCGGGTCTGGGAGCAGGCGCGGGACGCGCCGCCGGCCGCGGACCCGCACACCGTCTCCTGCCCTCATTGCCACGAGGCCGTCGAGGGACTGGCCCCGGTGAACGCGGCCACCCGGGGGCTGCGCGCCGAGGGCACCCGGGGCCTGCACGCACTGGTCGGCCATGTCATGGACATCGTCAGGGCGGAGGTGCGGCTCGGTCGGCTGCTGCCCCTGGCCGACCCGGACCGCGACCTGCGGATCGCCGAGAGCGCCGCCGCGAGGGTGTTGCGGCAGGCCGCTGACACCGTCCCCGGTGCCAGGTCCGCGACCTGCCGGCTCGTACCCGAGGGCGAAGGCACCGGCGTGCGGGTGACCATGACGCTGGCCGCCGCTCTCGACCGCCCGCTGCCCTGCCGGGTCCACCAGGTACGCCGATCGGTCCTCGACTCGGCCGGACAGGACCTGGGGCTCGCCGTGACGGCCGTCGACATCACCGTGTTCGACGTCCTCGAGCCGGAGCCGGAGCCGCCCCCCGGTCCCGGTCTCCCGGCCGGCGGGGGTGCGTGATGACCGCCGTCCACCCGAACAGGCTTCCCGGCGTGGCGGCCGAGGCGGCCCTCGCGACCCCCGGCGTGGCCGGACTGCACCCCCGCCTCGCCCACCGCCTCGCGGCAGCCGCCACCCCCACCCGGACGGACACCACGCCTCCCCGCACGTCGCCCGAGGCGGGTGTCCGCGCCGATCCGGCGCCGGACGGTTCGGGATGGCACATCGAGGTGCGCTGCGTCCTGGACGAGGGCCGGCGGCCGCTGGACATCGCCCGGGACGTCCACGACCGCGTGGCGGCGGCCGTCAGCTCCCACCTCGCCGCCCTCGGTGCCGCGCAGCGGGTCACGGTCGCGGTCACGGTGACCCGTGTCGGACCCCGGCGCGAGGTGGCATGAGCGTCGGGTCGTGCTCCGCACGGCGGTCCCGGCCGGCGGACACCGTGCCGGCGGAGTCATCGTTCCCGCGGGCTCACCCGCCCGGCCCCGCGTCGTAGGACAGGTGCCGGGGTCTGTGGTCGGGTGGGGGTGTGCTCCTGTTGCCCGAGGCCGTCCGGCGGTTCGCCGCCTGGTGCGCCGTGCTGCTGCTCGCCGCCGCCGTGGGCTGGGTCGGGGTGCGGCTGTGCGGGGAGCTGCGCACGGCCGTCACGCCGGTGCTGCTCGCCCTGCTCGGGACCGCGCTGCTCGGGCCGCTGTACCGGCGGCTGGTGCGGTCCGGGGTGCAGCCGTCGGTCGCGGCCGGGCTGACCTGCGTCGCCGTGGTCGCGGTCGTCGGCGGCGCCCTGTACATCATCGTCACCGCGCTGATCGACACCGGTGGGCAGATCGCCGCCTCGCTGCGGAACGCCGCCCACGGGGTCGCGCGGCACTTCGGGACCGGCGGGGCCCGGCTCGGTGACCTCTCCGGCAACGCGCGCACGCTGCTGGGGAAGTTCGGCTCCAGCGCCGTCTCCAACGTCATCAGCGGGGTCGGTGTCGTCGGCGAGACCGTCGCCATGGCCGTGCTCGCCCTGCTGCTGGTCTTCTTCTTCCTGCGCGACTCCGACCGGGCCGTCGCCGCCGCCAGGTCCCTCGCACCCGGCGGCACCGCCGACACGGTGGAGGCCATCGGCCGGCGCGCCTTCGCCGCGGTCGAGGGGTTCATGCGCGGGACCACCCTCATCGCCCTCATCGACGCCCTGTGCATCACCGTCGGCCTGCTGGTGCTGAAGGTGCCCGGCGCCGTCGGGCTGGGCGCGCTCGTCTTCGTCGGCGCCTACGTCCCCTATCTGGGGGCGTTCGTCTCCGGTGCGGTGGCCGTGCTGGTCGCCCTCGCCGACCGGGGGTTCGTCATCGCGCTGTGGGTCCTCGGGGTGGTGCTCGCCGTGCAGCTGCTGGAGGGGCACGTGCTCCAGCCGGTGATCCAGAGCCGCACCGTGCAGATGCACCCGGCCGTGGTGCTGCTGGCGATCACCGCGGGCGCCTCCGTCGCGGGCGTCCTGGGCATGCTGCTCGCCGTTCCGCTGACCGCGGCGGCCTTCGGGGTCGTACGGGAGCTGCGGGAGCGTCACCCGGCCGGGTCCGGGCCGTCCGCCGGCGCGTCCGGCGGCTCGTAGAGGACGAACCAGATGCTCTTGCCCTCGCCCCGCGGGTCGACCCCCCAGGCGTCCGCGAGGAGCTCGACCAGCATCAGTCCGCGGCCGGAGGAGGCCAGTTCGCCGGGGCGGCGCTTGTGCGGCAGGTCGTCACCGGTGTCGTAGACCTCCACCCGCAGCCGACGTCCGCCGCCCTCGCCCGTGAGCTCGGCGAGCAGCAGCGCGTCGGCGTCGGTGTGCACCAGCACGTTGGTGACCATCTCGGAGACCAGCAGCACCGCCGAGTCCACCTGTTCGGCCGAAGCCCAGTCGTGCAGCAGGTCGCGCAGGTACTGGCGGGCCTCGGCGATCCGCTCGGGCTCGTCCTGGCCCACGGACAGCAGCGTGCGCCGCACCTTGGGCCGTACGGCCGTGCCCGGGACGGAGGCGGCGCCGCAGCCGCCGTCCTGCCCGGGCCGGCAGAGCAGCAGCAGCGCGATGTCGTCCTCGCGGCGGTCGGCCAGCGGGCCGGTGGTGTGGTGGGAGGACGGCCCGTGCACGCCCTGCACCAGCGCGTCGGCCAGCGTCTCCGGGTCGTCCTGGTGTTCCTCCAGGATCGCCCGCAGCCGGCGCCAGCCGCTGGCCATGTCGTGGCCGCCGGTCTCGATCAGCCCGTCGGTGCACAGCATCAGCGTCTCGCCGGGTTCGAGGGCGAACCGGGTCGTCGGGTAGTCGGCGTCCGGGTCGATGCCGAGCGGCAGCCCGCCCGCCGTGGGCCGCAGCATGACGGTGCCGTCGGCCATCCGGATCACCGGGTGCGGGTGCCCGGCGCGGGCGATCTCCAGCATGCCGGTCGCCGGGTCGACCTCGCCGTACAGGCAGGTCGCGAACCGCAGGTCGGTCATCTCCTCGTCATGGGTGATGCCGTGCAGGAAGCGGGAGGCGCGGGTGAGGACCGCGTCCGGGCGGTGTCCCTCGGCGGCGTAGGCGCGCAGCGCGATGCGCAGTTGGCCCATGAGCCCGGCCGCCCGGACGTCGTGGCCCTGCACGTCGCCGATGACCAGCGCGAACCGGCCCGAGGGCAACGGGATCATGTCGTACCAGTCGCCGCCGACCTGGAGTCCGCCGCCGGTCGGGATGTAGCGGGCGGCCACCCGCATGCCCGGGATCTCGGGGCCGAGCGAGGGCAGCATGGAGCGCTGGAGGCCGTCGGTCAGCTCCCGCTCGGACTCGGCGGTGCCGGCCCGGGACAGGGCCTGGGCGAGCATCCGGGCCACCGTGGCCAGCACGGCCCGCTCGTCGGGGGTGAACGCCACCGGATAGGTGAAGCCCGCCATCCAGGTGCCCATGGTGCGCCCGGCCACGGTCAGCGGCAGGAACGCCCAGGACCGGCGGGCGAAGTGCCGGGCCAGCGGCCAGGTGGCCGGGTAGCGCGCCCGGTACTCCTCGGGGGAGGACAGGTAGACCGCGCGGCCGGTGCGGACCACCTCGGTCGCCGGGTAGTCGGTGGTCAGCGGCATGTACGCGAAGGGGCCCATGTCGCCGGGCTGGTGTCCGTGCTGGCCGGTGATGGTCAGCCGGTCGCCCTCGACGCCGAACAGGATGAGTCCGTCCGGGGTGAATCCGGGCATCGACAGACCGGCCACCACCCGGAGCACCTCCTCCGTGGAGCGGGCCTCGGCCAGCGCCCGGCCCGCGTCCAGCAGGAACGCCTCCCGGGAGCGCCGCCAGTCGCCGGTGACCGCGCTGCGGGCCGCCGCCGTGCCCGGGATCGGCTCGGTCACCTCCTGAAGGGTGCCGATCAGCTCGTAGGCCCGCCGCTCGGGGTCGAAGGACGGCTTGGACCGGCTGCGGACGACCCGCAGGACGTCGCCCTGCTCGTCCATGATCCGGATCCGGACCTCGGCGAGGGTGCCCTCGGCGGCCGCCAGCGGCACCACGCCGGTGATCTCGTTCCAGTCGACCGGGTGCAGCCGGGCCCGGGTCTGGGCCTCGGTGAGGGTGGTCCGCTTCGCGGGCAGACCGAGCAGCCGCGCCGCCTCCGCGTCGACGGTGACCAGCCCGGTCGCCGTGTCCCAGTGCCACATCCCGGTCGCGAGGGCGGCGAGGACGTCCTCGACGGACGGGAGGGGCTCGCCTGTGCGCATTGCCCTACTTTAGGGAGAGATGAACCGTAAGTGCCACTGTAGCCGCACGGACGGTAATGGTGGGGAGCCGGTATCGGCCTGCCCGGTACCCTTGACGGGTCCGGGCCCCGTGCCCGTTCCCGCCGGTGGGAGAGCCGGCGGGAGGAACCCCACCACGAAGGACGATGAACGACGATGCATCGGTACAGGTCCCACACCTGCGGCCAGCTCCGCGCCTCTGACGTCGGCACCGACGTCCGGCTGAGCGGCTGGCTGCACAATCGGCGCGACCTGGGCGGCATCCTCTTCATCGATCTGCGCGACCACTACGGCATCACCCAGCTCGTCGCCCGCCCCGGCACCCCCGCGTACGAGGCCCTGGACAGCATCTCCAAGGAGTCCACGGTCCGCGTCGACGGCCGGGTCGTCTCCCGCGGCGCCGAGAACGTGAACCCCGACCTGCCGACCGGCGAGGTCGAGGTCGAGGTCGCCGAGGTCGAGCTGCTCGGCGCGGCCCAGCCGCTGCCCTTCACCATCAACACCGAGGACGGGGTCAACGAGGAGCGGCGCCTGGAGTACCGCTTCCTGGACCTGCGCCGCGAGCGCATGCACCGCAACATCATGCTGCGCACGGCGGTCATCGGCGCGATCCGCCAGAAGATGACGGCGCTCGGCTTCAACGAGATGGCCACCCCGATCCTGACGGCCACCTCCCCCGAGGGCGCCCGTGACTTCGTGGTCCCCTCCCGGCTGCACCCGGGCCGGTTCTACGCCCTGCCGCAGGCCCCGCAGCAGTTCAAGCAGCTGCTGATGATCTCCGGCTTCGACCGCTACTTCCAGATCGCGCCCTGCTTCCGCGACGAGGACGCCCGCGCCGACCGCTCGCCGGGCGAGTTCTACCAGCTCGACGTCGAGATGAGCTTCGTCGAGCAGGAGGACGTCTTCCAGCCGATCGAGAAGCTCATGACCGAGCTGTTCGAGGAGTTTGGCGGCGGCCGCCACGTCACCTCCCCGTTCCCGCGCATCCCGTTCCGCGAGGCGATGCTCAAGTACGGCTCCGACAAGCCGGACCTGCGCGCCAAGCTGGAGCTGGCCGACATCACCGACGTCTTCGCGGGCTCGGAGTTCAAGGCGTTCGCCGGCAAGCACGTGCGCGCCCTGCCGGTGCCGGCGGTCCAGGACCAGCCCCGCAGGTTCTTCGACCAGCTCGGCGACTTCGCCGTGACCCTCGGCGCCAAGGGCCTGGCCTGGGTCCGCGTCGGTGAGGACGGCACGCTGTCCGGCCCGATCGCGAAGTTCCTCACCGAGGAGAACGTCGCGGAGCTGACCAAGCGGCTCTCCCTCGCCCCCGGCCACGCCGTCTTCTTCGGCGCCGGCGAGTTCGACGAGGTCTCCAAGATCATGGGCGCGGTCCGCGTCGAGGCCGCCAAGCGGGCCGGCCACTTCGAGGAGGACGTCTTCCGCTTCTGCTGGATCGTCGACTTCCCGATGTTCGAGAAGGACGAGGACACCGGCCGGATCGACTTCTCCCACAACCCGTTCTCCATGCCGCAGGGCGGCATGGACGCGCTGGAGAACCAGGACCCGCTGGATATCCTGGCCTGGCAGTACGACATCGTGTGCAACGGCGTCGAGCTGTCCTCCGGCGCCATCCGCAACCACGAGCCGGACATCATGCTGAAGGCCTTCGAGATCGCGGGCTACGACCACGAGACCACCGAGCGCGAGTTCGCGGGCATGCTCCGCGCGTTCCGCTTCGGCGCCCCGCCGCACGGCGGCATCGCCCCGGGCGTGGACCGTATCGTCATGCTCCTCGCGGACGAGCCCAACATCCGCGAGACGATCGCCTTCCCGCTCAACGGCAACGCCCAGGACCTGATGATGGGCGCCCCGACCGAGCTGGAGGAGACCCGCCTGCGCGAGCTGCACCTGGACATCAGGAAGCCGCAGCCGAAGTAGGTCCCGCCGCCCCGCCCGTGCGCGCCGATCGTCCCTGTCCGTTCGGGACGGCCGGCGCGCACGGCCGTCTCCGGATCCGGTGACCCCCGGCGGGCCGCACCGTCAGACGCGGCTGCCCGGACGGGCCTCCCCGTCGCCGCCGTCGCCGTCATTGCCGCCCTCGTCATCGCCGTCGCCGTCGCCGTCGCCGTCGCCGTCGCCGTCGCCGTCGCCGTCCCCGGCCATGGCGTCGGGGGAGGCACCGTCCTCCAGCAGCCGCTCGGCGATGTCGTCGGACCAGCGCTGGGCCCAGGCGCGCAGCGCGTCGATCCGCTCCCCGTCCAGCCCGAGGCGGCGGAAGTCGGCGTCGGCGAAGAACTCCGTGCCGGTCAGCCGGGACTGGAGGGTGGGCAGGTCGAAGGAGTCGTGGGCGTGCCGGCGCCCCAGTTCCTCCAGGCGCCGCAGGGAGAACCGGGCCGCCGCCGCCCGCGCGTCCACCAGGTCGACGGCCGCGCCCCGGTCGTACAGCGCGCGGATCTTCGTACCGACCGCGTCCTCCAGCGAGAGCGCCGGGCCGTACCCGGTCAGTTCCGGCGGCTGCCAGAACACCTCCTTGTGCAGCCCCAGCACGCACTCCCCGCCGCTCACCGGGTCCGTGACGGTCAGCCGCGCGGTGCGCGCGGTGCCCGCGCCGGTCCGCACCTGCCGTCCCCGCGCCTCCAGCGCCGCGACCACGGCGGCGGCGATGTCCGCCATGGCCCCGGGACCCTCCGTGGCCAGGTCGAGATCGGCGTGCGGGCGCCGCAGCAGCCCGTGCGCCTGGAGCGCGTATCCGCCGGCGAGCACCAGCCGGTACGGCCCGCCCGCCGGGACGACGTCCGCGAGGAGGCGGTGATGGGGTTCGGGGATGTCCACGGAGAGATCATTTCCGGCTTCCCGGCACCCACACGCGGCTTCCGGCACCGCGGGGCCGCCGGAAGCCGCGGATCACCCGAAAGAAGTGCGGCGCTCGGCGGCAACCTTCCGCCGCGCGGCGGCCACTGAGGGAACGTAAGACTCCTTCAGCACACCCGTAAGGACTCCTCCGTGGCAGCTCCCTCCCACCGCCGGTCCCTCCGCGGACGGCGCACCCTCGCCGTGTCCGCCGCCGTCGTGGCCGCCGGTGTCGGCGCCGGGGTGTTCGTGATGACCGCGAACGCCGACGCCGTCGACCTGTACCACCGGACGCTCCCCGCCGAGGACGGCTGGGCCGCCGCCGGCACGGGGACCACCGGCGGCGCGAAGGCCGACGCCGCGCACACCTTCACCGTCAGTACCCGCGCCCAGCTCGTGAAGGCGCTCGGCTCCGCGTCCGACACCACGCCCCGCGTCATCAAGGTCAAGGGCACCATCGACGCCAACACCGACGACAGCGGCAAGAAGCTGACCTGCGCCGACTACGCCGCCGGCACCGGCTACTCGCTGTCGGCCTACCTCAAGGCGTACGACCCCGCCACCTACGGCCGCGGCAAGCTGCCCGCCGGCACCCAGGAGAAGGCCCGTGCGGCCGCCCAGGACAAGCAGGCGAAGAACATCGTCCTCAAGGTGCCCGCCGACACCACGATCGTGGGCGTGCCCGGCACCGGCGCCGGGATCACCGGCGGCAGCCTCCAGGTGAAGGGCGTCGACAACGTCATCATCCGCAACCTGGCCTTCTCCGCCACCGAGGACTGCTTCCCGCAGTGGGACCCGACCGACGGCGACGACGGCAACTGGAACTCGCAGTACGACTCGGTCACCCTGCGCGGCGCCACGCACGTCTGGGCGGACCACAACACGTTCACCGACGCGCCCCACCTCGACCGGGCCAACCCCAAGTACTTCGGCCGCGAGTACCAGATCCACGACGGCGCCCTCGACATCACCAACGGCTCCGACCTGGTGACCGTCGAGCGCAACCGGTTCACCGACCACGACAAGACGATGCTCATCGGCTCCAGCGACAAGGACAGCACCGGCAAGCTGCGGGTCTCCCTCCACCACAACGTGTGGAAGGGCATCGTGCAGCGCGCCCCGCTCGCCCGCATAGGCCAGATCCACGTCTACGACAACGTGTACGACACGACGACCGTCGACGGCTACGCGCCCCTGTACAGCATCAACTCCCGCGCGAAGGCCCAGGTCGTCGCCGAGGCCAACTACTGGACGGTCCCGGCCGGCGGCAAGGTCGCGGGGCTCCTCAGCGGCGACGGCACCGGCTCGGTCGCGGGCAGCGGCAACCTCGTCAACGGCACGGCCACCGACCTGGTCGCCGCGCACAACGCCGCGTCGTCGAAGAAGATCCGCACGACCGTGAACTGGACCCCGACGCTCACCGCGGGCCTGGAGACCTCGGCGAAGAACCTCCCGACGGAACTGGCGACCACGACGGGGGCGGGCGTGCTGAAGTAACCCGCACGACGTGCGAGAGGGCGCCGAGCCGGCGGCTCGGCGCCCTCCGCGGGCCTCGGCGCGGCGCGATCAGCCCTCGTCGCCGCCGAAACGCTCCTTGTACGTCGCCAGGTCCTCGTCCGTCAGCTTGGCGAACAGGACCGGCGGGACGGTGAAGGAGGTGCCGGCCGGGACGGCGGCCAGGGCCTTCGCCTCGTCGGCGGTGACCCACGCGGCGGTGTCGTCCGGCAGGTCGAAGGCCTTGCGCATCACCGCCGCGCTGGCCGGGATCAGCGGCTCCGACACCACCGCGTACAGGTGGATGAGGTTCATCGCCGTGCGCAGGGTCAGGGCCGCGGCGTCCTTGTCCGTCTTGATCTCCAGCCAGGGAGCCTTCTCCTCCAGGTAGGAGTTGCCCGCCGACCACAGGGCGCGCAGCGCCGCGGCCGCCTTGCGGAACTGGAGGGCCTCCATCTGCTCCTCGTACTCGGCGAGCAGCCGGGCGATCTCCTCGCCGAGCCGCTCCTCCGCCGCGCCGGGGGCGCCACCGGCCGGGACGTCGTCACCGAAACGCTTCCGGGAGAAGGACAGCACGCGGTTGACGAAGTTGCCGAGGGTGTCGGCCAGATCCTTGTTCACCGTGGCGGTGAAGTGCTCCCAGGTGAAGGACGAGTCGTCCGACTCGGGGGCGTTGGCGATCAGGAAGTAGCGCCAGTAGTCGGCGGGCAGGATGTCCAGCGCCTGGTCGGTGAAGACACCCCGCTTCTGCGACGTGGAGAACTTCCCGCCGTAGTACGTCAGCCAGTTGAACGCCTTGACGTAGTCGACCTTCTTCCACGGCTCGCGCACGCCCAGCTCGGTGGCCGGGAACATCACGGTGTGGAAGGGGACGTTGTCCTTCGCCATGAACTCGGTGTAGCGGACGGTGTCGTCCGCCTCGTACCACCACGACTTCCAGTCCCGGGTCTCCCCGGCGGGGGCGGCGTCCGCCCACTCCTTCGTCGCGCCGATGTACTCGATCGGGGCGTCGAACCAGACGTAGAACACCTTGCCCTCGGCCGCCAGCTCCGGCCAGGTGTCCGCCGGCACGGGGACGCCCCAGTCCAGGTCACGGGTGATCGCGCGGTCGTGCAGGCCCTCGGTCAGCCACTTGCGGGCGATGGAGGAGGCGAGCTGCGGCCAGTCGTCCTCGTGCCGGGCGACCCACGCCTCGACCTCGTGCTGGAGCTTGGACTGGAGCAGGAACAGGTGCTTCGTCTCGCGCACCTCCAGGTCCGTGGAACCGGAGATCGCCGAGCGCGGCTCGATCAGGTCGGTCGGGTCCAGGACACGGGTGCAGTTCTCGCACTGGTCGCCGCGCGCCTTGTCGTAGCCGCAGTGCGGGCAGGTGCCCTCGACATAGCGGTCCGGGAGGAAGCGGCCGTCGGCCGGGGAGTACACCTGGCGGATCGCCCGCTCCTCGATGAAGCCGTTCTCGTTCAGCTTCCGCGCGAAGTGCTGGGTGATCTCCACGTTCTGCGGGCTGGAGCTGCGGCCGAAGTAGTCGAACGCGAGCGCGAACCCGTCGTAGACCGCCTTCTGCGCGTCGTGCGCCTGCGCGCAGAACTCGCCCACCGGCACGCCCCGCTCCTTCGCGGCCAGCTCGGCGGGGGTGCCGTGCTCGTCGGTCGCGCAGATGTACAGGACGTCGTGCCCGCGCTGGCGGAGGTA
Source organism: Streptomyces sp. NPDC100445 (assembly GCF_044759735.1). NCBI lineage: Bacteria > Bacillati > Actinomycetota > Actinomycetes > Kitasatosporales > Streptomycetaceae > Streptomyces > Streptomyces sp. NPDC100445. Next base: position 25,108 of record NZ_JBIVZV010000010.1, on the reverse strand, counting down.
CCGGGCGTACACGTCCGCCGGGAGCATGGACCCCACCATGTTGCCCAGGTGCTTGATCCCGTTGATGTACGGAAGGGCGCTGGTGATGAGGTGTCGAGCCATCGCGGGCTGCTCCCAGGTCGGGGGATTGTACGAACCTTGAAATCGTAGCCGAGACGGGTGGGCCGCCCGCTTCCCGTTCTGCGGGGTGGGAAGGGGCGGCCCGATGACACGGGGGCGGCGTGGCCGGTGACCGGGCGGTCACGGGCGCCAGGTGGTCAGTACTCCCTCGTACAGCTCGGTGTCCGTCAGCTCGCGGGGGGTGGGGCCGGCGTGGAAGAACGACGTGTTGCCGGTCTTCAGCTTCCGCAGGTAGTCGAACGCCTTGTTGTCGTGCTCGCCGAAGGCCACGAAGGAGAAGAAGACGGCCGGGTGGCCGGACGCGGCCCGCGTGAGGGACTGGGTCGCCGGGGTCTTCGCGTCCGGGGCGCCGTCCGTCTGGAACACGACCAGGGCCGGGGTGCCCGGGGCGGCGTTCTCGTCGTAGTGGGCGAGTACGGCGTCCACGGCGGCGTGGTAGCTGGTACGGCCCATGCGGCCGAGGCCCGCGTGCACGTCGTCGATCCGCGTCTCGTGGTCCGGGGTGAGGGTGAGGTCCGTGGTGCCGCCCACCTCCGTGGAGAAGAAGACGACGTGGACCGTGGCCTCCGGGTCCAGGTGCGCGGCGAGCGCGAGCGTCTGGTCGGCCAGGGCCTGGGCGGAGCCGTCCTTGTAGTACGGACGCATGCTCGCCGAGCGGTCCAGCACGAGGTAGAGCGTGGCCCGGGTGCCGGTGAGGCCGGTCTTCGCGAGGGCGGCCGTCGCGGCCTTGTAAGCGGTGGTCAGCGCGGGGGCGGCGCGCCTGAGCCTGGCGAGGGGGACGGCGGGGTGGGGCTGGGGGGTCGTCTCGGCTTCGCCTTCGGCGTCCGTGATCACACCCGCACCACCCGCGCGGGTCTCGTCGGGTGCGGGTGCGGGTGCGGGTGCCTCCGGCGAGGCTGCCTCGCCGGAGGCGGCCTGCGCGGTCGTGGTCCCGGCGGGCGCGGTCGCCGTCGCTTCCGGCTCTCCCACGGGGTCGGCCTCGGCCGTCGTCGGCTCGACGGGGCTTTCGCTCTCGCTCGGCTCCGGGGCGGGGGCGGGGGCGGGCTCCGGCTCGGGCTCCGGTTCCGGGGCGGGCTCCGGCTCGGCTTCGGTCGTGGCGGGCTGCTCGGCCGGCTGCTCGGCGGACTCCGCGGGGGCCTGGGCCGGGGCGCTGTCCTGCGCATCCTCTGCGGCAGGGGCCGTCTCCCCGACCGCGTCCTCGGCCGCGGTCCCAGCCGAGGGCTCGACTTCCGGCTCCGACTCGGGCTCGGTCTCAGCCGAGGGCTCGACTTCCGGCTCCGACTCGGGCTCCGGCTCCGGCTCCGACTCGGGCTCCGGCTCCGACTCGGGCTCGGGCTTCGACTCGGGCTGGGGCTCCGGCTCCGGCTCGGGCTTCGACTCGGGCTCGGGAGCCGTCTCGGGCTCGGGCTCGGGAGCCGTCTCGGCCTCGGCCTTCGCCGGCTCGGCATCCGGCTGCGGTTCAGGCTCGGTCCCGGTCGGCGCCGGCTGCTCGGCCGACTGCTCGGCGGACTCCGTGCCGGCCTCGGCCGCGGGCACCTCTTCGGCGGCAGCCCCGGCCGGGGCCGTGTCCCGCGTTTCCTCCTCGGCCGGGGTCGTCTCCACGACCACGTCCTCGGCCGGGGGCGTCTCCTGAGCCGCAGCCTCGGCCGGGGCCGTCTCCGTGACCGCAGGCTCGCCCGGAGTCAGGTCCAGGACCGCCTCCTCGTCCGGGGCCAGGTCCAGCACCCCCGCCTCGGCCGGGGCCGTCTCCACGACCGCATCCCTGGCCGGAGCCGTCTCCGTGCCCGCGGTGACCGCCGTGGGGGCCGGGGCCGACGTCGGTTCGGGGGGTGCCGGGGTGGTGGCCTTCACCTTGTCGAAGGCCGCCGCCACGAGTTCGTGTTCGTCGGCGGGGGCCGGGACGGCGGGGTCGGGGGTGCGCTCGGGGGACCGGTCCGCACCCTCCGCCTCGGTGGCTCGTGCCTTGCGTGAGCGGCCGAACGCGTTCCGCAGGAGAGTGAGAATGCCCATGTGCGCAACCCTTCGCGTGAGTTGTAGCCCGTCAATCACTGGCCAGGACGGACACGTAAGGTTAGCGGCCCCGGATGGCCGGTTCGCGTCAGTGCGGGGAGGCGATGGAGCGGGCCGCGGCCAGCTCCTGGCGCAGGGGTTCGAGGACGCTGCCCGCGGGACCGGTGAGGTCGGTGCGGACGGGGGTCAGGGTCTCCGCGCGGCGTACTCCCTCGGACAGCTCGCGCAGTTGCCGCGTGACCTGCGCGATCTCGACGGTCGAGGGGGCCGCGGCGCCGTGCCGGACGCGGACGCGGGCCGCCGTCGTGGCGTCCACGACGCGTTCGACGGCGACGACCAGCGGCCACCACGCGGCGGCGCGCCGTCCGGTGGGCGGGGGTTCGGTCAGGGCCCGCTGGAACTCGGTACGGATGACGGACAGGTCGCGGTAGAGGCGCCGGCGCATGCGGGCGCGGGCGGCGGGGTCGGGGGCGGGACCGAAGGCCGCCTCGACGTAGGCGGCCGTGTCGGCGACCGCGTCGGCCAGGCGGTCACCGACGCGGGTGTGCCAGCTCTCGGGCCACAGGAGGTAGCCGGCGACCAGGGCGATGGCGCAGCCCAGCAGGGAGTCGGTCAGCCGGGGCAGCAGCAGGGCCGTGCCCTGGTGGTTGAGGATGTCGGAGAGGAGCAGGATCACGGGGGTGATGGCCGCGGTCTGGTAGCCGTAGCCCCGGGGGGTGAGGGCGGGGATCAGGGGGGCAAGGAGGAAGAGCGCCACGACGTCCCACCGGCCGAAGGGCACTTCCGCGAGGACGACCGCGGCGACGACCAGGCCGGCCACGGTGCCGAGGGCGCGCAGCAGGGCGCGGGAGAAGACCGAACCGAAGTCGGGCTTGAGGACGAAGGTGATGGTCAGGGCGACCCAGTAGGAGCGGGGCACGGGGACGAGGGAGACCAGGGCCTGGGCGATGCCGATGCAGAGGGCGAGGCGTAGGCCGTAGCGCCAGGAGTTGGCGGACAGGACGACGTCGCGTGCCGCGCGTGCCGTGCGGACGCGCAGGGAGGCGGGGCGGCCGAGGCGGTCGTCGGTGCCCCGCGGGTCGACGTCGGGGGCGGCGACGACCTCGGCGGTGTGGCGCAGCGCGTGGTCGACCGCGCGGGCCGTCTCCGTGAGGGGCACGGGCAGGGTGAGGGGGGCGGGGGGTGTCCGGTCCGTCTCGACGGCGTCCGCCAGCCGGTGCAGGGCCGCGGGGATCTCCGGGGGCAGGGGGCGGCCCGCCAGGTGGGCGGCGGGGGCGGCTTCGATCAGCGGGACGATCGCGTTCAACTGGACGAGGAGCCGGGTCGGTTCGGGGCTGCGGCCGTGCTGGCGGGCGCGCCGGGCCAGGATCAGGTCGTAGGACTGGTTCAGGGACTGGGTGACGGTGCGGCGGGCCTCCTCGTACTCCTCGGTACGGTCCGTGCCGGCGGCGGTGAGGAGGGCGGCGACGTCGCGATAGGCGGCGGCGACCGCGGCGCGTTCGGGGACGCCGGCGCGCAGCGGCCAGGCCAGCAGGGCGAGGAGGAGGATCAGCAGGCCGCCACCGGTCATCAGGGCCGGGGCCACCCACCAGGGGGAGGGCAACGGGAGGCCCGCGCCGACCACGCAGTTCAGCAGGAGGAGCAGCCCGGAGACGGAGGCGACCGCGCCGATCGTGGAGATCATGCCGGAGACCAGGGCGACGCCGGTGACGACGGCGACCGCGTACCAGCCGTAGCCGTGCGCCAGCGCGCCCAGGGCCACGCCGGCCGCGCCGAAGAACTGCGGGACGGCGATGTTGAGGATGCGCATGCGGTAGGCGTCGGCGGTGTCGCCGATGACACCGGAGAGGGCGCCCATGGAGGCCAGGGCGCCGTAGTCGGGCCGGCCGGCGGCGAGGCCCACGGCGAGGGGGAGGGACATGCCGAGGGCGGCGCGGGCGAGGGCGGGCAGGTTGAGGGGTGCCTGCTGGGGCCTGAGGTTCCTGACCAGCCAGTCGGGAGGGGTGAGGCCGATGGGGAACTCTCGGGGCATGGGCCCCATTATGGCCGGTCGGTCCGCTTCCGGTTCAGGTGCGCCGGTGCAGGGTGAGGTCCACGACGAGGGCGCGGTGGTCGCTGCCGGCGAGGGGCAGGAAGCGGGCGCCGGTGGCGGTGAAGTCCCTGCTGACCAGGGCGTGGTCGATCTGGGCGCCGATGACGGAGGCGGTGCGCGACGGCCAGCTGGGGACGCGGGCGTGTCCGGTGAGGCGGGCGGCGTCGGTCAGGCCGGCGTCCAGCACGTGCCGGAAGGCCGCGTGGTCCTGGGAGGCGTTGAAGTCGCCGGCGAGGACGGTGGGGGTGCCGGGGTCGGCGGCGGCGAAGGCGCGGAGCCGGCCGAGTTCGCGGCGCCACGGGCCGGTCCGGCCCGGCAGCGGTGGCACCGGGTGGGCGAGCTGGAGGCGTACGGCGTGGCCGCGGACGTCGGCGACCGCGCCGGGCATGCCCAGGGTGCCGTGGACGCCGGGGGCCGGGGTCAGCGGGTGGCGGCTGAGGATGAGGGAGCCGCGGGAGCCGTCCGCCTCGACGGCCCGGTGGTAGGGGTAGCGGGTGCCGGTGCCGTGTGCCAGCGCGGTCCGGCAGCCGGCGTCGCACTCCTGGACGAAGACGATGTCCGGGTGCCGGTCGCGTACGGCGCGGACGAGGGCCGGGGTGGCGTGGCCGAACTCGACGTCGGCGGTCAGCACGCGGAGGGTGGCGAGGGCCGGGCCGCCGGGCTCGCCGGTCCTGCCGTACGGCTCCCGGTACCAGGCGAGCGCGCCGAGGACGGCGAGCGCCCACACCAGCCCCGTCCACCAGCGGGTGAGCAGCGCGCACAGCAGGGCCAGTCCGGCGGGCGCGAGCAGCCAGGGCAGGAAGGCGAGCAGCTGGGGCACGGGGGGATGCCGTCGGTGTCGGCGATCCGGCAGCCGACGACCGCGCTCACCCCCGCGAGCAGCAGACCGGCACACCAGGCGCCGGGTCCGCGGCCGCGGTGCTGGGTCACGGGACCGAGCCTACGGTCACCCGTCGAGGCGGGCCAGGAAGGCGGCCAGGGCCCGGTTGAACTCCTCGGGCCGTTCCAGGTTGGGCAGGTGGGCGGCGCCCTCGACGACGTGCAGGGCGGAGTCGGGCAGCGTGGCGTGCAGGTCCTCGGCGACGGGGACGGGCGTGTAGGTGTCGTCGGCGCCGACGACGACGAGGGCGGGCACGGCCGTCCCGGCCAGCAGGGCACGGTAGTCGGGGCGTTCGGCCCGGCCGCGCAGGGCCGCCGCGGCGCCCTCGGGGGAGGTGGCCGTCATCATGCGGTGGACGTGCGCCTTGACCTCGGGGCGGGCGTAGGGGGCGACCATCTTCTCCAGCACCTCCTCGGCGTAGCCCCGCATGCCCTCGGCGAGCAGCCGGTCGGCCATGGCCTCGCGGGCCCGCTTGCCGTCGGGGGTCTCGGCGGCGGCGGAGGTGTCGGCGAGGACCAGGCCGCGGATCCGGTCGCCGAACCGGCCGGCGCACTCCATGACGATCTGGCCGCCCATGGACAGGCCGGCGAGGGCGAAGGTGTCCACACCGAGGTGGTCCAGGAGACCGGCGATGTCCTGGGCGTGCCGGGAGAGCGGGACCCGGCCGGGGGTGACGGGGGAGGCGCCGTAGCCGCGCAGGTCGGGGGCGATCACCCGGCGGCCGGCGGCGAACGCGGCCAGCTGCGGCTGCCACATCGAGCGGTCGAAGGGGTGTCCGTGGATCAGGACGAGGGGAACCCGGGAGGACGACGCGGGACCTTGGTCCTCGTGGACGAGGAAGGGAGGCATGTCCCGACCCTAGGGCCGGGCCGTGACTCGGTGCAATGAGATCATTGCCCTCGGTGCAATGCCGGGGGCCGACGGACGGGGGGACTTGTGGACGACTACCGGCGCATCGCCGACCTGGTCGCGCGGGACATCACGGGCGGCCGGCTGCGGCCGGGCCAACGGCTGCCGCCGCAGCGGGCGTTCGCGCGCCGCCGCGGCATCGCCCCGTCGACGGCGGGCCGGGTGTACGCCGAACTCGTGCGCCGGGGACTGGTGGTGGGCGAGGTCGGGCGGGGCACGTTCGTGCGGGCCGCCCCGCCGGACCGGCAGCCCGGACACGCCCTGACCGAGGCCGTCGGGTCCCCCTCCGTCGACCTGGAACTCACCTACCCGTCCGTGCCCGGCCAGTCGGAGCTGCTGGCGCCGGCCCTCGCGCCCCTGCTGCGGCCGGACGCGCTCGGCCGGGCTCTGCGGCCGGCCGCCGCCGTGGGCACCCCGGAGGCCCGGGACGCGGTCGCCGCGCTGCTGGCCCGGACCGGGCTGCGGGCCCGCCCGGAGCGGATCCTGTTCACCGGCAACGCCCGCCAGGCGATCGCCGCCACCCTCGCCTCGCTGGTCCGGCCCGGCGGCCGGGTCGGCGTGGAGCCGCTGACGTACCCGCTGGTCAAGGAGATCGCGGCGCGCCTCGCCCTCACCCTCGTGCCGCTCGCCACGGACGAGGAGGGGCCGCTGCCCGGGGCGGTCGCCGGCACGCACCGCGCGACGCCGCTGTCCGCGCTGTACCTCCAGCCCACCCTGCACAACCCGACCTCGCGGACGACGGGCCCCGGGCGGCTGCGGGAGCTCGCCGAGACCGTCCGCGGTCTGGGGATACCGGTGGTCGAGGACCGGATCTGGTCCTTCCTGCACCCGGGCGGGGCCCCGCCGCTCGCCGCGCTCGCCCCGGACCACGTCCACCTCGTCGACAGCCTGTCCAAGCGGGTCGCGCCCGGACTCACCGTGGGTTTCACCGTCGTACCGGACGACCGGGTCGACGCGGTCGCGCGCGCCGTCCGCTCCGGCGGCTGGAGCGCGGGCGGGTTCGCGCTGGAGGCGGCCGTACGGTGGCTCGGCGACGGGACCGTGGACCGGCTGGTGGCCGCCAAGCAGCGCGACGCGCGGCGGCGCGGGCGGCTGGCCACCGAGCGGCTGGCCGGTTTCTCCGTCCGCTCCGACCCGGCCGCCTGTTTCGTCTGGTGGGAGCTGCCCCCGCCGTGGCGTGCCGAGACCTTCACGGCCGCCGCGCGGGCGCACGGCATCGCCGTCACCCCGGGTACGGCGTTCGCGGTGGGCGCCGGCCGCACCCCGGACGCCGTCAGACTCGGGCTCGCCTCGGTGCCGGAGGCTGAGTTGGCGCGGGCGCTGACGACCCTGGCCGGCGTCGCGCGGGACGCGTCAGCCGCAGGCGGCGGCTGAGCCAGGCGGTGAGGGCCACCGTGAGCCCGAGGCCGAGCAGCAGCCAGGCCGCGGTGCGCAGGGTGCCGGTCAGGGCGTCGTAGACGGCGCCCGCGGCCGGACGGCGCACGTCGGCGGGCAGGCGGGCCAGGGTCAGGCTGCGGCCGACGGCGAGGCAGCCGGCGAGCAGGGCGCCGCCGAGGGCCGTGCCCAGCGCGGTCGCGGTGACGGCCCGACGGCGGCGGACGGCGAGGGCGATCCCGCCGGCGGCGAAGACGACGGCCGCGACCGGCAGCCAGAACCCGGCGACCTCGAGCACGTGGAACCCCTTGCGCAGAGCGGTCAGTTCGCCCGCCGGCAGTACGGCGAGCGCGGTGTGCTCCACCGGGATGCGCTCGGCGAGCGGCATGTGCTCCTCGGTGAGCCGGCGTTTGACCTGGGCGGTGACGGGCGCCAGGTCGACGGTGACGTCGTGGTCGTCCGCCCCGCGCAGGGCGTCCAGGACGGCGTCGTGCGTGACCTGGTTGCCGGTGTCCCAGGCCGCCCGGTAGGCCCCGGTCAGGGTGAAGGAGCGCACCGCGTCGCGCACGAACGGGCGTACCGGGCCGGGCACCGGGGGGACGTCCAGGTGCTGGTCCGCCGCGCGCAGGAGGCCGTCGCCCACCGTGTCCGCGACGGCCTCGCGCACCGCCGGGTCGGTGGCCAGCGGCGCCATGGCGGTGACGTACCGGCCGGTGTCGGCGAGCCCGTACGCAGCCCAGGCCGCCGTCACGCCGCACGGCGCGAGGAGCGCCGACAGGGCGATCAGCACGGCCGACAGGACGGCCCGGAGGGGTGGGGGCACGTTCCCAGCGAACGGCCCCCGGCGGTGGCGCGCGAGCCGGACGACTGCGTTCGGGTGCGGACGCGACCCGTCCGGCGGAACCGGGACTCCCGCTCTGCGGTGGAGGGTTCGCCCGGACGGGTGTTTCCTGGGAGGAGAGTGCGACGCGTACATGCCGCCCGGCGCCGGGCGGCCGGCCCACGGTCCCGCCGCATCCGCCACGCCCGTCCGCGTGTGCCGGAGCCGCACGGCCACCGCGGCCGGTACCGGACCACCGGCGGCTCCCGCCCGTACGGCTTCTCAGGGTCGTGAGGCCGGCCGGGCCCGGGACGCCCGTCCGGTGAGGGGGGACACAGGGGAGTGGGGGGGGCCCGCCCGCCCGCCCGGGCCCCCCCCCCCCCCCCCCCACCCGCAGCCCCCCCCCCCCCCCCCCCCCGGGGGGGGGTAAACCGAGAAAAACCAGGGGGAAAACCCCCCCCCCCCCCAAAAGGCCACCCCCCC
>NZ_JBIVZV010000010.1:0-16410 GCF_044759735.1 Streptomyces sp. NPDC100445 | reverse complement strand
GGGGGCGCCCCCGGTCGGGTTTTCTGTGGGGGGGGGGGCGGGGGGGCCGGGGGCGGCCGGGGGGGGGGGGGGGCACGGGGGGGGGGGGGGGGGGGGGGCGGGCGGGCGGGCCCCCCCCACCGCCCGTCCTCAGCGGATCCGGCGCCCGTACGCGTCCTCGTGCGTGTAGTACCGGTAGAACAGCATGGCGAAGACGCCCGCCGCCACGATCAGGGACAGCACCGTCGCCCCCGCCACCGTGATGTCGCTCTGGCTGTACAGGAACCCGAACGCGCACCCGGCGAACACCGCCCACAGCAGGGCGTGCACCTCCCGCCGCAGCCGCGGGGCCAGCACCAGCAGGGCCGCGGACAGCACCGCGAACACCAGCCCGCTCACCACGCCCAGCAGCACGTTCCAGCCGGTGATCGGTCCGCCGAAGCGGTTGACGGCCGCGACCCAGTAGCCGTAGACCAGCCCCGTGGCGACCGGGCCGGCCAGCCGGGCGATCCGGTGGGTGCGCGCGTCGAACACGTCCGGCGGGCGCCGGCGCACGTCGGTGTCGCGCCGCTCCGCCTCGGGCGTGCGGCCGGGCCGGGACATGCCGTCGGGTGCGGGTGCCGCTTGAGCCATGGGAGCACTCCTTCCTGTCCTCGCCCCCCGATCCGCCCCCGCCTTCCAGGGCACACCGGGGCGCACCGCCCGGCAACTCGGCCGGTCGGGTGAGGGAGCGGTGCCCGGATGCGGGCCGATGGCCGCCGTGCTTGGCTGAAGCCATGGAGGGCTGGCCGCCATGACGAGGATGGAGTTCGGGCGGCAGCGCCCGCTGCTGCGGCTCCGCGGGCGGAGCGTCGCCTGGCTGCCGCCGCTGCTGCTGCTCGTCGGGGTCGTCCTGCTGGACCTCAACACCGGCGAGGACTTCCGGATCATCTCCTGGATCGTCCTGGTCCCGGGCATCGCCGCCGCGATCTGCGGGGTGTGGACGACGGCCGCCTACAGCGTGCTGTCGCTGGTCGCGTACGTCCTGGTCGACAGCGTCTGGCCGGACCAGTACCGGGCGGGGTTCGCCAACTTCCTGCTGGTCGCCCTCGGCGGTCTCCTCGCCACCCTGGCCGCCGCCGTGCGCGTCCGCCAGGAACGGCAGGTGCTGCACATCAGGGACATCGCCGAGACCACCCGACGTACCGTGCTGCGCCCGCTGCCCGCCCACTGGGGCGGCCTGGAGCACGCGGGGGTCTACCTGGCCGCCGACGTGGACGCCAGGGTCGGCGGCGACTTCTACGACATCCAGCCCGGTCCGCACGGCACCCGGCTGCTCGTCGGCGACGTGCAGGGCAAGGGCCTCGGGGCGGTGGAGACCGCCGCCGCGCTGCTCGGCACCTTCCGCGAGGCGGGCTACCACGAACCCGACCTCGCGACCGTCGCGGCCCGCCTGGAGACCAGGCTCAAGCGGCACCGCGGCCACTGCGCCGCGCTCGGCCACGACGAGGGCGACCGCTTCGCCACCGCCGTGCTCATCGGCTTCCCCGAGGACGACCCGGACACCGTCGAGTTGGTCAACTTCGGCCACGAACCGCCGCTCGCCGTCGGTCCGCGCGGACTGCGCGAGCTGCCCAGCGGCGACGGCGTCCCGCTCGGCCTCGGAGACCTCACGGGCGTGCTGCCGCCGGTGCACCGGGTGCCGCTGGCCGCCGACGAGACGCTGCTGCTGGTCACCGACGGGGTCACCGAGGCCCGCGACGACGACGGGCACGGCGCCTTCTACCCGCTGGCCGACGACATCGGCCGCGCGGTCGCCGAGGACCCGCGCCGCACCGAGCCCCGGCTGCTGGTCCGCCGGGTCCGCGACGGCGTGCTGCGGCACAGCCGGGGACGGCTGGAGGACGACACCACCGTCTTCGCGGTGCGCCGGGCGGGACACGTGGTGCGCGAACCCCCCGAACGGGGACGATTGCGCGCCTGAAGCGCCGGTGAGCAGTGCCAGCGGCTACGGTGCTGGCTGGTAAGCGGATCCACTGGTGACAGGGGGAGGCACGATGCCCGGAACCGTGCTGCTGCTCGCGGCGTCGCCGCTGGGCCGGGGACGCCTGGTGGACGCGGCCGGTGTGCTGCCGGTGTTGGCGGCCGTCGCCCCGGCCGTGCTGTCCGGTGCCGACACCGCCAACGTGGTCGAGCTCGCCGACCCGCTGGAACCGCAGGCCGTCCTCACCCGGCTGCGCGCCGCGGCGGCCGCGCCCGGCCCGCTCACCGTGTACCTCACCGGCCAGCTGCACCTGGACCGCCGCCAGCACCAGCCGCACCTGGCCCTGGCCCGCACCACCCCGGCCACCGTCCGCTACACGGCGGTGCCCTGGCACTGGATCCGCGAGGAGCTGCGCCTGCGGTCCGCCGCGGACACCGCGCTCGTCGTCGACCTGCACGCCGACGCGGAGGCCTGGCGGTACGTCACCGAGCGCGGCCTCGACGCCGGCCCCACCACCGCCGTGTACGGGCGGGTCGCCCCGCCGACCGGGCGGCGCGGGGCGGCCGGGCCGGCGTACATGAGGACGGTCGCCACGCTGCTGCGCAGCGGTCACCGGCCGCCGCTGGACGTCCTGCACCGCCAGGCGCTGGAGCGCATCCCCGAGGAGACCCGGGGCAACGCGCTCCTGGCGGGCGTGGGCGTGGGCGTGGGCGTGGGCGCGGTCCCGGGTGCCGCCGCCGTGGACGGGGTGCCGCCCGCCGTACCGGCCGGCCCTCCACCGGGCGGTGCCGTCCCCCGTCCCGCCGGGGGCAGCGGTGGCGCCGCGCGCCCGGACGATCCGCACGCCGCCATCAGCGCCGCCGTGCGGGCCGGGCGGCACGCGGAGGCCGACGGGCTGGCCGCGCGGCACGAGGAGGCCGCCGCGCGGGCGCACGGGGCCGGCTCCGAGCAGGCGCTGCACTGGACCGAGGTCCGGGCCGACCTCGCGATGTTCGCGGGGGACCCGGCGCGCAGCTGCCGGGCCTGGCTGGCGGTCGCCGCGGCCCGGCTCGCGGCGGGGCAGGCGGTGGACGCCCCCGCCGTGGAGGCGGCCGTGGACCGCGCCCACCACCAGTGGGGCCGTATCGACGACACGGCGCGGGCCCGGGAACTCGGGCCCGCGCTCGCGGAGCTGCGGCTGCGGGTGCCGGGCCGCCGGCGCGGCGCGCTGGAGAACGTCCAGCGGCAGCTGCGCCAGCTCCAGACCGCCCGGTAGCGCTACTTGGTGTAGGTGAAGTACTTCCAGGCGCCGTGCGTCGTGGAGTTCACCGTGTCGCCGGAGGCGCCGTTGAGGTACGACGAGCGGATCCGGAACCGCCAGCCGACGTCCTGGCCGTGGTCGCCGTTGATGCGGACCCGGGAGACACCGTCGGAGCCCAGCGCGAAGTAGGCGGGGTCACCCGGGTACCAGCGGCCCTGGTAGTACACCTCGAACTCGAATTTCTGCGCCCGGCCCGGGTAGTACGGCATCCTCGTGGTGGCCAGCGGGTCCTTGGACTTGTGGAAGAAGGCGTACGTGTGCCCCCACGCCGACTTCGACCGGTACTGGTTGGCGAGCGACATGGACACGCTGACCTTGGCGCCGACGGTGCTGGACGCGGAGGCGGACGTGTACCGGGAGTCGCCCGCGAACCTGGCGGTGACCTTGGTGTCCCGCTTCAGGTCCAGGGTGACCGACAGGTCGCCGCGGGAATTCACCTTGCCGGACTTCACCAGCCTGGCGGGCTTGTCGGGGCCGAACGGGTCGGCCCAGATCTCCACCGTGCGGTTCGTGTGGGTCTTGCCCAGGTGCGCGGTGAACCTGACGTCCTGGCCGTACGCGTAGACCTTGCCGTTGTTGCCGACGCTCAGCGCGGGCCTGGCGCGGGAGACGCCGACGGTGTCCGAGCCGGAGCCGGCCGCGTGGCCGGCGTCGCCCGCGTACGCCACCGTGTACTTCACCTTGCCGCCGGCGGGCGGGGTGTCGGTGAAGGAGAAGGTGCCGTCGGCCCGGGTGACCGCCGCGGCCAGGGCCTTGCCCTTCGGCGACTCCAGGTCGGTGCGGGTCACCGTCAGCCTGGTGCCGGCGGGGAGGGCGTCCTTCGAGACGGCACTGCCCTTGACGGTGAGCCGCTGGGCGCGGGCGGCGGTGGCCGGCGCGTCCACGGTGACGGTGACGGCCGCCTTGGCGGGCGCGGTGAGGACGCGCAGCGAGTAGGCGCCCGCGCTGTCGCTGGTCACGGCGAACAGCCGGGAGCCGTCCGGGGCCCAGGCCAGTCCGGCCGGGGCCAGCAGGCCGCCGCTCTGGCCGAAGTCGTAACTGCGCAGCGCCTCGCTGCCGCCCGGGCGGAAGATGTAGACGTCCGGGTCGTAGGAGCCCTTGATGCCGGCGGCGACCGTGCCGTCGGGGGCGACGGCGACGGAGTTCGGGTAGGCGTTGGTGACGTACTTGCCGTCCTCGCCGAGGTCGGAGGTCCGGAACACCTGCTGGTAGTAGGGCGCGCCGCTGGCCACGACGACGTCCTTGCCGTCGGGGGTGACCTGGAGGTCGCCGAGCATGCTGCCGGCCTCCCGGGTGCTCGCCAGCTTGGTGGCGGTGCCCGAGGAGACGTCGTAGGAGGCCAGCTCGACCGGGCTCTGCTCGACGGCGCCCGCGACGAGCGTGGCGGAGCCGGGCGCGGCGTCCAGCAGCGGGGCCTGGTACCAGCTGCTGTCCTGGCCGAGCGTGACCTCGTGCCGCTCGTCGGCCAGGTCGACGGAGCCGATGCCGCCCGCGGCGGCGCCGCCGTAGCCGAACCAGAGCCGGCCGCCCGCGAGGGCGACGCTGAGCGGCTTGTCACCGACCGCGTACCGGGTGGTCTCGGTGTCGGTGGCGGTGTCGAGGACGGCGACGGCGTCGAGGTCCCGCACGGCCGCGTAGAGGGTGCCGGAGTCGGCGGACAGTTCCAGTCCGCTGACGCCGGAGAGGTCGGTGGTGAGCTGCTTGAGGACCCGGCCGGTGTAGTCGGTGACGACGATCTTGCCGTTGAGCGGGTCGCTGACGAAGACCTGCCGGTGGACGGCGTCCACGACGATGTCACCGGTCGCCTTGACCGGCAGGGCCGCGGTGGAGTCGGCATGGGCGGCGGTGGTGGCGAGAGCCGCCGAGCCGAAGAGGACCGCCAGAGCGGTGGCGGCCGTGAGAGAGCGCTTGTGCACGCTGATTCGAACCCCCCGGAACGAATGGAGAAGACTGGGTGCCGCGCGCGGGCACGGCGCCGCGTGAGCCCCCTGGCGGCCGAGCCGTGCGTGCCTCGCGTGACGAGTCCGCACAGAGTAGGTCATGCCTCTGACAAACGGGGGCCCTGGGGCCGGTTGATCCGGGGACGCCGGGCGGGGCCGGCTCAGTGCCGGGGTGGCTGGTGCGCCACCGGGGCCGCCGCCGGGGCGGGGGCGGGGACCGCCGCCCGGGCCGGGCCGGCGTTGGCCGCGAGGAGGAGGGCCGTGGCGGCGACGACGGCCGCGATCACCCCGCGCGCGGGAGAGGGCGCCCCCATCGGGCGCAGCGGGGCGCCGGGGCGTGCGTAGGGTGCGGATGTACGTCCGGACACGGCTACCTCGCAACACGAAAGCGGCGTATCAAGCATGCTTGACCCGCCATTTAACCTAGGGGCTGCCGAAGGTGAACGGCAAGGGGCACCGGGGGAGTTGGGGATGAGACGCGTGCGGGAGAGGGACGACCCCGAGGTCATCGGGCGGCGCGTGCAGCGGCTGCGCGCCGAGCGCGGACTGACCCAGCGCCAGCTCGCCGAACCGGCCTACACCCCCGCCTACATCTCCACCCTGGAGGCCGGACGGGTACGGGCCTCCGAGGAGGCGCTCAGGCACATCGCCGGACGGCTCCAGGTGGCCTTCGAGGAGCTGACCGTCGGCCGGCCCGCCCACCTCGCCACCGGCCTCAGGCTGCGGCTCACCGAGGCCCAGCGCGTCCTCGCCGACGGCCGGGCCGAGGAGGCGGCCGCCCAGTACGGGGTGGTGCGGGCGGAGGCGGAGGCCCACGGGCTCGCCCGCGAACAGGCCGCCGCCCTGCTCGGACTCGGCGAGTGCGCCCTGGAGACCGGCGAGCTGACCCGGGCCCGGCAGTGCTTCGAACAGGCCGAGGAACAGCTCGCCGGGGAGCCGCTCCCGGTACGCGTGCCGGCCCTGCGCGGCCGGGCGGTCGCCCACTACCTCGCCGGTGAACTCCGCTACGCCGTCTACCTCCTGGAGACCGCCCTCGACGAACTCAACCGGGGCGGACTGCACGATCCCGACGCCCTGCTGCTGCTCTACGCCGGCGTCATCGGCCCCTACATGGACATGGGCGCCCACGCCCGCGCCGCCCAGGCCGCCGAGTACGCCCTCGCGCTCGCCCCGCGGGCCGGCGATCCCGCGCTCATCGCCCGCATGCACCGCTCGGTCGCCCGCACCCTGCTCGCCGAGGGCCGCGCCGCCGAGGCCGACGCCTCCCTGGCCAAGGCCGCCGCGCTGTACCGGCAGCTGAGCCTGCGCACCGAACTGGCCAACTGTCACTGGATGCGCGGCTACGTCTGCGCGCAGAACGGCGAACTCGACCGCGCCGAGGCCGAACTGCGCCAGGCCCACACCATGCTCGCGGAGAGCCGGGCCGCCCTCTACCGCAGCCAGGCCGCGGTCGAACTCGCCGACGTGCTGCACCGCCGGGGCAAGTCGGAGGAGGCCGCCGGGCTGCTCCGGGGCGTCGCCGGGGACTTCTCCTCCGAGCGCGGCGCCGTCCACGCCGCCGCCGCGCACCGCCTGCTCGGCATCATCGCCGAGGACGCGGAGGACACCGAGGCCGCCGAGGAGCACTACGTCCGCGCCCTCAGCCTGCTGGAACGCGCGGGCGCCTCCGGTGACCTGGCCGACCTGTGCCGCCTCCTGGGCGACCTGCTGCGCCGCACGGGCCGCGTCGAGGCGGCCCTGGACGCCTACCGCACCGGCCTGGGCCACCGCACCGTCCCGGGCACCACCACCCTCGGCCCCGCCCCGGCCCACCCGCCGCTGTGAGCGTCACACCTGGGCGCGGCCCTGTCTGCGGACGTCGGCCAGCCGCAGGGCGCCGACCTGCACGGCGGCCTGCGTCGCGTCGTTCGGTACGTCGCCCAGGCCGCCGTTGGTGAGGGCGAAGGAGTCCGCGCCGACCCGGACCGCGGCCAGGTCCAGCGTGAGCAGGCTCTCCCCGCCGTCGGGGGCCGTGCCGGCCACGCTGATCCTGAGGCCCTGCCGGGCGTCCCCGACCTCGGGCAGCGGCGCGTCGGTCACCCGTACGTCCTCCACGGTCCCCGTCCCGGTGGTGGCCGTGAACCGCGCGCACAGCGCCGGCATCGTCCGCAGCCAGGCCAGTACGGCGTCCACGTCCGCCGGGCGGCGGCTGCCGATCTGGTAGCGGAGCTGGGCGTCGGTGTCGGTGTCGTCCAGGCCGACGGCGGCGCGGGCGGGGGCGCCGAGCGGCTCGTCGCTGTACAGCGCGTCCAGCAGGCGCTGGCACTCCCCGGCCGACGTGGTCGCCTTCAGCAGTCCGTCCCGCCAGGTGGCCGCGCCGCTCGTGGGTGTCCAGGGGGCGCCGAGGTCCGACTCGGTGACGAGCGCCGCCTGCGCCTGCTCGTCGCTGAGCGTGGACCCGTCGGGCCGCGTGGACGCCTTGGGCGTCGGGGCCGGCCGGTCGACGGTGGGCAGGGGGTGCGGGGCGGACGCCGGAGGGTGCAGCCCGAGGGCCGCGCAGCCGCCCGCGGTGAGCAGACCGGTGCCGAGGAGAGGGAGCAGGACGGCACGGGGGAGCCGGGATATGCGGGTGCCTGTCGCGGGGATCAACGGTGCCTCCTGGGCTGCGTCGGGCCGGCGGGACGCCTGCCCCCACGGCACCACCGCCCCACCCGCCCCACCAGCGCTCCGGGTCCGTCCGGGTGAGGGACACCGCGGGACACCTGCCCGGCGGCGGCCGGTGTCCCGTGGCGGTCCCCTCCCGGACCGGCCCGAGCACGGCCGCACGCCGAGACCGCGCGGCCGCCCGGCGCGCCGACCGGCCACTTCGCCGTACTGGGCCACGCCCCACCCCGTACGCCCGTACGCCCGTACGCCGCACCCCCCGACGCACGCACGGCCGGCCCGGTCGCCCCGCCCCGCGCCCGAACCCCCGCCCCGGCGCACGCGGACGCCACCGCCCACGACCATCCGGCCCTCCTCCGCGGGGCGCCCCGTCCCGCTCCGGGCCGGGTGCCGGGACGGACGGGAGCGTTCCGACTCCGGTCGGGGGGCGTCGGCTGATCTAAGGTCGGCACGACGGAAGGAGTGCGCTGTGACCGGTGAGCCGATTCCCGTGATCATCGACTGCGACACCGGCGTCGACGACGCCCTGGCCCTGCTGTTCGCCGTACGCCACCCGGGTCTCGATCTGCGGGCGGTGACGTGCGTGGCCGGGAACACCGACGTCGACGGGGTGGTCCGCAACACGCTGACCGTGCTGGAGCGGGCGGGCGCGCCCGACGTCCCGGTGGCGCGGGGCGCCGAACGCCCGCTGATCGAGCCGGCCCGCTCCGCCCGCCACGTGCACGGCACCGACGGCATGGGCGACCTCGGCCTGCCCGCGCCCACCCGGGCCCCGGCGGCCGTGGACGCCGTCACCCTGCTGCACCGGGAGATCCTGGCCTCCCCGCGCCCGGTGACGCTGGTCCCGACCGCCCCGCTCACCAACATCGCCCTGCTGCTGCGCACCCACCCGGAGGTGACGCGGAACATCGAGCGGATCGTGTTCATGGGCGGGGCGGTGGCGGTCGGCAACGCCACCCCGGTCGCCGAGTTCAACGTCTGGCACGACCCGGAGGCGGCGGCGGTCCTGCTCACGGCCGGGGTGCCGATCACTATGTACGGCCTGGACGTGTTCCAGCGGGTCGTGGTGCCCGGCACGGAGGTGCACCGGCTGCGCGCGAGCGACGAGCCCGGCACCCGCCTGGCCGGTGACCTCCTCGCCCACCGGCCGACCTCGCAGGGCGGGCCGCCCGAGGCGGAGGAGGCGGGCGGCCTCGGCGACGCGGGCGCGGTGTGCGCGGTGGCGGACCCGGGGGGCCTCACCACCCGGCTGCTGCCGGTCGAGGTGGTGCTGGCCCCGGGCCCGGCCCGCGGCCAGACGGTGGTGGACCGCCGGCCCCGCCCCGGCGAGTCCGAGATCCACGGCGGCCGCCGTGACCACGCCCTGGTGGACGTGGCCCTGGAGGTCGACGTGGACCGGTACGTGCGGCTGTACCTGGAGACCGTGGGCCGCTGAGGCCGGTCCGACGGGCCTCAGTCCGCGGGGGCCGGCACCCGCCGCGACCAGCGTTCCTCCACCCTGGCGACCCGCCAGTACGTCAGGGCCGCCGCCCACACGACGACGAACAGGCCGACGATGAGGTAGCCGACGTTGTCCAGGTCGAGGCCGGCGACCCAGCCGGTGATGTCGTCGTGCAGGTCGAACTTCTCGTGCGCCACGCCGACCAGCTCGATCGTGCCGATGAAGAAGGCGACGGCGATGGACAGGCCGGTGATGGCGAGGTTGTAGAACACCTTGCGGACGGGGTTGGAGAACGCCCACTGGTAGGCGAAGTTCATGAAGGTGCCGTCGAGGGTGTCGAACAGGCTCATGCCGGCGGCGAAGAGCAGCGGCAGGCACAGGATGGCGTACCAGGGCAGGCCGGCCGCCGCGCCCGAGCCGGCCATCACCATCAGCGTGACCTCGGTGGCCGTGTCGAAGCCGAGTCCGAAGAGGAAGCCGAGCGGGTACATCTGGCCGGGCCGGGACACGGAGTTGGTGAGCCGGCCGAGCAGCCGGTTCATGAAGCCGCGCGCGGCGAGGTGCTGTTCCAGCTGCTTCTCGTCGTACGCCCCGGCGCGCATGGCGCGGAACACCCGCAGGATGCCGACCAGCGCGACCAGGTTGAGGGCGGCGATGAGGTAGAGGAACGTGCCCGAGACCGTGGTCCCGAGGACGCCGAGCACCTGGTGGGTGCTGGACCCCTCGTTCATGACCTTCCCGGCGAGGGAGGTGCCGCCCGCGATCAGCAGCGCCAGCAGGACGACGACGCTGGAGTGGCCGAGCGCGAACCAGAAGCCCACGGACACGGGCCGCTTGCCGTCGGCCATGAGCTTGCGGGTGGTGTTGTCGATGGCGGCGATGTGGTCGGCGTCGAAGGCGTGCCGCATGCCGAGGGTGTAGGCGGTGACGCCGAGCCCGACGCCGAAGACGTCGGTGCCCACCCGGTAGTGCTCGGGGGCGACGAGGAGGAAGAGGATCCCGAAGGCGACGACGTGCAGGGCGACTATCACCGCCATCAGCCCCGCCGTCTTGACGGTGTCCTCACGTCGCCAGCGGAAAGACGTGGCGTCGGTCATCAGGTTCACGCTCCAGCACCTCGTGGATCACTTCGTGAGCTGCCGTGGCCGGTCTCCTGGCTTACAGGTCCACGTCCGCCGTCCCTGCCTTCCCGGTCGTCGTACGACCAGTGGCCCGGCGGCTGCCGGACGGAACGGGAACTCCCTGATCACAGTGGCGAGGGCCGCGTCGACCTTGCATCGACTTCCCGAGCACCACGGCCCGATCACCGTAGAGGGGCGGACACTCCGCTGCATAGCTGCGCACCTGCGCAGGTATTCAAGATCACATCCGCGCCTGCGAGGATGGTGCCATGCATCTCGTCCCTGCCGACCGAGCCGACCGTCGCACCATCGACGGTCACCGGGTGTGCGAGGCGATCGCCGCCATCGGCGACGCGGAGCACCTGCGCACCTGGGCCGGGCGTTTCTCCCTCCTGGCCGACGCCAACCGGCTCGCGCTGCTGCTCGCCCTGCACCGCACCGGCCCGCTCGCCGTCTCCGACCTCGCGATCGCCACCGGCATGAACGACCCGGCCGTCTCCCAGGCGCTGCGGCTGCTGCGGGCGGCCGGGGTGGTGGCCGGGGAGAAGGAGGGGCGCGTGGTGCGGTACCGGGTGGTGGACGCGCAGGTGCGTGGCCTGTTGGAGCACTGCGCCCCCTGACCGGGCTCGAAAAGGTTCCCTTTCCGGGCAAGGTGGACAGATACAGAGTCCGTACGTCGTCCGTCCATGGGAGCCGGCATGGCAGACCTCTCGTCCAGGAACCCCGACTGGTGGCGGCAGGCCGTCGTCTACCAGGTCTATCCGCGCAGCTTCGCCGATGCCGACGGCGACGGCCTGGGCGACCTCCGGGGCGTCACCCAGCGCCTGAACCACCTGGCCACCCTCGGCGTGGACGCCCTGTGGCTGAGCCCCTTCTACCCCTCCGAACTCGCCGACGGCGGCTACGACGTCGCCGACCACCGGGACGTCGACCCGCGCCTGGGCACCCTGGACGACTTCGACGCCCTGGTCACCGAGGCGCACCGGCTGGGCCTGAAGGTCGTCGTCGACATCGTCCCCAACCACACCTCCGACCGGCACCCCTGGTTCCAAGAGGCGCTGCGCGCCGCCCCCGGCTCCGCCGCCCGCGACCGCTACGTCTTCCGGGCCGGCCGCGGCCCGCACGGTGAACTCCCGCCCACCGACTGGCAGTCGCTGTTCGGGGGCAGCGCCTGGCGGCGGCTGCCCGACGGCGAGTGGTACCTGCACCTGTTCGCCCCCGAGCAGCCCGACCTCGACTGGGACCACGAGGACGTCCGCGCCGACTTCCGGACCACCCTGCGCTTCTGGTCCGACCGGGGGGTGGACGGGTTCCGCGTCGACGTCGCCCACGGCCTGGCCAAGGACCTCACCGAGCCGCTGCGGGACGTCGGCGACGTCGGCGCCTCCGGTGAGGAGGCCCTGCTCGCGGTCGCGCCGGGCACCCACCCGTACTGGGACCGCGACGAGGTCCACGAGATCTACCGCGACTGGCGCAAGGTCTTCGACGCCTACAGCCCGCCGCGCACCGCCGTCGCCGAGGCCTGGGTGCCGGGCGCCCGCCGGGCCCTGTACGCCCGCCCCGACGAGCTCGGCCAGGCGTTCAACTTCGAGTACCTGGGCGCCCCGTGGGACGCGGAGGAGCTGCGCGAGGTCATCACCGCCTCGCTGGCCACCGCCCGTGCCGTCGGCGCCCCCGCCACCTGGGTGCTGTCCAACCACGACGTCGTGCGGCACGCCTCCCGCCTCGTGCTGCCGCCCGGCACCGACCCGGCCGCCTGGCTGCTGTCCGGCGGCGCCGCGCCCGTGGTCGACACGGCGGCGGGCCTGCGCCGGGCCCGGGCGGCGACCCTGCTCATGCTGGCGCTGCCCGGATCGGCCTACCTCTACCAGGGCGAGGAACTGGGCCTGCCCGAGGTCGCCGACCTGCCCACCGAGGTGCTCCAGGACCCGATCTGGGAGCACACCGGCCATGTCCGCAAGGGCCGCGACGGTTGCCGGGTGCCCCTGCCGTGGACGACGACCGGACCCTCGTACGGCTTCGGGCCCGGCGCCGCCTGGCTGCCGCAGCCGGAGTCCTTCGCGGAGTACGCCGTGGAGGCGCAGGCCGGCGCCGAGGGCTCCACGCTGGAGCTGTACCGCACCGCGCTGCGGCTGCGCCGCAAGCTGCTGGAGGGCGAGACGCTGGACTGGACGCCCGGGGCGCCCGCCGGGGTGCTGGACCTCACCCGCGGCGGGGCCTGGCGGTGCGTCACCAACCTCGGCGCGGCGCCGGTCGGGCTCCCGCCGGGCGAGGTCCTGCTGAGCAGCGCCCCGCTCCCGGGCGACGGCACCCTGCCCCCGGACACCACCGTGTGGCTGGCCTAGGGCCCGGTCCCCGCCGAGGTGCCTAGCGCACCGTCGGGCTCGGGCTCGGGTCCGCGCCGGGGGCCGGGCCGGCACCGCCGCCGGCGAGGCCGTCGATGTCCACCGGGGTGGAGGTCGCGTTCGGCGGCGGGGTGAGCACCACCTCCGGCTGGCCCGCGGCCGGGGGCGGCGGGGTCACGTCGGAGTCGGGGAGCTTCGGCGGGGTCGTCTGCTGGAAGAGGGTCTGGTCGAAGTCGACCAGACCCGTCTTCTCCATCACCGTCATGTGGTCCAGCACGGTGTCGTTGGCCTGGTCGGCCAGCGCCCGGACCAGCGAGTTCTTGGTGGTGGACCGGATCTTGGCGATGGTGTTGAAGATCGCTCCGTGGGTCATCCGCAGGATGTTGGCGAAGTCGGTGTCGAACTGCTTGCCGGTGTCCGACTTCAGCTGGCTGACGAAACCCTGCTGCTGGGGGCTGGCGAGGTTGGGCAGGGTGATGTTCAGCATGGGCGCGACCTTGCGGCAGGTGGTGTCCAGTGCCGCGTGCCCGTCGATCAGGTGCTTGCTGGCCGTGAGCACGCCCTTGGTGGTGCCCTTCTGGAGCCCGATCTGCCCCACCGGGTACTCCCACAGCCCGGCCGCCCGCACCTTGACCACGAAGTCCCGGTCGGACTCGGTGAGCGGGCCCCACTGGGTGTTGGCGATCACCCGGGTGGGGGAGCTGGAGACGGTGCTCAGCCCGAGCATGCCCGGGTAGGCGAGTGCCGCGAGGGTCAGGGCCATCGCACCGCCCACGAAGAGAGTTCCCGTCGCGTTCCGCGAGAAGCGCACCGTGCCTCCTGTCCGGTCGTTTGATCCGCCCGTGGCCGGAACCCGGGCGGTGGGGACGCACAGCAGTACGGACGGCGCGGCGGTTCGTCTCTGCCGCGCGGGTAAAAATTCCGCATGTCCTCGTCGCCGTCCCGGCATTGCCAGGTGTTGGTGACCATGGCGAACGGTTGCCGAAACGTTGACCCGTCCCCGGGAGAAGCCCCGCCGACGCGGCCCTAGATTCACCGCATGCCCCCGCAACCGCCGCCCCGGCCCGCCTCCGCGCTGCCCGTCCTGCCCTACCGCCGGCCCACCCGTGGCCGCGACTACTGGGTCCTGGACGACGCCCTGCCCGACGTCGACGTCGTACGGGAACGGTGCCTGGCGAGGGACGACTGGACCGAGGGGTACCCGTACACCTCCGAGAGCTGGCCCGGGCTGCGCGCCATGCCCGCCCTCGAACCGGGTGAACTGGCCCGGATCGAGCAACTGGTGAGGAAGGCGACCGGGGCGCGGAAGCTGTGGGTGCAGCAGACGCCCGGCGGCGGCACCCTGAACCACAACTGCGTGCAGGTCGTCGGCGAGGGGGAGGGCGAGCCCCGCCCGCACACCGACTCGCGCGCCCTGTGCCGGTACGCGGCCGTCCTCTACCTCAATCCCGACGTGGCCGGGGAGTACGGCACCAGCTTCCACCGCCAGCGCCTGTCCGGCGGCCGGCTGGGCGGGAACGTCGTCGCGGCCCCGCACACCAACCTGGTCGAGGCCCTCGGCACGCGGTTCGTCGCCCCGGACGCCTTCGAGGAGGACGTCCGGGTCCCGCACCGGTACAACCGCCTGCTGCTCTACCACGCCAACCTCGTGCACAGCGCGACCGGTTACACCGGGCGCACGCCGGCGGACAAGCGCATGACGGCGGTGTTCTTCTGGATGGCGTGAGCCGCCCGCAGCCGGTGGCAGGATGAGCCGATGACCGAACAGATGTACCGGACCGGCGCTCTCCCCGACCGCCGGTCCGTGGGCACCATGGGCCGGCCGGCAGCCGGGGGGCTGCTCCTCGCCGGGGCCGCCTGGGTGGCGCGGGCCGTGTGGGAGGTGCGGCTGGCGCTGGCCGGGGAACCGGCGTCCGGCCCGCCGGACCAGGGCGGCGGACAGCACCGCCCGCTGACCGCGCTGGAGGACTCCTACCACCTCGTCACCGCCATCGGGGGCGGCGCGGTGGTCCTGTGCGCCGTGCTGTTCCTGTCCTGGCTGACGCGGCTGCGGGACGACGCGCGGGAGCTCTCCGGGGAGCCACCCAGGTACGCCGGGATCTGGCTGTACCTCGGGTGGTTCGTGCCGGTCGTCAACCTGTGGTTCCCCCGGGGGATCGTCGCCGACGCGTTCCGGCGCATCGCGCCGGGGCGCAGGCTGCCCGTCTCCGTCAACGTGTGGTGGGCGCTGTGGCTGATCGGGATGGTCAGCGGGGTGGGCCTCGTCTACGAGGACTCCACGGACCAGCTCATCGGCCGCGCGTACAGCGGTGTGTGGCCGCTGCTGGTGAGTGACGCCGCCGTGATCGGGGCCGCCGTGGCCGGGGCGCTCGCCGTGCGGACCGTCACGGCCGTGCGGGAGGAGCGCGTGCGGGCCCGGGAGCGGGCGTCCGCCGTGCCGACCGGGGCACCCAGCGACGCCTGAGGTCCGTCACGCCAGGGCCGTCACCCTGCGGAGAGTGACTTTATGGGCCAATATGGCGATGTTGGGCGCATCTGCTCTCTCAAAGGGGGCCTCCATGGCTGTGGAAATCCCTGCGCTCGTCAAGCCGTCGCGGCTCAGAAGCCGTGGCGGGCTGCTCGGCGAGTGTCTGGCGGAGTTCCTCGGGACCTTCGTCCTCATCTCCTTCGGCTGCGGCGTGGTCGCGATGGCGGTCGCCGCACTGCCCGGTTCCGGCCGGGCCGCCACCACGACCACCATCTTCCTCGCGGCGGGCGACTGGCTGCTGATCACCTGGGGCTGGGGCATGGCCGTCATGCTCGGCGTCTACGTCGCCGGCGGCATCAGCGGCGCCCACCTCAACCCGGCGGTGACCCTGGCGATGGCCCTGCGCCGCGGGTTCTCCTGGGCCAAGGTCGTGCCGTTCTGGATCGCGCAGATCGTCGGCGCCTTCACCGGGGCGGCCCTGGTCTACCTCGTCTACCACAACGCGATCAGCGCCTTCGACAGCGCGTCGCCGGGACCCAAGACGAACGGGCACACCCTGGCCACCTTCTCGATCTTCGCGACGTTCCCGGCGCCGTACTTCCACGGCGGCATCTGGGGACCGCTGATCGACCAGATCGTCGGCACCGCGTTCCTGCTGATGCTGATCGCCGCCGTCATCGACCTGCGCAACCAGGCCGTGAAGGCCAACCTCGGGCCGCTGATCGTGGGCTTCGTCGTCGCCGCCATCGGCATGTCGTACGGCGCGAACGCCGGGTACGCCATCAACCCGGCCCGCGACTTCGGCCCCCGCCTGCTCACCTACGTGGCCGGCTGGGACAGACTGGCGTTCCCGGGGTCCGTGTCCGGCGCGTTCAGCGCCTACTGGTGGATCCCGATCGTCGGCCCGCTGGTCGGCGGCGCCATCGGCATCCTGGTCTACGACCTGTTCATCGGGGACGTCCTGGTCGTGCGCTCGGAGATGGCCGAACTCCCCGAACCGGGCCGCTCCCGCCCGGTCATGACCAGCGACGACGAGTGACCGACCCCGCTGGCACGGCCGCCGTGCCCCCGTACGGCCGCCGCGCCCCACCCGGGCCGGGGGGGGGGGGGGGGGCGGGCCCCGGCCCCGGGCCCCCCCGGGCGGGGGCCCCCCCCCCCCCCCCGGCGCGCGCGGGCCCCCCCCCCCCCCCGCGGCGGGCGCGCGCGCCGCG
>NZ_JBIVZV010000009.1:0-358113 GCF_044759735.1 Streptomyces sp. NPDC100445 | reverse complement strand
AGCGTGAGGGAAACGCCCGGTTACATACCGAACCCGGAAGCTAAGCCTCACAGCGCCGATGGTACTGCAGGGGGGACCCTGTGGGAGAGTAGGACACCGCCGAACAATCTTTCAAAAAGGTCGGACCCTGAACTTCGGTTCAGGGTCCGACCTTTTTCTGTTGCGCGTAACGTGTCGTTCACGTTGCCCGCCCAGCATCCAGCACATGGGAACCGCAGCACTGCTCAGAGCCGCCGGCGTCGGGGCGGGTGACGAGGTCGTCGTACCGGCCTTCGGGAACACCGAGGTGGTCCAGGCCGTCGTCCTGGCCGGCGCACTCCCCGTCTTCGCCGACATAGACCCGGCGACGTACTGCGTCGCCCCGGAAGCCGTCGACGCGGCCATAACCCACCGCACCGCGGCGGTCGTTGCCGTGCACCGCTTCGGACGGCGTGCCGACATCGGGCGGTTGCACACCCTCGGACGGCGGCACGGACTGCTCGTGCTCGAACACGCCGAGACCGAGGCGCCGTCCGACGAGACGGCGCAGCGCCGGGAACGGGCCGGCTACCTCGACACCCGGCTCAAGGGCGTACGGACACCGGACGGCGGCGACGGGCACACCTACCAGCAGTACGTAGTCCGTGTGCCCGGCAACGGCCGGCCGGACCGGGACGCCTTCGCCCGCGCCCTGCGGGCCAGGGGAGTCGACTGCCGGGTGCCGGTGAAGACGCCCGTGCACCGGCTGCCGGAGTTCCGCAGGTGCCTGTCGCTGCCCGAGACCGAACTGGCCGCCGACGAGACCCTCGCGCTGCCGGTGGACGCGTCGCTGACCAGACGCGAGATGCAGCGCGTCGTCTCCGCCTGCAACGCCCTCGGCGGACTGCTCCAGCCCGCCTTCTGAACAGGTACCGAACGCATTTGGGAACTCGGGCCTGTCCGGGGTACAGTTTCTTCGTCGCCGCGAGGGGAACCTCGAAAGCGACAGGCCCCTATAGCTCAGTCGGTAGAGCGTCTCCATGGTAAGGAGAAGGTCAACGGTTCGATTCCGTTTGGGGGCTCCGTAGAAAAGGCCCCACCCTTCCGGGTGGGGCCTTTTTCATGCCTCCGGGAGGATTTCCGGGACCCGCATCGTCAGAATCGCCATGTCGTCCGACGGGGCGTCCGAGGCGAAGCGTTCCACCGCGCGCATGATGCGCGCCGCGACGGCGCCGGCCGTCAGGCCCGTGCACGTCGTCAGGACGTCGGCGAGGCCGTCGTCACCCAGCATGCGCGTGCCCTCGCGGCGTTCCGTGACGCCGTCCGTGACACAGAGCAGCACGTCACCGGGGTCGAGGGTGACCGTTTCCTCGTACAGCTCCAGATCCTCTATGACGCCCAGCAGCGGCTGCGGTTCGGCCGCCGCCACCACCGTGCCGTCCTGGCGCAGCCGCAGGGGCAGCGGATGGCCGGCGCAGACCACCTTCAGCTCGGCGCTGCCGTCCCGCTGGGGGCGCAGCTCGCCGTAGAGGAGGGTCAGGAAGCGGCTGCGGTCGCCCTCGTCGAGGATGGCGGAGTTCAGGCGTTCCAGGACCGCCGGCCCCGACAGGCCCTCGCGGGCCAGCAGGCGCAGGGCGTGCCGGGCCAGGCCCGTGACCGCCGCCGCGTTCGGCCCCGTACCGCAGACGTCGCCGATGGCGAAGCCGTACGCGCCGTCGCCGATGGGGAAGAGGTCGTAGAAGTCGCCGCCGACCTCGTTGCCCTCGCCGGCCGCGCGGTAGATGACCTCCACCTCGACGCCGTCGATCTGCGGCAGGCCCGGCGGGAGCAGGCTGCGCTGGAGCGCCTGGCTGATGGCCGTGCGCTCCGAGTACAGGCGGGCGTTGTCCAGGGCGAGGGCGGCCCGGCGGCTCAGGTCCTCGGCCAGCTCCAGGATCTCCTGGCGGAAGTGCTCGTCGGTGGGCTTGCCGAGGGTCAGCATGCCGATGACCCGGTTGCGGGCGACCAGCGGCAGCACGACCGTCTCTCCGCCGACCGCGGACGCCGTCGCGAGCGTCGGGCCGATACCCGAGGCGAACTGGTGCGTGGAACCGCCGGTCAGCCCCAGGCTGCGCATGGAGCTGCGCAGTGCCGCCTGGTGGGCGACCTCGCCCGGTGTCGTCCACACGCGGGCGCCGGGCGTGGGCACCGGGTCCGGCGGGGAGATCTTCGACAGCAGTGACTTGATGCCGTCGATGAGGTCCTCGTCCTCGTGCAGGACGTACGACAGGTCCGGTTCGGACGCCTGATCGGCGATGGTGTACACCGCGCACCAGGTGGCCAGGGTGGGGACCGTCATCTGGGCCATAAGGGCCAGGGTCTGGTCCCGGTCCAGGGTGCCGGCGAGCAGGTCGGAGGCCTCGACCAGGAAGCTCAGCGAGCCGCGGCGCAGCCGTTCCAGTTCGCCGAGGCGGGCCGATTCGACGGCCAGGGCGATGCGGTCGGCGGCGAACTGGAGGCGCAGCGCCTCCTCGTTGGTGTAGCGGCCGGGCGCCTCCGCCGCGACGCCGAGGGAGCCGGTCAGGCGGCCCTCGACCTTCAGCGGGACGGTGACGACCGAGCGCATGCCGGTGCCGGTGAGCAGCGGGACCGCGCCGGGGACGGCGGCGAGGTCGTCGTGGACGGCGGGCATGCGCGCGGAGCCGTAGCGGCCGGGGCCGGCGTCGACGGGCACCCGGGCGAAGCGCTGGCGGGCGGAGGGAAGGCCGGTGGAGGCGCGGACCTCCAGCTCCGTCTCGTCGTCGGTGGCGAGCAGCAGGAACGCGGAGTCGCCGTCGAGCATGTCCCGGGCGCGTTCCACCGTGCGCTGGAGCAGCCCGTCGAGGTCGTCGGGGGCGGGGGAGCCGATGAACACCTCGAAGGGGTCGGTGTTCTGGCCGTCGCCGGACGGGGTCTGGTCGGTGGCCGGGCCGCGGGAGGGTGTCTGGAGGACGGCGCGCTCGTGGTCCCGGACCAGCAGGCAGACGGTGGACGGCTCGCCGCCGGTGTCGCGCACCCGCAGGTGCGAGGCGTACACGTGGGAGACCCGGCCGTCGGCGCCGCGGATGCCGTAGGTGCCCTCCCAGCGGGAGAGCTGGAAGGCCTCGGCGATGCCGGTGCCGGTGCCCGGGGTGTGCGGCCAGGCCGCCAGCTCGGTCAGCGGCTTGCCGACGACCGCGTCCGCAGGGAAGCCGAACAGTTCCTCGGCGTCCTCGTTCCAGGCGCTGATGGTGCCCTTGCGGTCGACCTGGAGGACCGCGACGCGGACCCGGCCGTCGGCCAGCGGGAGGAGGTCGGCGGGGAGGGCCGGCCCGGCGGCCCGGGTGCCGACCGTGCGCGCGGGCAGGTCGAGCTGGAACCAGACGTTCTTGTGGGTGGGCGTGTAGTCCACGCCCCAGCGAGTGGCGAGGGCCGCGCAGAGCTGGAGGCCTCGGCCGCTCTCGCGGTCGGGGCTGCCCATGGGCGCGGCGCTGTCCTGGAGCGGCACCTCGCGCTCAGGGTAGCGGTCGGAGACCTCGATGCGCACGCCGTCCTCGGTGCGCAGGCAGAGCACCTCCGCGTGGGTGCCCGCGTGCACGACCGCGTTGGTCACCAGCTCGCTGGTCAGGACGACGGCGTCGTCGACGATGTCGGCGTACCCCCAGCCCTGGAGGGTGTCGCGGACGAAGGACCGGGCGGTCGCGACCGATCGTCCGACGGGCTCGAAACTGGCAGCCGCGCGCGCGGTGATCACAGAACTCCTCGGCCGGTCGTCGGAGGGCAGGGCTGCGGGGCCGGCCGGCTCGTGCCGCTGGTGCGGCATCCGCTCGCCGGTCGGCTCCGGGGGCTGTCCCCCCGGGATCAGTCCGGTGGTCATGGTGTGCGGCCGCCCCTCCGATGCCCGCTCGTGCTGGTGCCACCGCCCAGGCCGGTCGGACCGGTGCGGCTGGACAGCCGCTTGCAAGGTTACTTACCTTCGCGGTCCGAGCGGATGCAGGTCGCCGGTGTTCACTCCCCCACGGTGTGCGGACGATGTGCGAAGCTGCCGAACTGTTATGGCCTGGTTCGGCCGGGGTGAAACACTGGGCAGGCTTGTGGTGGTGGTCGGACCGGGTGCGTGCGTTCCGTGCGGGGCGGGCAGCAGCCCCTGGTGAGGCCCCGTCCCGTCGGAGCGGATGCGGCGGGAACACACAGCAGTATCCGGTACGCCGAGGCGGCCGGTGTGCCGAGGACGGCGCGCCGGGCGGAAGCGGCCGAGCACAGCGGTAACGGTCTACCCCTCCGGGAGGGACACAGTGGAGTCTGGCGCGGCGACGCGGGGTTCGAGGACGCGCGCGAAGGGCGGACCGTCCCTGGGCAGGAGCGGTGGGACCACCGAGGTGGACACGGCGGCCCTGAACCGGTTGCTGGCGGCGCTCGTGTCGATGCGGGACGGCAACTTCCGCAAGCGGCTCACGGTGTCCGGGGACGGCGTGATGTCGGAGATCGCGGCCGTGTTCAACGAGGTGGCGGACCGCAACCTGCACCTGACGGGTGAGCTGTCGCGGGTGCGGCGCATGGTCGGGCGTGAGGGAAAACTCACGGAGCGGCTGGAGACGGGGGCCTGCGAGGGCTCCTGGGCGGCGGCCGTCGACAACTCCAACGCGTTGGTCGACGACCTGGTCTGGCCCGTGTCGGAGGTCAGTCGGGTGCTCACGGCGGTCGCCGAGGGCGATCTCTCGCCCCGCATGGAGCTGCGGACGCACGGACCGGACGGCGGCTCGGGGCATCCGCTGCGCGGTGAGTTCCTGAAGGTCGGCCGTACCGTCAACAACCTGGTCGACCAGTTGTCGACGTTCACCGACGAGGTCACGCGGGTGGCCAGCGAGGTCGGCACCGAGGGCAAGCTCGGCGGGCAGGCCCAGGTGCGCGGGATGTCGGGTTCCTGGAAGGACCTGACGGAGTCCGTCAACACCATGGCGTACCGGCTGACGGCGCAGGTACGGGACATCGCGCTGGTGACCACGGCGGTCGCCCGGGGTGACCTGTCGCGCAAGGTGACCGTGCACGTCGCCGGCGAGATGCTGGAGCTGAAGAACACCGTCAACACGATGGTGGACCAGTTGTCGTCCTTCTCCTCCGAGGTCACGCGGGTGGCGCGGGAGGTGGGCACCGAGGGCATCCTGGGCGGCCAGGCGCGGGTGCCCGAGGTGGCCGGTGTGTGGAAGGAGCTGACCGACTCCGTCAACACGATGGCGGGCAACCTGACCGCGCAGGTGCGCGGGATCTCGCAGGTCACGACGGCGGTGGCCAGTGGTGACCTGTCGCAGAAGGTGACGGTCCCGGCACGGGGCGAGGTCGCGCAGCTCGCCGAGACGATCAACCAGATGACCGAGACGCTGCGGATCTTCGCGGACGAGGTCACGCGGGTGGCGAACGAGGTCGGCGCGGAGGGGCGGCTCGGCGGGCAGGCGAACGTGCCGGGCGCGGCGGGGACGTGGAAGGACCTGACGGACTCCGTCAACACGGTGTTCCGGAACCTGACCACCCAGGTGCGGGACATCGCCGCCGTGACGACCGCGGTGGCCAGCGGCGACCTGTCGCAGAAGGTCACGGTGGACGTGGCCGGCGAGATGCTGGAGCTGAAGAACACCGTCAACGGCATGGTGGACCAGCTGTCCTCGTTCGGTGCCGAGGTGACGCGCGTCGCGCGGGAGATCGGTGTCGAGGGTGAGCTGGGCGGCCAGGCGCAGGTGCCGGGGGCGGCCGGGACGTGGAAGGACCTGACGGACTCCGTCAACACCGCGTTCCGCAACCTCACCGGGCAGGTCCGCAACATCGCGCAGGTGACCACGGCGGTGGCCAACGGTGACCTGTCGCAGAAGGTCACCGTGGACGTGTCCGGCGAGATGCTCCAGCTGAAGAACACCGTGAACACGATGGTGGACCAGCTGTCCTCGTTCGCCGACCAGGTCACGCGGATGGCCCGGGACGTGGGTACGGAGGGCCGGCTCGGCGGTCAGGCCCGGGTGGACGGGGTGTCCGGCACCTGGAAGGAACTGACGGACTCCGTCAACTTCATGGCCGGCAACCTGACCTCCCAGGTCCGCAACATCGCGCAGGTGACCACGGCGGTGGCCAACGGCGACCTGTCGCAGAAGATCGACGTCGACGCGCGCGGCGAGATCCTCGAGCTGAAGAACACGATCAACACGATGGTGGACCAGCTGTCCGCCTTCGCCGACCAGGTGACCCGGGTCGCGCGGGACGTGGGGACGGAGGGCCGCCTCGGCGGGCAGGCGCAGGTGCCCGGTGTCGCCGGTGTGTGGCGGGACCTGACCGACTCGGTGAACGGCATGGCCGGCAACCTCACCGCGCAGGTGCGCAACATCGCGCAGGTCGCCACGGCCGTGGCCCGCGGTGACCTGTCCCAGAAGATCACCGTGGACGCGCGCGGGGAGATCCTGGAGCTGAAGAACACGCTGAACACGATGGTGGACCAGCTGTCGTCGTTCGCCCAGGAGGTCACCCGGGTCGCCCGTGAGGTGGGCACGGAGGGCATGCTCGGCGGGCAGGCGGAGGTGCAGGGTGTCTCCGGCACCTGGAAGGACCTCACGCAGTCCGTGAACTTCATGGCGAACAACCTGACCATCCAGGTGCGTAACATCGCCGAGGTCACCACGGCGGTCGCGAAGGGCGACCTGTCGAAGAAGATCACCGTGGACGCCAAGGGCGAGATCCTCGAGCTGGTCACGACGGTCAACACGATGGTCGACCAGTTGTCGAGCTTCGCCGAGCAGGTGACGCGGGTGGCCCGCGAGGTGGGCACCGAGGGCATCCTGGGCGGGCAGGCGCACGTACCGGGTGTCACCGGCATCTGGAAGGACCTCAGCAACAACGTCAACCTGATGGCCAACAACCTGACCATGCAGGTGCGCAACATCTCGCAGGTGGCCGCGGCGGTCGCCAACGGTGACCTCACGCGGCAGGTGACGATCGAGGCCAGCGGTGAGGTCGCGCAGCTCGCCGACACCATCAACACGATGGTCAAGACGCTGAGCTCGTTCGCCGACCAGGTCACCAAGGTGGCCCGCGAGGTGGGCACGGACGGCATCCTGGGCGGCCAGGCGCACGTGCCCGGGGTGGCCGGCACCTGGAAGGACCTCACCGAGTCGGTGAACCAGATGGCGTCCAACCTGACCGGCCAGGTCCGCAACATCGCCATGGTCACCACCGCCATCGCCAAGGGCGACCTGACGAAGAAGATCGACATCGACGCGCGCGGTGAGATCCTGGAGCTGAAGACGACGATCAACACGATGGTCGACCAGCTGTCCAGTTTCGCCGAGGAGGTCACCCGCGTGGCCCGCGAGGTGGGCACCGAGGGGCAGCTCGGCGGCCAGGCGCGCGTGCGGGACGTCGACGGCACCTGGCGCGACCTGACCGAGTCGGTGAACGAGATGGCCGGGAACCTGACCCGGCAGGTGCGTGCCATCGCGCGCGTGGCGACCGCGGTGACCCGCGGCGACCTCAACCTGAAGATCGACGTGGACGCGTCCGGAGAGATCCAGGAGCTCCAGGACTACATCAACAAGATGATCGCCAACCTGCGCGACACCACCATCGCCAACAAGGAGCAGGACTGGCTGAAGGGCAACCTGGCTCGCATCTCCGCCCTCATGCAGGGCCGCCGGGACCTGGAGGACGTGGCCTCCCTGATCATGAGCGAGCTGACGCCGGTGGTGTCCGCGCAGCACGGCGCGTTCTTCCTGGCGATGCCGCTGATGGAGGGCAAGGCCGCCGGGGACGCCGAGGACGGGTACGAGCTGCGGATGCTGGGCTCGTACGGCTACTCGATGGGCTCCATGCCGACGTCGTTCCGGCCGGGCGAGGCGTTGATCGGCACGGCCGCCCAGGAGAAGCGCACGATCCTGGTGGACCGGGCGCCCAGCGGCTACCTGAAGATCGCCTCCGGGCTGGGGGAGGCGCCGCCCGCCCAGGTGATCGTGTTGCCGGTGCTCTTCGAGGGCGAGGTGCTCGGTGTGATCGAGCTGGCGTCCTTCACGCCGTTCACGCAGATCCAGAAGGACTTCCTCAACCAGATCGCCGAGATGATCGCGACCAGCGTGAACACCATCTCGGTCAACACCAAGACCGAGAAGCTGCTCAAGCAGTCGCAGGAGCTGACCGAGCAGCTGCGGGAGCGGTCGGCCGAGCTGGAGAACCGGCAGAAGGCGCTCCAGGCCTCCAACGCGGAGCTGGAGGAGAAGGCCGAGCTGCTGGCCCGGCAGAACCGGGACATCGAGGTGAAGAACACCGAGATCGAGGAGGCCCGGCAGGTCCTGGAGGAGCGGGCCGAGCAGCTCGCGGTGTCGATGCGCTACAAGAGCGAGTTCCTCGCCAACATGTCGCACGAGCTGCGCACGCCGCTCAACTCGCTGCTGATCCTGGCCAAGCTGCTCGCGGACAACGCCGAGGGGAACCTCTCGCCGAAGCAGGTGGAGTTCGCCGAGACGATCCACGGCGCGGGGTCCGACCTGCTTCAGCTGATCAACGACATCCTCGATCTGTCGAAGGTCGAGGCGGGCAAGATGGACGTCTCCCCGACGCGCATCGCGCTCGTGCAGCTCGTGGACTACGTGGAGGCCACCTTCCGGCCGCTGACCGCGGAGAAGGGCCTGGACCTGTCGGTGCGGGTCTCCCCGGAGCTGCCGGCCACCCTGCACACCGACGAGCAGCGGCTGCTCCAGGTGCTGCGGAACCTGCTGTCCAACGCGGTGAAGTTCACCGACTCCGGTTCGGTGGAGCTGGTGATCCGGCCCGCGGGGACCGGAGTGCCGCACGCCATCCGGGAGCAGCTGCTGGAGGCCGGTTCGCTGGCCGACCCGGAGGGCGAGCTGATCGCGTTCTCGGTGACCGACACGGGCATCGGTATCGCGGCCAGCAAGATGCGGGTGATCTTCGAGGCGTTCAAGCAGGCGGACGGCACGACCAGCCGCAAGTACGGCGGGACCGGGCTCGGCCTGTCGATCTCGCGGGAGATCGCCCAACTGCTCGGCGGTGAGATCCACGCGCAGAGCGAGCCGGGCCGGGGCTCGACGTTCACGCTGTACCTGCCGCTGCACCCGAGCGAGCTGCCGCCGCAGGGCTACCAGCAGCCCGTGGCCGCGCTGGAGGCCGGTGACCTGGTCGCCTCCGAGGCGCGCCGGTCCCTGGAGCTGTCGGCCGCGGAGATCGAGACGCCGGCCGAGGTGAAGTCGTACCGGGAGACGCAGAACGGTCCCGCGGCCCTGTTCCGGCGCCGGCGGCGCAGCCTGCCGGAGGAGGGACAGCGGACGGGTCAGTGGACGGCGGCGCCGGAGCAGGAGAGCGCGCCGCGGCCGGGCCGCGCGGTGCGGTTCGGCGGTGAGAAGGTGCTGATCGTCGACGACGACATCCGCAACGTGTTCGCCCTGACCAGCGTGCTGGAGCAGCACGGCCTGTCGGTGCTGTACGCCGAGAACGGCCGTGAGGGCATCGAGGTGCTGGAGCAGCACGACGACGTGGCGGTCGTGCTGATGGACATCATGATGCCGGAGATGGACGGGTACGCGACGACCACAGCGATCCGGCGCATGCCGCAGTTCGCGGGGCTACCGATCATCGCGCTGACGGCCAAGGCGATGAAGGGCGACCGGGAAAAGGCGATCGAGTCGGGTGCCTCCGACTACGTCACCAAGCCGGTCGACCCCGACCACCTGCTGACGGTGATGCGCCAGTGGATGAGCCCCGAGTGACCGCGCGGTGGGCCCGGCGGGCGGCGGACGCGTGAGACGCGGCGGGGCGGACGGTGCCGCCGGGGGTGGCGTGAACTCATGGGAAGCTCGGGAGCCGCGGGAGGTTGTTGCATCATGATGGCGGGGAACACGCGGGAATGTGGGATTCCGGGAACCCCCGGAGGCTCCGCCGCGTTTCCTCTACGTGCACAGTGACATCACGGTGACAGGGTGTGGCGACAGGCGGGGTGCGGCTACGATGACCGGCACAAGGACGGGCGGCGAAAGGGAGTCGTCCCCTGGGGCGGCGCCCGGCGTACCGCCGGGACGAGGAGGGCGGGCCATGGTGCAGAAGGCCAAGATCCTCCTGGTCGATGACCGGCCGGAGAATCTGCTGGCGCTGGAGGCCATCCTCTCTGCGCTCGATCAGACGCTGGTGCGGGCATCGAGCGGGGAGGAAGCGCTCAAAGCGCTGCTCACGGACGATTTCGCGGTCATTCTGCTGGATGTCCAGATGCCGGGCATGGACGGTTTCGAGACGGCGGCGCACATCAAGCGCCGTGAGCGGACCCGTGACATCCCGATCATCTTCCTCACAGCGATCAATCACGGCCCGCACCACACCTTCCGGGGTTACGCGGCGGGCGCGGTGGACTACATCTCCAAGCCGTTCGACCCGTGGGTGCTGCGTGCGAAGGTCTCGGTCTTCGTCGAGCTGTACATGAAGAACTGTCAGCTGCGCGAACAGGCCGCGCTGCTGCGGCTCCAGTTGGAGGGCGGCGGCGGCAAGGGCGCGGTCGCCGGCCGGGAGTCGGCCGGACTGCTGGCCGAGCTGTCGGCGCGGCTCGCCGCCGTCGAGGAGCAGGCCGAGGCGCTGTCCAAGCAGCTGGACGACGACTCCGCGGACGCGGCGGCGGTCGCCACGGCGGCCCATCTGGAGCGCAAGCTCACCGGATTGCGCCGCGCCCTCGACGCCCTGGAGCCGGGCACGGGCGGCGGCGCCTCCCTGCCGTCCCCGAACTGACGCCTCCCGGGCCCCGGTCGGCCGGTGAGCGGGCGTCAGTTCCGGTCCCCCTCCGGCACGACACGAACGGGTGAAGCTGTGGGCACACGTGTCCGCCGTCGTCTCCCCCGGTAACCTCACACCCATGGCCTCACGTCCGTCCGCAGCCAAGAAGCAGCCCGCGAAGAAGGTCGCAGCTCCCGCGAAGGCTCCGGTGAAGAAGGCCGCCGTGAAGAAGGCCGCGGCCAGGAAGGCGCCCGCCAGGAAGCCGGCGGCCAGGAAGGCCGTGCCGCCGAGGCCGTCCCCCAGCGCCACCGGGGGCCTGTTCCGGCTCGTGCGCGCCCTCTGGCTCGGCCTCGCGCACGCCGTCGGCGCCGTCTTCCGCGGCATGGGGCAGGGCGCGAGGAACCTCGACCCCGCCCACCGCAAGGACGGCGTCGCCCTGCTGCTGTTCGCCCTGGCCCTGATCGTCGCGGC
The DNA here is from genome assembly GCF_044759735.1 of Streptomyces sp. NPDC100445. Classification (NCBI taxonomy): domain Bacteria; kingdom Bacillati; phylum Actinomycetota; class Actinomycetes; order Kitasatosporales; family Streptomycetaceae; genus Streptomyces; species Streptomyces sp. NPDC100445. Next base: position 346,944 of record NZ_JBIVZV010000009.1, on the reverse strand, counting down.
CGGCACCTGGGCCGACCTGAAGGGACCCGTCGGCGACCTGGTGGAGACGCTCGTCACCGGCGCCTTCGGCCGACTCGACCTGCTGGCGCCGATACTGCTGGCGGTGATCGCCGTACGGTTCGTCCGGCACCCGGAGAAGCCGGAGGCCAACGGCCGGATCGTGATCGGCCTGTCGGCACTCGTCGTCGGGGTGCTCGGCCAGGTCCACATCGCCTGCGGCGCGCCCGCGCGCAGCGCCGGGATGCAGGCCATAAGGGACGCCGGCGGCCTCATCGGCTGGGCGGCGGCCACCCCGCTGACGTACACCATGACCGAGATGCTCGCCGTACCACTGCTGGTACTGCTGACGGTCTTCGGTCTGCTGGTGGTGACCGCCACGCCGGTCAACGCCGTCCCGCAGCGGCTGCGCGCGCTCGGCGTGAGCCTGGGGCTGCTGCCCGACCACGAGGACGACTACTACCCCGAGCACGCCGGTGACGTGGACGACGGCGAGTACTACGGGGAGCAGTGGCGTGAGGCGCCGCCGGCGCGCCCGCGAGGCCGCGCCCGCGCCCCCCGGGCCTACGACCCCGGCCGGGCGGAGGAGGAGGCCCTCTCGCAGCGCCGCGGGCGCCCCAGGCGCTCCGCCGTGCCCCAGCCGGACCCGCAGCGGCATCCGGACGCCGTGGACGTCGCCGCCGCGGCCGCCGCCGCGCTCGACGGTGCCGTGCTGCACGGCATGCCGCCGTCCCCGCTCGTCGCCGACCTCACGCAGGGAGTGGGCGCCGGCGAACGCGAGGACACCACGCCGGTGCCCGAGCCCCAGCCCGAGCCGGCACCCGCCACCTCGCCGGTGCCCGCGCCGGCGCCGCGGCCCAGGCAGGAGCGGGGCGCCTCCGGGCCCGTGCCGGACCTGACGAAGAAGGCCCCCGAGGTGCCCCGGGAGTTGCCCGCGCGCGCCGAGCAGCTCCAGCTGTCCGGCGACATCACCTACGCGCTGCCCTCCCTGGACCTGCTCCGGCGGGGTGGCCCCGGCAAGGCGCGCAGCGCCGCCAACGACGCGGTCGTCGCCTCGCTCACCCAGGTGTTCACCGAGTTCAAGGTCGACGCGGCGGTGACCGGCTTCACCCGCGGCCCGACGGTCACCCGGTACGAGGTCGAGCTGGGCCCCGCCGTGAAGGTCGAGCGGATCACCGCGCTGACCAAGAACATCGCCTACGCGGTGGCCAGTCCCGACGTGCGGATCATCAGCCCGATCCCCGGCAAGTCCGCGGTCGGCATCGAGATCCCGAACACCGACCGGGAGATGGTCAACCTGGGTGACGTGCTGCGTCTCGCGGAGTCCGCCGAGGACGACGACCCGATGCTGGTCGCCTTCGGCAAGGACGTCGAGGGCGGGTACGTCATGCACTCGCTGGCGAAGATGCCGCACATCCTGGTCGCCGGTGCCACCGGTTCCGGCAAGTCGTCGTGCATCAACTGCCTGATCACCTCGGTGATGATGCGGGCGACCCCGGAGGACGTCCGGATGATCCTCGTCGACCCCAAGCGCGTCGAACTGACCGCCTACGAGGGCATCCCGCACCTGATCACGCCGATCATCACCAACCCCAAGCGGGCCGCCGAGGCGCTCCAGTGGGTCGTCCGCGAGATGGACCTCAGGTACGACGACCTGGCCGCCTACGGATACCGGCACATCGACGACTTCAACCGCGCGGTGCGCGAGGGCAAGGTCAAGCCGCCCGAGGGCAGCGAGCGGGAGCTCCAGCCGTACCCGTACCTGTTGGTGATCGTGGACGAGCTGGCCGACCTGATGATGGTCGCCCCGCGGGACGTGGAGGACTCGATCGTGCGCATCACGCAGCTCGCGCGCGCGGCCGGCATCCACCTGGTGCTCGCCACCCAGCGCCCGTCGGTGGACGTGGTCACCGGTCTGATCAAGGCCAACGTGCCCTCCCGGCTGGCGTTCGCCACCTCCTCCCTCGCCGACTCCCGGGTCATCCTCGACCAGCCGGGCGCCGAGAAGCTGATCGGCAAGGGCGACGGCCTGTTCCTGCCGATGGGCGCCAACAAGCCGACCCGTATGCAGGGCGCGTTCGTGACCGAGGAGGAGGTCGCGGTCGTCGTCCAGCACTGCAAGGACCAGATGGCGCCCGTCTTCCGGGACGACGTCACCGTCGGGACCAAGCAGAAGAAGGAGATCGACGAGGACATCGGCGACGACCTCGACCTGCTGTGCCAGGCGGCCGAACTGGTGGTCTCCACCCAGTTCGGGTCCACGTCCATGCTCCAGCGCAAGCTGCGCGTCGGCTTCGCCAAGGCCGGCCGGCTCATGGACCTCATGGAGTCCCGCAACATCGTGGGGCCGAGCGAGGGCTCCAAGGCGCGTGACGTTCTCGTGAAACCCGACGAACTGGACGGCGTGCTCGCGGTGATACGTGGGGAGAGTTGAGTCGAGGGGTGGGGCGGAGATCCGTCCGGCGGACGTGGGTCGGCCGGCGGGAGCCCCGTGACCCACCCGTTAGACATCGGTGAGCAACCGTTTCCCTTTGTCGTACGTCCAGTTGAGCGAGTGGACAGATAGGCCCTCCATCCTGGGGTACCTGCCTGTCCAGCCCTCGGAGTTCCGGGCCGGTCCGACGGCGTAGAAAGTGCCTCCGCCCGGTTGCCCCACCCTTTCGTACCCCCCCTAGACTGAGCTTCCAGCACAGGTGGCTACACGCTCGAAAGGCGCCCCCGTGTCCCTCGGCAACTCCCCTGAAGACGAGCGTCCGATCCGAGACGAGTCCCAGGAGGCCCGGCCCTCCGTGGGCCGTGCCCTGCACCGGGCGCGGATCGCGGCCGGGCTGACGGTGGACGACGTCAGCGGCGCCACCCGTGTCCGCATCGCCATCGTGCACGCCATCGAGGCGGACGACTACACCCCCTGCGGCGGTGACGTGTACGCCCGCGGGCACATCCGCACGCTGGCCAGGGCCGTCCACCTCGACCCCGGCCCGCTGATCGCCCAGTTCGACGCCGAACACGGCGGCCGACCGGCGCCCACCCCCGCCGCACCCATGTTCGAGGCGGAGCGCATCCGGCCCGAGCGGCGCGGACCGAACTGGACCGCGGCCATGGTCGCCGCGATCGTCGTGGTGATCGGTTTCGTCGGGTTCACCGCCGTCAAGGGCGGCGACGGCGGCTCCGGCACGCAGGCCGCGGACGCCGCCACGCCCGCCGCCGGCAGGACCGCCTCGGCGACACCGAAGAAGGCCGAACCCACCGCGCCGACCGGCGAGCCCTCCGACAGCGCCATCGCCGCCGCGCCCCAGGACAAGGTGACGGTCCAGGTCAGCGCGCCCGACGGACGCAGCTGGATCTCGGCCAAGGACCACAACGGCCGGATGCTCTTCGACGGCCTGCTGAACAAGGGCGAGTCCAAGACGTTCCAGGACAGCTCGAAGATCAACCTGATCCTGGGCGACGCCGGCGCCATCGAGCTGTACGTCAACGGCAAGAAGATCGAGGACACCTTCAAGCCCGGCGCGGTCGAGCGCCTGACCTACACCAAGGGCGACCCGGTCGCCGGCTGACCGGCGCGGCGACACGGATGTGACGGAGTCGGCCGGGCTCGGCCAACCCCGTCGACGTGGGCCGTCATCAGGACGAAGTAGTCTTGAGCCCATGCCTGAACGCCGTACCGTCGCACTCGTCACTCTCGGCTGCGCTCGTAACGAGGTGGATTCCGAGGAGCTCGCAGGCCGTTTGGAGGCGGACGGCTGGCAGCTCGTCGACGACGCCGCGGACGCCGACGTCGCCGTGGTCAACACCTGTGGCTTCGTGGAGGCCGCCAAGAAGGACTCCGTCGACGCCCTCCTCGAGGCCAACGACCTCAAGGACCACGGCAGAACCCAGGCCGTCGTGGCGGTGGGCTGCATGGCCGAGCGGTACGGCAAGGAGCTGGCCGAGGCACTGCCCGAGGCCGACGGGGTCCTCGGCTTCGACGACTACGCCGACATCTCCGACCGCCTCCAGACCATCCTCTCCGGCGGCATCCACGCCGCCCACACCCCGCGCGACCGGCGCAAGCTGCTGCCGATCAGCCCCGCCGAGCGGCAGGAGTCGGCCGCGGAGGTGGCGCTGCCCGGGCACGGCCCGGCCGACCTCCCCGAGGGCGTCGCGCCCGCCTCCGGCCCCCGCGCGCCGCTGCGCCGCCGGCTGGACGGCGCCCCCGTTGCCTCCGTCAAGCTCGCCTCGGGCTGCGACCGGCGCTGCTCCTTCTGCGCCATCCCGTCCTTCCGCGGCTCCTTCATCTCCCGCCGCCCCAGCGACGTCCTCAACGAGACCCGCTGGCTGGCCGAGCAGGGCGTGAAGGAGGTCATGCTGGTCTCCGAGAACAACACCTCCTACGGCAAGGACCTGGGCGACATCCGCCTGCTGGAGTCCCTCCTGCCGGAGCTGGCCGAGGTCGACGGCATCGAGCGGGTGCGGGTGAGCTACCTCCAGCCGGCCGAGATGCGCCCGGGCCTGATCGACGTGCTGACCTCCACCCCGAAGGTCGTGCCCTACTTCGACCTGTCCTTCCAGCACTCCGCGCCCGGCGTGCTGCGCGCCATGCGCCGTTTCGGCGACACCGACCGGTTCCTGGAGCTGCTCGACACCATCCGCGGCAAGGCGCCCCAGGCCGGCGTCCGCTCCAACTTCATCGTCGGCTTCCCCGGCGAGAGCGAGTCCGACCTGGCCGAGCTGGAGCGCTTCCTCACCGGTGCCCGTCTGGACGCCATCGGTGTCTTCGGCTACTCCGACGAGGACGGCACGGAAGCGGCGACGTACGAGAACAAGCTGGACGAGGACGTCGTCGCCGAGCGGCTGGCGCGGGTCTCGCGGCTCGCGGAGGAGCTGGTCTCGCAGCGCGCCGAGGAGCGCGTCGGCGAGACGGTGCGGGTCCTGGTGGAGTCCGTGGACGAGGAGGACGGCGTCCGCGGGCGTGCCGAGCACCAGGCCCCGGAGACCGACGGCCAGGTCCTGCTCACGAGCGGCGCGGGCCTCCGGGTCGGACGTATGGTCGAGGCGAAGGTGGTCGGTACGGAAGGTGTCGACCTGGTCGCCGAGCCGCTGACCGGTTCGCTCGCGTGTAGTGAGGAGGCGGGCAGATGACCGGAGTCCCGGCATCCGCCGCGGGCGGCTCCTCCGGCGCGCAGGGCGCCGCGGGCACCGCTGCCGACGGCGTTGCGTCCGAGGTCTCCGGTTCTGCTCCGGGCCCCGCCACGGCCCCCGAGGGCGGCGGCAGGCCGGCCCGCGGCGGGAAGATCGCGGCCGCGGCCGTCAACCAGGCCAGTGTCTGGAACGTCGCCAATCTGCTGACGATGCTCCGGCTGGTCCTGGTCCCCGGCTTCGTGGCCCTGATGCTGGCGCACGGGGGCTACGACCCGGCCTGGCGCTCGCTGGCCTGGGCCTCCTTCGCCGTCGCCATGATCACCGACCTGTTCGACGGGCATCTGGCGCGCACGTACGACCTGGTCACGGACTTCGGGAAGATCGCCGACCCCATCGCCGACAAGGCGATCATGGGGGCGGCGCTCGTCTGTCTGTCGGCCCTGGACGATCTGCCGTGGTGGGTCACGATCGTCATCCTCGGCCGGGAACTCGGCATCACCCTGCTGCGTTTCCTGGTCATCCGCTACGGAGTGATCCCCGCCAGCCGGGGCGGCAAGCTCAAGACGCTCACCCAGGGCGTGGCCGTCGGGATGTACGTCCTGCCGCTCACCGGATGGCTGGCCACGCTCCGGTTCTGGGTGATGGCCGCGGCGGTCGTCCTCACGGTCGTCACCGGCCTCGACTACGTAAGACAGGCCATTGTGCTGCGGCGGCAGGGAATGGCCGAACGCGCGGCGGCGTTGGAGGAGACGGAAGCGTGAGTTCCCCGGCCACCGAACTGGTGCGACTACTGACAGTGAGGGGCGAGACCCTCGCCGTCGCCGAGTCGCTGACCGGTGGCTTGGTGGCCGCGGAGATCACCGCGGTGCCCGGGGCGTCCAAGGTGTTCCGGGGGTCGGTCACCGCCTACGCCACCGAGCTGAAGCACCGGCTGCTGGGCGTGGACGCCACCCTGCTGGCTCAGCAGGGTGCGGTGGATCCGCAGGTCGCGGCCCAGATGGCGGCGGGCGTCCGCGAGGCGCTGGGAGCCGACTGGGGCATCGCGACCACCGGGGTCGCCGGCCCCGACCCGCAGGACGGCCGGCCGGTCGGCACCGTGTTCGTCGCCGTCGACGGGCCCGGCAACGCCCCGAAGGGTTCTGCCGGTGGCGGAAAAGTCGAGGGTCTGCGGTTGAACGGCAGCCGTGCGGAAATTCGTATGGAGAGTGTACGGAGCGTACTCGCAGTGCTTCTGGAGCGGCTTGCGGGCGAACAGACCGGGAATGAGCGGGCACAGGATACGGAACGGAACGGGGGGTTTTGATGTTTGCAGCCCTGAGTGAACACGACATCGCTCCCCGCACGGCCGCGGCGCGAGGCGGTACGGTGGGGCGAGAAGGATGCGGCTACGCGGTCCGAGGAGGGAGCCACCGATGATTCTGCTCCGTCGCCTGCTGGGTGACGTGCTGCGTCGGCAGCGCCAACGCCAGGGCCGTACTCTGCGCGAAGTCTCCTCGTCCGCCCGAGTCTCACTCGGCTATCTCTCCGAGGTGGAGCGGGGGCAGAAGGAGGCTTCCTCCGAGCTGCTCGCCGCCATCTGCGACGCGCTGGACGTACGGATGTCGGAACTCATGCGAGAGGTGAGCGACGAACTGGCGCTCGCCGAACTCGCCCAGTCCGCCGCGGCCGAGCACGTGCCCGCACCGGTCCGACCGATGCTGGGTTCCGTCTCGGTGACCGGCGTGCCACCGGAACGGGTGACCATCAAGGCGCCCGCCGAGGCCGTGGACGTGGTCGCCGCCTGAGGCGGGACCACCCGGCCCCACACCCCAGAACCAACCAGGCCCCGACCGGTTCTCCCCAGTGACCCTGGGAAGCCGGCCGGGGCTTTCGCGTCGCCCGCGCGTTCCGCGCGGGCCCTCGGCCCTTCGTCCGTTTGCCGCGGCCGGGCGGTGCGGTCATCGTGGAGGGACGTGACGGGGCCGAAAGCACCGGAGGACGGATGTACGTCGTGAAGAGCCCGTTGACCGACACGGACCTGAAGACCGTGTCCGAGGCGCTCCAGGGCGCCCTCGTCGACCTGCTGGACCTCTCCCTGGTCGCCAAGCAGATCCACTGGAACGTCGTCGGGCCCCGCTTCCGCTCCGTCCACCTCCAGCTCGACGAGGTGGTCGACTCAGCCCGCACCCACTCCGACACCGTGGCCGAGCGGGCCTCGGCGCTGGGCGTCCCGCCCGACGGACGCGCCGCCTCGGTGGCCGCCGGGAGCGGCATCGGCACCGCCCCGGCGGGCTGGATCAAGGACACGGACGCGGTCGGCACGATGGTCGACGCGCTCGGCGCGGTGATCGTCCGCATGCGCGAGCGGGTGAACGCGACCGGGGATGCGGACCCCGTCTCCCAGGACATCCTCATCGGCATCACCGCCGACCTGGAGAAGCACCACTGGATGTTCCAGGCCGAGCACGCGTAACGGCTCACCGGAGGACGGCGGCCGCGTGCCGGGCCGTCCGTGGAGCGAGTGGTCCGGCGTGGCTTCGGTGAGTCCGTGGTGCGCCTCCCGAGCGGGACGGGCGACGGATCCGGCGCCCGGCAGGAGGTGGTGACGGGCATGGTGGGTCGGATAGTGCGCTACGGGGTGGCGCTCGGATGCGGCGCGGTCTGGTGGTGGGCAGCGGTGCGGCTCGCCGTGGGGGAAGGAGCGGGCGTGCTGGAGGGCGCCGTGGTGGTGGGCGGCTGGGGGGTGAGCGTGCTGCCGGTGCACTGTGCGCCCAAGCGACGCGCGGCCGGGGCGGTTCCCGCCGGGCGCTGGGAGGCCGCCTGGCGGGCGGGTGACCCGGTCACAGCGCCGCCCGCCCGTCCGGACGACGTGTCCGGTCCCCTGTGAACGCCGGCCTCCGGTGGGCGCGGCGGCGACGGTGTCGGGCGTGTCCGGTCCGCGGTCTGCGGGGAGAGGCGGATGCCTTGCCGGGACGCGCCGGGCGGGTCAGCGGGTGCGGCACGGGCGGCTCAGCCGGTTCGGCGCGGGTACTTCTCGCGCCAGCGCTGAGGTGAACCCGGCGGGGGAGTGGGGCCCGCCTGGCAGGTGGGACACCAGTAGGTGGGCCGCTCCTGGGAGCCGTCGCCCTGGTCGGCCACCCGCACGGGGGTGTGGCAGCGCAGGCACGGACGCCGTGCGCGGCCATAGACGAACAGGTCCTGCCGGGGCAGCCCGGTGGTCTGCCGGACCGGGCGGTCGCGGTTCGCCTCCAACAGTCTCCGGGCCAGGACGGGCAGCTTCTCGGCCCGGTCGGCGGGGAGCGCGCCGGCCGGCAGCCAGGGGGTCACGCCGAGCAGGAAGCACAGCTCGCTCTTGTACACGTTGCCGATGCCGGCCAGATTGCGTTGGTCGAGCAGGGCCTCGCCGAGTTCGCGGCCCGGGTCCGCGAGGATGTTGGCCAGGGCGCGCTCGGCGTCCCAGTCCGGGCCGAGCAGGTCGGGGCCGAGGTGGCCGACGGCCCGGTCCTCGTCGGCCGTGTGCAGCAGCTCCAGGACCGGGAGGCGGTAGCCGACGGCGGCGCGGTCGGCGGTGGTGAGGACGGCGCGGATCTGGTGCGCGGGCCCGCCGCGCCAGCGCTCGTCCGTGCCGAACACCTTCCACGCGCCCTCCATCCGCAGATGGGAGTGCAGGGTCAGACCGCCCTCGAACCGGGTGAGCAGGTGCTTGCCGCGCGGGATGGTGTTCAGCACCGTGCGGCCCGCCAGGTCGACCGTCGCGTACTTCGGCACCCGGAAGTCGCTCCGGGTCAGCGCCTTGCCCGCGAGGGCCTCGTGCAGCCGTCGCGCGGCCTGCCAGACCGTGTCACCTTCGGGCATGCGTCAAGGGTGCCACGGGCTCGGCGCCGGCACGGGTCCCCCGGCACGGGCGGGTACCGGGGCGCCGCGGCGGTCACGCTCTCAGGCGCAGGCCGCGTGGTGTCGCCACGAACCCCGCCGTCTCCAGGAGCGTGCCCACGGGGGAGGTCAGGGCCTGGGCGCCGTTGACGCGCTCGACGGTGACCGTGCCGAGCGAGCCCGCGCGGGCCGCCGCGGCCAGCGCTTCGGCGGCCGTACCGAGGCGCGGGTCGTCCGACGCGTCGGTGTCCTGGCCGGCGGGCCAGGCCAGCAGCGTCTTGCCGCCGCGCTCCATGTACAGGGTCAGTTCGCCCTCCACCAGGACGACCAGCGCGCCCGCCTTCCGGCCCGGCTTGTGCCCGGCACCGGCCGGCGGCTCCGGCCAGGGAAGGGCGGCGCCGTAGGCGTTCGCCGGGTCGGCCGCGGCCAGGACCACGGCACGGGGGTCGGGTGCCGGCGCGCCGGTACGGCCGTTGCCCCGGCCGCGGTGGGCGGCGGGGCCGAAGGGGGCCGAGCCGTACGAGGAGCCGTACCCGGAACCGCCTCCTCCGCGGGGGCCTCCGTAGCCGGGGGAGGCGAACGGGTCGGAGGGCGCGCGGGACGAGGAGCGGTCGCCCGTCGCGGTGGGGCGGTCCTCCGGCGGCCAGGTGAAGTCACCGTCCAGGCCGGGGTGGGCGAGCCCGCCGTCCGCGCCGTCGAGGGCGCCCGGGGCGGTGTGGCCGTGCCGCGTGCCGTCGCCCGTGCCGAACGGCGCGTCGAGCGGGGTGGCGAAGGGAGCGTCGAACGGCGCGTCGAACGGGTTCGGGAAGCCCGGGACGGCCGAGCCGTCGGTGCCGGCCGGACCCGCGAAACCGCTGTGACCGGCCGGCACGGGCAGGCCCTGCGAGCGTTCGCGGGCGTTCGCCACCGCCCGCAGGCGGTCCACCGCGCCGTCCATCGCGAACTGGGCCGCCCCCAACCCCTCGACCACGTAACCGCGCCGGGCCTGCCCGCTCTCCTCGAACACGGACAGCACCCGGTACACCGCGGAGAAGCCGCCTTCGACCCCTTCCGCGCCGACCGCGCCGCGCGTCACCACGCCGTGCCGGTCCAGGAGCGTGCGGGCCAGCGCGTGCGCGCGCACGGTGGCGTCCGGCTCGGCCGCGGGCAGCAGCGACCAGCGGCCGGCGACGGTCGGCGGGCCGGTGCGGGAGGCGGTGCGCGCCGCGGCCGTCAGGGAGCCGTACCGGCCGCGCGGGACGCTGCGCTTGGCGCGGTGCGCGGTCGAGCCGGCGGTACGCCCCGAGCCCAGCAGGGAGCGCATCGGTGTCAGCGTGTCGTTGGTGAGCCGGCCCGACCAGGCCAGGTCCCACAGCACGTCGGCGAGTTGCGGGTCGGTGGCCTCGGGGTGGGCGGTGGCCCGGACCTGGTCGGCGATCTGCCGGAAGAACAGGCCGTAGCCGCCGGAGAGCGCGTCCAGGACGGACCGGTGCAGCGGCGTCAGCTCCAGCGGGTGCGGTGACGGCAGTAGCAGGGGCGCCGCGTCGGCCAGGTAGAGGGAGACCCAGCCGTCCTTGCCGGGCAGGGAGCCCGCGCCGGCCCACACCACCTCGCCCGCGGTGGTCAGTTCGTCGAGCATCGAGGGCGTGTAGCCGGCCACGCGGGACGGCAGGACCAGCTTCTCCAACGCGGAGGCGGGCACCGAGGCGCCTTGCAACTGCTCCACGGCGCGCACCAGTCCGTCGACGCCGCGCAGCGTGTGGCCCCTGCCGATGTGCTGCCACTGCGGCAGGAACTGCGCCAGCGCGGGCGGCGGCACCGGTTCCAGCTCGTGCCGCAGGGCCGCCAGGGAGCGGCGGCGCAGGCGGCGCAGCACGGTCGCGTCGCACCACTCCTGGCCGATGCCCGCCGGGTGGAACTCACCTTGGACGACCCGGCCGTTGGCGGCGAGCCGTTGCAGGGCGCCCTCCGTGACCGCGACGCCCAGGCCGAAGCGGGCCGCCGCCGTGGCCGACGTGAACGGGCCGTGCGTGCGCGCGTACCGCGCGAGGAGGTCACCGAGCGGGTCCTTGAGCGGCTCGGTGAAGGCCTCGGGCACGCCCACGGGCAGCGCCGTGCCGAGGGCGTCGCGCAGCCGGCCCGCGTCCTCCACGGTCGCCCAGTGCTCGGCGCCCGCGATCCGCACCCGGATGGTGCGGCGGGCCCCGGCCAGCTCCCGCGCCCACTGCGGGTCCGCGCCCCGGGCCACCAGCTCGGCGTCGGTCAGCGGGCCGAGCAGACGCAGTATGTCGGCGACCCCCTCCACGTCCTTGACCCGGCGGTCCTCCGTGAGCCACTGGAGTTCGCGCTCCAGCTCGGTCAGCACCTCCGCGTCGAGCAGCTCGCGCAGCTCCGCCTGGCCCAGCAGCTCGGCCAGCAGCCGCGAGTCCAGGGACAGCGCGGCGGCACGGCGCTCGGCCAACGGGGAGTCGCCCTCGTACAGGAACTGGGCGACGTACCCGAACAGCAGGGAGCGGGCGAACGGGGACGGCTCGGGGGTGGTGACCTCGACCAGGCGCACCCTGCGGGACTCGAGGTCACCCATCAGCTCGACCAGTCCGGGCACGTCGAAGACGTCCTGGAGGCATTCGCGGACCGCCTCCAGGACGATCGGGAACGAGCCGAACTCGCTCGCCACCTGGAGCAACTGGGCCGCCCGCTGGCGCTGCTGCCACAACGGGGTCCGCTTGCCCGGGGTGCGGCGCGGCAGCAGCAGCGCGCGGGCGGCGCACTCGCGGAACCGGGAGGCGAACAGCGCCGAGCCGCCGACCTGGTCGGTGACGATCTGGTCGACCTCGCCCTTGTCGAAGGCGACGTCCGCCGCGCCGACCGGGGCCTGGTCGCCGTCGTACTCGGTGCCGGCCCGCGCCGGCTCCTGGTCGAGCAGGTCCAGGCCCATCAGGTCGGCGTCGGGCAGGCGCAGCACGATGCCGTCGTCGGCGTGCATCACCTGCGCGTCCATGCCGTACCGCTCGGACAGGCGGGCGGCGAGCGCGAGTGCCCAGGGGGCGTGGACCTGCGCGCCGAACGGCGAGTGCACGACGACCCGCCAGTCGCCCAGCTCGTCCCGGAACCGTTCCACGACGATCGTCCGGTCGTCCGGGACGTGGCCGCATGCCTCGCGCTGCTCGTCCAGGTACGACAGCACGTTGTCCGCCGCCCAGGCGTCCAGCCCCGCCGTGAGCAGGCGCAGCCGGGCGTCGTCCTTCGACAGTGAGCCGATCTCGCGCAGGAACGCGCCCACCGCGCGGCCCAGTTCGAGCGGGCGGCCGAGCTGGTCGCCCTTCCAGAACGGCAGCCGGCCCGGCACTCCCGGCGCGGGGGAGACCAGGACCCGGTCGCGTGTGATGTCCTCGATGCGCCAGGAGCTCGTGCCCAGCGTGAAGACATCGCCGACCCGGGACTCGTAGACCATCTCCTCGTCCAGCTCGCCGACCCGGCCGCCGCCCTTCTTGGGATCGGAACCGGCGAGGAACACCCCGAACAGGCCGCGGTCGGGGATCGTGCCGCCGGAGGTCACGGCGAGGCGCTGCGCACCGGGCCGGCCGGTGACCGTGCCGGCCACCCGGTCCCACACCACGCGCGGGCGCAGCTCGGCGAACGCGTCCGACGGGTAGCGGCCCGCCAGCATGTCCAGCGTCGCCGTGAACGCCGACTCCGGCAGCGAGGCGAACGGGGCGGCACGGCGGACCACCGCGAGCAGGTCGTCGAACTGCCAGGTGTCCAGCGCCGTCATGGCGACCAGCTGCTGTGCCAGCACGTCCAGCGGGTTCGCGGGCACCTTCAGGGACTCGATGGCGCCCGAGCGCATCCGCTCGGTGACCACCGCCGCCTGGACCAGGTCGCCCCGGTACTTCGGGAAGACCACACCGGTGGAGACGGCGCCGACCTGGTGTCCCGCGCGGCCCACACGCTGGAGTCCCGAGGCGACCGAGGGAGGGGACTCGACCTGCACGACGAGGTCCACCGCGCCCATGTCGATGCCCAGCTCCAGACTGGACGTGGCGACCACCGCGGGCAGCCGACCCGCCTTCAGGTCCTCCTCCACCAACGCACGCTGCTCCTTGGACACCGAGCCGTGGTGCGCGCGGGCGATCACCGGGGGCGCGCCCTGAGCCGCGCCGGAGCCGCCCATCAGCTGGGCGGGGGAGTGGTGTTCGTCCAGGGGTTCGCCGGTGGCGCGCTCGTACGCGATCTCGTTGAGCCGGTTGCACAGCCGCTCCGCGAGCCGGCGGGAGTTGGCGAAGACGATCGTGGACCGGTGGGACTGGACCAGGTCGGCGATCCGCTCCTCCACCTGCGGCCAGATCGACGGCCGCTCCGCGCCCCCGGTCGCGTCGTCCGTCGGGGATCCCCCCAGCTCGCCCATGTCCTCCACCGGGACGACCACGGACAGGTCGAACTCCTTGCCGGACTCCGGCTGGACGATCTCCACCTTGCGGCGCGGCGACAGGTATCGGCCCACCTCGTCCACCGGGCGCACGGTCGCCGACAGGCCGATCCGGCGGGCCGGCCTCGGCAGCAGCTCGTCCAGCCGCTCCAGGGAGAGCGCGAGGTGAGCGCCGCGCTTGGTGCCCGCCACGGCGTGCACCTCGTCCAGGATCACCGTCTCCACACCGGTCAGCGCGTCGCGCGCGGCCGACGTCAGCATCAGGAACAGCGACTCGGGAGTGGTGATGAGGATGTCCGGCGGCCGTGTGGACAGCGAGCGGCGCTCGGCGGCGGGGGTGTCACCGGACCGGATGCCGACGCGGATCTCGGGTTCGGGCCGACCGAGCCGCACGGACTCCTGGCGGATGCCGGTCAGCGGGCTGCGCAGGTTGCGCTCGACGTCGACCGCGAGCGCCTTCAGCGGGGACACGTACAGCACCCGGCAGCGCTTCTTCGGGTCGGCCGGGGGCGGGGCCGAGGCCAGCTGGTCCAGCGCGGCGAGGAACGCGGCCAATGTCTTGCCCGAGCCGGTCGGCGCGACCACCAGCACGTCCGAGCCCTCCCGGATGGCCTGCCACGCGCCCGCCTGGGCCGCGGTGGGCGCGGAGAAGGCCCCCGCGAACCAGGCGCGGGTCGCGGGGGAGAAGCCGTCCAGGGCTCGATGTGCGGAGCTGACCATGCGTCCATCCTGCACCCACCCACTGACAATCGCCCTGACCTGCACGAACCGGGACGAACGAGGCCCTGTGGGGCGGGGACACGCCATCGCGGCGGGCAGCGCGGGCGGGGCGGTTCGGGGTGCGGCCTGGTGGGCAGGGCGCTGCGAGAGGTGCGGCCTGGGTGGCGTGGGTGCGGTGACGGGGTGGTCTGGGCGGGCAGGGTGGGGCAGCGCGCTGCGGCCTGGGCTGGCGGGCGGGGCGGGGGCGCGGTGGGTACCACAGCGGCGGCGCCGATCCCCGCGTCACGATCACGTTTCCGGCGTCCCGGTTCCCGCGTCGCACGGCCTCCGGTCCCGGTCCCCGCTACAGGTCCGCTCCGCGATCTCCGCGTCCCGGCCCCGATCCGCGTCCCGGCCCCGATCCGGTGCCCGGCCCTCGTGCCGGTCCTGATCTCGGTCCCTGTCCCGGTCCCGGTCCCTGTCCCGGTCCCGGTCCCGGTCCGGATCCTGATTCCGGTCTCGGTCCCGTCCGGGTCCTGACCTCGATCCCGGTCCCGATCCGGGGCCCGAACCCCGTCCGATCCCGATCCCTCGCGGCGTCCGGCACCCGCCAGGCCGACGCCTGGCGCCCACCAGGTCGGCATCCGCCGCGCTCCACATGCGCCAGGCCAGCGCCTGCGGCTTCCGGCACCCGCCAGGGTCGACGTCCGGCATCTGCCATGTCGGCACCCGCGAGCCCGGCACCCGCGAGCCCGGCACCCGCCAAGACCGCGGGACCACGGCGTCCAGCACCCGCCGGCCCAGCGCCCCCCATGGCCAGCGCCCGCGGCATCCGGCACACACCAGGTCGGCATCCGCAAGCCTGGCATCCGCCAGGGCCGGGACACACACCGTCCGGCACCCGCCAGGTCGGCACCTGGCACCCGCCAGGTCGGCACCTGGCACCCGCCAGGTCGGCACCTGGCACCCGCCAGGTCGGCACCTGGCACCCGCCAGGTCGGCACCCGGCGCTCGCCAGGGCCCGCGCCCCACGACGGCCGGCAGGCCATCCGCCGGCGCGTGGGTCGGTCAGCCCACGAAGCGGCCGTGCGCCCGTAGGGTGCGCAGCGCCTCGATCGTCACCATGGCACGCGCCTCCAGCGCGGGGGCCGGGGCCCACCGGCGCCAGCGGACGGGCCAGCCGCCGTCGTCCTGCTGTTCGGCGGCGAGGTGGTCCAGGGAGCGCGCCATCTCGTCGTCGGTGAACCACGCGCGCGCGAGCGAGTCCGGACTGCGGGCGAAGTCGTGCGGGAAGTGGTGCTCACCCGGGGCGTAGCCGGGCGCGACCGGGAACGCGTCGATACGGCCGGGGTCCAGCGCCGCGAGCCGCTGCTCGCGCATCAGGCGGCCCAGCCGGTCGGCGGCGGCCTGCGCGCGCGGGCGGTCGGCGGCGGAGTCCAGGAAGGTCACGGCGGCCTCCACCTCGTAGGGATGGGACCTCTCCAGCGACTCCACGGCCTGCCAGCAGAAGTCGGTGGCCCGGAACAGCCACGCGTGCCACACCGAGTTGCGGTGCAGCACACCGACCACCGGTCCGGTGACCAGCAGCTCGCTGGGCGGGTCGTCGACGACAGGGACGAACGGCGCCGTCGGATACCCGCGCTGCCCGGGGTGGACGGCGGGCAGCGCGCCGTCCGCGGTGGAGACGGAGGTCAGATAGCGGCACACCCGCTCCACCCGCTGCCCGCCGCACCGCCCGATGGCGTCCAGCACGCGTAGGGCGTACGCGGTGTGCAAGGGCTGACTGACCGGTCCGCGCAGGTCGGGTTCCAGCGCGTGCCCGTACCCGCCGTCGTCGTTGCGGTAGGCGTCCAAGGCCACCTCCACCGCGTCCGGGCTGCCGTGCAGGAAGTGGTGGGCGAAGAGACGCTGCTCCAGCACGCGCGCGGTGAGCCACACGAACTGCTCGGCGCGGAGGAGCGGGGAGCGCGCCGGTGGCGTGGAGGGGAGCGGGGGGACTCCTGTTTCGGGCATGGGTCAGACCGTAGGGCGGAAAGCGGTCTCGCAGCGCACTCCGGGCCGGGGCCCACACTCAGGGGCGGGATACTGGAGTCATGCGGTTGACGGTCTTCTGGGAGCGGATGGCGGAACACTTCGGTGCGGAGTACGCCGACACCTTCGCGCGCGATCACGTCATGTCGGATCTGGGCGGACGCACGGTGAACGAGGCACTGGACGCCGGCTGGGAGGCCAAGGACGTGTGGCGTGTGGTCTGCGCGGTCATGAGCGTGCCCGCCGAGAGGCGCTGACGGACGCCGACCGCCCGGTTGGAACGCGCTGGTTGCGCGGGTCGGCGCAGGCGGACCGAAGCGGCGGTACGGCACCGATCTGTCACGAAGGCCGCCCATGGGCACCGGCTGCCGCCGGCGTGGGCGAGACTTGGCGCGTGGCACCCACTCACGAGGACCCCCTGGCACCGCCCGCCGACGGCGACGAAGCGACCGAGCCCACCCAGCCGACCGAGCCCACCCGGCCGTCCGACCGGCACACGGCACCGGTCACGGCACCCCCTGGCCAGGCTCCGGTCCCCGGGGCCGTCGCCGCGGTCGGCCGGATGCCGCGCTGGCTGCCACGCGCCATGGTGCTCGCGCTCGCGCTGATCGCCGCGTTCCAGCTGGGCAGCTGGGCCTTCCACCAGCTGACCGGGCTGTTGATCAACATCCTGATCGCGTTCTTCCTGGCCCTCGCGATAGAACCGGCGGTGAGCCGGATGTCGGCCCGCGGGATGCGCAGGGGGCTCGCCACCTTCCTGGTCTTCCTCGGGCTGACCGTCGTCGTCGCCGGGTTCGTCACCCTGCTCGGGTCGATGCTGGCCGGCCAGATCATCAAGATGGTCGAGGGTTTCCCGGACTACCTCGACTCGCTGATCAACTGGATCAACAAGTCGTTCCACACGGAACTCAGACGGGTGGACGTCCAGGAGGGCCTTCTCCACTCCGACTGGCTGCGCAAGTACGCGCAGAACAGCGCGGCCGGTGTCCTCGACGTGTCCGCCCAGGTCCTCGGCGGCCTCTTCCAGCTGCTGACCATCGCCCTGTTCTCGTTCTACTTCGCCGCGGACGGCCCCCGGCTGCGCCGCGCCCTGTGCTCCGTGCTGCCGCCCGCCCGTCAGGCCGAGGTGCTGCGCGCGTGGGAGATCGCCGTCGACAAGACGGGCGGCTACCTCTACTCGCGCGGCCTCATGGCGCTCATCTCCGGGGTCGCGCACTACATCCTGCTCGAGGCCCTGGGCGTGCCGTACGCGCCGGTGCTCGGTGTCTGGGTCGGCCTGGTCTCACAGTTCATCCCCACCATCGGCACGTACCTGGCGGGCGCGCTGCCGATGCTGATCGCGTTCACCGTCAACCCCTGGTACGCGGTGTGGGTGCTGGTCTTCGTCGTGGTCTACCAGCAGTTCGAGAACTACATGCTCCAGCCCAAGCTGACCGCCAAGACGGTGGACATCCACCCGGCGGTCGCGTTCGGCTCGGTGATCGCGGGCACCGCGCTGCTCGGTGCGGTCGGCGCGCTGATCGCCATCCCGGCGGTGGCCACGCTCCAGGCGTTCCTCGGGGCGTACGTGAAGCGGTACGCCGTCACGGACGACCCCCGGGTCCACGGGCACCGGCGGCGGCCGGGTGGCCCGGGAACACTGACGCGTGTCCGGCAGCTGTGGTCCGTCCGGCCCGACCGTTCCCTCCGGTCCGGCGGGCAGGAGCAGCCGTAGAGCGGAGCGGTCCCCGGCCGCTCACCGTTCTTCCGCGGCCCTGCCCGGCCCGCGTGGTGCGCTTGACACAAAAATCGAACATCCATTCATATGGAGGCTCAGGCGAGGCTTTCGTCGGGCGTGTATGTCCCGATTCGAGGGCAGATGCCCCTCGGTTATCCACAGGCTGGACCTGCGTCGGGGCGCATTGTCAGTGGCAGGCGTTAGCGTCTTTGACGTGAAGCGATCGACTCAAGCAAACCGGGTGGAACCCATGGCAGGAACCGACCGCGAGAAGGCGCTGGACGCCGCGCTCGCACAGATTGAACGGCAATTCGGCAAGGGCGCGGTCATGCGCATGGGCGATCGGTCGAAGGAGCCCATCGAGGTCATCCCGACCGGGTCGACCGCGCTGGACGTGGCCCTCGGCGTGGGCGGCCTGCCGCGTGGCCGTGTCATCGAGGTGTACGGACCGGAGTCCTCCGGCAAGACGACCCTGACCCTGCACGCGGTGGCGAACGCCCAGAAGGCGGGCGGCCAGGTCGCGTTCGTGGACGCGGAGCACGCCCTCGACCCCGAGTACGCGCAGAAGCTCGGCGTCGACATCGACAACCTGATCCTGTCCCAGCCGGACAACGGCGAGCAGGCCCTGGAGATCGTGGACATGCTGGTCCGCTCCGGTGCCCTGGACCTGATCGTCATCGACTCCGTCGCGGCGCTGGTCCCGCGCGCGGAGATCGAGGGCGAGATGGGTGACAGCCACGTCGGCCTCCAGGCCCGCCTGATGAGCCAGGCCCTCCGCAAGATCACCAGCGCGCTCAACCAGTCCAAGACCACCGCGATCTTCATCAACCAGCTCCGCGAGAAGATCGGCGTGATGTTCGGCTCCCCCGAGACCACGACCGGTGGCCGGGCGCTGAAGTTCTACGCCTCGGTGCGACTCGACATCCGGCGGATCGAGACGCTGAAGGACGGCACGGACGCGGTCGGCAACCGCACCCGCGTCAAGGTCGTCAAGAACAAGGTCGCGCCGCCCTTCAAGCAGGCCGAGTTCGACATCCTCTACGGCCACGGCATCAGCCGCGAGGGCGGCCTGATCGACATGGGCGTGGAGCACGGCTTCGTGCGCAAGGCCGGCGCCTGGTACACGTACGAGGGCGACCAGCTCGGCCAGGGCAAGGAGAACGCGCGCAACTTCCTGAAGGACAACCCCGACCTGGCCAACGAGATCGAGAGGAAGATCAAGGAGAAGCTGGGCGTGGGCGTCCGGCCGGAGAAGCCCGCCGGGGAGCCGGGCGCGGACGCGGCGGCCACCACCGCGGCGGCCGACGACACCAAGACGGTGCCCGCCCCGGCAGCCGCCAAGGCCGCCAAGCCCAAGGCCGCCGCAGCCAAGAGCTGACCGACCCGTGACACGACGAACCGACTGGGCCGAGTACGAGTACGCCTCCCCCGGCACCCCACGGGGGAGGGGCATCGGGGACCGGCGAGCACCCGCCTCGGACGGTGACGACGGATATCGGAGCGGCGGATACCAGGACGACGGATACCGGGAGGACGGGTATCCGGGTGACGGCCGCGGCGAGTCCGGGTGGCACGGTGCGTACGGCGAGTACGACGGACGCGACGGCCATGGTGGGCCTGCCGGGTACGGCGCCACCGGCGGCCACGGAGACGGCGGCCACCCGGAGGCCGAGGACGGCGAGCCTCGCGGGGCCGGCTCGCGCCGCCGCGGTTCCGGAGCCGCCGACGGCCCGCGGGGTGACGGCCCGCGGGGTGGCGGGCGCAGACGTGGCCGACGGCGCGGCTTCGGGGACGCGCCCCGTGAGGACGAAGACGCCCTTCCCTCGTCGAGGGCCGAGCGGGGGGAGTCTTCCGCGGACCCGGCTGAGCAGGCCCGGGCGATCTGCCTGCGCCTGCTCACCGGGACCCCGCGCACCCGCAAGCAGCTCGCGGACGCCCTGCGCAAGCGGGAGATCCCGGACGAGGTGGCCGACGAGGTGCTCTCCCGGTTCGAGGAGGTGGGGCTCATCGACGACGGAGCCTTCGCGGACGCCTGGGTGGAGTCGCGGCACCACGGTCGGGGACTCGCCCGCCGCGCCCTCGCCCGGGAGCTGCGCACCAAGGGGGTCGACCCGACGCTGATCGACGAGGCCGTCTCTCAGCTCGACTCCGACCAGGAGGAGGCGACCGCCCGCGAACTCGTCGCCCGCAAACTGCGCGCCACCCGCGGCCTCGACCGGGACAAACGGCTCCGGCGGCTCGCCGGCATGCTCGCCCGCAAGGGCTACTCCGAGGGGCTCGCCCTCCGCATCGTCCGCCGGGCCCTGGAGGAAGAGGGCGAGGACACGGAGTTCCTCGAAGGCGGGGACGGGGACCTCCACTGACCAGCCCGTCGCGGTCGTCGACCCGCTCGCCATGTCGGTCGCCCGGCGGGTCCGGAAGACGGAGCTCGGCAGCGACAGCGCACTCGCCGTGCCCGCAGTACTCGCCGTACTCGCAGTTCACCGCGTCCAGCGTCGGCATGACGGGCCGGGCGGCGCGCACGCGGTGACCCCGCAGACCCCGCAGCCCCCACTGTTGTCGTCGCGGTCGCCGTTGTCCTCGCCCTGGCGGCCGGCGCCGTGCCCGGGCGCGCGCTGCTCCGGGGGCGAGGGCGGTGACCGTGGCCACGGCGACGGAAATGACCCCGCGACGGTCCGGCACCGCACCGGCCGGCCCGATACACGGGCCGGGCCGGGCCGAGCCGCAGTGAACCCCCGATCGTCGCGCGCAGGTTCACCGGTCGGTGCATGATCCACGGCCGACGTACGGCCGACGTACGGCCGAGCACGGCCGACGCGTGGCTCAGATGCGCGCAGGCTCCACCGGCAGTCCCTCCGCGCGCCAGGCCTGGAAGCCGCCCACCAGGTCCGTCGCCCGGTGCAGGCCCAACTGGTGCAGGGAAGCGGCCGCGAGGCTGGAGGCGTACCCCTCGTTGCAGATGACGACGACCCGCACGTCGTGCCCGGTGGCCTCCGGGACGCGGTGGCTGCCCCGCGGGTCGAGGCGCCACTCCAGTTCGTTGCGCTCGATGACGAGGGCACCCGGGATCACCCCGTCGCGCTCACGCAGGGCCGCGTACCGGATGTCGACCAGCAGCGCCTCACCAGCGTCCGCCGCCTGGTACGCCTCACGTGCCTCGATGCGCCGGTAGCCCGCCCGCACACGCTCCAGCAGGTCGTCGATGCCCAGCGGCGCCCCGCCCGGCACGTCCGTCGCCTGCGACTGCTCGATGGTGCCGCTCACTGCCAGTCCTCCGGGCGTTCGACCTGTTCCAGGCGCAGCACCTGGCCGGTGCGACTGTAACGGCGGATGCGGGGCAGCGGCGGGTAGTAGGCGTGGACGGAGATCGCGTGTCGGTCGCCGGACTCGTTGAGCACCTCGTGCACATGGTGACGGCCGAAAGCGCGTCCCTTCCCGGCGGACAGCCGCCGGGTGCGGTCGACGCCCTCGGTGAGTTCCAGCGTCCGCCAGCCGTCGGTGGGCAGCCGGGCGGCGAGGGAGTGTTCGGTGAGTTCACCGGAGGCGGTGAGGAACGCGCCGACCGAGTCGGCGTGGTCGTGCCAGCCGGTGCCGGTGCCCGGCGGCCAGCCGATCAGCCAGGCCTCGCTGCCGCCGGGCCCCTCCAGCCGCACCCAGGTGCGGCCCTCGGGATCGAGCGGCAGGGAGGCGATCAGTTCCGTGTCGGCGGCCGCACGCCGGACGAAGTCGAGGAGTTCGGCCTGGGTGGGCGCCACGCCGGCGGTGCCGGACACGATGGCGGGCAGGGAGGGGGAGGGGACAGACACGTGCACCGTCCTGGAGCAGGTTCGCGGACACGGGCGCGCGACGGCGCCCGGAAAAGGGGAAGCAACGCGAATTCAGCAGGACGGGCGACACACGCAGCCCGCGTAGCGGACGAGGTCCATATGGACCCTCCGCCACAGGCGCACACAGGTGTCGGTCACGATCCGGAGTACAGCACGGCGCCGTACTCCGGTCAACCGACTCCCACCCTGTGGACGGGAGGCGCGGGGCGCGTGGTCAGCGCGCGCCGGAAGCGGCCTCCGCGCCCTCCGGCACCGCGCCGCCCAGCGCGGCCTCGGCCGCCGCGTACAGGTCGGCCGGGCGGACCCCGCCCAGGGCCGTGACCAGGTGACCGTCGGGGCGTACGAGCAGCACGCTGTGCGCCGGCGCACCCGGGTAGCTCTCGGCGACCAGCAGCTCGGCGGGGTGCGGCAGCGCGGTGACGGCCGCCGCCAGCCGGGGCATCACCCCGGCGGACATCCAGTGCCTGCGGTCCCAGACACCCGTGCCCGGCGCGATGAGGACGACGAGCAGCGCACCACGGCCCAGCCGGTCGCGCAGTCGTACGAAGGACCCGTCCTCCGCGGTGACCCGGACGTCCGTCACCGGCGTGCCGGGCGGGGTGTCGACCGTGATCTCCCCATCGAGGCGTCCGGGGGCCAGCGGCGAGCCGGCGTACGACCCGGCGCCGCCCAGCACCCCGCGCCCCAGGTGGCCGTCCGCGAGCAGCGCGTCATGGGTGCGGGCCGCGCCGGGGACGATGTGACGCAGCCCGCCTCCGCCGCGCAGCACCGGCAGTGCCTGGTCGGCGGCGCGCAGCCGGGCGGCGACCACCGCGCGCCGCTCGGTCTGGTAGCTGTCCAGCAGGGCCTCGTGCAGGCCGTGGTGCCAGGCCGCCGCCAGCTTCCAGGCGAGGTTGTCGGCGTCCCGGAGGCCCTCGTCGAGTCCCTGTGTGCCGAGCGCGCCGAGCAGGTGTGCCGCGTCACCGGCGAGGAAGACCCGGCCGGCGCGCCACCGGCGGGCGAGGCGGTGGTGCACGGTGTGGACGCCGGTGTCCAGCAGGTCGTACACCGGCGTGGAGCCGTCCGACCAGCCGGCGAGGGTCTCGCGGACCCGGGCCAGCAGGACCTCCGGGGTGACCAGGTCCTTGCCCGGCGGCAGCAGCCAGTCCAGGCGCCAGACCCCGTCGGGGAGAGGGCGGGCGGTGACCTCCCCGGCCGGGGGCCCGGACTGCCGCCACGGCGGCATCCGGTGCAGCAAGGCGCGGTCCTCCCAGGGGAGTTCGACGCGGAGTGCGGCGACCGCGTGCCGTTCCACCGCCGTACGGCCCGGGAAGCGGATGTCCTGGAGCTTGCGCACGGTCGAGCGGGGGCCGTCGCAGCCGGCCAGGTAACTGCCCCGCCACCAGGTGCCGCCGGCGCCGCGGGTGTGCGCGGTGACGCCGGAAGGCTCCTGCTCGATCG
Source organism: Streptomyces sp. NPDC100445 (assembly GCF_044759735.1). Lineage (NCBI taxonomy): Bacteria > Bacillati > Actinomycetota > Actinomycetes > Kitasatosporales > Streptomycetaceae > Streptomyces > Streptomyces sp. NPDC100445. Next base: position 323,852 of record NZ_JBIVZV010000009.1, on the reverse strand, counting down.
CGTCCAGGCGGCTGTCGACGGCCACCCGTACCAGTGGTTCGTCGGCGAGGGCCGCGCGCAGGGCGTCGGTGAGGACGTGCTGGGCGATGTGCAGCGGGGCGGCGGCGTCCGCCTCGTCGAGGTCGACCTCGCTCATCACCTGCTTGCGCCGCAGCGACCGCCATCCGGCCCAGCGCACGCCCTGCTCCGCGAGCGCCGCCCCGGTCAGCCGCTCCAGCAGGGCGGCCGTGTCCTCGCGCAGGACGACGGTGCGCGCCGGGCGGGGTTCGTCCTTGCCGGGACCCTCGTCCAGGACGACGGCGGGCACGTCCTGACGGGCCAGCAGCAGGGCGAGCGTGAGTCCGACGGGACCCGCTCCGACGACGATCACCGGGTCCATGACGCGGCGCCCCCTGCCCGTGACGATGCCCTGACGGAGACGAGTGAACAGGAAGGTGGAGCGGGGTGCACGATCACACGAGGTATGCAACCCATTGGCAGAGTTTGCGTCAAGCGACCGGAGGCAGTGGCGATCACGCCACTGCCTCCGGGTGGTGCATTCAGGTCTGATCGGGCGTCAAGCCGCGATTCCCGTCCCCGTGGTGCCCGCGACGTCCGCCACGTCCTGGGCGCCGAGCACCGCGCCGGTCGACTTCTTGCGGCGTCGCAGCCGGCCCTCCAGCCAGCTCGCGAACGAGGTCAGCGAGAAGTTGATGATCACGAAGATCAGGGAGACCACCGTGAAGGAGGCGATGGTGTTGGCACCGTAGTAGCCGCTCATCGTGTTCGCCGCGGAAAGCAGTTCGGGGAAGGTGAGGACGGCGCCGCCGAGCGCGGTGTCCTTCACGATGACCACCAGCTGGCTGACGATCGCCGGCAGCATCGCGGTGACCGCCTGCGGCAGCAGGACAAGCCGCATCACCTGGTTCTTGCGCAGGCCGATCGCCATGGCCGCCTCGGACTGGCCCTTCGGCAGGGTGAGGATGCCCGCGCGGACGATCTCGGCGAGAACGGACGCGTTGTACAGCACCAGGCCGGTGACGACCGCGTACATCGGACGGTCGTCGGAACTCACGTCGGTGTACTGGCTGTACAGCTCGTTGCCGAAGATCATCAGGATCAGCACGGGGATCGCGCGGAAGAACTCGACCACGATCGTGGCCGGGACCCGCACCCACACATGGTCCGAGAGCCGGGCGATGCCGAAGACGGCTCCCAGCGGCAGCGCGATGACCATCGCAAGGGCGGCCGCCGTCAGGGTGTTCCGCAGGCCGGGCCAGATGTACGTCGTGTAGGCCTCGGAGCTGAAGAACGGCTTCCACAGCGCCCAGTCCAACTGGTGCTTGTCGTCGAGGGCGAGGTACGCCCACCAGACGACGGCCGCGAGCACGACCATGAAGAGCGCCGTGTACAGGATGTTGCGCCGCTTGGCGCGCGGCCCCTGGGCGTCGTACAGGACCGAGGTCATCGCTTCACCGCCACCTTCTTGCCCACCCAGCCGAGGATCAGACCGGTCGGCAGCGTCAGGCAGCAGAATCCGAAGGCGATGACCGCGGAGATCTGAAGCAGCAGCGCCTCCTTGTCGAGCATTTCCTTCATCAGGGTCGCCGCCTCGGCCACACCGATCGCCGCCGCCACCGTCGTGTTCTTCGTCAAGGCGATCAGTACGTTGGTCAACGGGCCGACGGCCGCCCTGAAGGCCTGCGGCAGCACGACCAGGAACAGCACCTGGCTGAAGTTCAGGCCGATGGCCCGCGCGGCCTCCGCCTGGCCGACCGGCACGGTGTTGATGCCTGACCGGATCGCCTCGCACACGAAGGCCGACGTGTAGAGGGTCAGACCCAGCACGGCCAGCCGGAAGTTCAGCGTGTCGGTGTCGTGGGTACCGAGGCTGACGCCCAACGTCGAGTAGAGGCCGAGCGAGGAGAACAGAATGATCACCGTGAGCGGGATGTTCCGCACGATGTTCACGTAGGCGGCGCCGAAACCGCGCATCAGCGGCACCGGGCCCACCCGCATGGCGGCCAGCAGGGTGCCCCAGACCAGGGAGCCCACGGCGGACAGCAATGCCAGCTGTACCGTCGTCCAGAAGGCTCCCAGTACGTCGTAACCCTCAAGAAAGTCGAACACGATCTCCCGCGCTTCCGCGTGTAGGGATGCCCGGACGCGCCGCCCTCACGGACGGCGCGTTCCCCGGGCGTTGCCTCAGCTCTTGACGTCGCCGATCTTCGGCGCGGGCTCGTTCTTGTAGCCGGCCGGACCGAAGTTCTTCTTCACGGCCGATTCCCAGGAGCCGTCGGAGACCATCTGCTCCAGCGCCTTGTTGATCTTCGCCTTGAGGTCGCTGCCCTTCTTGACGCCGATGCCGTAGTTCTCATTGGTCATCTTCAGGCCGCCCAGCTTGAACTTGCCCTTGAACTGAGGCTGGGAGGCGTAACCGGCGAGGATCGAGTCATCGGTGGTCAGGGCGTCGATCACCTTGTTCTGCAGACCGGTCAGGCACGCGGAGTACGTCGGGTACTGCTGGAGCTGCGCCTTGGGGGCGAGCTTCTCCTTGACGTTCGTCGCCGAGGTGGAACCGGTGACCGAACACAGCTTCTTCTTGTTGAGGTCGGCCGGCGTCTTGATGCTCTTGTCGTCCGCGCGGACCAGCACGTCCTGGTGGGCCAGCAGGTACGGGCCGGCGAAGTCGACCAGCTTCTGGCGCTCGGGCGTGATGGAGTAGGAGGCGGCGATGAAGTCGACGTCACCGCGCTTGAGCATGGTCTCGCGGTCCGCGCTCTTCGACTCCTTCCACTCGATCTGGTTCGCGCCGTAACCGAGCTTCTTGGCGACGTAGGTGGCCACGTCGACGTCGAAGCCCGCGTAACCCTGCGGGGTCTTCTGGCCGATGCCCGGCTGGTCGAACTTGATACCGATGGCGATCTTCCTGCCACCGCCGGAGGAGCCGTTGTCGTCCTTCTTGTCGCCGCCGCACGCGGTGGCGGACACGGAGAGGGCGAGGAGGACGGCCGAGGCGGCGGTGACCTTGCGGAGCTTCATGGTGAACATCCTTTGGTGGTGAGGAACGAGGTCCCTGGGGCGCGGGTGACGCGACCGGTGCGGTGCCGGGGCGACGGCGTCAGTGGTGCAGGATCTTGGACAGGAAGTCCTTGGCCCGGTCGCTGCGCGGAGCGCTGAAGAACTGGTCCGGGGTGGCCTGTTCGACGATCCGGCCGTCGGCCATGAAGACCACGCGGTTCGCGGCCGACCGGGCGAAGCCCATCTCGTGCGTGACGACGATCATCGTCATGCCCTCCCGGGCGAGCTGCTGCATCACCTCGAGGACCTCGTTGATCATCTCGGGGTCGAGGGCGGAGGTCGGCTCGTCGAAGAGCATGACCTTCGGGTCCATCGCCAGCGCCCGCGCGATCGCGACACGCTGCTGCTGGCCGCCGGACAGCTGCGCGGGGTACTTGTCGGCCTGGGCGCCCACGCCGACCCGGTCCAGCAGGGCCCGCGCCTTCTCCTCGGCCTGCTTCTTGTCCGCCTTGCGGACCTTGAGCTGGCCCAGCGTCACGTTCTCCAGCACGCTCTTGTGCGCGAACAGGTTGAAGGACTGGAAGACCATGCCGACGTCCGCGCGCAGCCGGGCCAGTTCCCGGCCCTCGTGCGGCAGCGGCTTGCCGTCGATCGTGATCGTGCCCGAGTCGATCGTCTCCAGACGGTTGATGGTGCGGCACAGCGTCGACTTCCCGGACCCGGAGGGCCCGATGACCACGACGACCTCGCCGCGGGCGATCGTCAGATCGATGTCCTGGAGCACGTGCAACGCGCCGAAGTGCTTGTTGACGCCGCTCAGGACGACCAGGTCGTCGGACGTGGCCACGTCTTCCTTGGCCACCGAAACTTTGGTCATCGCTCTCAGGCTCCGTCCTCCTCGGGTTTCCGAGGACAGTAGTGAGCGGCTGTGACCTGCGTCATCACATCTGAGGGGAACTTGAGCATCACGATCCGATAGCAATCGGACACGTGTCGTAGCACGCCCCAACGGGCACGTATCGGCCGGATAACGGAAGCGGCACGCAACCCCGGGCCCCTTGACGCCGTCCTCTCCATCGGCGTCACTGCCATGGTGCACGCGCGCGCGTGCGGCACAAGACCCGCGACCGCCGGGACCGTACGACCACGAGAAAATGGAGGGGGCCGGAATGAGACTGCTCCTCGTCGAGGACGACAACCACGTCGCCGCGGCCCTGTCCGCCGTCCTCGCGCGACACGGCTTCGACGTCACCCACGCGCGCAGCGGCGAGGAGGCGTTGCGGGCACTGGTCCCCGAGAGCGACGGCTTCGGCGTCGTCCTGCTCGACCTCGGCCTGCCCGACCAGGACGGCTACGAGGTCTGCGGCAAGATCCGCAAGCGCACCGCCACCCCCGTCATCATGGTCACCGCGCGGTCCGACGTCCGCTCCCGCATCCACGGCCTCAACCTGGGCGCCGACGACTACGTGGTGAAGCCGTACGACACCGGGGAACTGCTCGCCCGTATCCACGCCGTCGCCCGGCGCACCGTCCACGAGGACCCGGCCGCCGGCGGCGAGGACGCGCTCCTCCTCGGCCCCATGCGGATCGAACTGCCCACCCGCCAGGTCAGCGTGGACGGCACGGTGGTGCAGCTGACCCGCAAGGAGTTCGACCTGCTCGCGCTCCTCGCCCAGCGGCCCGGGGTGGTCTTCCGGCGCGAACAGATCATCAGCGAGGTCTGGCGCACCAGTTGGGAGGGGACCGGCCGCACCCTGGAGGTGCACGTCGCCTCCCTGCGCGGCAAACTCCGCATGCCCGCGCTGATCGAGACCGTACGCGGCGTCGGCTACCGGCTCGTCGCCCCGGCCGCCTAGCGGGCACGGGTGCGCACACGCCTCCTGCCGCTGCTCATCGTCCTGCTCGCGGCGGTCCTGCTCGCGCTCGGACTCCCGCTCGCCGCCGGCGTGGCCGCCGCCCAGCAGCAGCGGGTCGTCGTCGACCGGATCGACGACACGGCACGCTTCGCGGCGCTCGCCCAGTTCGTCACCGACGGGCCCAGCGGATCACGCCGCACCACCACGGACGAGCGCCGCGAGAGCCTGCGCAGCGAACTGGAGAACTACTACGGCGTCTACGGCATCCGCGCGGGCGTTTTCTACCGCAACGGCTCCGCGATGGCGAACGCGCCCGGCGACTGGTTCGTGCCGCCGGCCGGAGAGGTCCGCACGGCGTTCGACGAGGCGCTGCTCAGCCGGCGCAGCCACGACCCGCGCCAGGTGTGGCCCTGGCAGCGCAGCCGGCTCGTCGTCGCCTCACCGGTGATCCGGGACGGGGACGTCGTCGCGGTCGTGGTCACCGAGTCGCCCACCGGGCAGATGCGCTCCCGGATCCTGCGTGGCTGGCTGCTCATCGGGGCCGGTGAGATCGCGGCCATGCTGCTCGCCGTCGGCGCGGCCCTGCGGCTGACCGGCTGGGTGCTCAAACCGGTACGGGTCCTGGACGCCACCACCCACGACATCGCCACCGGCCGCCTGAAGTCCCGGGTCGCGGTCGCCGGGGGGCCGCCGGAACTCAGACGGCTGGCCCGCTCGTTCAACGAGATGGCGGACAACGTCGAGGCCGTGCTGGAGCAGCAGCGCGCCTTCGTCGCAGACGCCTCCCACCAGCTGCGCAACCCGCTCTCGGCGCTGCTGCTGCGCATCGAACTGCTCGCCCTCGAACTCCCCGAGGACAACGAGGAGATCGCCTCCGTGCGCACCGAGGGCAAACGCCTCGCGCAGGTCCTGGACGACCTGCTGGGCCTGGCGCTGGCCGAGCACGCCGAGGCGGATCTCCGGCTGACCGACATCGGCGCCCTGGCGGAGGAACGGGTGGCCGCCTGGTCGCCGGCAGCCCGCGCCCGGGGCGTACGGCTGACCGGGGACTGCCCGCCCACCACCGCCTGGGCCGACCCGATCGCCCTGTCGAGCGCCCTCGACGCGGTGATCGACAACGCCGTGAAGTTCACCCCCGGGGACGGCACGGTGGAGGTGGCCGTCCGGGCCGACGGCGACACCTCCACGGTCGTCGTCACCGACACCGGCCCCGGCCTCACCGACGAGGAACTCGCGCGCGTGGGCGACCGCTTCTGGCGCAGCGGCCGGCACCAGAACGTACGGGGATCGGGCCTGGGCCTGTCCATCACCCGTGCCCTGCTCGCCGCGGGTGGCGGCTCGATCGACTACGCCCACCACGAGCCGCGCGGACTGCGGGTGACGGTCACGGTGCCCCGGCACGGGGAGACCCGCTAGCCGGGCCTCCCCGGAGGCTTCAGGGCTTCACCGACCGGTAGTAGCGCCGGGAGCCCTCCTGGAGCGGGAGCGGGTCGGTGTAGATGGCGGTGCGCAGGTCCACCAACTGGGCCGAGTGGACGTGGGCGCCGATGTCGTCCCGGCTCTTGATCACCGTCCGGGTCAGCCACTCGGTGAGGCGCGGGTCCAGGTCCGTGCGGGTCATCAGCACGTTGGACACCGCGATCGTCGGCACCTGCGTGCCCTGCTGGGCGCCCGGGTAGGCCGACTCGGGGATGTTGGTGGCCCGGTAGTAGCGCGCCGCCTCGCCCTCGCCGTGGAGCCGGGCGATGAGGCCGTCGTCGATCGGCACGAACCGGAAGCCACCCTTTTCGGCGAGGTTGACCAGCCCCTTCGTGGGCAGCCCGCCCGACCAGAAGAACGCGTCGATCTTTCCCCGCCGCAGCTGGTCGGGGCCGGTGTCGATACCGTCCGCCACCGGGGTGATGTCCTTCGCCGGGTCGATCCCGGCGGCGCGCAGCACCCGGTCGGCTATCAGCCGCACCCCGGAGTCGGGCAGCCCGGTCGCCACCCGCTTGTGCCGCAGGTCCGCGACGCTGCGGACGCCGGAGCCGCGGGGCACGACGAGGTGCACGTAGTCGTCGTAGAGCCGGGCCACCCCGCGCAGCCGTTCCGCGCCCCTCCCGTGCCGCAGCTCGTACGTCGCCACGGCGTCGGCCGCCGCGATGGTGAAGTCGGCCCGCCCGGTCGCCACCCGCTGGACGTTCTCCTGCGAACCGGCGCTGTTGAGGAGCCTCACCTTCAGACCGGGCATGTCCTTGGCCAGTTCGGCCCGCAGCCGCTCGCCGTACTCCTGGTAGACCCCGCGCGGCGTGCCGGTGCTGAACACGATCGTCCCGGTCGGCGGCTTCTCGCCCAGCGGGAGCAGCCACCACAGCAGCAGCCCGAGGGCCACGACACCGGCGGCCGCGCCCTGGAGCGCCCGACGCCTGCTGATACGGGGGAACGTCTTGGACATGCGGCGATCCTGCCAGCCGATGCGCGGCGGTGACCAGGGCCCGTCGCCACGCGCGGGGCCGGCCGCGGCCGGAGGGCACTGTCGGTGGCGGCCGTTAGGGTCGTCCGCATGAGCACTTCGCCCGCCGGCTCCGTCCGTGAGTTCCACCGCGCCTTCGGTCTCGACGTCCGCACCACGCCGACGGAGGTGGACCCCGCGCTGGCGGCCCACCGCGGGGAACTGCTCGCCGAGGAGGCGGCGGAGGTCGCCGAGGTCGCGGTCGGCGGACCGCTCGACCGGCTCGCGCACGAGCTGGCCGACGTGGTGTACGTCGCGTACGGCACCGCGCTGGTGCACGGCATCGACCTGGACGAGGTGATCGCCGAGATCCACCGCGCCAACATGAGCAAGCTCGGCCCGGACGGCCAGGTGGCGCGCCGCGCCGACGGCAAGGTCCTCAAGGGCGAGCACTACCGGGCACCGGACGTGGCGGCCGTACTGCGCGGCCAGGGCTGGATACCGGGCGGCGCGGCCTGACACCGGCGCCGGCCGCCGGTGACGCGCGGCCGGCGGTCGGCCGGACCCCGCCCGTCGGACCTCGCCGGCCGCCCGGGGCGGGTCGACGGCGGGGCGAACACCGGGTGACGTCCGGGCCGCCCTTCACCCGGCCCCGGGACCGGTGCTTCCCTGGAACGGTGGGGAACCGCTGGGGGGCCGGGGGTGGACGTCGGGGCGGTGACCGCGGTCGTCGGAGTCGTCGGGACGCTGCTGTCCGCGCTGCTGACCCAGCGCGCGGCCGACCGCGGCCGCCGGCGGGAACAGGCGCGCGTCGAGGAGGCCCGGGAACGGTGGCGGCACGCCCAGGAACTGCGGGCCTGCTACGTCGACCTGAACACCGCCGCCCGGCACTACCTCGCCGCGCTCACCGATCAGTTGCACGCACTGGGCCGCCCCGCGGAGCTGCGGAGCGTACGGCAGCGGCTGACGGAGGTGCGCGACCGGTACCGGGACGTGTACGCGGAGGCCCAGCCGCGGGTGCCGGAGCAGGTGCTCGACCTCGCGGGCGGCCTCAGCCACGACCTGGGCGCGGTCTACGGCATGGTCCGGCGCCCGGACGACGGCGTCCCCGGCCCCGGGGACTCACCGGCCGCCGCGCGGGAGAGCATCGACGAACTGTGGGACCGGCTGCGGCGGGTGCGGCGTGAGATGCGCGTCGAAGTGGGCGCGTTCCGGGCGGACCGGGGGTGTTGACGCGGCCTCCCGCCGGACCGCGCGCGGCACCGGCGCCGCCCGTGAGAGCTTGGGGGCATGACGAAGCACGTCGCGCTGTTGCGCGGGATCAACGTCGGCGGCCGTACCCAGCTCGCCATGGCGGACCTGCGCGGCCTGTTCACCGCCCTGGGGTACGAGGACGTCCGGACGTACCTGCGCAGTGGGAACGTCGTGTTCGGCGCCCCGGCCGGGCAGATCCCCGCCGAACTGGCCGCGCGCATCGAGGAGCGGATCACCGACGACCTCGGCACGCCGGTCACGGTCCTGGTGCGCACCGCCGGCGCCCTCGCCCGCACCCTGGCCCGCAACCCCTACCTGGGCCGGGAGGACGATCCCGCCAAGCTGCACGTCACCTTCCTCGCGCGGGAGCCGACCGCCGAGCAGGCCGCCCGGCTGGAGGTGCCGGCCGGGGAGACCGCCGTGTTCACGCTGACCGGCGACGAGATCCACCTGCACGTGCCCGACGGGTACGGCAGGACCAGGCTGAACAACGCCTTCATCGAGCGGCGCCTCGGCATCCCGGCCACCACCCGCAACTGGCGGACGGTCACCGCCCTCGGCGAACTGGCGGCGCGGGACTGAGTCGCGCCCCGGAGCGGGCCACCGCCCAACAGACATGGCACCGTCCGGGCCGGTACGACCGGCCCGGACGGTGGGGGAGTGACCTCCCGGCCGTCGCGCGGCGGGGGTCAGTGGGTGACGGCCGTCAGGTGACGCAGCCGATCGAACCGGCGGGGAAGTCGTTGCCGGTCGAGGTGGCGGTGAAGCCGAAGGTGACGCTGCCGCCGGCGGGGACGACCCGGTTGTGGTCGGCGTTGCGGACGGTGACCGTGCCGTCGGCGCCGGTGGACTGGGTGCCGTTCCACAGGCTGTTGATCCGGGTGCCCGAGCCGGGCTTCCAGGCCACGGCCCAGCCGTCCAGCGGTGCCGTGCCGTGGTTCATGACCTCGACGGAGGCCTGGAAGCCGCCGCTCCAGGAGTTCACGACGGAGTACGTGGCCATGCAGGAACCGGTGTGCGGGTCCGTCGGGGTCGGGGTGGGGGTTGGTGTCGGAGTGGGAGTGGGAGTGGGGGTCGGGGTGCCGCCGGGGGTGCGCATGCCCGTGACCTCGCCGTGGCCGCCGTCGAAGACGATGTCCGAGCAGGAGAAGAAGTTCTCCTGGCTGTCCGAGCGGACCCACTGGATGAAGACCAGCGCGTCCCCGCTGCGGCCGGCGGGCAGTTTCAGGTCCCAGGAGTAGTGGCCGCCCTCGGTGCCGGGCGACCCCTGCTGCGGCGGGTTGGTGACCGTCTGGATCAGGTCCAGGTCGGCCCAGCGCAGGGCGGAGGTGGGCGACCAGCCCTGTTTGGTGAGGTAGACGCGGAAGTCACCGGGGTGCGCCGCCCAGTTGCTGTACTGGGCCTGGATCGTCGCCCCGCTGGTGAGATGGGTGCGCGGCCAGTCCGAGCGGGCCGCGTTGTAGGCCGAGAAGTCGTACGGGGACCGGTCGCCCGCGCTGCACAGGGTGCCGTCCGGGACGTAACCGGAGCCCCGGCCACCGGCGTTGGAGTCGAGCACGGCGAACCAGTTGTACAGCGCCGTCGCCCCGCTCTTGGCCAGCGCGTCCCGGCAGGCCGGGTTGGTGGGGTCCAGCCCACCGGTGGTGGTGTGCGAGTCCAGGTAGCACAGGTAGGTACGGGAACCGGGCAGCATCGCCACCCCGTGGGCCTGTGCGCTGCCCTGTCCCAGCAGGGTCAGGGCGAGTGCCGCCAGCAGCGTCGACAGGGCCGCTGCCAACGACAGGAGTCTGCCGCGTCGGACCATGTGGTGCTCCTTCCGTGCGGATCGGACGGGTCTGTGCCCCGGACGGGTGCCGGGGTGGGCGGGTGGCACCGGAGTGCCGGCGCCGGGAGCGGTTGTAGGCGGCGTTGCGTACGGTCGCCCGGCCCCGCGCTTCGGCCCCTCCGGGTGGGGCCGGCGCGGGAACCGCGCGAAGTGGAACCGGGACCCGGCCGATCGGCGTGTGGGAGACGGGCGGGTCCCGGGGCAAGGGGGCGTGGCACGCGGCTCGCGCGGGCGGCCGGGTCACGTGGTGGTGCGGTGGTGCGGTGCGGACTGGTGGGGTCACGCGGTGGCGCAGGCGGCCCCGTTCAGGCTGAAGGCGGCCGGCCTGGCGAAGGAACCGGTGTAGGTGCCCTGGAAGCCGAAGGACGCCTTGCCGCCGGCCGGGATCTGGGCGTTGTAGGCGAGGTTGCCCGCCGTGACCGCGCCCGAGGACGGTGTGACGCCGGCACCCCAGGCGCTGGTGATCCGCTGCCCGGCGGGCAGGGCGAAGGCCAGCCTCCAGCCGTCGACCGGGGTGGAGCCGGTGTTGGTGACGGTGACGTCGGAGGTGAAGCCGCCCTGCCAGACGTTCGTCGTGTACGCCACCGAGCAGGCAGTGGACCCGCCCGGGCCACCAGGGTCGCCGCCGGTGTTGACCGTGGAGGAGAAGGAGTTCACGGCGAGGCCGGTGCCGTTCTGCCAGGGCTCGAAGCCCGCCTGCACACTGGTCAGGTACCAGCTGTTCTGGGCCAGACCGCGGGCGACGGCCTCGCGGGCGAAGTCCATGACGTCGAAGTTCCAGCTGGTGATCGTGGAGGGCGCGACGAAGGACAGCACGTCGTTGCCGCCGTTGTTGCCGGACCACACCTGCCAGGAGCGGCCGGCGACGGTGGCGGTGCCCACCTGCGAGCCGACGGGCTGCACGGGCCCGACCTTGTTGAACCAGATCATGATCTCGGTCTGGTTGACGCCGTCGGTGCGGGGCGTGGAGTCGAGCCAGATGTCGTACGCGGCGTCGTACACCGCGTTGCTCACGTAGCTGTACGAGATGCCGGTGGGCGCGCTGGAGATGCCGCTGAGCCGCGCCGGGAGACTCGTACCGGGCGAGCAGTTGGTGTAGTGGCAGCCGTTGAAGACGGACGGGTACGACTTCGGGGCGCCGTTCGTCGGGACCGAGCCGTCGGCCTGGGTGATCCGGAATCCCGAGTCGGTGGCGGTGACGCACTGGGCCTCGCTGGTGCCCCAGCGGTTGTTCTGGACGACGTAGCGGCCCTGGATCGTGGTCGACCCGAACGCCTCGCAGATCGAGGTGTCGGCGTGTGCCGCCGGGCTGGTGGTGAGCAGGGCCGCGAGGGCGGCGAGGGCGGTGAGCAGCGCGCCCAACAGGCCGCGCGTGCCACGGGCAGGGTGCGTGGACGGTCGCATGCGGGTCCTCTCCGGGACGGTCGGTGCGATGCGGGAGCGCTCTCGTGCGTGCGGGAGTGGGAGCGCTCCCATTCCTCCGTTCGGCAGGGACTGTAGGGAGAGTTCATGCCCCTGACAAGACTGTGCGCGGGGGGAGTGTCGAACGGCTTTCGAAACCCCAGGTGGGAGAGCACCCGTATCGGGATGCGGAATGTTGGGAGCGCTCCCGGACGCCGCTCGTCCTGCGCGCCGGTGCCGAGGATCCGCCAGGTGGTGCCGGGGCGTGCCAGTGGCCGGAGTCAGGCCGACTCGCGCAGCACCAGTTCCGTGCGGAGGACGACATGCCGCCAGGCCACGGACGACTCGTCGACCTCCTCCATCTCCTCCAGCAGGAGCCGCACCATGGCCCGCCCGATCTCCGCCACCGGCTGCCGCACCGTGGTCAGCCGCGGCTCGGTCCGCTCGGCCAGCGGGAAGTCGTCGAAGCCGATTATGGCCACGTCCTCCGGGACCCGTCGTCCCGCCGCCCGCAGCGCCCGCAGGGCGCCGGCGGCCGTGGTGTCCGACGCGGCGAGGACACCGTCGATCCCCGGGTGCCGCTCGATCAGCCGGGCCATGGCGCGGCGCCCGCTCTCCTCGGTGAAGTCGCCCTCGGCGATCAGGGTCCGCCCGGCGTCCAGGCCGGCCTGCGCCAGGGCCTCGCGGTAGCCGCGCAGCCGGCACTGGGCGACGTACATGTCGAGCGGCCCGGTGATCGTGGCGATGGTCCGCCGGCCCCGGTCCAGCAGGTGGGCGACCGCGCCGCGGGCCCCGCCGACGTTGTCCGCGTCGACGTAGCTGACGTGCTCCTCGCCCGAGCGGCGGCCCAGCAGGACCGTCGGCAGCCGGGCCTCGGCGAGCATGTCGGGCAGGGGATCGCCGGCGTGCACGGACATCAGCAGCACCCCGTCGACCCGGCCGCCACGGGCGTACTCCAGGAAGCGCCGCCGTTCGGCGTCCGAGCGCACCAGCGTCAGCAGCAACTGCATCCCGGTGTCGGCCAGGGCGTCACCGAGCGAGCGGACGATCTCGGAGAAGAACGGCTCCGCGAACAGCCGCCAGTCCGGTTCCGTCATCACCAGCGCGACCGCGTCGGCCCCTCGCCCGGCCAGGGACCGTGCCGCGAGATTGGGCACGTACCCCAGCTCCGCGATGGCCCGCTGCACGGCCCGGCGTGTGGAGTCCTTCACCCCCGCCGCGTTGTTGACGACGCGGGAGACCGTGCCCCGGCCCACTCCGGCGCGGGCGGCCACCTCCTCCAGCGTCGGCGTGCCCGGGCGCCGCCTGCCCATGACCACCCTCCCCCCACCGAGATCACCGATAGTACGGGCCCCGCGACAGCCCGCCCACAGCATGTCCGGCCGCTCCACCGGCTCCGGACCACCGCGGCCGGGGGGCCGCGGCGACCACCTACCCTTGAACCATGACCAGCAGCAGCGACCGGAGCCCCGCAGTGGACGTGCACGCACCCAAGAGCTACGAGATCCGCACCTACGGGTGCCAGATGAACGTCCACGACTCGGAGCGGTTGTCCGGACTGCTCGAGGAGGCCGGGTACGTACGGGCCCCCGAGGACGCGGACGGGGACGCGGACGTCGTCGTCTTCAACACCTGCGCGGTCCGCGAGAACGCCGACAACCGGCTCTACGGCAACCTCGGCCGGCTCGCGCCGAGGAAGGCCTCCCGCCCCGGCATGCAGATCGCGGTCGGCGGCTGCCTCGCGCAGAAGGACCGCGACACCATCGTGAAGAGGGCGCCCTGGGTGGACGTCGTCTTCGGCACGCACAACATCGGCAAGCTGCCCGTCCTGCTGGAGCGCGCCCGCGTCCAGGAGGAGGCTCAGGTCGAGATCGCCGAGTCGCTGGAGGCGTTCCCGTCCACCCTGCCGACCCGCCGCGAGAGCGCGTACGCGGCCTGGGTGTCGATCTCCGTCGGCTGCAACAACACCTGCACCTTCTGCATCGTCCCGGCGCTGCGCGGCAAGGAGAAGGACCGGCGGCCCGGCGACATCCTCGCCGAGGTCGAGGCGCTGGTCGCCGAGGGAGTCTCCGAGATCACGCTGCTCGGCCAGAACGTCAACGCCTACGGCTCCGACATCGGCGACCGCGAGGCCTTCAGCAAGCTGCTGCGAGCCTGCGGGAACGTCGAGGGACTGGAGCGCGTCCGCTTCACCTCCCCGCACCCCCGCGACTTCACCGACGACGTGATCGCCGCGATGGCGCAGACCCCGAACGTGATGCCGCAGCTGCACATGCCGTTGCAGTCCGGTTCGGACACGGTCCTGAAGGCGATGCGCCGCTCCTACCGCCAGGAGCGCTACCTCGGCATCATCGAGAAGGTGCGGGCCGCGATCCCGCACGCCGCGATCACCACCGACATCATCGTCGGCTTCCCCGGTGAGACCGAGGAGGACTTCGAGGACACCCTGCACGTCGTCCGCGAGGCCCGGTTCGCGCAGGCCTTCACCTTCCAGTACTCCAAGCGGCCCGGCACCCCCGCCGCGACCATGGAGGGCCAGATCCCCAAGGAGGTCGTCCAGGAGCGTTACGAGCGGCTGGTCGCCCTCCAGGAGGAGATCTCCTGGGAGGAGAACAAGAAGCAGGTCGGCCGCACGCTGGAGCTGATGGTCGCCGAGGGGGAGGGCCGCAAGGACGGCGCCACCCACCGCCTGTCCGGCCGTGCCCCCGACAACCGCCTCGTCCACTTCACCAAGCCGGACGAGGAGGTGCGCCCCGGCGACGTCGTCACCGTCGAGATCACGTACGCCGCGCCGCACCACCTCCTCGCCGAGGGACCCACCCTCGCCGTCCGTCGCACCCGCGCGGGCGACGCCTGGGAGAAGCGCAACGCGGCGGAGGCCGCCGAGCCGGCGGGCGTCATGCTCGGCCTGCCGAAGGTCGGCATCCCGGCGCCCCTGCCGACCGCGACGGCGGGCTGCGGCTGCGACTGACCGCGGCGATGACGCCCGGGGATGCCCCCGCAGCGGGCTTCCGGCGCGGCGGTCCCGTCACTCGTGCCACGGCACGGGGTGCGCCTGGGGGAGGCGTGATGCGGCGGAGGCCGCCGAGCCGGCGGGTGTCCTGCTCGGCGTGCCCGAGGTCGGCATCCCGGCGCCCCTGACGACCGCGGCTGTCCGGAGCGGGTGACGCGCGGGGCCCCGGCGACGGTGCCGAGCTTCCGTCGCCCGTGCCACGGCAGGGTGACCTTTGGGAGAGCCGCGATGCGACGGGGGTCGTCAGGCAGCCGGCGGCCTGCTCGGCGTGCCCAAGGGGGCACCCGCCCCCCCGCCTTCTTGCCGCGACTGACCGGAGCGGTGACGCCCGGCGCCCCCGACGACGACGGCGGGCTCGTCCCTCGGCGGCGGGGTCGCGCTCCGCGTACCCGCCGGAGTGCCGGTCAGGGGCGTGACGGCGTTACTCTGCCGATCATGCTTGTCGCCGCCGCCGTCTGCCCCTGCCCGCCGCTGCTCGTGCCCGAGGTCGCCGTGGGCGCCGCACCCGAACTGGACACCGCGCGCGCGGCCTGCGTGGACGCGCTCGGCGTGCTCGCAGCCGCCCGTCCGGACCTGCTGGTGGTCGTAGGCCCCACCGGGCGGGAGGACGTGGGCCCCTACCCGCAGGGCGCCCGGGGGTCGTTCCGCGGTTTCGGGGTCGACCTGGAGGTACGTCTGGGGCCCACCGCGGCGGACGCCGACGCCCCCGCGCGTGAGCTGCCCCCCTCGCTGGCCGTCGCCGCCTGGCTGCTCGAGCGGACCGGCTGGGCCGACGCCCCGATCGAGGGGCTCGGGGTCGACGGATCGCTGGCGCCCGAGGGATGTGCCGACATCGGCGCGGAGCTGGGGGCCAGGGCCGCGCGGGTGGCGTTGCTGGTGATGGGGGACGCCAGCGCCTGCCGGTCGCTCAAGGCGCCGGGATACCTGGACGAGCGGGCGGCGCCCTTCGACGCCGAGGCGGGACGGGCGCTGGGAGCGGCGGACCTCGCGGCACTCCGGGCGATCGACCCCGCGCTGGCCCGCGAGCTGAAGGCGTCCGGTCGCGCGCCCTGGCAGATCCTGGCCGCCGCCGCCGAGGACGCCGGCCTCACCGGTGCCCTGCTGTACGAGGACGCCCCGTACGGCGTCGGGTACCTGGTCGCGACCTGGACCTGACCCGACGACGGCGGACGGCCGGGGAGATCCTCTCCGCGGCCGTCCGCCGGTCCGGCCGGGGGCGGGACCCCTCACCCGGATCGGGGACGCGCCGTCGTGACCGGGGCGTCCACCGGGTCCGGGCCGGTCAGGAGACCGGCGGCGGGCCCTCCGGCCGGGCGGGCGGCTTCGGTTCGGCGGGGGACGCCGGCGTCTCGGGGCCGTCCTTGTGGGCGAGGCGGTCCACCGCTTCCTTCGCCTTGCCCGTGCCGGCCTCGATCTTGTCGCTGTACTTGCCCTTGGTCCGCTCGTCGACGGCCTTCGCGGCCTTGTCGATGCCGTCCTGAACCTTGCCCCCGTGCTGTCGCGCGAGGTCCGACACCTTGTCCTTCGCCGGACCCAGCCTGGCCTTCACGTTGTCGAACAGCCCCATGATCCACCTTCCCTCGTCCCGCGGTCACCGGCGGGCGCCGTCGCCCGCCTCGCTGTCGGCGGCCTCGTCGGCGGACTGCTGCCGCGGGATGCCGGCGCCCTCGGAGGCGCCGTCCGCGCCGCCGTCAGCGCCACTGTCGGCGCCACTGTCGGCGGCGGCGTCGGCACCGTCGTTCCGGTCCGCGTCCGCGTCCGCCCGCACGGCCCCGTCCTCGTTCCCGTCCACGGCCGGGTCATGCGACTGCGACTGCGACTGCGACTGCGACTGCGACTGCGTCGGCCCGGCCCCCTCCGCCTCGGCCGGGCCCGGCGCCGCCGTCTCCACCTCGGCCCCGGCCACGGTCACGGCCCCGGTCGGGGCGGACGCCGTCTCCGGCTCCTCCTCCGCCTCGGTCCCGGCCGGCTCCACGTCGGCCGGCGTCTCGGCGGCCGACGCCTCCCGAGTCGCCTTCGACCTGCCGAGGAGTCGTGCGAACATGCCCATTTCCACTCCATACGGTACTCGTGCGGGCGGATTCCCGCGTCACCCGGTGCAAGGGTTCGTGCCGCCCGGGTCACCGCCTCCGGCAGTCCCGCAGGAGGCACCTCGCAACGGGCAACGACCCGCAGTGCCCGCCGTCACGTAACTCGTTCGGGAGCAGGCGGGGAGGTTTGCGAGACTGGTGCGGTGAGCAGCGCATCCCCCGCCCCCCGCGTCATCGCCGTCGTCGGACCGACAGCGGCCGGAAAATCCGATCTCGGTGTCTTCCTGGCCCAGCGTCTCGGCGGTGAGGTCGTCAACGCCGACTCCATGCAGCTGTACCGGGGGATGGACATCGGTACCGCCAAGCTGACGCCCCAGGAGCGCGGTGGCGTCCCCCACCACCTGCTGGACATCTGGGACGTGACGGTCGCCGCCTCGGTCGCCGAGTACCAGCGGCTCGCCCGCGCCCGGATCGACGCCCTGCTCGCCGAGGACCGCTGGCCGGTCCTGGTCGGCGGCTCGGGCCTGTACGTCCGCGGAGCCGTCGACAACCTGGAGTTCCCGGGCACCGACCCGGAGGTCCGGGCCCGCCTGGAGGAGGAGCTGACGCTGCGCGGCCCGGGTGCGCTGCACGCGCGGCTGGCCGCGGCCGACCCCGACGCCGCCCGCGCGATCCTGCCCGGCAACGGCCGCCGTATCGTCCGGGCCCTCGAGGTGATCGAGATCACCGGGCGCCCCTTCACGGCCAACCTGCCGCGCCACGACTCCGTGTACGACACCGTCCAGATCGGGGTCGACGTGGCGCGCCCGGAGCTGGACGACCGCATCGCGCGGCGCGTCGACCGGATGTGGGAGGCGGGTCTCGTGGACGAGGTGCGCGCACTGGAGGCGCGAGGTCTGCGCGAGGGGCGCACGGCGTCGCGCGCGCTCGGCTACCAGCAGGTGCTGGCCGCGCTCGCCGGGGAGTGCACCGAAGCGGAAGCCCGGGACGAGACCGTACGTGCGACCAAGCGCTTCGCGCGCCGGCAGGATTCGTGGTTCAGGCGCGATCCCCGGGTGCACTGGTTGAGTGGGGCCCTCGCGGACCGCGGGGAACTTCCGCAGCAGGCCCTGGCGTTGGTCGAACGACCGGTCACAGCCTGATCACGTCATGGCATCGGGATGCGCCGCCGGTCATCCCGGCCTGTGACGCCGTGCCATCATCGAGCTTCGATCGACCAAGTGGAGCCTAGTTGGGAGGGCGCGTGGCGATGGAGGCCGGCCCTCGCGACACCGCACGAAGTGCCGAGCATGTCACTACTGGGAGTGACGAGCCGGGCAGGACCGACGACGGTCCGACGGCGGACGATCCAACCGTCGACCGACTGCCCGCGGACGCCCTGGTCGCGGACGACGCCCTGCCTGCGGACGACGCCCTGCCCATGGATGACGCCCTGCCCGCGGACGCCCTGATCGTGGACGACGTCCTGGTCGTGGACGGGCCGGCCGCGGACCGGCTCGCCGACGACGGGCCCGACGAGACAGTCGGCGGCGTCACCGCCGACGGACCCGACCCCGAGGAGATGTATCCGGTGGGGCCGGAGGTCGAGGTCGAGCTGCGCCCGCAGCGTCGACTCCGCATCTGGCAGCTCGCGCCCATCGTGGGACTGTCCGCCGTCGGCTCGCTGATGTTCGCCTTCCCGCTCGCGTTCGACTTCGGCGACAGTGGCGCGGTCATCGCCATGCTCGGTCTGCTGATCTGCTCGTGCGCGGCGGGCTGGGGCATGATGGCCGCCCGTCGGGTGGGCTACACCTGGCCCGGCCTGCCTCCGCGCGGCTCCGGCCACCGCCCCGACTGGCGGGTCGTGCTCGGTTACCTCCTGTTGGTGGCCCTTGTGGCCGTCCTCGCCGTGTGGCGAGTGGCGAGACTGCGCTAGCCACGTCCCCGCCCCCAGGGATGCCACCGTGCCCACGGCCCCGCCGTGCACAGCTCCCGTACGATCGAGGGATGAGCACACGGATCGCCTTCCTCAAGGGCCACGGCACCGAGAACGACTTCGTGATCGTGCCGGATCCCGAGAACGCCATCGAGCTGGCCCCGGCCACCGTCGCCGCCCTGTGTGACCGCCGGGCCGGTATCGGCGGCGACGGCGTGCTGCACGTGGTGCGGTCCGCGGCGCACCCGGAGGCCAGGGCGATGGCCGCCGAGGCCGAGTGGTTCATGGACTACCGCAACGGCGACGGCTCGGTCGCCGAGATGTGCGGCAACGGCGTCCGTGTGTTCGCGCGCTACCTCCAGCACGCGGGACATGTGGCCGAGGGGGACCTCACGATCGCCACGCGCGGGGGCGTCAAGTCCGTCCACCTCGCGAAGAACGGTGACGTCACCGTCGGCATGGGCCGCGCCCGCCTCCCCGAGGGCGACGTGACGGTGAGCGTCGACGAGCGCAGCTGGCCCGCGCGGAACGTGAACATGGGCAACCCGCACGCCGTCGCCTTCGTGGCCGACCTGGCCCACGCCGGGAACCTGTTCACCCCGCCGCCGGTCGGCCCCGCCGACGCCTACCCGGACGGGGTGAACGTCGAGTTCGCCGTCGACCGCGGCCCCCGGCACGTGGCGATGCGGGTGCACGAACGCGGTTCCGGCGAGACCCGCTCGTGCGGCACGGGCGCGTGCGCGGTCGCCGTGGCCGCCGCCCGGCGCGACGGAACCGATCCGGCCGTCACCGGCACCCCGGTGACGTACACCGTCGACGTGCCCGGCGGCCGTCTGGTCATCACCGAGCGGCCCGACGGCGAGATCGAGATGACCGGACCCGCCGTGATCGTCGCCGAGGGCGAGATCGACGGCGCATGGCTGGAAAGCATCACTCACTGACCTGGGGGAACAAGGAGGGAGCGGCGTCGTGCGCCCGGATCACCGCCTGCCGGCGGCCGGGCCGTTCGAAACCGCGGCCGAGCGCCGCGCATGTGGCGCAAATTCTTAAACCTCGTTTCCATCGCTCGTACGGGTGATCCGTTTCACGCTCGGCGAGAGGCGGTCGGTCGCACGTGGTGGGCTCGGTAGCATCAAGCACCGGCACGGACGGGGGAACGTCGCCAACCCTGAGCCGCGTACGCCCTGGGGGCCCCGTCCGCCGGTCAGAGAGCCGGAGGTGCCCATGAGTGCGGAGGCCACGAACCCTGCGACCCCTGGCCCGGCAGCGCCCGCGGCGCCCACCGCCACGGCGGGCCGCAGGAAGTCCCGGCCCCGGATCGACCTGCGCCGGCTCGGCCGGGCCGCACTGCTCGGCCCCACCGCCCGCGGCAGACTGCCCGACGCCATCGGCCACGTCGTGGAGGCCCACCGCGCCCACCACCCGGACGCGGACCTCGACCCGCTGCGCCGCGCCTACGTCCTCGCCGAGTCCTCCCACCGCGGCCAGATGCGCAAGAGCGGTGAGCCGTACATCACCCACCCGCTCGCCGTGACCCTGATCCTCGCCGAACTGGGCGCGGAGACCACCACGTTGACGGCCTCCCTGCTCCACGACACCGTCGAGGACACCGAGGTGACGCTGGAGCAGGTGCGGGAACAGTTCGGCGAGGAGGTGCGCTACCTGGTCGACGGCGTCACGAAGCTGGAGAAGGTCGACTACGGGGCCGCCGCCGAGCCGGAGACCTTCCGCAAGATGCTCGTCGCCACCGGCAACGACGTGCGCGTGATGTCGATCAAACTCGCCGACCGCCTGCACAACATGCGCACCCTCGGCGTCATGCGCCCCGAGAAGCAGGCGCGCATCGCCAAGGTCACCCGGGACGTCCTCATCCCGCTCGCCGAACGCCTCGGTGTGCAGGCGCTGAAGACCGAACTGGAGGACCTGGTCTTCGCCATCCTCCGCCCCGAGGAGTACGCCCGCACCAGGGAACTCATCGCCGAGAACGCCGCCCGCCCCGGTGACCCCCTCGCCGAGGTCGCCGACGAGGCGCGCGCGGTGTTGCGCGAGGCCGGCATCCCCGCCGAAGTCCTGATCCGGCCCCGGCACTTCGTCTCCGTGCACCGCGTGGCCCGCAAACGCGGACGGCTGCGCGGCTCCGACTTCGGCCGGCTGCTGGTGCTGGTGAACGAGGACGCCGACTGCTACGCCGTCCTCGGTGAACTGCACACCTGTATGACGCCGGTCGTCTCGGAGTTCAAGGACTTCATCGCCGTACCGAAGTTCAACCTGTACCAGTCGCTGCACACCGCGGTCGCCCGGCCGGACGGCCAGGTCGTCGAGGTGCTCATCCGCACCCACCAGATGCACAAGGTCGCCGAGGCCGGCGTCGTCGCGCTCGGCAACCCGTACGCCCCCGCGGCCGACACCTCGGACACCTCCGGCACCGCCGCCACCCCGCCCGCCGACGCCCCCGTCGACGGCGAGCGCGCCGACCCGACCCGCCCGGGCTGGCTGTCCCGGCTCCTCGACTGGCAGCGGGCCGCCCCCGACCCGGACACCTTCTGGTCCACCCTGCGCGAGGACCTCGCCCAGGACCGGGAGATCACCGTGTTCCGGCCCGACGGCGGCGCCCTCGGCCTGCCCGAGGGTGCCACCTGCGTCGACGCCGCCTACGCGCAGTACGGCGAGGACGCGCACGCCTGCATCGGCGCCCGGGTCAACGGCCGCCTGGCCACCCTCAGCACGGTCCTGGGCGACGGTGACACGGTCCAGCTCCTCATGGGCCAGGACCCGGCCTCCGAGCCGTCCCGGGAGTGGCTGGAGCACGCCCACACCCCGGCCGCCCGCATCGCCATCCAGCGCTGGCTCGCCGCGCACCCCGGCGGCGGCGACGGCGGCGACAGTGGCGGCGACCCGCGTGACGGCGGCGCCGGGCCCGCCGAGGGCGCCGGGCGCGCCGGCGCGGCCGACGCCGCCCGACCCGCGGACGGCGCACCCGCCGCCCGGCCCCGGCGCGCCGACGTCCTCGCGGACCGGCCCGGAGCCGCCGTACGGCTCGCCGGGTGCTGTACGCCCGTGCCGCCGGACGGGATCACCGGGTTCGCGGTCCGCGGGGGAGTGGTGACCGTGCACCGCGCGGAGTGCGCCGCGGTGGCGCACATGAAGAACCGGGGGCGCGCGGAGGTCGTCGTGCGCTGGGGGGACACCACCGGGTGCCGGGTCACCCTGGTCGCCGAATCCTTCGGGCGGCCCCATCTGCTCGCCGACCTCACCGAGGCGATCGCCCTGGAGGGCGCCGAGATCGTCTCCGCCACCGTCGAACCGCCCAGCCAGCAGCGGGTGCGCCACACCTACACCCTGGAGCTGCCCGACGCCGCCCGCCTGCCCTCCCTGATGCGCGCCATGCGGGACGTACCCGGGGTGTACGACGTGAGCCGCGCCCGGCACCAGGCCCCGGCCCCCTGAGGACGCCGTCCGGCGCCGACCCGTTCGAGTGGGCCGGACGCGAGTCGCCGCCGGGACCCGGACCCGCCCTGGTAGCGGTGGTCCATGCTGCTCACCCCGCGCCACCGGCCCCGGTCCCCGATCTCCCGGCACCGCAGGGCGGCCCTGCTCGCCTGCGCCGTCTCCGTCTGCCTCGTCGCCGCGGCGGCCCCGCCCGAGCCCCTCGGCGTCGGCGACCGCCTCTACCCGGACCTCGGCAACCCGGGATACGACGTGGCGTCGTACGACATCTCGCTCAGCTACCCCGGCGCCAACGACAAGCCGCTCGAGGCTGTCACCACCATCGACGCGTGGACCACCGCCGACCTGGACCGCGTCAACCTCGACTTCGCGCACGGCACCGTCCGGTCCGTCGAGGTCGACGGGGTCCCCGCGAGCTTCGCCGGCGCCGGCGAGGACCTCGTCGTCACCCCGCGGACCGCCCTGACCGAGGGCAGCTGGACCCGCATCACCGTGCGGCACACCAGCGACCCCGTGCCCCCCAAGGGCCGCGACGGCGGCTGGGTGCGCACCGTGGACGGTCTCGCCATGGCGAACCAGGCCGACGCCGCCCACTTCGTCTTCCCGGGCAACGACCACCCGTCCGACAAGGCGATGTTCACCTTCCGGATCACCGCCCCCAACGGCTACACCGCCGTCGCCAACGGCCTGCCCGCCGGCGCGGACCGGGTCGGCCGCACCACCACCTGGACCTACCGCACCCAGCACCCCATGGCCACCGAACTCGCCCAGGTGTCCATCGGCCGCTCCGCCGTGGTCCACCGCGCGGGACCCCACGGCCTGCCCCTGCGGGACGTCGTGCCCGCCGCCGACCGCAAGGTTCTCGAACCGTGGCTCGCCAGGACGCCCGACCAGATCGCCTGGATGGAGAGCAAGGTCGGCCGGTACCCGTTCGAGACCTACGGCGTGCTCATGGCACAGGCCGCCACGGGCTTCGAACTGGAGACACAGACCCTGTCGCTGTTCGAGAAGAACCTGTTCACCGAGCCCGCCTACCCCAAGTGGTACATCGAGTCCGTGATGGTGCACGAGCTGTCCCACCAGTGGTTCGGGGACAGCGTCACCCCGCGCACCTGGTCCGACGTGTGGCTGAACGAGGGGCACGCCACCTGGTACGAGGAGCTGTACGCCGAGGAGACGGCGCACCGGCCGATGGAGGACCGGATGAAGGCCGCCTACGGCGCCGCCGACCGCTGGCGCGAGGCCGGCGGCCCGCCCGCCCGGCCCAAGCCGCCCGCCCCCGGCCAGAAGATCGGCATCTTCCGGCCCGGCGTCTACGACGGCGCCGCACTCGCGCTGTACGCGCTGCGGCAGGAGATCGGCCGGCCGGCCTTCGAGCGGCTGGAGCGGCTCTGGGTGCAGGAACACCGCGACGTCACCGCCACCACCGCCGACTTCGTCCGGCTCGCCTCGGCCGTCGCCGGCCGCGACCTGCGGGGCTTCCTCGACGCCTGGCTGTACGGCGCGAAGACCCCGCCGATGCCCGGCCACCCCGACTGGCGGACGACGCCCCGGGCCGGGGCCGCGGAGCCGCGGGCCACGCGATAAGCCGGTGACGGGACGTGCCGTGCCGTGCGACCATCGACGCGTCGGCCGCACCGGGGGCGCATCGGGGGGACACGGGAATCTCCCGGGGTACCCGCGCGTTGTACACCCTGAGCGGCCAGAAGACCGCCGTATCGACGCCGTAACGGCACTCTCATCGACGTAAGGATCAAATGACCTCCTCTTCTTCCCCTTCCCAGGACACCAAGCGCCTCGCGCACGCCTACCCCGAAGGTCTTCGGGCCGATGCCCTGATGGAAGAGGACGTCGCCTGGAGCTTCGAGATCGACGGCGAGCGGGACGGCGAACAGTTCGACCGTTCCGAGCGCGCGGCCCTGCGCCGGGTGGCGGGCCTGTCCACCGAGCTGGAGGACGTCACCGAGGTCGAGTACCGACAGCTCCGCCTGGAGCGGGTCGTGCTCGTCGGCGTGTGGACCACCGGCACCGTGCAGGACGCCGACAACTCCCTCGCGGAGCTCGCCGCGCTCGCCGAGACCGCCGGGGCACTCGTGCTCGACGGCGTCATCCAGCGCCGCGACAAGCCCGACGCGGCCACCTACATCGGCTCCGGCAAGGCCCTGGAGCTGCGCGACATCGTCCTCGAGACGGGCGCGGACACCGTCATCTGCGACGGTGAGCTGAGCCCCGGCCAGCTGATCCAGCTGGAGGACGTCGTCAAGGTCAAGGTCATCGACCGTACGGCCCTGATCCTGGACATCTTCGCCCAGCACGCCAAGTCCCGCGAGGGCAAGGCGCAGGTCGCGCTCGCCCAGATGCAGTACATGCTGCCGCGGCTGCGCGGTTGGGGTCAGTCGCTGTCCCGGCAGATGGGTGGCGGCCGTGGCGGTCTCGCCACCCGTGGCCCCGGTGAGACCAAGATCGAGACGGACCGGCGGCGCATCCGCGAGAAGATGGCGAAGATGCGCCGGGAGATCGCGGACATGAAGACCGGCCGCGAGGTCAAGCGGCAGGAGCGCCGGCGCAACAAGGTGCCGTCCGTGGCCATCGCGGGCTACACCAACGCCGGTAAGTCCTCCCTGCTCAACCGCCTGACCGGCGCCGGCGTCCTGGTCGAGAACGCCCTGTTCGCGACCCTGGACCCGACCGTCCGCCGGGCGGAGACCCCGAGCGGTCGGCTGTACACCCTGGCGGACACCGTCGGCTTCGTCCGGCACCTGCCGCACCACCTGGTCGAGGCGTTCCGCTCCACCATGGAGGAGGTCGGTGACGCCGACCTGATCCTGCACGTGGTGGACGGCTCGCACCCGGTCCCCGAGGAGCAGCTCGCCGCCGTGCGCGAGGTGATCCGGGACGTCGGCGCCACCGGCGTGCCGGAGATCGTCGTCATCAACAAGGCGGACGCGGCGGACCCGCTGGTCCTCCAGCGGCTGCTCCGGGTCGAGAAGCGCTCCATCGCCGTCTCGGCCCGCACCGGCCAGGGCATCGACAAGCTGCTCGCCCTGATCGACGACGAGCTGCCCCGGCCCTCGGTCGAGGTCGAGGCGGTCGTGCCCTACACGCACGGCAAGCTGGTCGCCCGCACCCACACCGAGGGCGAGGTGATCTCCGAGGAGCACACCGCGGAGGGAACCCTGCTCCGGGCCCGGGTGCACGAGGAACTGGCGGCGGACCTGGCGCCGTACACGACGGTCGCCACGGCCTGACCCCGGCACAGCGCCACGAAGGCCCGCCACCCCCAGCAGGGGGCGGCGGGCCTTCGCCGTGCCGGAGCGACGCACACGGCCTCTCTAGCGGCCGGCGAACTGCTCGCTCACCGAGTCGTACACGCCCTTGGCCACGTCACCCAGGCGCGGGCCGGCCAGCCAGCCGGAACTCACCGGGCCGATGGAGGTGTTGGAGACCAAGGTGGGCTTGCCGTCGGCGCCCGTCTCCACCCAGCCACCGCCGGAGGAACCACCGGTCATCGTGCAGCCGATCCGGTACATGGTCGGGTCGGACCGGTCCATGGACAGCCGGCCCGGCCTGTCCTGGCACTGGTACAGCAGCTGACCGTCGTACGGCGCCGCCGCCGGGTAACCGGACGCGGTGAGGCTCGCCACCTTCGACACGGGCGGCGCGTCGAAGTCGACCGGCAGCGCCCCGCCGACGGTCTCCTCCAGCGACCTGCCGCCGCTGCCCCGCTCCGGGGTCACGTGGATGACGGCGAAGTCGTACGAGGCGCCCTTGCCGCCCGTCGAACCGCCCTCACTGATCCACTGCTGCGAGGTCTTCGCCGCGTCGGCCCACCAGACGCCGTACGGGGCGACCTCGGCGCGGCCGGTGTTCTCCAGCTGGGCGGCCGACCTGCCCTGGTTGTTGTACGACGGCACGAAGGCGATGTTGCGGTACCAACCGCCCTTCTTGCCGGCGTGCACGCAGTGGCCCGCCGTCCAGACCAGATCGGACTTGCCCGGGTGGGCGGGGTCCGTCACGACCGTCGCCGAGCAGACCATGGTGCCCTCGGGGGCGTCGAAGAGCAGCTTGCCGGAGGTGGCCGCGTTGCTGTGGTACGGCGGCACGACCGTCCGTGCCCGCACGGGCTGCGGCTCCGGGTCGGTCACGCCCTGGTCACCGGAGATGTCGTTGTCGTCGACGCCCTTGTCGGGGTCGTCGGCGTCCCGCATGCGGTCCGGGTTCCACAGCCCCTTGATCATCGGGTTGACGAAGTCGTCGGCCTCACGCAGCCAGTCCTGCTTGTTCCAGTTCTTCCAGGCGCCGTTCTTCCACTTGTCGATGTCGATCCCGTGCTCCTTGAGCCTCTGCCTGAGGTCGTCCGGGATCCTGAGCTTGCCGTCGCCGGAGCCGCCCGCGCTCGCGCCCGCGGTGGACCTGCCGTCGGCGTCGTCGTCCCCGCCGCAGGCCGTGGCGGTCATCGCCAGCGCCGAGGCGAGGGCGACCGCCGCCAGCGCGCGGGAGGTCCGGTACGGGCCCCTCCCTCGCCGAACGGTGGACGACGGCCGTATGGATCGCATGCTTGTGACTCCCCATGCTGTGAAGGAACTCGGCGATGGGGACGCGCCACCGGCACGCCTCCTGCGCGGAGTTCGTGCCGGGCCGCGTCCTCAACGGAACGGCATCACACCCTATGTGTTCGCCGCGGGGGAGTTCCGACCGGTCGGCAACGGTTCTGCCACAAGCCGCCTGAGCTGCTGGTCCGCGTCATCACCCGGCCGGGATCAGCGTGACGACGGAGGTGAACACGACCTCGTCGTGCTGCACCGCGGTGACCCGCACCCGCTGTCCGGCGGCGCCGGACGGTTCCCGGGCGGCCTCGATCCAGCACGGCGCGTCCAGCTCGACGTAGCGCCGGAAGTCGGCTTCCAGGCCGGTCGCCACCATCGCCTCGGGATGCGCGGCCCGGTGTGCGGCCTGCCGCGCCGCCTCCAGCAGCAGCATCCCGGGAACGTGGTCCACCGGGTGGTCGAAGAGCACCGAGTGCGAGAGGTCCACCCGCAGCCGGCTGCGGCCGGGCTCCCCGGTCGCGGACAGGACGACGTCGGCGGGCCGCCGACGCGCGACCTCACCGGGTGCGACCGGCGGCTCCATGGGCACGGCCCGCGCGGTGGCCTGCTCCAGGTCGGCGTAACGGCCGCGCAGCCGACGGTAGATGGCCGGCGGATGGTTGTGGAAGGCGAGTTCGGCGGAGCCGAGCGGCAGGCCGTCACGGACCATGCCGACCCGCATGGTGAGTGAGGCGAGCCGTCCGGCGCGGCGGACCACATCGGTGCAGGAGACGCGCAGTTCCGGGTCGGCCGTCGTGCCGCCGGCCAGGGCGGCGGGGAAGAGTGTCTGCCGGTAGTGGGCCCAGGACTGGCGGTGTCCGAACGGCGCCTCGTAGGCGGCATGGCTGAGTAACGGGACCGCCTGGCGTATCGACTCGGCCGCGAACAGCGGGTCGTGCAGGCCGTGCACGGGACGGTAGAACGGGTGGTCGGCGGGCCAGCGAGCGGTCACCACGAACGTGTCGGGAGCGACCGTCCGGCAGCCCCTCAGCAGTACCTCCGATTCGGCCAGTTTGTGGACCAGTTCCCGTGGCACGGGCTCGATGACGGATGTGGACCCCGGTGCGCTGCGACCTTCCCGGCTGGTGATGGCCGGCATGTGCATCCCCCTTGGTGCGACGTCGGTTGCCACCTGGTTGCGCCCACAACATAAAGAGTGATCGTTTTGTTTTGGGTAAAGTGACGGCAAAGAAAGCTGGCTCGCACGGTGGTGATCGCGTCGTGGGCGGAAGCTATGGGACGGAACAGCCCGATCGGTGCGGCTTAACATAGAGAACGTTTCATTTTCATGAAGGAGGGACCGTCGTGGGGCAACCCAGGCAGGAGCGGGCGATACAGACGCGGGGGGCGCTCATCCTCGCGGCGGCGGAGGTCTTCGACGAGTACGGCTTCGCGGGCGCCAGCATCAGCCGCATCCTCAAACGGGCCGGGGTCACGGCGGGGGCCCTCTACTTCCACTTCGAGTCCAAGGAAGCCCTCGCCAAGGCCGTGATGAACGCCCAGTCCGACACGATCCTGCCGTTCCTGGAGTCCCAGGGGCTCCAGCGGCTCGTGGACATCACGCTGATCTGGGCACGCCGGCTCCAGACCGACCCGCTGCTGCGGGCCGGGGTCCGGCTCACCGGCGAGCAGATGACCTTCGGACTGCGCGACTCCAGCCCCTACCAGGCGTGGAGCCAGATCATGCAGGACTGCCTGCTGTCCGCCCGCGACAAGGGGGAGCTCCAGGCGGGCGTCGACCCGGGGGAACTGGCCGAGCTGATCGTCGAGGCCTGCACCGGCATGCAGATGTACGCGGCGGCCGAGAGCTGCCGCGCCGACCTCTCCGACCGGGTGGTGCGCATGTGGCGGCTGCTGCTGCCGGGCGTCGCCGTACCGGCCGTCGTCGCCCGGACCGCAGTCGATCCCGCGCGCGCCCTGGCGGCCGAGGAAGCACCGGCTCCGGTCGGCGCCCGGACCGGCTCCACCTGCTGAACCAGCGTCCCCGAGCAAGATCACCCGGCCCTGCGGCCGCCCGGACACCGGCACGTAAGGTGTCCCGCGTCGTACGCCCTGTCCGTCTCGCGGCGGGGCCGTCCCGCGGCGCCGTCGAGGCACCTGGCGGGGTTCGCGCCACCGTAGGGGGAGTCACCCATGGTCCACACGCTCGGCCGGCTACGCCTGGCCGCGCTCAACATCGACGGCGTCCTGCTCAACGACACCTTCAGCCCGGTCATCCACCGTTTCCTGGTCGACCGGGGCTGCGACTACACCGCCGAGCTGGAACGCAGCATCTTCTCGCAGCCCCGAGCCGTCGCCGGCCGGCTCTTGGCCGAGGCGATCGGCGGCTCCCTCACCCCGCAGGCGGCGCTGGACCTCTACTTCCGGGAACGCGCGCGGTACCTGGAGACCCACCCCGTACGGCTCAACGAGGGCGCGGTGGAACTCCTGCGGCGGCTGCGCGCGGCCGGCCTGCGCACCGTCAGCTACGGCGGCCTCGGCAAGGAGCACTTCGACACCTTCCTCGGCGTGCACGCGGACCTCTTCGACGGCCCCGGATACATCTGCACCGACACGATCCGCCCCGGCATCCACGAGATCGTCACCGAGTACTTCGGGCTCACGTACGACGAGGCCGTCTTCGTCGACGACGTGGCGAACGTCGGCCGCGCCGCCAGGGAGTTGGGCGTGCCCTTCATCGGTCACCCCTCCGACTTCCGGCACAGCTTCCAGCCGCGGCTGATGCGCGAGGCCGGGGTCCGGCACATCGTCGGCTCGCTGTGCGAGATCGACGAGCGACTGCTGCGCACCGTGGACGAGGAAGCCGCTCTCGGCACCGTATGGAAGGACTGACGTGCTCGACGACAAGGTAGCCATGATCACCGGCGCGTCCAGCGGCATCGGCGCCGCGGCCGCCCGGCTGTTCGCCGAGGAGGGCGCCGCCGTGGTGCTCATGGCCCGGCGCGGGGACCGGCTCGGCCGGCTGGTGGAGGAGATCCGCGCGGCGGGCGGACGCGCGCTCGCCGCGGAGGGCGACGTCTGCTCCGCCGAGGACGTCGAACGGGCCGTCACGGCCGCCGTCGACACCTTCGGCGGACTCGACGCGGCCTTCAACAACGCCGGTTACGCCACCGTCGGCACCCCGCTGCTGGAGCTGGACGACGACGATTACACCCGCACGATGGACGTCAACGTGCGCGGTGTCTGGAACTGCCTGCGCAAGCAGCTCCCGGTGATGCTCGCCTCCGGCGGCGGAGCCGTCGTGAACACCTCCAGCGTCGCCGGGGTGCTCGCCTCCAGCGCGTCCGCCGCGTACGTGGCCGCCAAGCACGCCGTGATCGGCCTGAGCCGGGCCGCCGCCCGCGAGTACGGCGACCGCGGGATCCGGGTCAACGCGCTGGTCGTGGGCAGCACGCGCACCGAGATGATGGACCAGGCCATCGGGGACTCCCCGGAGCTGGAAGAACGCTTCGCGTCCCGTACGCTGCGCCGGCGCATGGCCACACCCGAGGAGATCGCCCAGGCCGCGGTCTGGCTGTGCAGCGACCGGGCGGCCTTCGTGACGGGCGCGGCGGTGCCGGTCGACGGCGGCCGCACGGCGGTCTGAACCGGCGGGAGTCGGGCGGGCGGCAGCCGCTCTCACGGTGGCCGCACCCCCGCCGAACGCGCGCGGCGTGAAGTGACCGCCATTGTGCCGGAGAGCGTCTGGCGGGGGCCTGAAAATAAAGCGAACAATTGGTTTGTTCGTCCCCGTGCCCGGAGGTGCCCCATGGTCAGTCAGGAGAGATCCGCCCGCACCCGGCAGCGGCTGGTGCTCGCCGCCGCCTCCGCGATCGCCGAGAGGGGCTACGAAGGGGCGACCCTGTCCCGCATCTGTGCTACCGCCCAGGTTTCCATCGGGGCCCTCACCTTCCACTTCGCCACCAAACGGGACCTCGCGGACGCCGTGCGCGCCGACGCCCGCACCCTCACCCACGACCGGATGCGGCAGACCGTGGACGGGGCGGCCACGGCGGGCGCCCCCGGCACCGCGCTGCCCTCCCTGGTCCGGCTGACCGTCCAGCTCGCCCATCTGCTGGAGACGGAGGTGGTCGTACGGTCCGCGGCCCGGCTCGCCCGCGACCACCCGGACGACGACGCGTGGGTGGGTACCTGGCTGCCGGTGGTGCGGCGGCTGCTGGCGCAGGCCCGGCGCTCCGGCGAGCTGCGGGCGGGGGTGGACCCGCACATCATGGTGGCCCTGGTGCGCTACTTCGTGATCGGCACGCAGCCGCTGCCGGGAGCGGCGTCGCACCTGGAGCGCGTGTGGGAGGTCGTCCTGCGGGGCGCCGCGTCCGTCCGCTGACCACGCCACCGGCAGCCTCTCTTGTAGGACAACGCGCACGTTCCCTGCTCCGCCGCTCGCGACGGCCGGCCGCGCCGGGCCGGGCCCCGGTGGGCACCGTCGCGTCCGAGTCGCGGACCGCACGGCGGCCCCTCCCGCCCCGGGATCACGGCACCGATCTCGGCACAACCCGTAACCCGCCGAACGGTCCGCGGTTGTAGGCGGTGGAGGGACTGCCGGCTTCGCCCGGTCCCCGCGGATCAACTCGCCTCTGGACAGCGGGGAGGACAGCGCGCCGTGGCCGTTACGGAGTCGGTGGCAGGAGGCACGCCCGGGCAGGCGCGGGCCGTGCACGAGGGAATCCTCAGACGCCAGTCGGCGCGCGAGTCCGCGGCGCGCACCTATGCCCGCGCCCTGCCCATCGTGCCCGTCCGGGCGCGCGGCCTCACCATCGAGGGCGCCGACGGACGCCGCTATCTCGACTGTCTCTCCGGCGCCGGTGCCCTCGCGCTCGGCCACAACCACCCCGTCGTGCTGGAGGCCATCCGCGCCGTCCTCGACTCCGGCGCCCCCCTCTCCGTCCTCGACCTGGCCACTCCCGTCAAGGACGCCTTCGTCACGGAGCTGTTCCGCACCCTGCCGCCCGGTCTCGCCGGCCGGGCCCGCGTGCAGTTCTGCGGGCCGGCCGGCACCGACGCCGTCGAGGCCGCCCTCACCCTGGTCCGGGCCGCGACCGGCCGCACCGGCATGCTCGCCTTCACCGGCGCCTACCACGGCATGACCGCCGGTGCCCTGGCCGTCTCCGGCGGCGCCCCCGACGACCAGGTCACCCGCCTGCCCTACCCGCAGGACTACCGCTGCCCCTTCGGTGTCGGCGGTCCGGGCGGCGCCGAACTCGCGGCCCGCTGGACCGAGTCCCTCCTCGACGACCCCAAGTCGGGCGTGCCCCTGCCGGCCGGGATGATCGTCGAACCCGTCCAGGGGGAGGGCGGTGTCGTCCCCGCGCCGGACGACTGGCTGCGACGCATGCGGCAGCTCACCGCGGACCGCTCCATCCCGCTGATCGCCGACGAGGTCCAGACCGGAGTCGGCCGGACGGGCAGCTTCTGGGCCGTCGGCCACAGCGGCATCACCCCCGACGTCATGGTCCTGTCCAAGGCCATCGGCGGCAGCCTCCCGCTCGCCGTGATCGTCTACCGTGACGACCTCGACGTCTGGCAGCCCGGTGCCCACGCCGGCACGTTCCGCGGCAACCAGCTCGCCATGGCCGCGGGCACCGCCACCCTCGCCCACGTCCGCGAGAACGGTCTCGCCGACCGCGCCGCCACCCTCGGCGCCCGCATGCTGTCCCGTCTCCGGCCACTGGCCGACGAGTTCGACTGCGTGGGCGACGTACGAGGACGGGGGCTGATGATCGGGCTCGAACTGGTCGACCCGGAAACCGCCGGCACCGCCCCCGCAGCCCGCACCGCCCCCGCGGCCCGCACCACCCCCGCGACCCGTACCGCACCCGGCGCCCCACCCGCCCACGGCACCGCCTCCGCGGCACACGCCCCGGGCGAGTACGACGCCGCACCGGCCGGCCGGGCACCCGCCCGCGCGCCGCACGCCGCCGCGCCCCGACTCGCCGCCGCCGTGCAACGGGAGTGTCTCCAGCGAGGCCTGATCGTGGAACTCGGGGGCCGGCACGCCTCCGTGGTCCGGCTGCTTCCCCCGCTGACCATCACCGACGAGCAGGCGGCCGCCGTACTCGACCGCCTGGCCGACGCCGTGGCCGCCGTGGCCCGTCGGTACGAGACCCACGGCCCACAGCAGCAGGGCCGCCACGACCCGGCCGAGCGCGCGGGCTGAGCACCACCCACGCGCCACCCGGCCTCCGACACCGGTACCGACACCGGTACCGGCCGGCGAGCCGTCACCCCGTCCCCTCACCCCGTGCCTCCCCCCTTCCCGGGCGTCCGGCCCGACGCCGTCCGCCGGTACCACCCGCACAGCCATCTCGCGCACGCTCAGCTCCCCCTCCCCGTAACCCGCCCGGCGCCGCGACGCCCGCCACCGCCCGACGGGCGCGGCGACCGGGCGGACGGCCGACCTGGCCACCCCGCCAACTCCAGCCCCGAGGAGCCGTCATGAACGCCGCACCCACTCCCGACGGCCACTCCGGCGCCCCCGACGAACCGGGAGGCTCAGGCGCCCCGGCCACACCGGTGCCGCGCACCGAGTCGGTCCCCCAGCAGAAGCGCCGGGACGCGGACCTCACCCGGCGGACGGAGCCCGGCGCCGACCCCCTGGAGAGCCCCGACCCCCGCATCGCGGCCCAGGCCGCCGCCGTCGAGAACCTCCTGCGCTGCTGGGTCCGCGAGACCGGCCTCACCGCCCCCATGACCGGCAGCCTCCACCTCCCGCTGCCCGCCAGTGCCACCGCCCTGACCGTGCCGGTCCGCTACTGGTCGCCGACGGGCTGGCACCGCTTCGGCCCTCCTCGTCTCGCCGCAGCTCCCGAGACCGCGCCGCCCGTCGACGCCGTCACCCTCGCGGCACTGCTCGGCAGGGAACCAGCCGCCGACCACGGTGGTGGCCCGCGCGCCGCTCGGCCGACCGCCGCAAGCCAGGGCGACGGTGGTGGCCCGCGCGCCGCTCGGCCGACCGCCGCAAGCAAAGGCGACGGTGGCGGCTCGCGCGCCGCTCGGCCGACCGCCGCAAGCAAAGGCGACGGTGGCGGCTCGCGCGCCGCTCGGCCGACCGCCGCAAGCAAAGGCGACGGTGACGGCCCGCGCACCGCTCGGCCGACCACCGAGGGCCCGGGGGACGACGACCTGGTGGCGCGGGTGGCCGACTCCGTCCGCCGCACCGCCACCTTCATCCGCCACCGGCGCGACCACCCCGCCGACGCCCCGGATCTCTTCCTCAGCGCCGAACAGTCCCTCCTCCTCGGCCACCCGCTGCACCCGACCCCGAAAAGCCGCGAAGGACTGACCGAGGCCGAGGCCGACCGCTACTCGCCCGAGCTGCACGGCTCCTTCCCCCTGCACTGGCTGGCCGTCGACCCCTCCCTCCTCGCGACCGACTCCGCCTGGACCGAACGTGGCCGTCCCGTCCCCGCCGGCCACCTCGTCCGACGGATCGCCGGGACCGGGCTGCCCCTGCCCGACGGCTGGACCGCGCTGCCGCTGCACCCCTGGCAGGCCCGCGAGGTGCGACAGCGCCCGCCCGTCGCCGCACTCCTCGACTCAGGGCTCCTGCGTGACCTGGGTCCTCTCGGCGCCCCCTGGCATCCCACCTCCTCCGTACGGACCGTCCACCGGTCCGGTGCCCCAGCGATGCTCAAGCTGTCGCTGGGCCTGCGCATCACCAACTCCCGCCGCGAGAACCTGCGCAAGGAACTCCACCGCGGAGTCGAGGTGCACCGGCTGCTGCGCACCGGCCTGGCCGAGCAGTGGCAGGCCGTGCACCCCGGCTTCGACATCGTCCGCGACCCGGCCTGGCTCGCCGTGGACGGCCCGGACGGCCTACCCGTGCCGGGTCTCGACGTGGTGATCCGGCACAACCCGTTCGCCCCGGCCGACGACGCGGGGTGTGTCGCCGGTCTGCTCTCTCCCCGCCCCTGCGCCGCGGAGACCACCACGCCCCCGCGTGGACGGACGGCCTGGCCGATGCGCTCCCGGCTGGAACGGCTCGTCACCCGGCTCGCCGCCCGCACCGGCAGGCCGGTCGGCGCCGTCGCCACGGAGTGGTTCCTGCGCTACCTGGAGCACGTCGTCCGCCCCGTGCTCTGGCTGGACGGTGAGGCCGGCATCGCCCTCGAGGCCCACCAGCAGAACACCCTGCTCCTGCTGGACCGGGACGGCTGGCCCGCCGGCGGCCGCTACCGCGACAACCAGGGGTACTACTTCCGTGAGTCCCGACGGGCCGAACTGGACGCCCGACTGCCCGGCATCGGTGAGCGCAGCGACACCTTCGTCCCCGACGAGGTCACCGACGAACGCTTCGCCTACTACCTCGCCGTCAACAACGTGCTCGGCGTGATCGGCGCCTTCGGCTCCCAGCACCTCGCCGACGAGCGACTGCTCCTCGCGGCTTTCCGCCGCTTCCTCACCGACCTCGCCACGGAACCCGCCCCGCTGCGCACCTCGCTGCCCGGCCTGCTGCTCGACTCACCCGTCCTGCGCTGCAAGGCCAACCTGCTGACCCGGCTGCACGGCCTGGACGAACTCGTCGGCCCGGTCGACACCCAGTCCGTCTACGTCACCATCGCCAACCCCCTCCATTCCTGAGCGACACCTCCGGACACACCCGGGCGGACCGCCTCGTCCTCCCGCACATCGCGGAACCCGACCACCCGTCTCCCGAGAGGAGCGCACCGTGCCTCCCACCGACGCCGGCGCAGCGACCAGCCCAGCCCCCGCCCACCCGGGCCCCGCCGGCCCCGGAACGGACGTCACGGACCCCCGTCACGCACGCTTCCGCGGGTTCACCGTCGAGGACGACGACCCTGACAGCGAGGACACACTGGACCTACGGCTGCCCGCCGACTTCCTCACCCTCTGCGCAGGGACGACGGCCGGTCCGCTCGACCGGCTCTCCGCCTGGGGGCCGGTCACCACCACGGCCGGCACCTTCCGGCTGACCCCCGTACGCATCGAGCTGGACCTGTCGCTCGTCCACGGCTGGATGAACGACCCCGCCGTCGCCCCCTTCTGGCAATTGGCCGGTCCCCGCAGCCGGACCGAGGACCATCTGCGGGCCCAACTGGCCGGCGACGGACGCAGCGTGCCGTGCCTGGGCGTACTGGACGGCACCCCGATGAGCTACTGGGAGATCTACCGCGCGGACCTGGACCCGTTGGCCCGCCACTACCCGGCCCGTCCGCACGACACCGGGATCCACCTGCTCCTGGGCGGCACCGCCGACCGCGGACGGGGACTGGGATCCGTGCTGCTCCGAGCCGTGGCCGACCTGATCCTCGACCGGCGTCCCGCCTGCGCCCGTGTGGTGGCGGAACCCGATCTGTGCAACACATCCTCCGTGTCCGCGTTCTTGAAGGCGGGCTTCCGGTACGCGGCCGAGGTCGACCTGCCTGCCAAGCGGGCCGCCCTCATGATCCGGGACCGGACTCTGCGCCATGTCCTGTAGTGCTCTGCCCGTAGCGCTCCTTCTGTAGCGCTCCGTCATCAAGCACTCACCATGAGAGACGAACGGCGGGATCGCGGTGTTCCCGCAACCGAAAGAATTTTCCTCCCCGTGGTCCGTCCCGCGGACCGCCCCCGTCACCCCAGGAGCCCCGGCCGTGATCCCGCCCCCCGCCTCCGCCACGAGACCACGTTTGTCAGTGCGGGGCCGTAGGGTGGTCGGGCTATGACGAAGCCCTCACTCCCCGAACTCCTGCATGCCGCCGTCACCGCCGTCGGCGGTACGGAGCGTCCCGGCCAGGTCACCATGGCCGAAGCCGTCGCCGAGGCGATCGACGACGGATCACACCTGCTGGTGCAGGCCGGTACCGGCACCGGAAAGTCGCTGGGCTACCTCGTGCCCGCGCTCGCGCACGGAGAACGGGTGATCGTCGCGACGGCCACCCTCGCCCTCCAGCGCCAGCTCGTGGAACGGGACCTGCCGCGCACCGTCGACGCCCTGCATCCGCTGCTGCGCCGCCGCCCGGAGTTCGCCATGCTCAAGGGCCGTTCGAACTACCTGTGCCTGCACCGGCTGCACGAGGGCATGCCGCAGGACGAGGACGAGGGCCTCTTCGACCAGTTCGAGGCCGCCGCTCCCACCAGCAAGCTGGGCCAGGACCTGTTGCGGCTGCGGGACTGGGCGGACGAAACCGAGGACGGCGACCGGGACGATCTCAGCCCGGGTGTCTCGGACCGCGCCTGGGCGCAGGTGTCGGTGTCGTCGCGGGAGTGCCTGGGCGCCTCGAAGTGCGCGTACGGCGCGGAGTGCTTCGCCGAGATGGCCCGCGAGCGCGCCAAGCTCGCCGAGGTCGTGGTCACCAACCACGCCCTGCTGGCCATCGATGCCATCGAGGGTGCCCCGGTGCTGCCCCAGCACGAGGTGCTGATCGTGGACGAGGCACACGAACTCGTCTCCCGGGTCACCGGCGTCGCCACCGGCGAGCTCACGCCCGGCCAGGTCAACCGTGCCGTGCGCCGAGCCGCCAAACTCGTCAACGAGAAGGCCGCCGACCAACTCCAGACCGCCGCCGAGGGCTTCGAACGGCTCATGGAACTGGCACTTCCGGGACGGCTGGAAGAGATCCCGGAAGACCTCGGCTACGCCCTCATGGCGCTGCGCGACGCAGCACGCACGGTCATCTCGGCGATCGGCGGGACGCGGGACAAGTCCGTCCAGGACGAGGACGCGGTCCGCAAGCAGGCGCTCGCCTCCGTGGAGTCGGTGCACGACGTGGCGGAGCGGGTCGTGAACGGCTCGGAGTGGGACGTCGTCTGGTACGAACGGCACGACCGCTTCGGAGCCTCCCTCCGGGTCGCTCCCATGTCCGTGTCGGGCCTGCTCCGGGAGAAGCTCTTCGCCGACCGTGCCGTCGTGCTCACCTCGGCGACGCTCAAGCTGGGCGGCGACTTCAACGGGGTCGGGGCCTCCCTGGGGCTCGGGCCGGAGGGCGTGGAGGGCGACGACCTGCCGAAGTGGAAGGGTGTCGACGTGGGTTCGCCCTTCGACTACCCCAGGCAGGGCATCCTCTACGTCGCCAAGCATCTGGCGCGTCCCGCCCGGGACGGTGACCGGGCCGACATGCTGGACGAGCTGACCGAGCTGATCCAGGCGGCCGGCGGCCGCACCCTCGGGCTGTTCTCCTCCATGCGGGCCGCCCAGCTCGCGGCGGAGGAGCTGCGCTCCCGGATCCCGGAGTTCCCGATCCTCCTCCAGGGCGAGGAGACGCTCGGTGAACTGATCAAGAACTTCGCGGCCGACCCGAAGACCTGTCTCTTCGGCACCCTGTCGCTGTGGCAGGGGGTGGACGTCCCGGGGCCCAGCTGCCAGCTGGTGGTCATGGACAAGATTCCCTTCCCGCGTCCCGACGACCCGCTGATGAGCGCGCGGCAGAAAGCGGTGGAGGAAGCGGGGGGCAACGGGTTCATGGCGGTGGCCGCGACCCACGCCGCCCTGTTGATGGCGCAGGGCGCCGGCCGGCTCGTACGGGCGTCCGGCGACCGCGGCGTGGTGGCGGTGCTGGACCAGCGGCTGGCCACCGCGCGCTACGGGGGCTATCTGAAGTCGTCCCTGCCGGACTTCTGGTACACCACGGACCGCAACCAGGTCCGCAGGTCACTGGCGGCGATCGACGCGGCGGCGCGACAGAGCGAGACGCAGACCGCGGCGACGTGAGAGTGGGGGGGGGGGGGGGGGGGGGGGGGGGGGCCCCCCCCCCCCCCCCCCCCCGGGGGGGGGGGGCGGCCGCGGCCCGCCCCCCCCCCCCCCCGGGGCCGGGGGCCCGTGCGGCGGGCGGGGGGGGGGGGCCGCGGGGGCGGGCCCCCCCCCCCCCCCGCGCCGGGGGGGGGGGGGGGGGGGGGGGCGCCCCCCCCGCCCCCCCCCCCCCCCCCCCCCACGACGGCAGCCGTGGATGCGGCTGCCCGGGCACAGGCAGGACCCCGGAACCGGCGCAGAGGTTCCGGGGCCCGGTCAGGGAGCGAGCCGGAGGGGCTCGCAGGCCTCACACGCGGCGCAGCACCGCGACGACCTTGCCCAGGATCGTCGCGTCGTCGCCGGGGATCGGCTCGTAGGCGGCGTTGTGCGGGAGGAGCCAGACGTGGCCGTCCTCGCGCTTGAAGCGCTTGACGGTCGCCTCGCCGTCGAGCATGGCGGCCACGATGTCGCCGTTCTCGGCGACCGGCTGGCGGCGTACGGTCACCCAGTCGCCGTCGCAGATCGCGGCCTCGATCATCGAGTCACCGACGACCTTCAGCACGAACAGCTCACCGTCGCCGACCAGCTGGCGGGGGAGAGGGAAGACGTCCTCGACGGACTCCTCCGCCAGGATCGGACCACCGGCCGCGATCCGGCCGACCAGCGGGACGTACGACGCGGCGGGCTTGCCGGCGGTGTCCGTGGGCTGCACGGTCACGGCCTGGTCGGAGCCGCGTACCTCGTACGCGCGCGGGCGGTGGGGGTCGCGACGCAGGAAGCCCTTGCGCTCCAGTGCCATCAGCTGGTGGGCGACCGAGGAGGTGCTGGACAGGCCCACGGCCTGGCCGATCTCCCGCATCGACGGTGGGTAGCCCCGCCGCTGCACAGAGTCCCTGATCACCTCGATCACCCGGCGTTGCCGGTCGGTGAGTCCCGAGCTGTCCGCCCGGATGCCGGGAGGTCGGCCCGGCAGGGAGCGCTTGTGTCCCTCGGGATTCGTCACTTCGTTCATCACGTGCACCGGCTCGACTCGGCCCTGGGAGCGGTCCTGGGCGGTGATGGTGGCACTGTCTGCGGTGGTGGTCACGGCGGCCCCTCTCGATGGTCTCCCTGCTGCACAACGGTAGTTGCTTTCGAAAGGTTGCGCCAAACACACGTTCGAGTGAAAAAGTGCGTTTCGCGTGACGCCATCGTGTGTCTAGGTGTATGGGTCTTGCGGCGTTCGACGGACAAAAGCGCCCATTGCTGTACTCTTCACGGCCGGGGCCCCGACCTTCTGGGCCGCGCCCCAGTCTGCCATCCGGAACGTTCCGGTCCGGGATGCGGGGCCCGTCTGTGTCGGACGGGCGGTGTCCTCTCTCGTGCGGCGCCCACGCTATCCCGTGTGCGTCACGGCGGCACGGGTACGTGTGCGGGTGTCCCGCCGGTTGTCACCGGTGCGTGGCCCCCCACCCTTCCTCGCGACACGCGCCCCTGCCTGCTTCTCTGCGCCAATCCCCACATCTAGTGGTTGGATGGCTACAGCAGCCCACAAGTTGTGGTCCCCCGGGTCTGAGACGGCTTCGCCATCGCCTATGCTTAGGGCTGCTTCGCGGGGCCTCTGGGCCCGGTGAGGTCCATGAGACTGCTGTGAGGAGGGTTGGAGAGCATGCACTGCCCCTTCTGTAGGCATCCCGACAGCCGCGTGGTCGACAGTCGTACGACCGACGACGGCACGTCGATCCGCAGGCGCCGCCAGTGCCCCGACTGCTCCCGTCGTTTCACGACCGTGGAGACGTGCTCGCTCATGGTGGTCAAGCGGTCCGGGGTCACCGAGCCGTTCAGCCGCGCCAAGGTGATCAACGGCGTCCGCAAGGCGTGCCAGGGTCGGCCCGTCACCGAGGACGCGCTCGCCCAGCTCGGCCAGCGGGTCGAGGAGGCGGTGCGCGCCACCGGGAGCGCCGAGCTGACCACTCACGACGTGGGGCTGGCCATACTCGGACCCTTGCAGGAGCTCGACCTCGTCGCCTATCTGCGATTCGCCTCCGTCTATCGGGCGTTCGACTCGCTCGACGACTTCGAGGCCGCGATCGCGGAACTGCGGGAGGCCACACGGGGCCCCGCGGACGACGCGGACCCGGGAGCGGTGGACCGGGAAGCAGACGGCGGGCCGGACGGGACCACCCCGGTCCCGGCGCCCGCCCACGCCGCCGACTGACCGGCGGGCCGGAAACCGGGAGGAGACCCGGATTCCGGCCGGGAGGCGGCCGACAAAGACCTGTCACGGGTGGCAGATGAGGGAGCCCGCGACACACGACAGAACACCGTGCCACGGGAACATTCGGGGCACTTCAGGGCGTTTTGCCCGTATCAGGGAGGCGGCATGACAGAGACGGCGAGCGGTCCGGCACGAGGTTCCCGAGCCAAGGGCGGCAAGGCGGGGAACAAGGGGCTGCACATCGAGCGCATCCACACCACCCCCGGCGTGCATCCGTACGACGAGGTGAGCTGGGAGCGCCGTGACGTCGTCATGACCAACTGGCGCGACGGCTCGGTCAACTTCGAGCAGCGTGGCGTCGAGTTCCCCGACTTCTGGTCGGTGAACGCGGTCAACATCGTCACCAGCAAGTACTTCCGGGGCGCCGTGGGCACCCCGCAGCGCGAGGTCAGCCTCAGGCAGCTGATCGACCGCATCGTGAAGACGTACCGGAAGGCCGGTGAGGATTACAAGTACTTCGCCTCGCCCGCCGACGCCGAGATCTTCGAGCACGAGCTGGCCTACGCCCTCCTGCACCAGATCTTCAGCTTCAACAGCCCCGTCTGGTTCAACGTCGGCACCCCGCAGCCCCAGCAGGTCTCCGCCTGCTTCATCCTGTCCGTCGACGACTCCATGGAGTCGATCCTCGACTGGTACAAGGAAGAGGGCATGATCTTTAAGGGTGGCTCCGGCGCCGGCCTGAACCTCTCCCGCATCCGCTCCTCCAAGGAGCTGCTCTCCTCCGGCGGCAACGCCTCCGGCCCGGTCTCCTTCATGCGCGGCGCCGACGCCTCCGCCGGCACCATCAAGTCCGGTGGTGCCACCCGGCGCGCCGCCAAGATGGTCGTGCTCGACGTCGACCACCCCGACATCGAGGACTTCATCGAGACCAAGGTCAAGGAGGAGGAGAAGATCCGCGCCCTGCGCGACGCGGGCTTCGACATGGACCTGGGCGGCGACGACATCACGTCCGTCCAGTACCAGAACGCCAACAACTCGGTCCGGGTCAACGACGAGTTCATGACGGCGGTCGAGAAGGGCGGCAAGTTCGGCCTGCGGGCCCGCATGACCGGTGAGGTCATCGAGGAGGTCGACGCCAAGTCCCTCTTCCGCAAGATGGCGGAGGCGGCCTGGGCCTGCGCCGACCCGGGCATCCAGTACGACGACACGATCAACAACTGGCACACCTGCCCCGAGTCCGGCCGGATCACCGCGTCGAACCCGTGCAGCGAGTACATGCACCTGGACAACACGTCCTGCAACCTCGCCTCGCTGAACCTGATGAAGTTCCTCAGGGACGACAGCGAGGGCCACCAGTCCTTCGAGACCGAGCGCTTCCAGAAGGT
This sequence comes from Streptomyces sp. NPDC100445, assembly GCF_044759735.1. Taxonomy (NCBI): domain Bacteria; kingdom Bacillati; phylum Actinomycetota; class Actinomycetes; order Kitasatosporales; family Streptomycetaceae; genus Streptomyces; species Streptomyces sp. NPDC100445. The sequence goes on along the minus strand of NZ_JBIVZV010000009.1, from coordinate 281,847 downwards.
CGTCGAGCTGGTCATCACCGCGATGGACATCTCCATCTGCTTCGCGGACTTCCCGACCCAGAAGATCGGCGAGAACACCCGCGCGTTCCGCCAGCTCGGCATCGGCTACGCCAACCTCGGCGCCCTGCTGATGGCCACCGGCCACGCGTACGACTCGGACGGCGGCCGCGCCCTGGCCGGCGCCATCACCTCCCTGATGACGGGCACGGCCTACCGCCGTTCCGCCGAGCTGGCCGCGGTCGTCGGCACCTACGACGGTTACGCCCGCAACGCCGACGCCCACAACCGCGTCATGAAGCAGCACGCCGACGCCAACGGCACGGCCGTCCGCATGGACGACCTGGACACCCCGGTCTGGGCCGCCGCCACGGAGGCCTGGCAGGACGTGGTGCGTCTCGGTGAGCGCAACGGTTTCCGCAACTCCCAGGCGTCCGTCCTCGCCCCGACCGGCACCATCGGTCTCGCGATGTCCTGCGACACCACCGGCGTCGAGCCCGACCTCGCGCTGGTCAAGTTCAAGAAGCTCGTCGGCGGCGGCTCGATGCAGATCGTCAACGGCACCGTCCCGCAGGCCCTGCGCCGCCTGGGTTACCAGGAGGAGCAGATCGAGGCGATCGTCGCCCACATCGCCGAGCACGGCAGCGTGATCGACGCCCCCGGCCTCGCGCACGAGCACTACGAGGTGTTCGACTGCGCCATGGGCGAGCGCGCCATCTCCCCGATGGGCCACGTCCGCATGATGGCCGCGATCCAGCCCTGGATCTCCGGCGCCATCTCCAAGACGGTCAACATGCCGGAGACGGCGACCGTCGAGGAGGTCGAGGAGATCTACTTCGAGGCCTGGAAGCTGGGCGTCAAGGCGCTCGCGATCTACCGCGACAACTGCAAGGTCGGCCAGCCCCTCTCCGCGAAGACCAAGGAGAAGGAGAAGACCGAGGTCACGGAGAAGACCGAGGCGGCCATCCGCGAGACGGTCGAGAAGGTCATCGAGTACCGCCCGGTCCGTAAGCGCCTTCCCAAGGGCCGCCCGGGGATCACGACCTCCTTCACGGTCGGCGGCGCCGAGGGTTACATGACGGCCAACTCCTACCCGGACGACGGTCTCGGCGAGGTCTTCCTGAAGATGTCCAAGCAGGGCTCCACCCTCGCGGGCATGATGGACGCCTTCTCCATCGCCGTCTCCGTCGGTCTCCAGTACGGGGTGCCGCTGGAGACGTACGTCTCGAAGTTCACCAACATGCGCTTCGAGCCGGCCGGCATGACGGACGACCCCGACGTGCGGATGGCGCAGTCGATCGTCGACTACATCTTCCGCCGCCTGGCGCTGGACTTCCTGCCCTTCGAGACGCGCTCCGCGCTCGGCATCCACTCCGCCGAGGAGCGTCAGCGCCACCTGGAGACCGGCTCGTACGAGCAGTCCATCGAGGACGACGAGGTCGACGTCGAGGGCCTGGCCCAGTCGGCGCCGCGCGCCCAGGAGCTGAAGGCGGTCGCCACGCCGAAGGCCGAGACCGGTGCGGCCGAGCCCGCCCCGAAGCAGGCCCACACCAGCGCCGAGCTGGTGGAGATGCAGCTGGGGATCCAGGCCGACGCCCCGCTGTGCTTCTCCTGCGGTACGAAGATGCAGCGCGCCGGTTCCTGCTACATCTGCGAGGGCTGCGGCTCGACCAGCGGTTGCAGCTGACCCGCGGCCGTAAGGGGAGCTGACACGTAGTCCCCGGTGAGGAAGGGGCGCCGGCCACAGGCCGGCGCCCCTTCCTCACCATCGGTCCCGTGCATGAGTGGGGGCCGAGGCCCATGGCGGCCATGGGTAAGGGGCGCCCGCAATGGCCGGCGCCCCTTACCCGCCACGGCCTCAGGACCGGCGTGCCCGTCCCATGACCTGGGTGAAGGTCGCCGGGTCCTCGTCGAAGCCGTGCACTCCGGGACGCAGACCCCACTCGCCGGATCCGTCGCGCACGAACTCGGCGATCGTCGCGGACGTCGCCCCGAGGACCGATCCGAAGTCGTCCTCCGCGAGGACCGTGTACCCCTCCCGCACGCGCATCGCCGGATTAAGTACGTCGGCGAACGTCTGGTGGCCGGACCGCTGCTGGATGACGACACCCACCACCACGCGCGCGTAGCGGCTGTCGAGCCGTTCCAGCTCCAGCATCATCACCTCGTCCCAGCCGAAGCCCCTGCCGTCCGTGCTGTCTCGGTTGAGGAAGATGGTGCCGTCCGGCGAACGGCTGTCGAAGTGCACCAGATAGTCCGGAGTCCCGTAAGCGTCCGCCGACACGAAGGTCGCGGCGATGATGTCGAGATCGGTCGGCGGCCGTCCCGCCGGACTGGGATCCCACTTGAGCGCGATCTCGGCCTTGCGGATTCCCTTGCTGAAGCCGGTCACCAGGCTCCCCCTTCCCCCCGTGGCTCGCTCGCCCCCAACTCCCTCGAGTCGGACGCCTTTTGTCCATCGTGCCACGTGCGTGGGGGCGCACGCCCGGGCGTTGTCCACCAGAGCGTGACCAGCGCCACGCCCGGTGGCCTTACGATGGCGCGGTGCTGGTCAAGTGGATTCGCTGCACCGTGGTCGACCGCCGCGGTTTCGAGCGCGGGCAGCGGAAGTGGGCGGGGCTTCCGGGGGAGCCGGGTTTCCGGGGACAGGGCGGGGGCTGGAGCCGGCAGCGGCCGGGCGTGGCGCACGTCTTCGCCTTCTGGGAGAGCCGCGCCTTCTACGACTCCTTCATGGCCCGCTCCCATGACCGCCTGGCCGCCGCCCAGTCCGGCACCTTCAAGGACGCGCAGGTCAGACTGTTCGAGTACCGCTTCGACGTGAAGACGGGCTTCGAGCCCCGCTTCACCGACGCCGACCTCGTCCGGGTGGCGCTGTGCCGGATCCACGAGGAGCGCGTGGAGCACTTCACGCTCATGCAGGAGAAGGTCTGGAACCCGGCCATGGCCGGGTCGCCCGGCATGATCCGGGGCATGTTCGGCGAGGCACCCGAACAGGAGTTCCTCATCCTTTCGATGTGGCGGTCGGCGGCCGAGCACGGCAAGTACCGCACCGAACGCATCGAACGCCTGGCCCTGCGCGCCCAGACCGACGCGGACGTCGCCGCCCTCTCCGGCGACATCGTCGAACTGGAGCCGTCCTGGACGGTCTGATCCCGCACCGGCCGGCCCGGCGACCGCGGGCGCGGTCGGTGAGGGCCGTATCGTCGCCACGGAGGCGCCCGCGGCGCGGAAATATGTGACGTACGCCGTATGGAGCCCGTACGAGTGCTCGGCCGTCCGCCGTTCGATCTAGGGTTTCGGCATGGCACGACCACGGCGCATCGTCCTTGTCCGGCATGGGGAGTCGACCGGCAACATCGACGACTCCGTGTACGAACGCGAGCCCGACCACGCCCTCGCGCTGACCGAGCGCGGTCGGCAGCAGGCCGAGGAGACCGGGGGGCGGCTGCGGGAGCTCTTCGGCGGGGAACGCGTGAGCGTGTACGTCTCCCCGTACCGCCGTACGCTCGAAACGCTCCGCGCCTTCCACCTCGACCCCGACCTCATACGCGTCCGGGAGGAGCCGAGGCTCCGTGAGCAGGACTGGGGGAACTGGCAGGACCGCGACGACGTACGCCTCCAGAAGGCCTACCGCGACGCCTACGGCCATTTCTTCTTCCGCTTCCCGCAGGGCGAGTCCGGCGCCGACGTGTACGACCGGGTCGGCGGTTTCCTGGAGAGCCTGTTCCGCAGTTTCGAGGCACCCGACCACCCACCGAACGTGCTCCTGGTGACCCACGGGCTGGCGATGCGGCTGTTCTGCATGCGGTGGTTCCACTGGACGGTCGCCGAATTCGAGTCGCTCGCCAATCCGGGCAACGCCGAGATGCGGATGCTCGTGCTCGGGGACGACGGCAGGTACGCACTCGACCGGCCCTTCGCGCGCTGGCGGGAGCCGGTGCCGTACTGGGTCAGCGGATAGAGTGGCCGAGCGATGACCGCTGACTCCTCTTCCCTCGAGCGCTTCGAGCGCGCCTCGGCGAGCCTGCGCGGACTGGCCGTGGGGGACGCGCTGGGCTCCCAGTTCTTCGTCCCGGTGAACTACCCCCTGTTGAAGCGCCGGGAACTGCCCCCGGAGCCCTGGCGGTGGACGGACGACACGGAGATGGCCTGCTCGGTGTTGGCCGTCCTCGCCACCCACCGGCGCATCGACCAGGACGCGCTCGCCCGCTCCTTCGCCGAGCACCACGACTTCGACCGGGGGTACGGTCCGGCGGTCACCCGCCTGCTGCGTCTGGTCCGGGAGGGCGGGGACTGGCGCGAGCTGGCCGCCGGCCTCTTCAACGGCCAGGGGTCCTGGGGCAACGGCGCGGCCATGCGGATCGCCCCCCTGGGCGCCTGGTACGCGGACGACCCCGAGCAGGCGACCCACCAGGCGGAGATCTCCTCCTACCCCACTCACCAGCACCGGGAGGCCGTGGTCGGAGCCATGGCGGTGGCTGCGGCAGCCGCTCTGGCCGGCTCGCCCGGAGGCCCGCCCCGCCCCGAGGCGCTCCTCGACGGCGTCATCGCGCTCGTACCGAGGAGCGCCGTCGGCCAGGGTTTGCGCCGCGCCCGGGACATGCTCGACTACGGCGACCCGGGCACCGTCGCGGCCGTGCTGGGCAGCGGACGCCGTACGACCGCGCACGACACCGTGCCCTTCGCGCTGTGGTCCGCCGCGCGGGCCCTCGGCGACTACGAGACGGCGTTCTGGACGACCGCCCAGGTGGGCGGCGACGTGGACACGACCTGCGCGATCGTCGGCGGCGTGCTGGCCGCGAGCAAGGCCGGGGCGCCGCCCGCCGAGTGGGTGCGGCGCACGGAGGCGCTGCCGGACTGGGTGCCCGCGGGGCTCTGACGATTCGTCCTCGCGCCCTGGCCGCGGGAAACACTCCGTGTCCGACGGGAACTCTCTGTGATCGACGCTCGTTCCTCCTGTGACCGCCGCGTACCCGCGTTTCTGGGAACCGGGGCGGACGGCGGCGGGAACCGACACGAGGGGGAGGGGCGCGATGGCGCAAGTGCTGCCGGGGCCGTTTCCTTGGCCAGCCGGGCCGCTGCTGATCCTGGCATGTGCGCTGGTGTCCCTGGTGCCGGTGCCACCGGCGTTCCCGCTGCCCTGGGCACTGCTCTGGCGGCCGACCGGCCCGCCGCTCGCGTCGGTCGTCACCGGGCGACGGTCCGGCCGGCCGCGACGCGGCTCGGTGCGGCTGCGGTCAGCCGATGCCCGGGGCCGCCACACCCGCGAGGGAGTCGAGATCACTCCTGCGGACCCTGATCACCAGCCAGGCGGTGAGGAACGCGAGCACGGCCATCGCCGCGGCCGGGACGAACGCGGTGGAGATGCCGTGGGCGAGCACCTCGTGCCCCCAGGGCGCGGGCAGCTGGTGCGTCCTGGCGAACTGCGCCTTCTGCTCCGGCGAGCCGTCGGCGAGGAAGTTCGGCAGCTGCTTCTTCGCCTCGTCCTTGCTCGCCGTACCGAAGACGGTCGTCAGGATGGACAGGCCGAGCGAGCCGCCGACCTGCTGCATGGCGTTCAGCAGTCCCGACGCCGCGCCCACCTCGTGCGGGGCGACGCCGGACACGGCGGTGACGGTGGCCGTCACGAAGTTCAGGCCCATGCCGAAGCCGAACACCAGCAGGGGGCCCAGCACTCCGCCGACGTAGGTGCTGTCGGGGCGGATGAACGTCTGCCAGGTCAGCCCGATCACCACGAACGCCGAGCCGGTCATCATGAACGGTTTGGGGCCGAAGGCGGGCAGGAAACGCTGGGACAACCCCGCCCCGATCGCGATCGCCAGGGTCACGGGGAGGAAGGCGACACCGGCCTCGATGGCGCTGTAGCCGAGCACGTTCTGCACGAACAGCACGATGTAGAAGAACATGCCGAACATCGCCGCGGCCAGACTGAGCATGATCACGTACGTGCCCCAGCGGTTCCGGTCGGTGAACATCCGGAGCGGGGTGATCGGCTCCTTCGCCCGCCTCTCGGTGAGGACGAAGGCGAGCAGCAGTACGACGGACGCGCCGAACGAGCCGAGGGTGAGGCCGTCGCGCCAGCCCGCCTCCGCGGCGCGGATGAACCCGTACACGAGGGCGGCCATGCCCGTCGTCGAGGTCAGCGCACCGGTGAGGTCGAAGCGTCCCGGATGTCGCCGGGACTCGTTGATGTACAGCGGCGCGAGCGACGCGATCAGCACGCCGATGGGCACGTTGACGAACAGCACCCAGCGCCAGTCGAACCAGTCGGTGAGCATGCCGCCCGCGAGCAGCCCGATGGCGCCACCGCCGGCGGACACGGCCGCGAACACGCCGAAGGCCCGGTTGCGTTCGGGGCCTTCGGGGAAGGTCGTCGTGATCAGTGCCAGCGACGTGGGCGACGCGATCGCGCCACCCACGCCCTGCAAGGCCCGCGCGGCCAGCAGTTGCCAGGGTTCCTGGGCCAGTCCGCCCAGCAGGGAGGCGAAGGTGAACAGCAGGATGCCGGCCATGAACACACGGCGACGGCCGAGGATGTCACCGGCCCTCGCGCCGAGCAGGAGCAGCCCACCGAAGGTGAGCGTGTAGGCGCTGACCACCCAGGTGAGGTCGGTGGTGCTGAACTCCAGAGCGTCTTGAATGTGCGGGAGCGCGATGTTCACAATCGTCGCGTCGAGTACCACCATGAGTTGGCAGGCCGCGATGACCGTGAGCGCGATGCCGGGGCGCCCCTCCCGGCGGGCCGTGCCCGGTTTCCTGTCGTCATCGAGCAGCTGAGAGGTCGTCACCACGGTTCCCCCATCCAGACTTTAGTGAACGCTCACGTTCACTGTCGGGCCCACGGTAGTGAGTTCCTGACAGTGAACGCAAGCGTTCACTCAAGAGTGTGCCGCGCCGCGCGTCCCCCTTGGTCGCGCCGTGGCGCCCGCCGGTACCGCAATGCCCGCTCCCCCCTGCACGCTGGAGACAGACAGATGGCAACCTCGCGCTGGACGGCCGCGCCCGCTCGCACGGCCTCCCCCCGTCGGCGCGGCGCGGTGCTCGAGCACGCGATCCTCGACGCCGCTCTGGAGCAGTTGGGCACGGTCGGCTGGAAGGGGCTGACCATGGAGGGTGTCGCGGCCGAAGCCCAGACGGGCAAAGCCGCGCTCTACCGCCGCTGGCCGTCCAAGGAGGATCTGGTCGCCGACGCCCTGGTGTCCGGGCTGCCCCGCCTGGAGGCGGCTCCCGACCTCGGGAACGTTCGCGAGGACCTGCTGGCACTGTGCCGTCAGGTGCGGCAGATCATGTTCTCGCGCCCTGGCATCGCGCTCCGCGCAGTCATTCACGAATGCGATCAGCTGCACACGGAGCGCTTCGAGGGAGTGATCGTGGGCAATGTGGTGGAGCCGACCGTCGAGCTTCTCCGTGCGGTCATCATGCGTGGGATCGGGCGTGGAGAGGTCCGCTCGGACGCGGCCGACGGATATGTTCTCGACGCCGTCCCGGCCATGATGATGTACCGATCGAAAATGTGCGGCAGCGAATGGAGTGATCGAGAGCTGGAGGAGATGATCGACCGGCTGATGCTCCCGCTGCTGCGCCCCTACGGGGCCTGATCTCCTGCTTCCGCGGTCCCCGTGCGCGACGGGCGGACCGGGTGTCGCACGGCGATCCCGGCGGCGTACGCTAAGGACGCCATGCCGTACGAACCGCCTACCCACACCGTCGAGCGCTCGCTGCGCGCCACGACCGGAGCGAAGGTCATCGCCGGTGTCGACGAGGTGGGGCGCGGCGCCTGGGCCGGACCCGTCACCGTCTGCGCGGCGATCACCGGGCTTCGCCGGCCGCCCGAAGGTCTGACCGATTCCAAGCTGCTGACGATCAAGCGGCGCACGGAACTCGCCGAGATACTCCGGACATGGGTGACCGCCTATGCGCTGGGGCATGCTTCCCCCGAGGAGATCGACGCCCTGGGGATGACGGCCGCACTGCGGCTCGCCGCGGTCCGCGCCCTGGACGCCCTGCCGGTCCGCCCCGACGCCGTCATCCTCGACGGGAAACACGACTACCTCGGCGCTCCCTGGCGGGTTCGCACGGTGATCAAGGGGGACCAGTCGTGTGTGGCCGTCTCGGCCGCGTCGGTGATCGCCAAGGTTCAGCGCGACAAAATGATGGCCGAACTGGCCGTCGAACATGCAGACTTCGGTTTCGCGGACAACGCCGGGTATCCGTCGCCCGTGCACAAGGCCGCACTGGCGGAGCGGGGGCCCACCCCGCACCACCGTTTGTCGTGGGCGTATCTTGATGCGTTGCCCCAGTGGCGGCACCTCAAGAAGGTCCGCAGCTGGGCGGACGGAGGCGTTCCGGAAATTGAGGGTCAGCTCGGCTTCGATTTCTGACGGTTCCGCTCGCACTGGTGTGCCACCCGGTCACCCGCGCCGCACGAATGTTTGATAAAAATCAGTTCATGCCTCTCATTCCCGAGGAGCCTCAGATTCACGAGAGTGCCCAGGGTCCCCGCGCCACTCCGGCCAGTGGCCGTACCGCGCCGACCCCCCGCCCCGTACCCGGCCCCCGTCCCGCGGCTCCGTCCCGCCCCGGTCGTCCCGGCCCTCTGCGGCCCACGCCGCCGGTGCAGCGCACACCGCGTGACGCGGCTCCGTCCAAGCCGGCCCCGTCCGGTCCGTCCGTTCCCGCCGCTGCGGGGACCCCGCAGATCCAGCTGATCCCGGCCTCCCCCGAGGGTGCGCTCGACGCCGCCGACGAGGCGGTGGACCTGCTCCTCGACTCGGGCCGCGCCCCCGGTGACGTGCTCGTGATCACCACCGGTGCCCAGCACCCGTGGGCGGAGCACGAGTTGACTTTCGGCGAAGCGTCCTACTGGGCGCAGCACGATGCCGGCGACGACGTCTTCTACGCGGACGCCGCCGTGGCCTCCCGTGCCGCGACCCGTCCGGTGGTCGTCGTGGCCGTCAACGGAGGCCCCGCCTCCGTCGCCGGCACCGCACTGCCGCTCGCCCACTCCCGGGCCGGTGCCCTGCTGATCGTCTGCGGCGACCCGCAGACGATCAACTCGGTGCTGGGCGTCGGCGTCTGAGTCGCGTCCGGCACCACGGGGAACCGCGGTGCCGGAGAAGCCGCCCCGGCGTAACCCGCACGGTGCGGCTTTCGGCATGTCCGGGGCCGGGCGACGGCTGACAGTGACGCCTGACGTCGCGCCTCCTGCCGGGCGGTGCGCCGCGGGCTTCGCCGGTCGAGCCGGAACATCCACCCGGGCCGCAGCACGTCACCGGAGCCGCGCAGGCGCCTACCGCAGGACGGGCACGGTCCGCGGTGGCACCGGCGCGATCCGGGCCTGGACATCGTGGGGCACCGGCGGTTGTGCGCCCGTGCCTTGTCGGTGCCGCACGCGTAGGCGACTGGCGGGTGGTGCCGTGGACATCGCGCCGCTCCAGCCTCTCGCCCTACTGGTCCCGCGCCTCGACCGGGCTCGCCGAGACTCCTCCCGAGTCCCGGCCGTGCCCGCGCCGTTCAGCGTGCCGCGGCGCGGCGCAGGATCTCGGAGACCGGTCCGCCGGTGCGCGGGGCGAGCGGCGGGGCCTCCGACGTCGCGAAGGGTTCCGGAGCCGAGTGCGCGTGCGGATGGCGCCCGCCGCGTCCCTCACCGAGCACATGCCAGCCCTCCTGCGTCAGCGTGATGTACGCCCCGCAGCGCAGCCCGTGCAAGGTGCAGGCGTCGCGCAGCCCCCACATCCACGCGCCGTCCTCCTCCGTCCAACGTCCTTCGCCGTCACGGCAGTAGAGGAGGACGGCCGTACGTACGGGGGTCCGGCGGCGCAGGTCGTGCGGGATCACCCGGCGCAACTGGGCGAGCAGCGCGTTGCGGAACATCCAGCCGTCCGCCTGGGACGGACGGTGCGTGAACGAGGCACTGGCCCGCAGCCGCTCGTCCGGATCGAGAACCGCCACGATCGCCGTGGACGGTCGCGGGTGGTGGCGGGCGTGCAGCCCGCTGACGACCTCACGGGGGTTGCGCAGCAGAGGAATCCCCGCGGCGGCCCACTCCGCCGGCTCGAGCAGACGGCTGGCGGAAGCGGCGGACGCGGACGGCGACAAGGAGGCCGCCGAGGACGAGGCGAATCCGAAGGTCACGTTCCTCCCTTCGGCTACGCGCCCATACTGCGGGCGAGGTCGGATTCAAGGGGAGCGCGCACCGCAGGGGAAGCCCAGCCTGATCACGGACGAGCCGTGCGGGGAGCGGACCTCAATTCTTCCTGTCGAACTTGGTTGCGGCAACGAGCAATTGGGACCACCGACTGTTATCTGCTGGTGCGTGGCTTATATCCCTACCCAAAGGCAGGACCGGCGACGCCTGAGGCACCCGCCTCCGCCCGGCAGGCCCGCGACGGCCTGCCGGCGGTCAGCCCTGGACGGCGAGGACGAGCGGTAGGACACCCTGCGCACCGGACTTCCGGAGCAGGCGGGCCGCGACCGCCAAGGTCCAGCCCGTCTCCGTGAAGTCGTCGATCAGCAGGACGGGCCCGCGGGCCTCGGCGAGGGCCGACGCGAGGGCGGGCGGCACCGTCAACGCCCCGTCGAGCGACTTCAGCCGCTGTGCACTGTTACTGCGCGGCACCCGGGGCACGTCTCCGGCGTACTCGACCGTGCCGAGCAGCGGAAGTCTGCCGACCTCCGCGATCCGGGCGCCCAGCGAGTGGACCAACCGGGGCCGGCCGCGCGAGGCGACGGTGACCACGCCCACCGGCCGGGACGGCGCGTCGGGCGCACCCGAGGCCCAGCCCCCGGGTCCTCTGGCCCAGTCGGCCAGCACGTCCACCACGGCTCGCGCCACGTCGTCCGGGACATCGGCGTCCGGTGTCTGCGGGGCGAGCAGCGGACGCAGCCGGTTGCCCCAGCCGATGTCCGACAGACGTCCCAGGGCACGCCCCGGCGAAGCCTGCTCACCGGCCGGGATGCGTCCCTTCAGGTCGACGCCGATGGCCGGGAGACCGGTCGGCCACATGCGACGGGGCTCCACCTCCACACCGGCTCGGCCGAGGTCGGTCCGTGCGGCGTCCAGGGCCGTCGTGGACAGGTCGGCGCCGAAACGCGGGCCCGCGCAGTTGTCGCAACGGCCACAGGGCTTGGCGGCCTCGTCGTCCAACTGGCGCTGGAGGAACTCCATCCGGCACTCGGTGGTGGCCGCGTACTCCCGCATCGCCTGCTGCTCGGCCGCGCGCTGCCGGGCCACCCACGCGTAACGCTCGCTGTCGTACGACCAGGGCTGCCCGGTCGCGATCCAGCCGCCCTTGACGCGGTGCACCGCTCCGTCCACGTCGAGCACCTTGAGCATGCTCTCCAGGCGGGAGCGCCGCAGCTCGACCAAAGGCTCGAGCGCGGGCAGCGACAGGGGTCTTTCGGCCCGACCGAGGACGTCCAGGGTGCGCCGGACCAACTCCTCCGAGGGAAAGGCCAGCGAGGCGAAGTACTGCCAGATCGCCTCGTCCTCCTTGCCCGGCAGCAGCAGGACCTCCGCGTTCTCGACACCGCGGCCGGCACGGCCCACCTGCTGGTAGTAGGCGATGGGGGAGGACGGCGAGCCGAGGTGGACGACAAAACCGAGGTCGGGCTTGTCGAAGCCCATGCCGAGCGCCGACGTCGCGACCAGGGCCTTGACACGGTTGGCCAGCAGATCGTCCTCGGCCTGCTGACGGTCGGCGTTCTCCGTCTTGCCCGTGTACGAGGCGACCGTGTGACCGCGCTGCCGCAGGAAGGCGGTGACCTCCTCGGCCGCGGCGACGGTGAGCGTGTAGACGATGCCGGAGCCCGGCAACTCGTCGAGATGGTCGGCGAGCCAGGCCATCCGGTGCGCGGCGTCCGGCAGCGGCAGCACGGCGAGTCGCAGGCTCTCCCGGTCCAGCGGTCCGCGCAGCACCAGCGCGTCCGAGGCACCGCCCGTACCGAGCTGCTCGGCGACGTCCGCGGTCACCCGCGCGTTGGCCGTGGCCGTGGTGGCCAGCACGGGGACGCCGGGTGGGAGATCACCGAGCATGGTGCGCAGCCGTCGGTAGTCGGGGCGGAAGTCGTGGCCCCAGTCGGAGATGCAGTGGGCCTCGTCCACGACCAGCAGCCCGGTGGCCGCGGACAGCTTGGGCAGGACCTGGTCGCGGAAGTCGGGGTTGTTCAGCCGTTCCGGCGACACGAGGAGCACATCCACGCCGCCGGCCGCGATCTCGGCCTGGACGTCCTCCCACTCCTCCGTGTTGGCGGAGTTGATGGTGCGGGCGTGGATGCCGGCCCGCGCCGCGGCCTCCACCTGGTTGCGCATGAGCGCGAGCAGGGGCGAGACGATCACGGTGGGCCCGCTCCCTCTGGCCCGCAGCAGCGAGGTGGCGACGAAGTACACCGCGGACTTGCCCCATCCGGTGCGCTGTACGACCAGGGCCCGGCGTTTGTCGGCGACCAGTGCCTCGATCGCCCGCCACTGGTCCTCGCGCAGCCGGGCCGCGCCCGAGGCATTCCCGACGAGCCGGGCGAGGACGGTGTCCGCCTCGGCCCGGAGATCCGCGTTGTTCGTGTGCTCCATGCGTCCCATACAACAGGACGGGACCGACAACCGGCCGAGTCTGTGGACAACGGTCGCGCTCTTGTCGTGTCCCTGCTTCGACTTATCCACAGGCTCAAACGGGATTTCCCGATCCGCGAGATCGTCGGCGCATGACGAATCACAGCGAGACCACCGGCCCCTTCGACAGCAGCGGAATCCCGCGTCAGCGACCGTCGATCGCGTCGGCCGAACAGACCACCCAGGTCACCCTGCGCACCCCCGCGGAACTGGCCGACGCCCTGCCCTACCTGCTCGGTTACCGCCCGGAGGACAGCATGGTGCTGGTCGCCCTGCACGACCACGCGGGTCGGGGCAGGTTCGGCGGCCGCGCCCGGCTCGGCATTCCCGCACAGGAGGAGGACTGGCCGGCCGCCGCACGGCAACTGGCCCGCGGGCTGGTCACCGGCAGCGAGCGGCGCGGCACCCGACCCGAACGCATGGTGGCCTACGTCTGCCAGGAGCCGGGGCCCGGGGAGTCCGGCCGGGACGTCAAACGACGGCTCGGCCGGCTGGCCCATCTGCTGCGCACCGAGTGCGGCAGCCTCGACGTGCCGGTCATCGAGGCACTCTGCGTCTCGGACGGCCGCTTCTGGTCGTACTGCTGCCCGGTCGAGGGTTGCTGCCCCGAGGACGGTTCCCCGATGGGCCTGCCCGGCACCTCGGTGCTGGCCGCCGCGGCCACCTACGCAGGCCTTCAGGTGCGCGGCACGCTCAAGGAACTGCATGTCCGGCTGCGGCCCTGGGAGAGCACCGCGGCCCTGGAACAGGAGGTCGCCCTCGACACGGTCGGCATGAGTCTGGTGCCCCGCATCCTGGACGAGACGTCCCGCCCGGGCGTCGCGCACGAGACCCTGGACCTCGCCGAGCGGATCATCCACCGTTACGCCTCCGCGGCGCCGGTCTCCGGCACGCACCCGGCGGACGTGCGCGACGACGAACTCCTCGCGAACGACGAGGCGGCCACGCTGATCCTCGGACTCCAGGACCGCACGACCCGGGACCAGGCCGCCGCCTGGATGGAAGGAGAGGAGGCCGGTCCGGCTCTCCGTCTCTGGCGCGCCCTGGCCCGCCGCTGCGTCGGACCGTACGGCGAGCACGCCGCCGCGCCCCTGACCCTCGCCGGCTGGGTCGCCTGGTCGACGGGGGACGAACTGGAAGCTCGGGAGGCACTGGCCATGGCGCTCGGCGCCGATCCCGACTACCTCTTCGCGCGCCTGCTGCACCAGGCGTGCAACGAAGGACTCGACCCCGAGTCGATCCGCCGCTGCCTGCGCGCGGAGAGCGCGGAGCGAGTGGCGCTCGCGCCGCACGCCACTCCCACGGAGTCCGTCAAGACCCCGATGCACGGGCTCCCGCCCGGCTCGGCGACGGACACCGACGAGGCCGCCTCCAGCCCTCGCACGGGCACGCACCGCCGGCGCCGCGCTCGATCCGCTTCCGGTGACGGGAGTCGTCCCACGACCCGGGCGACCTGTGGTCGGCGCCGACCGGCCGACTCCCGTCCCCGTTCGTCCGCTCCCGAGTCCACCCGGCCCGGCACCCGCGCCCCGAGCGCGGCACGCACGCGCACGGCGGGCACCGGCGACACCGCGACCAGTGGGACCCCGGCGGAAGGCGGAAGCCCGGAACCCGAGGTCGACGGATGACCAGCGGCCGGGACACGGGCGGATCGGCAGCCGACTTCCCGGCGAAGGACGGCACTCCGCCGGCCCTCGGCAGCGAGGGCGCCGTACGGAACCGGTTCGGGATGTCGTCGCCGCCCCGCGCCGGAGGAACGACGGTGTCCGGCGGATGTGGCGGGTGGTGTCAGGGGCGTCCGGTCGAACCCGCAGGCGTCGTCCGGCTCCGGGGAGAGCGCGGGCGGGGCGGCGGGGGACTGATCGGGCCTGGGCGGGCTTCCTGGCCTTCGCTCATGTGTGACCGGGGCACCCGGCCGCCGACCCCGTTCGCCCAGGCCTGCGGGCGCCCGGCGGTGTCCGCACAGCCCCCTGGTATTCGGACTCGCTTACGAAGCGGCGGGCGTCTTGACGCGCTCGCACGACGCTGTGGGCGTCCGGTCGCGTCAACACCGTTCCTCCGAGGTGGGACCGTGTCCGCGGAGCAGGGTAGGTCTCCGGTGGCGCCCACACCCCACGAGCGCCGTCCGGCCGTGTCCAGGCGGTCCGTCCGCCGGTCGGTGACGTCCATGCTGTTCGACCGCCGTCCGGCCGTGATCGAGCGGCCGGAGCGGAGCCCGGCATTGTCCACGCCGTGCCACCGGCACCGAGACGGCTCGGAGCATCCCCGCCGCAGGTGTTCGACGTCGTTGGCGTGGCCCTCTCATCGCGGTGCGAAGCTCCCAGGCCTGCTCGTGCTCGCCTTCATGACCGGCCTCACCCACCTGTTGGGCCTGCTGGGCCTACCAGGCCGGGCGTCGCAGGATGCCCCGACTCTGCTTTCGCCCCTCTCCGGCCCCCGTCGGTACGACCGGTCCAGGGGCGCGGATACGGACGCCCCGGGCGTCCGCCCACGCCCCCATTCGGTCGGCTTCTCCGGGCCGGGCCGTGACCCGCGGGAGCTTCCGTCCGTTCACCTGAGTGGCGGAATGCCTGTACGGGTCCTGCCACCACATCCCTGTCCGCCGGGCCGGCCCTCCGGCCACCCATCGTGTCCGAGGCCCACCGAGCGCAGAAGAAGCCACCGCATGCACCAGCAGCCGTCGCCGCCATCTCCGCCCTCCGCCGCCGGTGAAGGTCCACCCGGGGGCCCGTGCGGCCCGGTCCCCACACGGGGCGATGACCCCGCCGTACCGGAGCCCCCGCACCATTCGTCGCCGGCGGCCCGAGCCCCTTCAGTCGGCTCCCCGCCCCTCCTCCGCAACCGGCCGTCGCCCGTCCCGGGTGAGGCCCGACGTCCCGTGACGGTGCTCACCGCGGCCACGGCCGCGGGCAACCGTCCGGTGCCCGAACTGCCGCCGACGCACGACGCGCTCATCTGCGTGGCCCTCCCCGGCCTCGCCATCTCCGGCGAGCGGGGCCAACTGGCCGGCCGAGGGCTGGACGGTTTCTACCGAGGTGGCAGACGTCTGCTGTCGCGGTGCCGGCTCCGCGTCGCGGGACGTGAACCGCTGCCGGTGCAGGCCAGGATGATCGGGGCCGACAGCGCCCGCTTCGTGGGCACCCTGCGCGTCTCCCCGGTGGCCGGCCCCGACCCGGACGTCGTGGTCGAACGGACACGTCACGCCGACGGGACCGAACGGATCACACTCCGCAATGCCGGCCCGCGTCCACTGCGGCTGCCCGTCGAGGTGGCCCTCGGCACCGATCTGGCCGAACTCGTCGCCATCGCCTCCGGCGCCGCCGGCCCCGAACTGACAGCGGGCGTGCACGGCTCCGGCCTGCGCTGGTCCACGGCCGACGCCACCGCCTGCGTCACGGCCGATCCGCCCCCCTCGGACGTCCTGGCCTCGGCCGGACTGCTGCGCTGGGAGGTGGAACTACCGTCGGGTGGGGCGGCGGCCGTGGAGCTGAGGGTGCGTCCCGAGGGCTCGGGGCCGTTGCGGGCGGCGGGCCACTCGGCGACCGCCCCCCTCGCCGCCGCGCGGGCGTCGGGCGACGATCCCCGGGTGGCCCCCCTGCTGGCCACGGCGGTCGCCGACCTCCACGCCCTGCTGCTACGTGATCCGGCACACCCCTGCGACACCTATCTCGCGGCGGGCGCTCCCTGGCGCTGCGGGATGGCCCCGGCCGAGGCGCTCGCCGCCGCCCGCATGGCCCTGCCCCTGGGTACTCGGCTCGCCGCGGGCACACTGCGCGCACTGGCCCGCACCCAGCTCACCGGCCCGGCATTCCGGGCCGGCATGATCCCCGGCCCACGACGGGACGCCGGTGCGCACCTTCCGCCGAGCTGCACGGGAACGGAGGCCACCCTGCTCTTCCCCGTCCTGCTCGCGGAGGCCCGCCGCTGGGGGCTTGCCGAGGAGGAGGCGAGGGAGCTGCTGCCCGCGGCGGAACGCTGTCTGACCTGGCTGCGGACCAGCACCGGCGGCGGTACCTACCTCCCCGACCCGTATCCGGGAGGCCCGGTCCGTTGCGAGACCCAGGCCCACGCGCACCGCGCGGCGCTGCTCGGCGCCGACCTCCTCGACGCCTTCGACAGACCTGGCGCCACGGAGTTGCGCCAGTGGGCCCAGCGGCTGAGCGCTGCCTTCCCGGCCGACTTCTGGATCGAGGACCGTGGCGGCGGGCGCCCCGCCGCGGCCCTCATGCCCGACGGGCGGCGCGTTCCCCACCTGGCCGCCACCACGGTCCACCTTCTCGACACCGGCCTGCTCGGTGCCGGCCGGCTGGCTCCGGGCCTGTTGGACAAGGCGCGCACCGGTCACCTCGCCCGGTTGCTCAGCACCCCCGCGATGGACGCCGGCTGGGGGCTGCGGGGGCTCGGCGTCAGCGAGGCGGGACACAACCCGTTCGGCCACCGGGCCGGAGCCGTGCGGGTCCAGGAGACGGCACTCGCCGTCGCGGGCCTGGCCGCGGCCGGCTACGAGAAGGAAGCGAGCGGCCTGCTGAGAGGACTGCTGGGAGCGGCGGAACACTTCGGCCACCGGCTGCCCGAGATGTTCGCCGGTGAACAGCGGTCTGCCGGCAGCGCACCCCTCCCGCATCCCGCGGCCTGCCGGCCGGCGGCCACCGCGGCGGCCGCCGTGATCCATGTCCTCACCGCTCTGGCGGGTATCCGCCCCGACGTGCCGGCCGGGACGGTCACTCTGCGTCCGGTCCCCAGCGCGCCGCTCGGTGAACTCGGTCTCGCCGGGCTGCGCGTGGCGGGCGCACCCTTCGCCGTGCGGATCAGCCGGCTGGGACTCGCCATGGTGGAGGAGGCGGCGGAGGGACTTCAATTGCGGTCCTGACCCCCCCGGGAGCCGGGGCGCACCAGCGGTGACGCGGCCGGCCGCCCGTCCGGGAGCGACCCGGTACCGCACCGGAGGACTGCGGAACCATCGCCGGTGCGGTTGACGAAGGGAGTGTTTATCGTCAGGAAGACGACTATGATCGCGGCATGCCCTACGACCCGTCAGCCTTTCCGCCTTTCGCCGTCACCGTGGATCTGGTCGTGCTGACCGTGCGCCGCCACGCCCTGTGCGCGCTGGCGGTACGCAGGGGCGAGTCGCCCTTCCAGGGGCGCTGGGCACTGCCGGGGGGCTTCGTACGGGCCGACGAGGACCTCTCCCAGGCGGCGGCGCGTGAACTGGCCGAGGAGACCGGGCTGCGTGCCCATGACCCCGCGGTCCCGGTCCAGGACCACGGCGCCCATCTCGAGCAGCTCGCCACCTACGGCGATCCGAAGCGGGACCCGCGCATGCGCGTGGTCAGCGTGGCGCATCTGGCGCTGGCGCCCGACCTGCCCGCACCGCGCGCCGGAGGCGACGCGAGCAACGCGCGCTGGGCGCCCGTCGAGGAACTCCTCCAGCAAGGGGGCTACGGCCGCGAGGGCGAGTCCGTGGCGCCACTCGCCTTCGATCACGCACAGATCCTCGCCGACGGCGTGGAACGGGCCCGGTCCAAGATCGAATACTCGTCACTGGCCACCGCCTTCTGCCCGCCCGAGTTCACCGTGGGGGAGCTGCGCCGGGTGTACGAGGCGGTATGGGGCGTGGCGCTCGATCCGCGCAACTTCCACCGCAAGGTCACCGGCACCCCCGGCTTCCTCGTCCCCACGGGAGGCACCACCACCCGCCAGGGCGGCCGGCCCGCCCAGCTCTTCCGGGCCGGGGGCGCCACCCTGCTCAACCCGCCCATGCTGCGCCCGGAAGTGTGAGCGGCGGGGGCGGCGGGCCGTCGGGCGACCGGCGCGGCCGCCGCCCTGGCAGCGACGTGGCTGCGTCGAACGGCGGGCATTCGGGGGTCAGGCCACACGACAGCTTGCCGCACAGCGCCTTATACCCAAAAAACGGACATCTCGCGCTATCTTGCTGTAGGTGATCCAGGCCTTCGGACTGACCAGCGACTCCCGCAAGGCGCTCCCGCCCGCCCTCGACGACCTTTCCTTCGAGGCGCGCGCCGGGCATGTCACCGCGCTCCTCGGCGGCGCCGGTGCGGGCAAGACCACGGCGCTGAAACTCATGCTCGAACTCCAACACGGGCGCGGCATCACCTACTTCAGGGGACGCCCCCTGCACCGGATCGCGCATCCGTCGCGGGAGGTAGGCGTACTTCTGGGAGACGTGCCGGGTCATCCGGCCCGCTCGGTGCGCGGGCATCTGCGCATGCTGTGCGCGGCGGCGGGAGTTCCGGCGCGGCGCGCGGACGAGGTCCTCGAAGTGGTCGGCCTCGTCAGCCTCCGCGAGGAGCGCCTCGGCACACTGTCCCGGGGCATGGACCGACGGCTCGGCCTGGCCTGCGCCCTGCTGCCGGACCCGCACACGCTCGTACTGGACGAGCCGACCGACGGCCTCTCCAGCCGCGAGGCCGAGTGGCTGCATGGCATGCTGCGGGCCCACGCCGCCCAGGGCGGCACGGTGCTCTTCACCACGGCCGAACCGAAAGAGGCCGCGCGCACCGCCGACCGGGTCGTCACCCTGGAGGGCGGCAGACTCGTCGCCGACCAGGAGGCGAGGGAGTTCGCCCGCACCCGGCTGCGCCCGCGTGTAGCCGTCCGCAGCCCCCACGCCGCACGCCTGGCGGCGCTCCTCTCCAAAGAGGCGCGTACCACGCGCCGCTCCGTAGAAGTCGTACGCGAGGACGGCAACCGCATCTCGGTGTACGGCAGTACGACCGCCGACGTCGGTGAGATCGCGTTCCGTAACGGCATCCTCGTACACCAACTCGCGGACGAGGTAGGCGACATGGGGCCCGGCGCGGGTGCCGGGAGTCACGACGACGCGCCGTCCGACATGTCCGGGCAGGCCGCACGGACAACGCTGGCGGAGCATGGCGCGTCTCGACCGGAGTGGGGCCATGGCGAAGGGGAGCACCCCCCAGTAGAACGAAGGGTGGGGGAGCCCGGATCTCCGGCACGGCGTGCCGCCCTGGTCGGCTCCGTCGCTTCGCAGGAAGACCCGAGTTCCATGGGGGACGGGTCGTCCACCGGGCCGGCGTCCGCCGCGCGGCCGGACACGATCCTCTCCGACACTTCGGCCACCGAACCGTGCTCCACGGAGCCGGCGGCGGAGCCGCGCACCGCGGTGATCGAGCCGGGAACGGCCGAGTCCTGTCCTGGCTCGCGCACCGCGGTCATCGAGCCGGGAACGGCCGAGTCCCGTCCCGGCCGGTCCGCGTCGGCGCAGCCCTCCCTGGCGCCGGCGCTCCCGTCGGGCGACCGGGAAGCGGCACCCTCCGGCCAGTTGTCAGGTCGGTGGGAGTACACCGCGGACGACACGTCGACGTCCGGAACCGAGCGGGCCGTGGCCGGCCTCCGCAGCTCCGACGAGGCACGCAGGTCACCTGGTTCCGCAGTGCCGGAGCGGGCGCACGACACCGTCGCGGAGCCGTCCGTGACCGGCGAGGCGCTGGGCCGCCGACCCGTGCCGGAACCTCCGGAGTCGCGTCCGGGCGCGACGGTGCCCAGCGTGTCAGCGGCCACCGTGTCCTCACCGTCCGACGACGCGTCCCCCGATGTCGCCGCTCCCGATGACGAGAAGGTGGCCGGCGAGGTTCGCGTCCGAACCGCCGGGGGCCGATCCGCCGATCAGGTCGCCGAGACCGAGCCAGGTGCCGGCGGGGTGGCGACGGCCTCCGAACCCCAGCCCGCCACCACGGGCGCGACCTCGGACGGTGCCACCGGCGCCCGCACCCGGCTGCCCGGGGCCCGGCAACCCCAGAGCGGTGCTACCGCCCGTCCCGACGCAGCCCTCGCGCTCACCGCCCTGTCCCCGCTTCCGCCCCCCATCTCCGTCCGCCCCGCCCCGAGCCCCCTGCGCCCGCTCCGCTACGAGGTCCGGCGCGCCACCGGAATCGGCACCGGTTTCCTCACCTGCGGTGTCGCACTCGTGGTCTCCGCCCTCACCGCCGTACTCCTGGCGCGGCTCGGTCACACCCCGCAGGCACGACTGTTCGCCGCATGGCCGCGGCAGCTGCCGCTGCCACCCGCGGCGCTCGCGGCCGGACTGCTCGGCGCGCTGGCCTTCGGGGACGAGTTCCGCCACCCCGTCCTGGCCGCGGACCGCGGCACCGTGCCCCGGCGGCTGGGCCTGCTGACCGCGAAACTGCTCGTCTCCGGCGCCACCGCGGCGCTGCTCGCCTTCCTCACCATGGGGTGCGACGCCGAGGTGCTCTACCTCGTCTACGGACGGGAACTGACGAGAGTTCCCGCGGACTGGCTTTCGCTGACCGCGAGTTGGTTCGGTCTGGTCACCGCCTGCGCGTGGGCGGGTGTGCTCGCGGCCGGTGTGTTCCGGTCGGCGTCGGCCGGCCTGGCGGCCGTACTCGCCGTACCGGTTCTCGTCGTGCCCGCCGTGCACGCGGTGCTGCGGAACCCCGTGGTCGGGATGGCGGAGGGCTTCCCGCTGCGGATGCGGCAGGTCTTCCTGTTGCAGTGGCCCTTCGGCGGGGAGCGGTACCTGCTCGCGGCCGCGCGTGTCGTCGCCCAACCCGTGGGTGGCGCAATGGCGTTGTCCCTCACGGCGCTGCTGTGCGCGTACGTGTTCACCACGCTGCGGACCAGGTTCCGGTGACGGCCGCTCGTATGCTTCTGGACCCACTGTGCCCACAACTCCCCGCAGAAAGCCCATTTCTTTCCGATAAGGCGTCAATTGCGACGGGGTGAGCGATCACCCTTTCGTGTGCTTTTCACCAAAGACCTCAAGGGAGTTGAAGGGAGCGCCGACAAAGGACTCGTGAGTACCCTTGCGCACACCATGATGACCGCCGCCCGCTCCACAGACTCCGGTCTGGCCGGCCCGGGCGGATTCGACCGCTACCCCTACGCCGACGCCCCGATGGGCGACCGTGTCGGCGTGCCCACCTGGGACGGCGGGGATCCCGAGCTGGGCCGTGTCGGCCGGCGGGCCGGGGGCAGCCGCGGACGCGGGCTGCACGGCCAGCTGGTCCAGCAGCTGGGCCAGATGATCGTCTCCGGCGACCTGGGCGCGGACCGACCGCTGGTACCCGAGGAGATCGGGCAGCGGTTCGAGGTCTCCCGCACCGTCGTCCGCGAGTCCCTCCGCGTTCTCGAGGCCAAGGGCCTGGTCAGCGCCCGCCCGAACGTCGGCACGCGCGTACGTCCCGTCAGCGACTGGAACCTCCTCGACCCGGACATCATCGAGTGGCGTGCCTTCGGGCCGCAGCGCGACGACCAGCGCCGGGAGCTGAACGAGCTGCGCTGGACGATCGAGCCGCTCGCCGCCCGCCTCGCCGCCGGGCACGGCCGCGAGGAGGTGCAGCAGCGCCTGTGCGACATGGTCGAGATCATGAGCCATGCCATGGCTCAGGGCGACGCGCTCACGTACGCCCGCGCCGACACCGAGTTCCACGGGATGCTCATCCAGATCGCGGGCAACCGCATGCTGGAGCACCTCTCCGGCATCGTCTCGGCGGCCCTCCAGGTGTCCGGTGGCCCGGTCACCGCCTGTGACCGACCGAACGAGGCGTCGCTCGCGCAGCACGCGCGGATCGTCGACGCCCTCGGCACCGGGGACGGCACGGCGGCCGAGTCGGCCATGCGTCAGTTGCTCATCATCCACCCGGAGGTGGAGCGCGTGGTTCCCGCCCCGCGCGAGCACTGACCCCGCGACGGGCGTGGTGCGGTCTCCGGTGCGCGGCCTGCCGGGGGCGCTCGCGACGGCGCCGCGCCCGGGTGCCGGCCGCCGCCGGACTCTCCGGGCCCCCAGGCACCCGGCGGGCCCGGGGGAGCGGCCGGGCCCGGGGGGCGCCACCCGCGGGGCGCGAACCGTGGCGGCACGGGTGTGCGTGCTTGCGTTACATCACCCACTATCACTTGTGAACACGTCTGACCGTTTTTGACTGCTTACGGGGTGTGACTCGGGCCACGCAGATTGGGCGTAACGCTCGCGGAGACAGCGCGATGACCTAAGAGGTGACAGCCGCGGAGGGAATACGGACGCCAGAGCAGGCGCTGTGCATCTTCCCGGCCCCCGCCCGCGCCGTCGGCCGATCCCCAGGCCGGTGGTCGGCTGCTGTCCGTAGTGGACGGCGCCGGAAGCCGTTTTCCAACGTTCCGAGAGGTTGTTCGTGTCGGCCAGCACATCCCGTACGCTCCCGCCGGAGATCGCCGAGTCCGTCTCTGTCATGGCGCTCATTGAGCGGGGAAAGGCTGAGGGGCAGATCGCCGGCGACGATGTGCGTCGGGCCTTCGAAGCTGACCAGATTCCGGCCACTCAGTGGAAGAACGTACTGCGCAGCCTCAACCAGATCCTTGAGGAAGAGGGTGTGACGCTGATGGTCAGTGCCGCAGAGCCCAAGCGCACCCGCAAGAGCGTCGCAGCGAAGAGTCCGGCCAAGCGCACCGCCACCAAGACGGTCGCGGCGAAGGCGGTGACCACGAGGAAGGCCACCGCCAGCGCGCCGGCCCCCGCGGTGCCCGCCGCTCCGGCGGAGGCCGACTCCCCCGAGGAAGCCGCACCCGCCAAGAAGGCCGCCGCCAAGAAGGTGGCCGCGAAGAAGACGGTCGCCAAGAAGGCCGTCGCGAAGAAGACGGCCGCGAAGAAGACGACGGCCAAGAAGGACGACGTCGAGATCCTCGAGGAAGAGGTTCTCGAGGACACCAAGGTCGCCGACGAGCCCGAGGGCACCGAGAGCGCCGGCTTCGTCCTGTCCGACGAGGACGAGGACGACGCGCCCGCGCAGCAGGTCGCCGCGGCCGGCGCCACGGCCGACCCCGTCAAGGACTACCTGAAGCAGATCGGCAAGGTGCCCCTGCTCAACGCCGAGCAGGAGGTCGAGCTGGCCAAGCGCATCGAAGCGGGCCTGTTCGCCGAGGACAAGCTGGCCAACGCCGACAAGCTCGCCCCCAAGCTCAAGCGCGAGCTGGAGATCATCGCCGAGGACGGCCGCCGAGCCAAGAACCACCTGCTGGAGGCCAACCTCCGTCTGGTGGTCTCCCTCGCCAAGCGCTACACCGGCCGCGGCATGCTCTTCCTGGACCTGATCCAGGAGGGCAACCTCGGTCTGATCCGCGCCGTCGAGAAGTTCGACTACACCAAGGGCTACAAGTTCTCCACGTACGCCACCTGGTGGATCCGTCAGGCGATCACCCGCGCCATGGCCGACCAGGCCCGCACCATCCGTATCCCGGTGCACATGGTCGAGGTCATCAACAAGCTCGCGCGCGTGCAGCGCCAGATGCTCCAGGACCTGGGCCGCGAGCCCACCCCGGAGGAGCTGGCCAAGGAACTCGACATGACCCCCGAGAAGGTCATCGAGGTCCAGAAGTACGGCCGCGAGCCCATCTCGCTGCACACCCCGCTCGGCGAGGACGGCGACAGCGAGTTCGGTGACCTCATCGAGGACTCCGAGGCCGTCGTCCCGGCCGACGCGGTCAGCTTCACGCTCCTCCAGGAGCAGCTGCACTCCGTCCTCGACACCCTGTCCGAGCGCGAGGCCGGCGTCGTCTCCATGCGTTTCGGTCTCACCGACGGTCAGCCCAAGACCCTCGACGAGATCGGCAAGGTGTACGGCGTGACGCGTGAGCGCATCCGCCAGATCGAGTCCAAGACCATGTCGAAGCTGCGCCACCCGTCCCGTTCCCAGGTGCTGCGCGACTACCTCGACTAGGTCCCGGTCGTACGACGGCGAAGGCCCGGCGCTCCTCGCGGAGGCCGGGCCTTCGTGCTGCGCGCCGCGGGCAGATGGCTGACTCTGGGTGTCCCAGCAGTATCCCAGAGTGAGGAGCCTGTATGCGCCGTTCCCTTGCCCGGGCACTGATCCGGCCGCTCGCCGTGGCGGCCGCCATGACCGGCATACCCCTGGTGAGCGCCGTCCCTGCGGTGGCCGGCGGCGTGGTGGTCGGAGGCTTCCCGATAGACGTCTCCCAGGCTCCGTGGACGGTGGCCCTGGCCAGCCGTGACCGGTTCGGAGGTACGCGGGCGGGGCAGTTCTGCGGCGGTGTGGCCGTGGCCCGGACCGTCGTGCTCACCGCGGCCCACTGCATGGGCGAGGAGGCCCTCGGGGCGCCGCCGGACCGGGTGCGCGACCTCCGGGTCATCGCGGGCCGCACGGACCTGCTGTCGGACGAGGGCGAGGAGATCGCCGTACGGGACGTCCAGGTCAATCCCGCGTACGAGGCCACCACCAACTCCGGCGACTTCGCTCTGGTCACCCTCACCGAGGAGCTGCCGCAGAGCGCGGTCATCGCCATGGCCGGTCCCGGCGACCCGGCCTACACGCCGGGCACCGAGGCCTTCGTGTCCGGCTGGGGCGACAGGACCGGAGGTGGGGACTACCCGCGCCGGCTGCGCGCCGCACGCGTGCACGTACTCCCCGACGACTCGTGCGCGCGGGCCTACCCGGGTGGCCCCGAGGGCACCTACCGGGCCGCCGGCATGCTGTGCGCCGGCGAGATCGCGGGTGGTCCGGACGGCTGCCAGGGGGACAGCGGCGGGCCGCTGGTGGCCGCAGGGCGGCTGATCGGCCTGGTGTCGTGGGGAAGCGGCTGTGGGCGGCCAGGGAGGCCCGGTGTCTACACGCGGGTCTCGGAGGTCGTGCGGGCGCTCCAGCACGCCACAGCGGCCGCGGAAGGCCCCTACCGGCCCTCGTGAGCGTCGGCGGGGAAGCATGAGCACGGGCGGCCGCTCCTCATGAGGAGCGGCCGCCCGTTCACCGGCCTGTGCCGGGGCTGGCTCGTCGTGTGTGCGAGATTCAGCGCTCTTCTTCGGAACCGTTGTCCGGGACGGACGTCAGCCGCTCCGTCTCGTCCTGTATCTCAGCGGCGATCTTCTTGAGTTCCGGCTCGAACTTGCGACCGTGGTGGGCGCAGAAGAGCAGTTCTCCGCCGCTCAGCAGGACGACGCGCAGGTATGCCTGGGCGCCGCAGCGGTCGCAGCGATCGGCGGCCGTCAGCGGGCTCGCGGGGGTCAGAACAGTAGTCACGTCGCCTCTTCTCTAGCTCGACGAGCTGTCGTACCAGGGTCAACATCCAACCAGCCCCAAAACGTTCCCGCTCGTGGCTTTTCCTCGAAAAAAGTTTTCCGGGGCGGCTGTCTGCTGCCGGTTGGCGGCGAATGTGCCGTAGTGCGTCTCTGGGTGCGTACGGGTTCGCGCTGTCTTGCGGTCTCGGTCCTCCCGGCCGGGTTGCCGGTTGTTCATGAGGACGTGCCCGGAGCCTAAATGGTTCATGCCTCCAAGGGAACGTGATGTGTACTTCACTCCATCGAGGGATCGAACACTCATACGAGTCTGGTCTAGTCTGAGTTCCCGACGAGGGTGGCGTTACACCGGCTCTACCAGGCCTCGGTACCCTCTGAGCGGCGACCGAAGCCGCCCCCTTACCCAAAAGGGGGCCATCTGAAATTCAGCGAGGAGCGAACCGCGTGACCGCCGATACGTCCGTGCCGTCCACAGCGCTGCTGGCAGGAGCAGACCGGGACGGTTCCAACTACACCGCGCGGCACCTGCTCGTCCTCGAGGGCCTCGAAGCCGTGCGCAAACGACCGGGCATGTACATCGGCTCGACCGACAGCCGCGGCCTGATGCACTGCCTCTGGGAGATCATCGACAACTCCGTGGACGAGGCCCTGGGTGGCTACTGCGACCACATCGAGGTGATCCTCCACGACGACGGCTCGGTGGAGGTGCGGGACAACGGCCGCGGCATCCCCGTGGACGTGGAGCCGAAGACCGGCCTGTCCGGCGTCGAGGTCGTCATGACCAAGCTCCACGCGGGCGGCAAGTTCGGCGGCGGCTCCTACGCCGCCTCCGGTGGCCTCCACGGCGTCGGCGCCTCCGTGGTCAACGCCCTCTCCGCCCGGCTCGACGTGGAGGTCGACCGCGGCGGGCACACCCATGGCATCAGCTTCCGGCGCGGTGTGCCCGGTGCCTTCGCCTCCGCCGGCGCCGAGGCGAAGTTCGAGGCCAAGAGCGGCCTGCGCAAGACGAAGAAGATCCCCAAGACCCGCAGCGGCACGCGCGTGCGTTACTGGGCCGACCGGCAGATCTTCCTGAAGGACGCGAAGCTCTCCCTGGAGAACCTCCACCAGCGCGCCCGGCAGACCGCGTTCCTGGTCCCCGGCCTGACCATCGTCGTCCGCGACGAGTTCGGCCTGGGCGAGGGCGGCAGCAAGGGTGAGGAGTCCTTCCGCTTCGATGGCGGCATCAGCGAGTTCTGCGAATACCTCGCGCGTGACAAGCCGGTCTGCGACATCCTCCGCTTCTCGGGTCAGGGCAGCTTCAAGGAGACGGTCCCGGTCCTGGACGAGCACGGCCAGATGACCCCCACCGAGGTCACGCGCGAACTCGGTGTCGACGTGGCGCTGCGCTGGGGCACGGGCTACGACACCACCCTGCGCTCCTTCGTCAACATCATCGCCACCCCCAAGGGCGGCACCCATGTGGCCGGTTTCGAACAGGCCATCGCCAAGACGATGAACGAGATGCTGCGCGCCAAGAAGCTGCTGCGCGTGGCGGAGGACGACATCGTCAAGGACGACGCGCTGGAGGGCCTGACCGCGGTCGTCACCGTGCGGCTGGCCGAGCCGCAGTTCGAGGGCCAGACCAAGGAGGTGCTGGGCACCTCGGCGGCCCGCCGCATCGTCTTCAACGTGATCTCCAAGGAACTGAAGGCGTTCCTGACCTCCACCAAGCGGGACGCCGCCGCACAGGCCCGGGTGGTCATGGAGAAGGTGGTGGCCGCCGCCCGCACCCGTGTCGCGGCACGCCAGCACAAGGACGCCCAGCGTCGGAAGACCGCCCTGGAGTCCTCGTCCCTGCCGGCCAAGCTCGCCGACTGCCGCAGCGACGCCGTCGACCGCAGCGAGCTGTTCATCGTGGAGGGCGACTCCGCGCTCGGCACGGCCAAGCTGGCGCGGAACTCCGAGTTCCAGGCGCTGCTGCCGATCCGAGGCAAGATCCTCAACGTGCAGCGCTCGTCCGTGACCGACATGCTCAAGAACGCCGAGTGCGGCGCGATCATCCAGGTCATAGGAGCGGGCTCGGGCCGCACCTTCGACATCGACCAGGCTCGCTACGGCAAGATCATCATGATGACCGACGCCGACGTGGACGGTTCCCACATCCGCTGTCTGTTGCTCACGCTGTTCCAGCGCTACATGCGGCCCATGGTCGAGGCGGGCCGGGTCTTCGCCGCGGTGCCGCCGCTGCACCGCATCGAGCTGATCCAGCCGAAGAAGGGGCAGGACAAGTACGTCTACACCTACTCCGACCGCGAGCTGCGGGACACGCTCATGGAGTTCCAGCGCAAGGGGACCCGGTACAAGGACACCATCCAGCGCTACAAGGGTCTGGGCGAGATGGACGCCGACCAGCTGGCCGAGACCACGATGGACCCGCGTCACCGGACCCTGCGCCGCATCAACCTGGCCGACCTGGAGGCCGCCGAACAGGTCTTCGACCTGCTGATGGGCAATGACGTGGCACCGCGCAAGGAGTTCATCTCCAGTTCGGCCGCCACGCTCGACCGGTCCCGTATCGACGCGTGACCGCTGCGCTGGGCCCGGGCCCGCGGTAGTCCGCGGGCCCGGGCCGCCGCATGTCATGACGGGGGTCGCCTTCGCAGACCTCAGCTCCGAGCCGCCCCCTGGCCGTCTGCCCGCGGAGCGACGGCCGGGCAGGTGCCGGTCTCGAAGTGACGGGTGGAGCAGACGGCGGGGTGGCTACCACTGCCACTCCCACTTCCGGTGCGTGGCTGTGGCAGTCGACCGCCTCGCCACCTGAGCCCGGCCCGGCCACTTCGGACACCTGGCTCAGTGTCCCGGGCCAGTCGCCCCGAGTCGTCCTCGATCACCGTCCCGGCCGTCCGTCCTGAGCCGTCGATCCCGTCGGTCCTGTCGATCCCGATCCCGTCGACCCGGACGCCTTCTCCACCCGTGGGTGGAGGCGGGCCGCCGAGAGGTTCCACCCGCGGTCCACCCCGGCTCCGATCCCGTGACGTGCTCCTTTCCGTAACTTCGAAGGCGTCGGCAGCGCTCGCTCCCGTCACACCTTCTCGGTCAAGGAGGCCCCGATGTCCGGGCTCGTCAACGCACTGGTGATCGTGGCCGTCGCCGGCATAGTGATCGCGCGGCAGTTCCGTGCCCAGCCCATCGACACGGACCGGCGCTGGTGGCTGCTGCCCGTGATCCTGGCCGTTGTCGCCCTGCGTGAGCCCGGGCTCCTGGACACCCATCACCGTGTGGAGTCCGCCGCCCTGCTCGCGGTGGAACTGCTCATAGGTCTGGCGACCGGCGCCGGCTGGGGCTGGACCACTCGCGTCTGGACGGCTCCGGACGGCGTCGTCTGGACGAGGAGCACGAAGGCGAGCGGCGCCGTATGGGCCGTCGGGGTGGCTCTGCGCGTGGGACTGTTCGTCCTCGGCTCCGCGATCGGCGTGCACCAGGACAGCTCCGCCCTGATGCTCGGTCTGGCCGGCACCCTGCTGGTCCGCGCCGGGGTCCTCTCGTGGCGGGCCCGGTCGGTCCGCTCCGCCGGCCGTTGGGCCCCGGCGTACGGTGACGGGACGCGTTCGGCGTGGAAGGAGGGAGTGTGACGGACAACGCCTGGACCCGCTGGCCGTCGCGCGAAGCACTCGGCCGCGCGAGCACCACCGTGCCCCGTCGGCTCCTGACCTGGGCTGTCAGACTGCTCCTGCTGTCGATGCTCCTGTGGGGCGCGTTCAGCCAGAAGCACGTCGGTGTCTGGGAGGCAGGCGCGGCGGCGGGAGCGATCATTCTCGCCGCCCTCCTCTCCTGGGCCTTCTTCACGACCACGTACGAGCACCGGCTGGCGCCGTCCCTCGTGCTCATGGCCGTGCTCCTGGGCATCGCGGTCGCCGCGGAGGCCGACGGGTTCGGCGTACCCGCCCTCGTCATCTGGTGCGGCTGCGCAGTCGTGGCGCTGGAGCGGCTGCCGCTCGCCGCGGCCATCCCGGCGACCTCCGTGGCACTCGCCTCGTACGCCGCGTTCAACGACGACGTCTGGCTGACCACGGCCGCCACCGTGGCGGGCATGGCCCTGGCCGGATACGTGCTGCGGCTGGACGCGGAAGCGAGAGGCAGCGCGCAGAGGTTGCTCGCCCAGGAGCGGGCGGCACGCGATGCCGAGGCCGAGTCGGCGGCCCTGGCCGAGCGGGCCCGTATCGCGCGGGAGATCCACGACGTGCTGGCCCACAGCCTCTCGGCCCAACTCGTGCACCTGGAGGCGGCACGGCTGCTGATCGAGAGCGGCGCTGAGCGCGAGCGGATCCTGGAGCGGGTGGTGGCCGCCCGGGGAATGGCCCGCGACGGCCTGTCCGAGACCCGGCAGGCGCTCTGCGCGCTGCGGGGCGAGCTGACCCCGCTGGAGGACTTCCTCAGCGAACTCGTCAGCGCGGCCGACGGTGCCGAGGTCACCGTCACGGGCGAGCGCAGACCGCTGCCGGCCGAGGCGTCCCAGGCGGTACGGCGGGTCGCGCAGGAGGCGCTGACGAACGTCCGCAAGCACGCCCACGGCGCCAGGGTCCGGGTGCGGCTCGACTACCGGGAGCACGAAGTGGCGCTCCACGTGCGGGACTCGGGCGGACGGCCGGGCGAACTCGGCGGGGCCGGAGGTGGATACGGTCTGCTGGGCATGCGTGAGCGTGCCGAGCTGCTGGGCGGTTCGCTGGACGCGGGACCGCACGAGGAGGGATTCACGGTGACGCTGAAGGTGCCCGTATGACGGGGACGGAGCAGCCGGGGGAGTCGGCACGGGTGGTGGTCGTCGATGACCAGACCGTGGTCCGGGAGGGCATCGTGATGCTGCTCGGGCTGCTGCCCGGTGTCGAGGTCGTCGGTGCCGCGGGGGACGGTGAGGAAGCGGTGCGGCTCGTCGGGGAGCTCGCCCCCGACGTCGTCCTGATGGACCTCAGGATGCCGCGTTGCGACGGCGTCGAGGCCACCCGGCGGATCCGAGCGCGCTACCCCGGCACCCAGGTGGTGGTGCTCACCACGTACGCGGACGACGAGACCTTGTTCCCCGCCCTCCGGGCCGGTGCCCGCGGGTACCTGACCAAGGACGCCGGCGGAGAGGAGATCGTCCGAGCCGTACGCAGCGTGCTGTCGGGGGACGCGGGACTGTCGCCGAGTATCCAGCGAAGACTGCTGGAGCGGCTCTCGCAGCCGGAGCCCGCGCCCGCGCCGGTACCGGCCGGGACGCCGGACGGGCTGACCGCGCGTGAGAGCGAGGTCCTGGTGCTGATCGCCGAGGGCCTCAGCAATCAGGAGATCGCCCGTCGGCTCCATGTGTCGACCGCGACCGTGAAGACGCACATCAACAATCTGTTCGCCAAGACGGGTCTCAAGGACCGGGCGCAGGCCGTGCGGTACGCCTACGGCAAGGGACTGGTGCGCCCGCACATCGGAGGAATCACTTGATGGGGTGAAGAAGCCGGGGAAGAAGAGTCGCGGATGCTCCCGGTCTGTCCATGCTTGGGCATGCAGTCAAGTAAAGGTCGTCCCCACGGAGTCGGGGACGGTCCCGACACTCCGGCCGGGAACCAGCAGGACCACGGCTCACCCGCCCGTGACGTGACGTACGCGGACCCCTGGTTCGACACATCGGCCCCGGGCTGGGGTGAACCGGACGGGACCGGCGGGCCGGCGCCGTCCGTACCGCCCGCTCGCCGGGAGCCGGACGCGGCGGCGGTGCGTGCGCGGGACGTGTACGTCGAGGTCCAGCGCAGTGAGGCGTTCCGGGAGGTGCGGGGCAGGTACCGACGGTTCGTGGTGCCGGGGGTCACCGCCTTCCTCGCCTGGTACGTGGCGTACGTGATCGCCGCGACGACCGCTCCCGGGCTCATGGGCCGGCCCGTGGCGGGGGCGGTGAACGTGGGCATGCTGGCAGGGCTCGGACAGTTCCTCACCACGTTCCTGCTGACCTGGGCCTACTCCTGGCACGCGCGGGTGCGACGGGACCGGGCGGCGCTGGAGCTGCGTTGGGACACCCAGGAGCTGACGCGCGGAGTGCGGAGGGGTGCGCTGTGACCGGTGGCCACCAGACTCTGGCACTGCTGCTGTTCAGCGGCTTCGTGGCCGTCACCCTCGGCATCACGACCTGGGTGAGCCGCAAGCGGCACGGGTCGGCGGAGGAGTTCTACGTCGGCGGGCGGCTGTTCTCCCCGATGGAGAACGGGTTCGCCATCGCCGGCGACTACATGTCGGCGGCCTCCTTCCTCGGGATCAGCGGACTGATCGCGCTGTACGGGTACGACGGGCTGCTGTACGGGGTGGGGTTCCTCGTGGCCTGGCTGGTCGTGCTGCTCCTCGTGGCCGAACTTGTGCGTAACTGCGGGCGGTTCACCCTGGCCGACGTGGTGGCCGCGCGGATGAGTGAACGTCCGGTCAGGATCGCCGCGGGCACGTCGTCGGTCACGGTGTCCGTTCTCTACCTGGTGGCACAGATGGTGGGTGCCGGCAGTCTGGTGGCGCTGCTGCTGGGGCGGACCAGCGCCGCGGCCCAGGCCTGGACGGTCATCGGCGTGGGTGCGCTCATGGTCGTCTACGTGTCGTTGGGAGGGATGCGGGCCACCACCTGGATCCAGATCGTCAAGGCGGTGCTGCTGCTCGGCGGGACGGTCACGTTGACCGTGCTCGTGCTCGTACGCTTCCACGGGGACGTCGACCAGTTGCTGCTCACGGCCGCGCAGCGCAGCGGACACGGCAAGGCGTTCCTGGCCCCGGGGCTGAAGTACGGCGGGGACTGGACCGCCCGTCTCGACTTCATCAGCCTGGGTATCGCGCTGGTGCTGGGCACGGCCGGACTGCCCCACATCCTGTCCCGCTTCTACACCGTGCCGACCGCGCGGGCAGCACGTCGCTCCGTCGTGTGGTCCATCGGCCTGATCGGCAGCTTCTACCTGATGACGATCGTCCTCGGGTTCGGAGCGGCGGCGGTGGTGGGGCCGCAGGCCGTGCGCGGGTCGAACGCGGCGGGGAACACGGCGGTGCCCCTCCTCGCCCTCGACCTGGGCGGTGGAGCGGGTTCCACCGGCGGGACGGTCCTGCTCGCGATCGTGGCCGCCGTCGCCTTCGCCACCATCCTCGCCGTGGTCGCCGGCATCACGCTCGCGTCCTCGGCCTCGGTCGCCCACGACCTGTACGCCTCGCTGCGCAGGCCGCACGGCAGGGCCCCGCGCAGCGAGGTGACGGTGGCCCGGTGGGCGGCGGTCGCCGTCGGTGTCGTGGCGATCGGACTCGGTCTGCTGGCCCGCGACCTCAACGTCGCCTTCCTGGTGGGCCTCGCCTTCGCGGTGGCCGCGTCCGCGAACCTGCCGGCGCTGCTCTACTCGCTGTTCTGGCGGGGCTTCACCACGCGGGGCGCGGTGTGGGCGGTGTACGGCGGGCTGTTCCCGGCGATCGGGCTCGTGCTGCTCTCCCCGGTGGTGTCCGGCAGTCCGGGTTCGCTGTTCCCGGACGTCGACTTCCAGTACTTCCCGCTGGAGAACCCGGGCATCGTCTCCATCCCGCTCGGCTTCCTCGCCGGCTGGCTGGGCACGGTCACCTCGGACGAGGTGGCGGACGAGGCCAAGTACGCGGAGACGGAGGTGCGTTCGCTGACCGGGGCCGGGGCCGTCTGATCGCGTCGCGCCCGGCGCCCCGGAGCTACGGCGTCACCCAGGCGTACCGGTGTTCCGGCCGGCCGGCGTCGCCGTACTTGAGGGTCAGGCGGGTGCGGCCGGTGCGCTCCAGAAGCTTCAGGTACCGCTGGGCGGTCTGCCGGCTCACCCCCGTCCGCTCGGCGATCTCCTGGGCGGACAACGGCTCCTCGGCGCTCATCAGCGCCTGGCGCACCAGCTCGGCCGTGGTGGGGGAGTGCCCCTTGGGCAGCCGGGGCTCCGACGGGGCGGACAGGGCACCGAAAATGCGGTCCACCTGGGCCTGTTCGGCCTCGCCGCCACCGTCCAGGGTCCGCCGCAGCTCGGCGTACGCCTCCAGCTTGACCCGCAGTCCCGCGAAGGCGAACGGTTTCACCAGGTACTGGAGCGCTCCGTGCCGCATGGCCGCCTGGACGGTGGACACGTCCCGCGCGGCGGTCACCATGATGACGTCCGTCTGGTGGCCGCGCCGGCGCATCTCCTGGACGACCGTGAGGCCCGTGCCGTCGGGCAGGTAGTGATCGAGCAGGACGAGGTCCAGCCGCGGCAGGGTGTCGACGCGGTGCAGCGCCTCGGCGGCGTTGTGCGCCTCGCCGGCCACGTGGAAACCGGGCACCTTCTCCACGTAGGCGGCGTTGACGCGGGCGACGCGCACGTCGTCGTCCACGACCAGAACCTCGATCATCGTGCCTCCTCCTCGGTCTCGGCGGTGACGGGGATGACTGGGGTGACGATGGTTGCGTCGGTGGTGGTGCCGGGGGCATCCTCACGCGCCGTCGGATCGCGGTCCGGTCCGGTCAGCGCCTCGGGCAGCACGACGGTGAACTCCGCGCCACCCCCGGCCGCCGCGCCCACGGTCGCGCTGCCGCCCTGGCGTTCGGCGAGCCGGCGCACCAGGGAGAGCCCGATGCCCCGCTTGCCGTGCGCGGGCGGCCTCTTGGTGGACCACCCATCCGTGAAGACCAGCTCCCACCGGGCCGCCGGGATACCGGGACCCGTGTCGCACACCCGGAGGACGACCGCACGGCCCTCCGCGCGCAACTCGGCCTCCACGCGCGCGTGCGGGGTGCCTGCGACCGCGTCCACGGCGTTGTCCACGAGGTTGCCCACGATCGTCACCAGCCCCCGCGGATCGATCAGCCGGTCGGGGATCCGGGTGCGTTCCGACACCGACAGGACGACCCCGCGCTCGGCCGCCACGGTCGCCTTGCCGACCAGCAGGGCGGCCAGCAGAGGGTCCTGGATCCGTTCGGTGATCTGCTCGGCGGTGGCCCGGTGGTCGCCGACCACCTCGCCGACGAACTCCACGGCGTCGTCGTACATCTCCAGTTCCAGCAGTCCGAGCAGGGTGTGCATCCGGTTGGCGTGCTCGTGGTCCTGGGCGCGCAGGGCGTCGATCAGCCCGCGGGTGGAGTCCAGTTCACGTCCCAGCTGTTCCAGTTCGGTGCGGTCGCGCAGGGTCGCGACGGCGCCGCCGTCGTCGATGGGCATCCGGTTGGCGACCAGTACCCGGTGGCCGCGCACGGTGAGCAGGTCGGTCCCGGTCACCCGGCCGGCCAGCACGTCCGTGGTACGGCCCGCGCCGAGCGCCTCGTCGGGGGCGCACCCCACCGCTTCGTCGCCGATGCCCAGCAGCCGCCGCGCCTCGTCGTTGAGCAGACGGATGCGGCCGCCGCGGTCGAGGGCGACGACCCCCTCCCGGATGCCGTGCAGCATGGCCTCGCGTTCGGCGAGCAGCGCCGAGATGTCGGAGAACGCCAGGTCCCGGGTCTGCCGCTGGACCCGGCGGGAGATCAGCCAGGCGGCCAGGGCGCCCACGGCGAGCGCACCGCCGGCGTACGCGAACAGTCCGGGGATGGCAGCGAGCAGCCGTGCCCGGACGCTGTCGTAGGCGATGCCGACCGAGACCGCGCCGACGACGTGGTGGCCGGCGTCGTACAGCGGGACCTTGCCGCGAGCCGAGCGCCCGAGGGTGCCCCTGTCGATCTCCATGACCTCCTCGCCGGCGAGGGCGGCGGTGGGGTCGGTGGAGACGCGCCGGCCGATCTCCGAGGCCGTGGGGTGCGACCAGCGCACCCAGTCCCGGTTGAGGACCACGATGTACTCGGCGTGGGTGGCTCGGCGTATGCGTTCGGCCTCCCTCTGCACGGGTCCG
Source organism: Streptomyces sp. NPDC100445 (assembly GCF_044759735.1). Classification (NCBI taxonomy): domain Bacteria; kingdom Bacillati; phylum Actinomycetota; class Actinomycetes; order Kitasatosporales; family Streptomycetaceae; genus Streptomyces; species Streptomyces sp. NPDC100445. Next base: position 246,412 of record NZ_JBIVZV010000009.1, on the reverse strand, counting down.
GTCCTGTCCGGCGGGGAGGTGAGGACGCCCTCGGCGATCTGCGGATCCTGGGCGGTGGTCTCGGCGATGGCCAGCGCGCGGCGCATCGCCTCCTGGTCGAGCTGCTTGCTCAGCGGGGCCAGGAAGAGCCCGGTCGCGAGGATCGCGACTCCCGCGGCGATCGCCACCTGCATCAGCAGCACCTGCGAGAACATCCGCCGGGGCAGGCCGAGACGCAGTCGACGGGCGGGGGGAGCGGGTCTCATACCCACGACGGTACGTGGGACGTCCGTGGGCGCCCCAGCAGGTGTGACGCGGATCCCTTGATCGACCTTGACGGTCCGGTCGACGCGGTACAGGAGACGGCGGTCAGTGGCCGGAGCGTGCGTACCACCGGCCGTCGTGACGGGCCACGTGGATGGGGCGTCCGAAGCAGACGGTCATATTGTCCGGGGTGAGGACGGCGTCGACCGGGCCGGATGCCAGCTCGCGGCCTTCCTTGAGCAGGTAGGCGTGTGTGGTGCTGGGCGGGAGCTCCTCCAGGTGGTGGGTGACCGTGACGGTGGCGAGGTCGGCCCGGTCGGCCGCGAGCCCGCGCAGCGCGTCCACGAGGTCCTCGCGGGAGGGCAGGTCGAGGGCGTTGAACGGCTCGTCGAGCAGGAGCAGGGCCGGGTCGGCCATCAGGGCGCGGCAGATGAGGATCCGGGCGCGCTGGCCGCCCGAGCAGTCGCCGAAGCGGCGGTCGGCGAACTCCTTGCACCCCAGCTCGGCGAGGAGGACGTGGGCGCGCTCGCGGGTCGCGGTGTCGTACTCCCGCCACAGCGGCTGCACCGTGCCGGTCGCCCCGGTGAGGACGACGGTGTGGGCGGTGGCGTCCAGCGGGACCTTCTGCGCGGCGGACACCAGTCCGACGCGCGCCCGCAGCTCGCGCACGTCGACGCGGCCGAGCCGGTCACCGAGGACCTCGACGGTGCCGCGGGTGGGATGCATGACCGCCCCGACGAGCCGGAGCAGCGTCGTCTTGCCGGCTCCGTTGGCCCCCAGCAGCGCCCAGTGCTCGCCGGGCCGTACGGTCCAGTCGATCCCCTCGAGGACGATCTCCTGCCCGGTGGTACGGCGGTGGACGGCGACGTCCGACAGCGCGACGACGGCGCGGGATTCCTCGGTTCCGGTCACACGGGCAGGATAGTGCCGTGACCGGCGGCCCTGGCGGGCTCCCGGGCTGCCGTCGGCGTGCGCACGCCCCGGTCGTCGTCGCCGGTCACCGCGCTAGCCGGCGATGGCCGCCGGGCCCAGTGCGCGCACGTCGGTCACGTCCATCCGCGCGGGCGCGCCGAGCACCGATGCGCCGCAGCTCTCCGGCCGGGGCGGCAGCGACGCGCCCTGCGCCACGGTGACCCGCCACCGGCGGCCGTCGGTGTGGACGACGGTGACCTCCCAGCGCGGCGTCGCGCCGTCGGTCCGCACGACGCCGAGCACGCCCGCCCGGTACTCGCCCGCGGCCCTGCGGACGGCCAGCTCGGCCGCCTGGCCGGGCCGGTCCCACGCGGAGCACCCGCGGCATCCCTCGACGACCACCCGCCCCTCCCGCACACCGTGCAGGGCTTCCTTGACGGTGTGGGCCTCGGCGCGGCCGTAGGCGTAGCCGTACGGCAGGACGAGCACCGTCGGCGCGAAACGGTGCCCGCCCAGATGGGTGACCTCCCAGACCCCGCGCACCCCGGAGTCGGCCAGCTCGGCGGCGAGCGGGCGGCCCAGGAGGGCGCAGCAGCGGTCGCGCTTGCCGTTGGTGCAGACGAGGGCGAGCGGGTCACCGCGGTGCGGCCGGCCGCCGAGCACGGCACCGAGGGAACGGGGGTCGCCCGCTCCGAGGGCGGCGAAGTCGAGTTCGAGGAGTCGCTGCGGATCGCGGGTGGTGGCGCCGTGCAACCAGACGCGTCCGGGAACGGTGTGGGCCGCGTACACCTGGAGGACCGGGGACATGCCGTGGTCGGCGTGGGGCCCGGGCCGCCGGATCAGGGCGACCCGTACGCCGGTCGGGCCGGCGGCCGCCTCCAGGGCCCGGCCGAGCGCGGAGTCCAGGTGACTGGAGGTGAGCGCCTTGGCACCCCACGGCCCGGGCTGCTCCAGCAGCAGCCACGTCGTCGCCGTGGCCGCCGTGCCGGAAAGCGGCTCGTCGAGGTTCCGGGAGACGGTCGCACACCTACTCACAGAGGTGAGCCTAACCTGACTCCTCGCGTGGCGACTTCCGGCGGGCCGTGTCCTCCAGCGTCCGCCGTCAGTCCGGGAGCGGCTGCGGCGGTCGCGCGCCGACGTAGTGGCCGCTGGGGCGCATGCGCAGCGGACGTTCGCCGTACTCCTCCAGGGCGTGCGCGATCCAGCCGGCCGTGCGCGCTACGGCGAAGACGGTCTCGCCGGCCGCGGCGGGCATGCCGCAGGAGACGGTGAACACGGCGAGGGCCAGGTCGACATTGGCGTGCAGCGGGGCGTGCCGGGCGGTGGTGGCGACGACGTCGCGGGCGGCGAGCAGCGCGGACTCCGCCCGCGGGACCTGCTCCAGGAGGTCGAACAGCACGCGAGCGCGGGGGTCTTCGCCGGTGTAGAGCCGGTGGCCGAGGCCGGGAACGCGGCGGCCCGCGCGGAGTTCGTCGGCGATCACCGGGACGGCCGTGCCCTGGTCGAGCACGTCGAGCAGCATCCGGTGGGCCAGGCCGCTGGCGGCGCCGTGCAGCGGGCCCTCCAGGACCCCGAGCCCGGCCGATACCGCCGCGTAGGCGTGCGCCCGGGCGGAGGCGGCGACCCGGACCGCGAGCGTGGACGCGGCCAGGTCGTGGTCGGCGAGCAGAGCGAGTGCGGTGTCCAGGACGCGCAGGGAGGCCTCGTCGGCGGGGCGGCCGGTGAGCCGGCCCCACAGGCGGTGGGCGAGCCGGTCGTCGTCCTCGTGGTCGTGCCGGACCGGCGGCAGCGCGGCGACGAGGGTGGGGATGAGGGTCCGCGCCGTGTCGAGGACGGCCTGCTCGGACAGGTCGAAGCGCAGCGGGTCCTCGGCGGACGCGGCGATCGCCGCGACCCGCAGCCGGTCGGTAGGAGAGGCGTGCTCGGAGAGGGCACCCACCGCGCGGCGGGCGACCTCGACGGTGGTCCGGGGCGCGGTGAACGTCACCCCAGGCGTCAGGCGCCCCGTCCACAACCACTCCGCGACCTCTTCGTAGGAGTGGCGGACGGCCAGTTCGGTGGCGTCCACGCCCCGGAAGAAGTACCGGTCCCGCTCGATCAGCGTGATCCGGGTGCGCACGGAGAGGTCCGTGCCGGAGCCCGCGCCGCCGGCCGCGTCCCGCCGGTTGCGCCGGGCGAGCGCCTCCACCTCCCCGGCCTCGAACGTGCTGGCCCGGCCGCCCGGTTCGCGTCTGCTGCTGAGCAGTCCGCGGCTCACGTACGCGTAGACCGTCTCGGGCTTCACGCCGAGCAGTTCGGCGGCCTCCTTGGTGGTCAGCCGGCGTCCGGGGCGGTGCGGAGCGGGTTCCTGATCGCGCATGGGAGTCACGGTAGCGGTCCTGAACACATTGATGAGTTCAGATTGATCGAATCAATATTGACAGCGAAGTAATCAACTGTGGATAGTCGGATCAAGTGCAACAAGCACAAGGAGGAGGAGTCATGACCCCCGACAGGACCGCCACCCCCCTCATAGACGCGCCGCGCGGTCTCGCGGGCGTCGTCGTCACCGAGACCGAGATCGGTGATGTCCGCGGCCGGGAGGGCTTCTACCACTACCGGCAGTACTCGGCCGTCGAACTCGCCCGCACCCGTGGCTTCGAGGACGTGTGGCATCTCCTGGTGCACGGCACGCTCCCCGACGCGGAGCGGGGCGCCGCCTTCGCCGCGCGGACCGCGGCGCTGCGTCACCTGCCCGATGAGGTGAGCGCGGCGCTGCCAGCGATCGCCGGGGCCGGCCGCCTCTCCGGTCCGCTGGCCGGACTGCGCACCGCGCTGTCGCTGCTGGGCGCCTCGCGGGGCTTCCGGCCGGTGTACGACATCGACGCGGACCGACGGCGCGCCGACACCCTCGCGGCCTGCGCGGCCGTCCCCACTCTGCTGGCCGCTCTGTACCGGCTGGGCCAGGGACTGGACCCGGTCGAGCCACGCACGGACCTCTCGCACGCCGCCAACTACCTGTACATGCTCACCGGTTCCGAGCCCGACCCGCGCCGGGCCCGCGCGGTCGAGCAATACCTGATCTCCACCATCGACCACGGATTCAACGCGTCGACGTTCACCGCCCGTGTCATCGCGTCCACGGGGGCGGATGTCGCCGCCTGCCTGACCGGTGCGATCGGTGCCTTGTCCGGGCCGCTGCACGGGGGTGCGCCCAGCCGGGCCCTGGACACGCTGGACGCCATCGGGACGCCCGCCCGGATCGACCCCTGGATACGGCAGCGGGTGCGCGAGGGCGACCGGATCATGGGGTTCGGGCATGCCGTCTACCGCACCGAGGACCCCCGCTCGCGGATGCTCCGTGAGATCGCCCTCGGCTTCGGCGGCCCCCGGGTGGACTTCGCGGTGGAGGTCGAGCACCGGGTGGAGGCGATCCTCGCCGAGCTGAAGCCGGGCCGTGAGCTGCACACGAACGTGGAGTTCTACGCCGGCGTCGTCATGGAACTGTGCGGTCTGCCCCGGGAGATGTTCACCCCCACCTTCGCCGCCGGGCGGGTGGTGGGCTGGAGCGCCAACGTCCTGGAGCAGGCGGCCGACTCCAAGATCATCCGCCCCGTGGCCCGGTACGTGGGGCCGGAACCGGTGGCCGCGGTGCCGTCAGCCGGGTGACCCCGGGCGGGTGTACGCCTCTTTTCGCCGTACCGCCACCCGCTCGTATCCTGGACGCTCGGTCCATGCTCGTCCGCGCGCCGGGCCCCGAGCCGGTGCGCGCCGGTGCGTCAGAGAGGTCGCCCGTTGGGGAACAGCTCGAACAGCTCAGGGAGCAGCCGCGGTCGGTCGCAGATCCCGGTCGTCGTGCTCGCGGGATTCCTGGGCTCCGGGAAGACCACGCTCCTGAACCATCTGCTGCACCACGGCGGAGGCAGCCGGATCGGGGCGATCGTCAACGACTTCGGGGCTATCCAGATCGACGCCATGGCCGTCGCGGGCGCGCTCGGCGACTCGACCGTGTCGCTCGGCAACGGCTGCCTGTGCTGCGCCGTCGACGCCGGTGAACTCGACCTCTACCTGGACCGGCTGGCCGCTCCCGCCGCCGGTATCGACGTCATCGTCATCGAGGCCAGCGGGCTCGCCGAGCCGCAGGAACTGGTGCGGATGGTTCTCGCCAGCGAGCATCCGGGCATCGTCTACGGGGGCCTGGTCGAGGTCGTCGACGCCGCCGAGTTCGACGACACGCGCGCGAGGCATCCCGAGATCGACCGGCACCTCGCCCTGGCCGACCTGGTGGTCGTCAACAAGCTCGACCGGGCGGACGACGCCCCCCGGGTCCTGGACCTCGTGCGCTCGCTCACCGACCGCGCCGCCGTCGTGCCCGCCACCTACGGCCGCATCGACCCGGAGTTCCTCTTCGACCGCAGGCCCGTCGGGGAACGCGTCGGGCAGTTGTCCTTCGACGACCTGCACGAACCGCACGCCGACGACGAGGGCACCGGCCATCTGCACACCGGGTACGACAGCCTGTCCTTCACCTCCGACGCGCCCATGGAGCCGCGCCGGCTGATGGAGTTCCTGGACGGCCGTCCCGAGGGGCTGTACCGAATCAAGGGGTACGTCGACTTCGGGCCGTACGACCCGCTCAACCGCTATGCCGTGCACGCCGTCGGCCGGTTCCTGCGCTTCTACCCCGAGCCCTGGCCGGCCGACGGCGAGCGTGTCACCCAGCTCGTGCTGATCGGCTCGGGGATCGCCACCGACGCCCTTCACAAGGCGTTGGAGTCCTGCCGGAACGACGCCCCGCACCCCGACGAGCACGGCATGTGGGGCGTCCTGCGGTACGTGCCGGGCTCCGAGGAGGACCCGGACGCGGACACGTTCGAGACCGGGGACAGCGACCCCGGCCTCGAATCCCGGGAGGGCGTCCAGGACCCCGAGGCCTGACCTCGATCCCACCGCCCAGGAGGATGCCGGATCACCGCCCCCCCGCCGACGAGGAGGCGATCGCTCCGCCCTTCCCGGAGCCGGGCCCCCGCTCCCGAAGACGAGCCGATCACCCCAACCTCCGGGGCACGGCCTCGCCTCCGAAACTGAGACACAGGCCCCCGGAGCCGAGACCACCGCCCCGGCCCCCCAGAGCCAAGGCCACCGCCCACCCCGACGGCGACGGCGACGGATCACCCCGCCCCCGCCCCACAGCCGGGCCGCGGCCACCGCCCCGTCTACCCCACCGGTCCCGCCACCACCGCCACCGTCTTCGGCAGCGACGTGCCCGAGCCGTCCCGGCGCGGGTCGGGTTCCGGCAGCTCCGCCGGGGTGCCGTTCTTCTGCGCCGCGCGCGCCGGAATCGGGCCCGCCCAGGCCAGCGAAAGGCAGTCCTCGCCCTTCAGGAACCGCTGGCAGCGCACACCGCCCGTGGCGCGGCCCTTGCGCGGGTACTGGTCGAACGGGGTCAGCTTGGCCGTCGTCTGCACCGAGTCGTCCAGCGTGCCGCGCGAGCCGGCCACCGTGATCACCACCGCGTCGACGGCCGGGTCGACCGCCGTGAAGGAGATCACCTTCGCGCCCTCGGTGAGCTTGATGCCGGTCATGCCGCCGGCCGGACGGCCCTGCGGGCGGACGATGGACGCCTGGAAGCGCAGCAACTGCGCGTCGTCCGTGATGAAGACCAGGTCCTCGTCGCCGGTGCGCAGCTCGGCCGCGCCCACGATCCGGTCGCCGTCCTTGAGGGTGATGACCTCCAGCTCCTCCTTGTTGGAGGGGTAGTCGGGCACCACGCGCTTGACGACACCCTGCTCGGTGCCGATCGCGAGCCCAGGGGACGACTCGTCCAGCGTGGTCAGGCAGACCACCGTCTCGTCGCCCTCCAGGGAGACGAACTCCGCCAGCGGAGCGCCTCCGGAGAGGTTCGGCGCGGTCGCCGTCTCCGGCAGCTGCGGCAGGTCGACGACGTTGATCCGGAGCAGCCGGCCCGCCGACGTCACCGCGCCGATCACCCCGCGCGCGGTCGTGCGCACCGCCGAGACGATCACGTCGTGCTTGACGCGCCTGGCGTCCGCCCCCTCGGCGGACGTGTCGACGCTCGCCGTACGTGCCAGCAGGCCCGTGGAGGACAGGAGCACCCGGCACGGGTCGTCGGCCACCTGCAACGGCACGGTGGCGGCGGGGGCGCCCGCGGACTCCAGCAGGACCGTGCGCCGGTCGGTGCCGAACTTCTTCGACACGGCGGCCAGTTCGGCCGAGACCAGCTTGCGCAGCTCCGCGTCCGACTCCAGGATGCCGGTCAGCTCCGCGATCTCCGAGGTGAGCCGGGACCGCTCCGACTCCAGCTCGATACGGTCGAACTTGGTCAGCCGGCGCAGCGGCGTGTCGAGGATGTACTGCGTCTGCACCTCGCTCAGCGAGAACCGCTCGATCAGCCGGCTCTTGGCCTGTGCGGAGTTCTCGCTGGACCGGATGATCCGGATGACCTCGTCGATGTCGACCAGCGCGGTCAGCAGGCCCTCCACCAGGTGGAGCCGGTCGCGCCGCTTGGCACGGCGGAACTCGCTGCGGCGCCGGACCACCTCGAAGCGGTGGTCGAGGTAGACCTCCAGCAGCTCCTTCAGGCCCAGGGTGAGGGGCTGGCCGTCGACCAGTGCGACGTTGTTGATGCCGAAGGACTCCTCCATGGGCGTCAGCTTGTACAGCTGCTCCAGGATCGCCTCGGGCACGAAGCCGTTCTTGATCTCGATGACCAGGCGCAGGCCGTGCTCGCGGTCGGTGAGGTCCTTGACGTCGGCGATGCCCTGGACCTTCTTCGCGTTGACCAGGTCCTTGATCTTCGCGATCACCTTCTCGGGACCGACGGTGAACGGCAGTTCGGTGACCACCAGCCCCTTGCGGCGGGCGGTGACGGTCTCGACGGTGACCGTGGCGCGCATCTTGAACGTGCCGCGGCCGGTCGCGTAGGCGTCGCGGACGCCGCCCAGTCCGACGATCCGGCCGCCGGTGGGCAGGTCCGGGCCGGGCACGTGCCGCATCAGCGCGTCGAGGTCGGCGTTCGGGTACCGGATCAGGTGGCGGGCCGCGGCGATGACCTCGCGCAGGTTGTGCGGCGGCATGTTCGTCGCCATGCCGACAGCGATGCCCGAGGAGCCGTTGACCAGGAGGTTCGGGAAGGCGGCCGGCAGCGCTACCGGCTCCTGCTCCTGACCGTCGTAGTTCGGCGCGAAGTCGACCGTGTCCTCGTCGATCGACTCGGTCATCAGGCTCGACGCCTCGGCCATCCGGCATTCGGTGTACCGCATGGCCGCCGGCGGGTCGTCGTTGCCCAGCGAGCCGAAGTTGCCGTGCCCGTCGACGAGCGGGACGCGCATGGAGAACGGCTGGGCCATGCGCACCAGGGCGTCGTAGATCGAGGCGTCGCCGTGCGGGTGCAGCTTGCCCATGACCTCGCCGACGACCCGGGCGCACTTCACGTAGCCGCGCTCGGGGCGCAGGCCCATCTCGTTCATCTGGTAGACGATGCGGCGGTGCACCGGCTTGAGGCCGTCACGGGCGTCCGGCAGGGCACGCGAGTAGATGACCGAGTAGGCGTACTCGAGGTAGGAGCCACGCATCTCGTCCACGACGTCGATGTCGAGGATCCGCTCCTCGTACGAATCGTCGGGCGGCGGGGTCTTCGTGCTGCGGCGGGCCATCGCTGCCGGCTCCTTGCTGAAGCGACTGACTGAACTGACGCGGACCATTGTGGACCGCCGCACCGACAGCCCGGGCCACGACCCGGTCTCCGTGGACCCGGCCGGTGCCGGCGGGCCCTGCGCAGACGGGTCGCACGCAGGCTACGCGATCCGCTGTGGGCGTACGTCCCGCGGGAACTTCGCCGGGGCCCCGCACGCTTTGCATACAGTGGCGGGAACGGCAGGAAAACCGCGGTTCCACGACCGCCTCCGCTCGCGAAGGGACGTACATGCCCATGGGTCACACGACCACAGCCGAGGCAGGCTCCGGGGGCCTGACAGCGACCGAGCACCGCCTGGCCAACGGTCTGCGCGTGGTGCTCTCCGAGGACCACCTGACCCCCGTGGCGGCGGTCTGCCTCTGGTACGACGTCGGCTCCCGCCACGAGGTCGAGGGGCGAACCGGTCTGGCTCACCTCTTCGAGCACCTGATGTTCCAGGGTTCGGGCCAGGTCACGGGCAACGGCCACTTCGAGCTGGTGCAGGGCGCCGGCGGTTCGCTGAACGGCACCACGAGCTTCGAGCGCACCAACTACTTCGAGACCATGCCCGCCCACCAGCTGGAGCTGGCGCTCTGGCTGGAGGCCGACCGCATGGGCTCCCTGCTGGCCGCCCTGGACGAGGAGTCCATGGAGAACCAGCGGGACGTCGTCAAGAACGAGCGCCGCCAGCGCTACGACAACGTGCCCTACGGCACCGCCTTCGAGAAGCTGACCGCCCTGTCCTACCCGGAGGGCCACCCCTACCACCACACGCCGATCGGCTCGATGGCGGACCTGGACGCGGCCACCCTGGAGGACGCGCGCAGCTTCTTCCGCACCTACTACGCGCCGAACAACGCGGTGCTCTCCGTGGTCGGCGACATCGACCCCGAGCAGACCCTCGCCTGGGTCGAGAAGTACTTCGGCTCCATCGCCTCCCACGACGGCAAGCCCGAGCCCCGCGACGGTTCCCTGCCGGACGTCCTCGGCGAACAGCTGCGCGAGGTCGTCGTGGAGGAGGTGCCGGCGCGCGCCCTGATGGCCGCCTACCGGCTGCCGCACGACGGCACGCGCGCGTGCGACGCGGCCGACCTGGCCCTGACCGTCCTCGGCGGCGGCGAGTCCTCCCGGCTGTACAACCGGCTGGTGCGCCGCGACCGTACGGCCGTCGCGGCCGGCTTCGGCCTGCTGCGTCTGGCCGGCGCGCCCTCCATGGGCTGGCTTGACGTGAAGACCTCCGGTGATGTCGAGGTGCCGGTCATCGAGGCCGCCATCGACGAGGAGCTGGCCCGGTTCGCCGAGGAGGGCCCCACGCCGGAGGAGATGGAACGCGCGCAGGCCCAGCTGGAGCGCGAGTGGCTGGACCGGCTCGGCACGGTCGCGGGCCGCGCCGACGAACTGTGCCGCTTCGCCGTTCTGTTCGGCGACCCGCAGCTCGCCCTGACCGCCGTCGAGCGCGTCCTGGAGGTGACCCCGGAGGAGGTGCGGGACGTCGCCCGGGCCCGCCTGCGCCCCGACAACCGCGCGGTCCTCGTCTACGAGCCGAAGTCCCCGGAGGCCACCTTGGACGCCGGGGTCCCCGAGGACCCGGAGCAGGAAGCGACCGTAGAGGCGGGCCGCGACGAGACCGAGAACGAGGAGACGGCCAAGTGACCGAGCTCGCCACCATGGAGTTCCACCCCCAGCCGCAGCCCGGCGAGGCCAGGCCCTGGGCGTTCCCGGCGCCGGAGCGCACCGCCCTCGGCAACGGCCTGACGGTGCTGCGCTGCCACCGGCCCGGCCAGCAGGTCGTCGCCGTCGAGGTGCTGCTGGACGCACCGCTGGAAGCCGAGCCGGCCGGTCTGGACGGCGTCGCCACGATCATGGCGCGGGCCTTCTCCGAGGGCACCGACCGGCACTCGGCGGAGGAGTTCGCCGCCGAGCTGGAGCGCGCGGGCGCCACGCTCGACGCGCACGCCGACCACCCCGGCGTCCGGCTCGGCCTGGAGGTCCCGGCCTCCCGCCTGGCCAAGGGCCTCGGCCTGCTCGCCGACGCCCTGCGGGCGCCCGCCTTCGCCGAGAGCGAGGTCGAGCGGCTGGTCCGCAACCGCCTGGACGAGATCCCGCACGAGCTGGCCAGCCCGGCCCGCCGGGCCGCGAAGGAGCTCTCCCGGGAGCTGTTCCCGGCGACCTCGCGCATGTCCCGCCCGCGCCAGGGCACCGAGGAGACGGTCGGGAAGATCGACGCGGCGTCCGTCCGCGCGTTCTACGACCGTCATGTGCGGCCCGCCACGGCCACCGCGGTCGTCGTCGGCGACCTGACCGGCGTCGACCTGGACGAGCTGCTCGCCGAAACCCTGGGCGCCTGGACCGGCACGCCGGGCGAGCCGCGGCCGGTGCCGCCGGTGACCGCCGACGACACGGGGCGCGTGATCATCGTGGACCGGCCCGGCGCCGTCCAGACGCAGCTGCTCATCGGCCGCGTCGGAGCCGACCGGCACGACCGCGTCTGGCCCGCCCAGGTGCTCGGCACCTACTGCCTCGGCGGCACGCTCACCTCCCGCCTGGACCGCGTCCTGCGCGAGGAGAAGGGCTACACCTACGGGGTGCGTGCCTTCGGGCAGGTGCTGCGCTCGGCGCCGGACGGCACGGGGGCGGCGATGCTCGCCATCAGCGGTTCGGTGGACACGCCGAACACCGGCCCCGCGCTGGACGACCTGTGGAAGGTGCTGCGCACGCTCGCGGCGGAGGGCCTGACCGACGCGGAGCGGGACGTCGCCGTGCAGAACCTGGTCGGCGTGGCGCCGTTGAAGTACGAGACGGCGGCGGCCGTCGCGGGCACCCTGGCCGACCAGGTCGAGCAGCACCTGCCCGACGATTTCCAGGCGACGCTCTATCAGCGGCTGGCCGCCACGGGCACGGTGGAGGCCACGGCGGCCGTCGTGAACGCCTTCCCGGTGGACCGCCTGGTGACGGTCCTCGTCGGTGACGCCGCGGCGATCAAGGCACCGGTCGAGGCGCTCGGCATCGGCGAAGTCAGCGTCGTGGCCGCGGAGTAGACGCACCGGCGGACACGACGGCGGCGCACGCGCGCGGGGGCCCTGCCGACCTACGGGTCGTCAGGGCCCCCGCCGTTCCACTCGTTCCCTCAGATGCCCGTTTTGGGGCGGACGTTGCCTGTCTGCCCTGTGGGATGCGCTACAAAAACGCGGATCTGTTTGAGGACGGCGCGCACGCCGCCGTACCGTCATGCGGGCTGTTCGTCAGGCAGTGCGCCGCACCAGCGGCACCGGACAGCCATCGCCGAGTCCCCGTACGGCGCGAGCCAGGGGAGCCGGGGACCCATCGTCCCTGGGGTGAATCGGGCGCCCGCGCGCGAGCGAGGGGGCCCGTAGGAGACCTTCCTGCTCCGAACCCGTCAGCTAACCCGGTAGGCGAGAGGGAAGGAAAGGACCAGCCACTTCATGGCGTTCATGTGCGCCGCCGGGAAGCATCGCAAGCCCGGCCGGGTCAAGCGCACCACCGCTCAGGCGGCCGGTGTCGCGGCCCTCACCACCACGGGTGTCATCGGTACCCTCGCCGCCTCCCCGGCGCTCGCCGCCGACGCTTCCGTGGAGCAGACCGGCCTCACCCCGGTCCTCACCGTGAACGACGACGTCGCCGAGCAGATCGACGCGCAGGCCGCCGCCCAGCAGCAGGCAGCCGAGCGCAAGGCCGCCGAGGAGGCCGCGCAGAAGGCCGCCGCCGAGCGGGCCCAGGAGGTCCACGAGGCCCGGATCCGCGCCGCCCGCGATGCCGAGCGCAAGCGGCTGAACGCCTTCGTCCTCCCGATAGCGCAGTCCTACGTCTCCACGGGCTACCAGGCCAGCAGCTCCCTGTGGTCCTCCGGCGCGCACACCGGCGTCGACTTCCACGCGGCCAGCGGCACCTCCGTCCACGCGGTGGGCGCCGGCACGGTCGTTTCCACGGGCTGGGGCGGCGCGTACGGCAACCAGATCGTGATCCGGATGGCCGACGGCATGTACACCCAGTACGGCCACCTGTCCTCCATCGCCGTCACGGCGGGCCAGAAGGTCGTCCCCGGCCAGCAGATCGGCCTGTCGGGCGCGACCGGTCACGTCACCGGCCCGCACCTGCACTTCGAGGCCCGTACGACCCCGGACTACGGCTCGGACGTCGACCCGGTCGCCTACCTCCGCAAGCACGGCGTGAACGTCTGACCGGACAAAAGCCCGCACAGCCTTCGCCAGACCCCGGCTCACCGAGCCGGGGTCCTCGTGTTTTCTCCGAGCCCCCCGTTTTCCGCCGATCCGCCGGCCCGCTGACCAAAAAATATCCATGGATGACGTCCTGCCGTCGGAAATTCAGGCCCATTGGAATAGAGTCACGGGAACACACGTCCATCGTCGGCGTTTCACGGGAATTAAGGCGGAGGTCGGTCATGCGTATTCCGGCGCACTCGGTGTGCACCGCTGTCCGGGACGACATCGTCGCCGGTGTCTACGAGCGCGGCAGCCGCCTCACCGAGGAAGTCCTGGCCCGTCGCTACGGCGTCTCGCGCGTCCCCGTCCGCGAGGCCCTGCGGACCCTGGAGGCGGAGGGGTTCGTGGTGACCCGCCGGCACGCGGGCGCGTGTGTGGCCGAGCCGACCGAGCAGGAGGCCGCCGACCTGCTGGAGATGCGGACGCTGCTGGAGCCGCTGGGGGCCGCCCGGGCCGCACAGCGGCGCACCGAGGCCCATCTGAAGGTGCTGCGCGGACTGGTCCGCCTGGGGCAGGACCGGGCGAGGAGGGGCGGCGGCGAGGATCTGCGCGCGCTGGGCGGCTGGTTCCACGAGACGCTCGCCCAGGCCTCCGGCAGTCCCTCGCTGACCTCGATGCTCACCCAGCTGCGGCACAAGATCGCCTGGATGTACGCGGTGGTGGCGCCGCTCGGCCCGGTGGAGTCGTGGGCGGAGCACGGGGCGATCGTGGACGCGGTGGCGCGCGGGGACGGCGAGCGCGCGCGGGCGCTCACGGCGCTGCACACCGAGCGCGCCGCCGGCGGCCATCGGCTGCGTCCGCCCGGCACGCCGGAGCGTGTGAGGACCTCGCAACGAACCGTAAACATGACGGGCCCGCGCAATTAACGCGGGCACCGTATACAAAGGTGAGGTATTCCCGGGAGGGTGCTTTTCGCTGCCCGAATTCAGCGCCGCCGCAATTCTCGGGGCGGTGTCGGCGCGCGGCGGCCCGTAAAGCGACCGAATGGCGTGCGCGGTGTGCGGTAGAACCGCGGAATCCGCGAACCGCGCTCTCGGGCACCGAAACGACGGAGCCGCGCCCCCCGGAAAGGGGGGCGCGGCTCCGTCGCTCCGCGCGGTGTCGCTCAGACGGTCTCGGGCAGCTCGTCCAGGCCCTCGGCGACCAGCTTGGCAAGCCGGTCCAGGGCGGCGTCCGCGCCCTCCGCGTCGGAGGCGAGGACGATCTCCTCACCGCCCTGGGCGCCCAGGCCCAGGACGGCCAGCATGGACGCCGCGTTGACGGGGTCGCCCCCGGCCTTGGCGATGGTGACCGGGACGCCTGTGGCCGTGGCGGCTCGGACGAAGATGGAAGCGGGGCGGGCGTGGAGGCCCTCGGCCCAGCCGACGTTGACGCGGCGCTCAGCCATGTGTTGCTGCCCTTCAGTACTCAGGGTTGTCTAGACCAGTTTCCCATATGGTGAAGCGTGCCCGGAGCGGACGTCCGCCCGCTGCGGTGTGCCGCCGGACCGCGGCCTCGGTCCGGCGTGCCGTTCCCACAGACTGCCTCGCGCCGTTGTCGTACGCGAGCCGTACTCTGGGGCCCATGCAGACCCCGGCGGACCGGCAGGACCGGCACGAGTACCCCGCCCACTGGGAGGCGGACGTGGTGCTGCGTGACGGGGGAACCGCGCGCATCCGGCCCATCACCGTCGATGACGCCGACCGGCTGGTCAGCTTCTACGAGCAGGTGTCGGACGAGTCCAAGTACTACCGCTTCTTCGCGCCGTACCCGCGGCTCTCCGCCAAGGACGTGCACCGCTTCACGCACCACGACTTCGTGGACCGGGTGGGACTCGCGGCCACCGTCGGCGGCGAGTTCATCGCCACCGTACGCTACGACCGTATCGGCGCCGACGGCATGCCGGCCTCGGGCCCCGCCGACGAGGCCGAGGTCGCCTTCCTGGTCCAGGACGCCCACCAGGGGCGCGGGGTGGCCTCCGCCCTGCTGGAGCACATCGCGGCCGTCGCGCGCGAGCGGGGCATCCGGCGCTTCGCCGCCGAGGTGCTGCCCGCCAACAACAGGATGATCAAGGTGTTCACGGACGCCGGCTACACCCAGCGGCGCAGCTTCGAGGACGGCGTGGTCCGCCTGGAGTTCGGCCTCGAACCCACCGACCGTTCGCTGGCCGTGCAGCGCGCGCGGGAGCAGCGCGCCGAGGCCCGCTCGGTACGGCGGCTCCTCGCGCCCGGGTCCGTGGCGGTCGTCGGCGTCGGCCGCGTCCCCGGCGGGGTGGGCCGCGGCGTCCTCGGCAACATCCGCGACGCCGGCTACCCGGGCCGGCTGCACGCCGTCAACAGTGCCTTCCCCGCCGGCCTCGGGGAGGTCGACGGGGTGCCCGCGCACCGGTCGGTGCGGGACATCGAGGGGCCCGTCGACCTCGCCGTCGTCGCCGTACCCGCCGAGCAGGTGCCCGCCGTGGTCGCCGAGTGCGGGGAACACGGCGTCCAGGGACTCGTGGTGCTCTCCGCGGGATACGCCGAGAGCGGTCCCGGCGGACGGGAGCGGCAGCGGGCCCTGGTCCGGGCCGCGCGCGCCTACGGCATGCGGATCATCGGACCCAACGCCTTCGGCGTCATCAACACCGCCCCGGACGTCCGGCTGAACGCCTCCCTCGCCCCGGAGATGCCCCGCCCCGGCCGGATCGGGATGTTCGCCCAGTCCGGTGCCATCGGCATCGCCCTGCTGTCCCGGCTGCACCGGCGCGGGGGAGGGGTCACCGGAGTCACCGGCGTGTCCACCTTCGTCTCCGCGGGCAACCGGGCGGACGTCTCCGGCAACGACGTCCTCCAGTACTGGTACGACGACCCGGACACCGACGTCGTCCTCATGTACCTGGAGTCCATCGGCAACCCGCGCAAGTTCACCCGCCTCGCCCGGCGGACGGCGGCGGCCAAGCCGCTGGTGGTGGTCCAGGGCACCGGGACGGCGCCGCAGGGACACGCGGTACGGGCCACCCGGCTGCCGTACGCGACCGTCTCCGCGCTGCTCCGGCAGGCCGGGGTGATCCGCGTCGACACGATCACCGAGCTGGTCGACGCGGGCCTGCTCCTCGCCCGCCAGCCGCTGCCCGCCGGCCCGCGCGTGGCCATCCTCGGCAACTCCGAGTCGCTGGGCGTGCTGACGTACGACCGGTGCCTGGCCGAGGGGCTGCGGCCGGCGCGGCCGGTGGACCTGACGACCGGGGCGACGGCGGAGGACTTCCACCGGGCGCTGTCGGCCGCGCTGGCGGACGACACCTGCGACTGCGTGGTCGTCACCGCGATCCCCGCCATCGGGGAGGCGTCACCGGGCGACGCCGAGCTGGCGGCGGCGCTGCGGTCGGCCTCGGCGGCGGTGCCGGGCAAGCCGGTGCTGGTGGTGCACGTGGAGCTCGGCGGGCTGGCCGAGGCGCTGTCGGCCGCGGCGAGCACCGCGCCGCGGGCCGCCGGCAGGCCGGCCGGCCCCGAGGACGGCACCGGGCCCGCCGTGGGGCTCGCAGTACGACCGCCCGCGGCACCGGCCGCGCGGACCCGGACGGAGACGGACGGGGCCGTCCCGCCGGCCCCGCCGGAGGGCACCCGGCTGATCCCCGCCTACCCCGCCGCCGAGCGCGCCGTCCGCGCCCTCTCCGAAGCCGTCAAGTACGCGCGGTGGCGCCGCGAGGCGACCGACCCGGGGAAGGTGCCGGAGTACGACGACGTCGACGAGAAGGGCGCCGCCCGCCTGATCGGCGAACTCCTCGCGCGCGGGGAGGGTCCGACGGTGCCGGCCGCCGAGACCTGCGAGCTGCTCGGGAAGTACGGCGTCCACGTCCGCCGGGCGCTCCCGGCCCCCACCCCGGACGCCGCCGCCGAGGCCGCCCGCGCGCTCGGCTACCCCGTGGCGCTCAAGGCCACCGCCCCGCACCTCAGGCACCGCGCCGACCTGGGCGGAGTACGCCTGGACCTCGCGGACGAGGAGCAACTGCGCCGCGCGTACGCGGAGTTGGCCGAGCTGTTCGGGCGGCCGGAGGAGCTGCGGCCGGTGGTGCAGGGGATGGCGCCGCGCGGGGTCGACACCGTCGTACGGGCCGTGATCGACCCGGCGGCCGGGGCCGTGCTGTCCTTCGGGCTCGCCGGGGCCGCCTCGGAGCTGCTCGGGGACATGGCCCACCGGCTGGTCCCGGTCACGGACCGGGAGGCGGCCTCGCTGGTGCGGGCGATCCGCACCGCGCCGCTGCTGTTCGGCTGGCGCGGCTCCACGCCCGTCGACACCCCCGCGCTGGAGGAGCTGCTGCTGCGCGTTTCCCGGCTGGTCGACGACCACCCGGAGGTCGTCGAGGTCGTCCTGGAGCCCGCCGTCGTCGCCCCGCACGGCGTGAGCGTCCTCGGCGCCACCGTACGGCTCGCGCCCCCGCCCGCCCGCGACGACCTGGGCCCGCGCACGCTGCCGGCCTACTGAGCACGGGAGCGGAAGCCGCCGGCGCCACCACGGCCCGGAACCGGTCCGCGCCGGCCCGGCCTCCGCCGCCCCGGCCGCCGCCCGCTTCGGGCCGTACGACTGGCCCGGACCGCCTCCGGCCACGGATTAGGATGGACGCCATGGCCAAGACCAGTACGACGACCCAGGGGCTGCGCGCGGCGATCGAGCGCAGCGGCTACTACCCGGCCCTCGTGGCCGACGCGGTGGAGGCCGCCGTGGGCGGCGAACCCATCCGGTCGTACCTGGTCCACCAGGAGACGACGTTCGACCAGAACGAGGTGCGCCGGCACGTGACGGTGCTGGTCCTCACCGGCAACCGCTTCATCGTCAGCCACACCGACGAGCAGGCCGCCGACACCACCTCCCCGACGCCGTACGCCACCACCTCCACCGAGTCCGTCAAGCTCGGCCGGGTCTCGTCGGTCGTGGTCAGCCGGGTCGTCGCCAACCCCGAGCAGTACACGCCCGGCACGCTGCCCCGCGAGGTCGTGCTGACCATCGGCTGGGGCGCGGTCAGCCGCATCGACCTGGAGCCCGCCGCCTGCGGCGACCCCAACTGCGACGCCGACCACGGCTACACGGGCAACTCCACCGCGGACGACCTCAGCCTGCGCGTCAGCGAGGCCGGGGACGGCCCGGAGACGGTGCGCCAGGCGCTCGCCTTCGCGCAGGCCGTCTCCGAGGCGACCGCGGACCCCACCCGCTGATGTCCCAGTCCTCCACCTGGGACGACTGGGAACCCCTCGCCCTGGACACCGCGCCGCTGCCCGAGTACGGCACCGGCTCCCTCGCCGACCTGCTGCCCACGGTGGCCGCCGGCATGGGCGTCCCCGGCCTGACCGCCACGATCACCGAGCTGACCCCGGCCGACCGGGTCTGCGTCTTCCTGATCGACGGGCTCGGCTGGGAACAGCTCAGGTCCCACCCGGACGAGGCCCCCTACCTGACCTCCCTGCTCGGCAGCTCGCGCGGCGGCACCGGCCGCCCGCTCACCGCCGGCTACCCCGCCACCACGGCCACCTCCCTCGCCTCCGTGGGCACCGGCCTGCCGCCCGGCGCGCACGGCCTGCCCGGCTACGCCGTGCGGAACCCGGCCACCGGCGAGCTGATGAACCAGCTCCGCTGGAACCCGTACACCCCGCCGCAGCCCTGGCAGCCCTACCCCACCGTCTTCCAGCTGGCCGACCGGGCCGGGGTGCACGCCGCCCAGGTGTCCTCGCCCGCCTTCCAGCACACCCCGCTCACCAAGGTCGCGCTCAGCGGCGGCACCTTCCACGGACGGCTCACCGGCGAGGAACGCATGGACCTCGCCGCGGCCCAGCTGGCCGCCGGGGACCGCGCGCTGGTGTACACGTACTACGCCGAACTGGACGGCTCCGGACACCGCTACGGCGTCGCCTCCGACACCTGGCGCGGCCAGCTGATGTACGTCGACCGGCTGGTCCAGCGCCTCGCCGAGCAACTGCCGCCGCGCAGCGCGCTCTACGTGACCGCCGACCACGGCATGGTCGACGTCCCGTTCGACGAGCGGCACCGCATCGACTTCGACGAGGACTGGGAGCTGAGCGCCGGGGTCGCCCTGCTGGGCGGCGAGGGCCGGGCCCGGCACGTCTACGCGGTGCCCGGCGCCGAGAACGACGTCCTGACCTGCTGGCGCGAGGTGCTGGGCGAGCAGTTCTGGGTGGCCTCGCGCGACGAGGCGGTCGCCGCGGGCTGGTTCGGGCCGCGGGTGGACGAACGCGTGTACCCGCGGATCGGGGACGTGGTGGCCGCCGCGCACGACGACGTCCTGCTGATCGCCTCCCAGCGGGAGCCCAAGGAGTCGGCGCTGGCCGGCAACCACGGGTCGATGACCCCCGCGGAGCAGCTCGTCCCGCTCCTCGAAGTACGCTCCTGACAGCCCCCGCCCGCTCCTCGCCGAAAGGTGTTCCACCCCTCATGCCCGAGCTGGTGTTCTTCTCCGGAACGATGGACTGCGGGAAGTCGACGCTGGCTCTCCAGATCGAGCACAACCGTTCCGCGCGTGGCCTGGCCGGGATGATCTTCACCCGGGACGACCGCGCGGGCGAGGGCAAGCTGTCCTCCCGGCTGGGCCTGGTCACCGACGCGGTGGAGGTCGAGGACGGCCAGGATCTCTACGCGTACCTGGTGGACCACCTCTCCCAGGGCGGCCGGGCCGACTACGTGATCGCGGACGAGGCGCAGTTCCTCGCGCCCGGACAGATCGACCAGCTCGCGCGCGTGGTGGACGACCTCGGCCTGGACGTGTTCGCCTTCGGCATCACCACCGACTTCCGCTCCAAGCTCTTCCCCGGCTCGCAGCGGCTCGTGGAGCTGGCCGACCGGATCGAGGTGCTCCAGGTGGAGGCGCTGTGCTGGTGCGGCGCCCGCGCCACGCACAACGCCCGCACGGTCGACGGCGCGATGGTGGTGGAGGGCGCCCAGGTGGTCGTCGGCGACGTCAACCAGTCCGCGGGCGAGGTCGGCTACGAGGTGCTGTGCCGCCGCCACCACCGGCGCCGGATGACCGCCGCGTCGGCCCGCGCGGCGGCCCTGTCCCCGGACGTCCTGCCGGTGCCGTCCGCCTGACGGATCAGTCCGGCTCACGGACCACCGAGAACTCGGCGCCCTCCGGGTCGGCGACGGTCGCCACCCGCCCGTGCGGGCCGTCGTGGGCCGCCCTCAGGATCCGGCCGCCCAGCGCGGTCACCCGCCCGAGCGTCTCGTCGACGTCGAAGACCTCGAAGTACGTCCGCCAGTGCGGTCCCCGGTCCCGGGGCAGGGCATGGCCCACCCCGTGCAGCCCGGCCACCGGACGGTCGCCCAGCCGCAGGGTCACGTAGTCGAAGTCGGGGGAGACCACCGACTCCTCCTCGTAGCCGAAGACGCTCGTGTAGAACTTGGCGACGCTCTCCGTCTCGAAGGTGAGCAGCTCGTTCCAGACGGGGGTGCCGGGCAGGCCGGTGATCGCCGAGCCGAGGTGCGCGGAGCCCTGCCAGATCCCGAACACCGCCCCGGAGGGGTCGGAGGCGATCACCATGCGGCCCGCCTCGGCGGCGTCCAGCGGTCCGACGGCCACCGTCCCGCCGCACAGCCGCACCGTGTCGGCCGTCCGGTCCACGTCGTCCGAGGCGAAGTACGGCGTCCAGGCGACCGGAAGCCGGCGGTCCGGCGGCAGCTGGCCCATCCCCGCCACCTCCCGCCCGTCGAGCAGGGCCCGCACGTACGGGCCGAGCTGCTGCGGGCCCGGCAGGAACTCCCAACCGAACAGCTCACCGTAGAACCCCTCGGTGGCGTCCAGTCCGTGCGCCATCAGGCTCACCCAGCAGGGCGTGCCGGGCGCGCGCCGCGCGTGCGGACCGGCCGGTTCCCGTGCCTCGGTCATCGATCACTCTCTCCCCGGCCCCTTCACGGTGGCCGTGTCGCTTCCGCTCCCGGAAGGGGTGCCCGCGCCGCCGGCGCGCACGCCGGTGCCGGTACCCGCATCCTCCGCGGTGCCGCGGCCGCGCGGCCCGGCGTTTCCTCCGGAAGGATGCCCGATTGCCGTCTTTCACTGCTTGCTGACGATGGCCGACGGGTATCCGTCGGCTGTACGGGCCGTGCCCGATCGCATACGCCATGTGATCGAGCCTGTCCGGCGGAGCAGAGTAGCCGGACCTGGACGCCGCGGCCACCCCTGGCGTATGGATGGACGCCATGACAGCCATCATCACCGCCACCCGACTCGCGGACGAGCTGACCGGGGCGAACCCGCCCGTGCTGCTGGACATCCGCTGGCAGCTCACCCTGGCGAAGGCGGCCGGGGCGCCGGCCTTCGACGGCCGGGCCGCCTACGCGGCCGGGCACCTCCCCGGCGCCGTCTTCGTCGACCTGGACCGGGAACTGGCCGCCCCGCCCGGTGCGAACGGCCGCCATCCGCTGCCCGGCCTCGCGGAGTTCGGTGCGGCGATGCGCCGTGCGGGCGTGTCGTCGGGCCGTCCGGTCGTCGCGTACGACGGCGGGCAGGGCTGGGCCGCCGCGCGCGCGTGGTGGCTGCTGCGCTGGACGGGTCACCCGGACGTGCGGGTCCTCGACGGCGGGTTGCCGTCCTGGGAGGGGGAGCTGTCCACCGAGACTCCCGCTCCGGCCGAGGGCGACTACCGGCCCGTGCCGGCCGCCTCGGGACTGCTGGACGCGGACGGGGCCGCGGCCCTGGCCCGCACGGGTGTGCTCCTCGACGCGCGCGCGGGGGAGCGGTACCGCGGTGAGGTGGAGCCGGTCGACCGGGTCGGCGGCCACATCCCGGGCGCGGTGTCGGCGCCCACCACGGAGAACGTCGGCCCCGACGGCCGCTTCCTGCCCGCGGCGGAACTCCGGGACCGCTTCAAGGCCCTGGGCGTGTCGGGAGACACCGAGGTGGGTGTGTACTGCGGTTCGGGCGTCTCGGGCGCCCACGAGGTGCTCGCCCTGGCCGTGGCCGGCGTCCCCGCGGCCCTCTACGCCGGTTCCTGGTCCGAATGGTCCGCGGACCCCACCCGCCCGGTGGCGGTGGGCGCGGACCCGCAGTAGGACGACCGGATGAGGGGGGCACGCGCGCGTGCCCCCCTCATCCGACGCGAAGAACCTACTCCTGCTTCTTGCGGCGTGTGCCGAAGACGATCTCGTCCCAGCTCGGCACGGCGGCGCGGCGGCCGGGGCGGACGCCGTCGGCCTCGGCCTGCCGGTCCGTCGCGCCGACCAGCCGGTCGCGGTGGCTGCCGACGGAGCGCGGCATGAGGACGTCCGCGTAGGCGGACCCGGCCGACGCGGCGGGCGCCGGGGGTTCCTCGAGGTCCGGCTCGTCGTCGGTCTCCTCCACGGACTCCGCAGGTACCTCCGGGACCACCAGGTCGCCCCGGAAGCTCGGTACCGCCTCCAGCAGGCTGGTCAGCGAGTCGCGTTCGCCCGAGCCCTCCTCGGCCGGCTCGGACGCCTGGGAGGGGAGGCTGAGCCGCTCCCGGTCGACCCGTTCGAGCGCACGGTCCATCGAGCGCTCGCGCGGCAGTCGGGCGATGCGCGGGACGAACGGGAAGCTCGGCTCGGGCACGGCGAGGTCGTCCGACTCGCCGATGAGCGAGCGCGCCTCGTCGTCCACGGCCTGGACGAGCCGCCTGGGTGGGTCGTAGGTCCAGCTGGCCGAGTGCGGTTCGCCCGCCACCCGGTAGACGAGCAGCACCTCCCAGGTGCCGTCGTCGCGGCGCCAGGAGTCCCACTGCACGGTGTCCTTCTCGGCGCCGCGCAGCAGCAGCCGCTCCTGGACGGTCTCGCCGAGCAGCGGGCCGGAGTTCTCGCCGGGGCGGCGGACCGGGGTCTTGCGCGCCCGTTCGGCCATGAAGGCGCGCTCGGCCAGCACCGGTCCCTCGAAGCGCCGTACCCGGTCGACGGGGATGCCGGCGAGCTGGGCGACCTCTTCCGCCGTGGCACCGGCCCTTATCCGCGCCTGGATGTCACGCGGGCGCAGATGGCTCTCGACCTCGATCTCGATCTGCCCGAGGCGTGGCCGGTCGCCGCGCACGGCGGCACGCAGCCGCTCGTCGATCGGCAGCGTGTACTCCGTGGAATCGGCAGCCTTCAGCACCAGCCGTGTGCCGTCATTCGAGACGGCCACGACACGCAGTTCGGGCATGGGGACCTCCCGGGTGGTGCCTGCCGACGTCACGTGCGTCGCTGCTTCCGCTAGTCGAGTGTGGCCTGCCCGGGTTCAGCCTGCCACAACCTTGCCGAGTTGCCCGGCGTGTCGGGCACGGGCCCGGCGCCGCCGTTATGGCACGGTTACCTGTTCGCAACGCTAAGTGACCACCTGCGTCACCCTGTGCAACCAGCCTCCTCCCGGCGGTCCTGCAAGCCCGCGGGCACCCTGGTGGGAGACCGGACCCAGGGCTCGCCACAGTACTCCATTCGGGCCACCTGCGTGGATCGGCGCGCCACCCAACTTCTGGCAAGGGCTGCGACTTGACGGCGCGCAACCGGTTTTCATGATCCCGGACGTGGCGAACGTCACCCGCTCCGCACGCGGTGGTCCGATGGTTTCGGCCACGGGCCCCGGGGTAGCCAAGTGTCACCGCGGGCGGGCGAGTTCACGGCCTACGCGCCGAGGATCCGCCGCAGGTGGTCGTTCCGGAAGAGCCGCTCCGGGTCGAGGCGGTCCCGCAGCGCGGTGAACTCGCCGAAGCGCGGGTACACCCGGGCGAGGTACTCCGCGTCCCGTGTGTGGACCTTGCCCCAGTGCGGACGCCCCTCGTGCGCGGTGAAGACGCGCTCGGCGGCGGTGAAGTACGCCTGATAGGGCGTGCCCCGGAACATGTGCACGGCGATGTAGGCGCTGTCCCGTCCGGAGGCGGTCGACAGGGTGATGTCGTCGGCCGGCGCGGTCCGCACCTCCACCGGGAAGCTCACCCGCAGCCCCGAGCGTTCCACCACCGCCCGCAGTTCGCGCAGCGTCTCCGTCAGGGCCGCGCGCGGGACGGCGTACTCCATCTCCACGAACCGCACCCGCCGCGGCGAGGTGAACACCTTGTACGGGATGTCGGTGTACGTCCGCGCGGACAGCGCCCTGCTGGAGACCCGGGCGATCGCCGGGACGGTGGCGGGAACGGCGCGGCCGGCCCACTGGGCCACCTGGAAGACGCCGTTGGAGAGGAACTCGTCCTCGAACCAGCCGGTCAGCCGCCCGACCGGCCGCTCGGGGCCGGCGCTGCGGTTGTTGCGCTTGGTGGTGGTGCTGGCGGTGTGCGGGAACCAGTAGAACTCGAAGTGCTCGTTCTCGGCCCACAGCTGGTCGAACTCGGCGAGGACCCGGTCGAGGGGCATCGGTTCCTCGCGCGCGGTGAGCAGGAAGAGCGGTTCCACGGCGAAGGTGAGCGCGGTGACGATGCCGAGGGCGCCCAGCCCCACGCGCGCCGCCGCGAAGACGTCCGGGTTCTGCGTCGCGGAGCAGGTGAGCACCGAGCCGTCCGCCGTGACCAGTTCCAGTGCCCTGATCTGCGCGGCGATCGAGCCCGACTCGCGGCCCGTGCCGTGCGTGCCGGTGCTGGTGGCCCCGGAGACGGTCTGCTCCATGATGTCGCCCATGTTGGTGAGCGACAGACCCTCGCGCGCGAGGGCGGCGTTGAGCCTCTTGAGCGGGGTGCCCGCCTCCACCGTGACGGTCATGGCCGTACGGTCGATGTCACGTATCCCCGTCAACAGATGAGGCCGTATCAACACACCGTCGGTGGCGGCTATGGACGTGAACGAATGGCCGGTTCCCACCGCCTTCACCGGCAGGCCGTCCTCGCGGGCCCGGCGCACCGCCGCGGCCAGCTCCTCCACCGAGGCCGGCGCCACCTGCCGGGCGGGCCGGGCGGAGACGTTCCCGCCCCAGTTACGCCAGGTGCCGTTCTTCCCGCTCGCCGTGCTGCCCAACGGTGCCTCCCCGACCCGAGGCCGGCCTGCGCAGCCGGCGGTACCCGAGGAAACCCACCACGACCGCGACGGCCCCGGACGCCACCGGGACCCCGTACCCGGCCCGCGCCCCGGCTGCGTCGATCACCCAGCCGGCCAGCGAGGAGCCGAGCGCGACACCGACCGCCAGACCGGTGCTCACCCAGGTCATGCCCTCGGTGAGCTTCGCGCGAGGTACGTGCTCTTCGATGAGGGACATCGTCGTGATCATCGTCGGTGCGATGGAGAGCCCCGAAACGAACAGCGCCACGGCCAGGAGTGGCAGGTTCCCGACCAGTAGGAGGGGGATCATACTCACGGCCATCGCCGTGACGCCCAGGAGCCAGCGGCGTTCCGGCGCCCCGGTGAAGCGCAGCAGCCCGAAGACGGCGCCCGCCGTGCCGGAACCGGCCGCGTACAGCGCCAGCACCAGGCTCGCCGCGGCCTTGTGCCCGCGCTCGTCGGCGAAGGCGACGGTGACGACGTCGACCGCTCCGAAGATCGCGCCGGTCGCCACGAAGGTCGCCACCAGCACCCGCAGCCCCGCCGAGCGCAGGGCGCTGCCGCCGGCGTCCCGCTCGCGCGGGTGCGGCTCCGGCTCGGTGGCGCGCTGGGTGGTGAGCCAGAAGACACCGGCCGCCAGGAAGCAGGCGGCCAGCAGCGGACCCGCCTCCGGGAACCACGTCGTGCACAGCCCGATGGAGAGGATCGGCCCGAAGACGAAGCAGACCTCGTCCACGACCGACTCGAACGAGTAGGCGGTGTGCAGCTTCGGTGTCCCCCGGTACAGCGCCGCCCACCGGGCCCGGATCATCGCGCCCAGGCTGGGCACCGAGCCGATCCCGGCGGCGCATGCGAACAGCACCCAGTCCGGCCAGCCGAAGTGCGCGGCGAGCAGCAGCCCGGCAGCCGTGGCCAGGGCCGCCAGGGTCGCGGGCCGCAGCACCCGGCGCTGACCGTGCCGGTCCACCAGCCGGGAGATCTGCGGCCCGAGCACGGCGGCGGAGAGCGCGATGGTGGCCGACAGGGCTCCCGCGAGGCCGTACCGGCCGGTGAGCTGGGAGACCATGGTGACCACGCCGATGCCCATCATCGACAGCGGCATCCGGCCGAGCAACCCGGCGGCGGAGAAGGCCTTGGTGCCGGGTTCGGCGAACAGGGCTCGGTATGGGCTGGGCACGTGGTCTCCGGAGCGGCTCGTAAGGTGCCATGCTGGCTGATACAGCTTACAAATTAGGACCCCTAATCGCAGTGTCCGCGGGGTGGGGCGAAACACCCCGGTACCCGGGCAACACGACTCCGCGCCCGGCTGTTTCCCCGCTGTCGGTCCCGGGTGGCAGGATCGACACATGCCAGACGCGCTCGATGCCAGCCCCTACGACGCCCTGCTCCTGCTCTCCTTCGGCGGCCCCGAGGGCCCGGACGACGTGGTCCCGTTCCTGGAGAACGTCACGCGCGGGCGCGGCATCCCCAAGGAACGCCTCAAAGAGGTCGGACAGCACTACTTCCTGTTCGGCGGGGTCAGCCCGATCAACGACCAGAACCGCGCCCTGCTCGACGCCCTGCGCCGGGACTTCGCCGAACACGGCCTGGACCTGCCGGTGTACTGGGGGAACCGCAACTGGGCGCCGTACCTGACGGACACCCTGCGCGAGATGGCCGCCGACGGCCGCCGCCGCGTCCTGACCCTCGCCACCAGCGCCTACGCCTCCTACTCGGGCTGCCGGCAGTACCGCGAGAACCTCGCCGACGCGCTGGCCGCCCTGGAGGCCGAGGGTCTGCCGGTGCCGGCGGTCGACAAGCTGCGGCACTACTTCAACCACCCCGGCTTCGTCGAGCCCATGATCGACGGCGTGCTGCGGTCCCTGGCCGACCTCCCCGAGGACGTCCGCAAGGGCGCCCACATCGCCTTCACCACCCACTCCGTCCCGACCGCCGCCGCCGACACCTCCGGCCCGGCCGAGGCCCACGGCGACGGGGGCGCCTACGTCGCGCAGCACCTGGAGGTGGCCCGGCTGATCGCCGACGCCGTCCGCGAGCGCACCGGCGTCGACCACCCCTGGCAGCTCGTCTACCAGTCCCGCTCCGGCGCCCCGCACATCCCGTGGCTGGAACCCGACATCTGCGACCACCTCGAGGAGCGGCACGCGGCGGGCGTTCCCGCCGTCGTCATGGCACCCATCGGCTTCGTCTCCGACCACATGGAGGTCCTCTACGACCTCGACACGGAGGCGAGGGCCAGGGCGGAGGAGCTGGGCCTGCCGGTGCGCCGCTCGGCGACCGTGGGCGCCGACCCCCGGTTCGCGGCGGCCGTGCGCGAGCTGGTGCTGGAGCGGGCCGCGGTGGAACGCGGCGACCGCGTCACCCGCTGCGCGCTGGGCGCCCTCGGCCCGAGCCACGACGTGTGCCCGGTCGGCTGCTGCCCGGCCCGCGCCCCCCGCCCGGCCGCCGCGGGCGCCGACAGCCCCTACGCGTGAGGAGAGCCGTGACCGACGCCCCGCTCCGCGACCTGCTGGACCTCGCCCGGGAGGCCGCCCGGCGCGCCGGTGAACTGCTGCGCGACGGCCGTCCCGCCGACCTCGCCGTGGCCCGGACCAAGTCCAGCCCCGTCGACGTCGTCACCGAGATGGACATCGCGGCGGAGAAGCTGATCACCGACCTCATCTCCGCACGCCGCCCCGACGACGGCTTCCTCGGCGAGGAGGGCGCCTCCGTCGAGGGCGCCAGCGGCGTCCGCTGGGTGATCGACCCGCTCGACGGCACCGTGAACTACCTGTACGGGCTGCCGACCTGGGCGGTCTCCATCGCCGCCGAGCAGGACGGCGAGACCGTCGCCGGGGTCGTCGCGGCGCCGATGCGCGGCGAGACCTACCACGCCGTGCGTGGCGGCGGCGCCTGGGCCACGGGCGCCTGGGAGGGCGAGCGGGCGCTCGCCTGCCGCCCCGCGCCCCCGCTGGACCAGGCGCTGGTCTCCACCGGCTTCAACTACGTCGCCGAGGTCCGCGCCCACCAGGCCGAGGTGGCCGGCCGGCTCATCCCGCTGGTGCGCGACATCCGGCGCGGCGGCTCGGCGGCGGTCGACCTGTGCGACCTGGCCTGCGGCCGGCTCGACGGGTACTACGAACGCGGACTGCACCCCTGGGACGTCGCGGCGGGGGACCTGATCGCCCGGGAGGCGGGCGCCCTGACCGGTGGACGGCCCCACGAGCGCCCCTCACGTGACCTGACGGTCGCGGGGACACCGGGGGTGTTCGAGCCCCTCCAGCGGCTGCTGGAGGACTTCGGCGCCTGGCACGACTGACGCCCGTCCGACACCCGTCCGCGACGGCGTCCAGGACGCGCGAGGGCCCCCGGCGCTGGATTCACCGGGGGCCCCGCTGTCGCCCTGTCGGGCCGGTCAGACGCGTGACGCGCCGACCTCCACGCCGTGTTCGGCGGCGAGGCGTCGCAGGTCGTCGAGTTCTGCCTGCTCCACCTCGACGAGGAAGTCGTCACCCTCGTCTTGAGCCCGCGACAGATCGGACTCCGTCGCCCTTATGCGCTGGAGAAGTCCCGCGGTGAAAGCGTCCATGCTGCGCCCCCTCGTCATGGGTCGTGGGTCGGTGGCACGGGGGTGTGCCGTGTGGAAGGGGTGATCACGTCTGTCGCGGGTGCCCAGCGCAGCCCGGCCGGGCGGCGACGGTGCCGGACACCCACGCCCACTCGGCGAAGCGGAACGGGAAGTACCGCATGGTGCTGCGGCACATGCAGAGCGTGATCGCGGGGTGTAAAGCCGTCCTCCCCCCGCGCCGTTCCCCGGAAACCTCGGACGGAGCAGAAAATCTCGCGTTCCTCCGCCGGCACCCGGATTCCTGCGGCCCGGACCCCGTCTTACAGCCGACTTACGGCCGAAAAGGGCAGGATGGTGGCCACATTCCACGAACACCCCTGCCCGCGGGGCGCCCCATGGCGTGCCCCGCGGGTGGACACAGGAAGGACAAGCGACGTGCGCGTACTCGTCGTCGAGGACGAGCAGCTGCTCGCCGATGCGGTGGCCACCGGACTGCGCCGGGAGGCCATGGCCGTCGACGTCGTGTACGACGGTGCGGCCGCTCTGGAACGCATCGGCGTGAACGACTACGACGTGGTGGTCCTCGACCGCGACCTCCCGCTCGTCCACGGCGACGACGTCTGCCGCCGGATCGTCGAGCTGGGCATGCCCACGCGCGTGCTCATGCTCACCGCCTCCGGCGACGTCAGCGACCGGGTCGAGGGCCTGGAGATCGGCGCCGACGACTACCTGCCCAAGCCGTTCGCGTTCAGCGAGCTGATCGCGCGCGTGCGCGCCCTCGGCCGCCGGACCAGCGTCCCGCTGCCGCCGGTCCTGGAGCGGGCCGGCATCAAGCTCGACCCCAACCGCCGCGAGGTCTTCCGTGACGGCAAGGAGATCCAGCTCGCGCCCAAGGAGTTCGCCGTGCTGGAGGTGCTGATGCGCAGCGAGGGCGCGGTGGTCTCCGCCGAGCAGCTGCTGGAGAAGGCGTGGGACGAGAACACCGACCCGTTCACCAACGTCGTGCGGGTGACGGTCATGACCCTGCGCCGCAAACTCGGCGAACCGCCCGTCATCGTCACGGTCCCCGGCTCCGGCTACCGGATCTGACCGCCGTGGCCGCCACTCCCGCGCCCCCGCAGGCGCCGCCGAAACCCACCTGGGACCCCAGCAGGGCACAGCCGCCCTTCCCGTGGCTGCGCCCGACCATCCGCATACGGCTCACGCTGCTCTACGGAGGCATGTTCCTGATCGCCGGCATCCTGCTGCTGTCGATCATCTACCTGCTGGCCGCCCAGGCGATCAGCACCGGCAACCAGCCGCTGTTCAAGATCGTCAGCTTCCAGAAGCTCCAGGTCTCCAGCGACAACTGCCCGGCGATCAACACCACGAGCCTGCCCTTGGAGGACTTCAAGGACGCGATCAGCCGCTGCGTGGACCACCAGCGCCAGGAGGCCCTGGACAACCTGCTCAGCCGCTCGCTGCTGGCCCTGCTGGGGCTCGCCGTCATCGCGTTCGCCTTCGGGTACGCGATGGCCGGCCGCGTCCTGTCCCCGCTCGGCCGGATCACCCGCACCGCCCGTCAGGTGGCCGGTTCCGACCTGTCCCGCCGGATCGAGCTGGACGGCCCGGACGACGAGCTGAAGGAGCTGGCCGACACCTTCGACGACATGCTGGAGCGGCTCCAGCGGGCCTTCACCGCCCAGCAGCGCTTCGTCGGCAACGCCTCGCACGAGCTGCGCACCCCGCTGGCGATCAACCGCACGCTGCTGGAGGTGCACCTGTCGGACCCGGACGCCCCGGTCGAGCTCCAGCAGCTCGGCAAGACCCTGCTGGCCACCAACGAGCGCAGCGAGCAGCTGGTCGAGGGCCTGCTGCTGCTCGCCCGCAGCGACAACCAGATCGTCGAGCGCAAGCCCGTCGACCTGGCCGAGGTCGCGACCCAGGCCGTCGACCAGGTGCACGCGGAGGCGGAGGCAAAGGGTGTGGAGATCCGCGGTGAGCGCAAACCGGCCGTCGTGCGGGGCAACGGCGTGCTGCTGGAGCGGATCGCCCTGAATCTCGTGCAGAATGCGGTGCGCTACAACGTGGCCGAGCACGGCTGGGTGGAGGTGCATACCGACGTCGAGCACGGGCAGGCTGTGCTCACCGTCTCCAACACCGGCCCGGTGGTGCCCGCGTACGAGATCGACAACCTCTTCGAGCCCTTCCGGCGGCTGCGCACGGAGCGCACGGGCAGCGACAAGGGCGTGGGTCTCGGACTGTCGATCGTGCGGTCGGTGACCCGGGCGCACGGCGGGCACATCCTGGCGACACCACGAGAAGGCGGTGGCCTGGTGATGCGTGTCACCCTGCCGGTGTGACGCGTGACCGACACACGCGGAGGTTGTTCGCTTCGCGCGGAATTTTCCGACCATCGCGCGGGGTTCTCCCTGTGTGATCGATCACATGGACGGATTTCCGTCCATGCACGCAGAGTGATCATGGCCGTAGGGGAAAGCCGGGAAAGTCCTGGTTTTCAGGGCACTTGATCACGGGAAGTACACGGTGAGGCGCCTTTGAGGTGCGGCATCCGAACCGTGTACGGTCCTCACCGCCATCCAAGCCGATCACCCCCGGGCGGTCGGGTCGGGTGTCGATTGAGTAACAGACCTTGATGTGAGGCAAAATCTCCGCCTCAGGTCGGGCACAAGTCCGGCCTCTCACGCGTTACGTGCGCTGGAGACACCGCAGACACCCAGAGGGGGAGAGCGATATGGCAACCGATTACGACACTCCACGCAAGACCGACGACGACGTCGACTCGGACAGCCTTGAAGAGCTGAAGGCCAGGCGGAACGACAAGTCCACCTCGTCGGTGGACGTCGACGAGTTCGAGGCCGCCGAAGGCCTGGAACTGCCCGGAGCGGACCTCTCGAACGAGGAGCTGGCCGTCCGGGTGCTGCCCAAGCAGCAGGACGAGTTCACCTGCATGAGCTGCTTCCTGGTGCACCACCGCAGCCAGCTGGCCCGCGAGAAGAACGGCCAGCCGATCTGCCGCGACTGCGACTGAGGACGGGTCGGCCGTGACTGGCTCGACCCCTCCGCGGAAGCGCCGCTTCTCCTTGCGGAAAGCGGACCAAGGGCCGTCCGACGGCTCGTACGGCGCGCGCGACGACGAGCGGGGCTCATCCGGGGCGGGGGCCTCGCCCGGACCGGTGACCGACAGGGACGACCTGCCGGTGCCGGTGCGGCAGCCCGCGCCCGTCGCCCGGCGCCGGACCACCGCCGTGCGCCACCGGGCCCGGGACCTCGCCCGGGAAGGGGCCCGCAAGGGCGGCAGCCGCGCCCGCGCGGGGCTGGCGCACCTCGCGGACCGCATCATCGACCTGGCCCCCCGGGT
The DNA here is from genome assembly GCF_044759735.1 of Streptomyces sp. NPDC100445. Taxonomy (NCBI): domain Bacteria; kingdom Bacillati; phylum Actinomycetota; class Actinomycetes; order Kitasatosporales; family Streptomycetaceae; genus Streptomyces; species Streptomyces sp. NPDC100445. Next base: position 214,529 of record NZ_JBIVZV010000009.1, on the reverse strand, counting down.
GCCCGTACGCGACCTCGCGACCCTGCGCCGGCAGTTCCCCGGACTCGGGCCCGAGGAGCTGGCGGACAAGCTGGTGGCGGGCGCGGCGGCCGGTACCTCGACGGTCGGGGCCGGGATCGGGGCGGCGGCGATGCTGCCCGTGCCGCCGGCGATGCCGACCGAACTCGCCGCGGAGGTCACCGGGGTCGCCGCGATCGAGCTGAAACTCATCGCGGAACTGCACGAGGTCTACGGCGTCCGCGCGCCGGGCGGGCTCAGAGCCCGTAGCACCGCGTATCTGTCCTCCTGGTCGGGGGAGCGCGGCATCGACGTGACCAGACCGTCGACCTACGACACGGCCCTCGGCGGCCGGATGAAACGCGAACTGCGCCGGCAGATCATGAAGCGCATGGTCCGCAATCTGCCCAACCTGACGCCGTTCATGGTCGGAGCCGCGGTCGGCGCGGTCATGAACCGCCGGGACACCAGGAAGCTCGCGGACCGGATCCGCGCCGACCTGCGCCGGATCCAGGTGCCCTGGGACCGGCTGCCCGACCTGCCCCCGCTGGACAAGCCCGCGGACCCGCTGTCCCTGGACGAACTCCCCGGAGGGCTGTAGGACCACCGCCGGAAGGAACCGGCGGCCCCGCCCCCCTCGGCGCCGAGGCGCCGGACCGGCTCAGGCGTTCGCCGTGCGCGCCGCCTCGATGGCCGCCGCCAACTGCTCCGGCTCCCGGGTGGACAGGTACAGGTAGGGCGTCGGGTCCTGCGGGTCCGTGACCTCCACGCGCAGCGCCGTCGGGATGTACGCGCGCAGCAGCAGGAAGGCGCGGGTGTCGGCCTTGTACGTACGCCACGCGCGCGCCTCCTCCGCGTCCATCACGTGCGCGGCGCCCAGTGCCGACACCGGGATCCGCGCCTCGCCCGCGACCAGCGAGTCGCCCACGACCCGGATGCGCGGCGAGCCGTAGGCGCTGGCCACCACCGCCGCCGCGGCCGTGCCCCCGACCAGCCCGCCGAGCAGCGGCAGGGTGCCGAAGGGGAGCAGGATCAGGGCGAAGGAGACGCCCACCAGGAAGCTGATCAGCCACCACGAACGGGGGGCGGTGAGGCGTTCTTCGTAGGGGGTGGCGGAGAGCTGCATGAGGCCAAGCTTGGCACGGGATCCGCACCGGCCCGACGCACGGGTAAGGTCTGCGGCTGTGAGTGGTAGTTCCGCAGCTCTTCAGCCTCCCGCCGACGCGGTGAAACCGGTACGGCACCCCGACGCGCCCGCGCCCGGGGAACTCCTCGGCGCCCATTACGAACACTGTTTCGGCTGTGGCCCCGGGCAGCCGCACGGACTGCACCTGGAGGCCCGCGCCGGCGAGGGCGTCGCACTGACCGCCGAGTTCACCGTCCAGCCCGCCCACCAGGGCGCCCCCGGCCTCGCGCACGGCGGAGTGCTGGCCACGGCCCTCGACGAGACCCTCGGCTCGCTGAACTGGCTGCTGCGCACCATCGCCGTCACCGGACGGCTGGAGACGGACTTCGTCCGGCCCGTCCCGGTCGGCACCACGCTGCACCTGGAGGCCGAGGTGACCGCCGTCGCCGGCCGGAAGATCTACTGCACCGCCACCGGACGCATCGGCGGCCCCGCCGGACCGGTCGCCGTCCGCGCCGACGCCCTCTTCGTGGAGGTCAAGGTCGACCACTTCATCGACCACGGCCGCGGCGAGGAGATCCGTGCGGCCATGGCGGACCCCGACCAGATCCGCCGTGCCCGTGCCTTCGAGGTGAACCCGTGACCGCGGCGGGCCCGGCCGGCCGCGGCCCCCTGGACGTGCTCATCCGGCGCGTCGATCCGGACGTACCGCTTCCGGCCTACGAGCATCCCGGGGACGCCGGAGCGGACCTGCGCACCACCGAGGCGTGCGTGCTCGGACCCGGTGAACGGGCCGTCCTGCCCACGGGGGTGTCGATCGCCCTGCCCGAGGGGTACGCGGCCTTCGTGCACCCGCGCTCCGGCCTCGCCGCCCGCTGCGGTGTCGCCCTCGTGAATGCCCCGGGGACGGTCGATGCCGGGTACCGTGGAGAGATCAAGGTGATCGTGGTGAATCTCGACCCGCGCGACAGCGTGCGGTTCGAGCGCTTCGACCGGATTGCCCAACTGGTCGTCCAGCAGGTCGAGAGGGTCCGCTTCCAGGAGGTCGCGGAACTTCCCGGCTCGGCGCGGGCCGAAGGGGGCTTCGGGTCCACCGGTGGCCATGCCGCGGTGGGCGGCGAGAGCGGCACAAGCGGTCAGGCCGCCGAGGGCGGTCCGACGGGTGGGAATCGATACGCTTCGGTCGTATCCGACCGGGAAGGACAGTGACGTGTTCGGACGTCGCAAGAAGAAGGGTGCCGCCGAGGAAGCGGCCGGCGAGGCCGAGCAGGTCGTCGACAGCGTCGACACCGAGGCGGACGACGAGGAGGCCGAGCGCGAGCGAGAGCGCGTCCGGCTGGAGCCCGGGCCCCGGCCCGACGGTCCCTGGGACAGCGACGAGGTGCGCGACCCGGCCGAGGGCCGCGTGGACCTCGGCGGTCTGTTCGTCCCGGGCGTCGACGGCATGGAGCTGCGGGTCGAGGTCGCCGGTGACGCGATCGTCGCCGCGACCGTCGTGCTGCACGACAGCGCCATCCAGCTCCAGGCCTTCGCCGCGCCCAAGCGCGAGGGCATCTGGGGCGAGGTCCGCGAGGAGATCGGCAGCGGCATCACCCAGCAGGGTGGCATCGTCGACGAGGTCGAGGGCCCGCTCGGCTGGGAGCTGCGCGCCCAGGTCCCGGTGCAGCTGCCCGACGGCACCGGCGGCTTCCAGGTCGTCCGGTTCGTCGGTGTGGACGGCCCGCGCTGGTTCCTGCGCGGCGTGATCTCCGGCCAGGGCGCCGTGCAGCCGCAGGCCGCCGGCCTGCTGGAGCAGATCTTCCGCGACACGGTCGTGGTCCGCGGCGAGGGCCCGATGGCCCCGCGCGACCCCATCGTCCTCAAGCTGCCGAACGACGCCCAGATGGTCCCCGAGGGTGTCCAGCAGGAGGAGGGCTCGCGCTTCTCCGGCGGTATGGGACAGCTCCAGCGCGGCCCCGAGATCACCGAGGTCCGCTAGGACCTCCGCACCTCGTCGCAGCGCCGCCTCAGCCGTGACACACGGGCCGTGCCCCCCGGGGGCGCGGCCCGCCGTGCGTGGCGCGCCCCCGAGGTCCCGGCCGCGGCCTCCCCGGCAACCGTCCCGCCCGCTCATCAGGGATGCGTCAAAGTTGCCGGTCACCCCCCGTCCCCGTGCGGTCCGCGGTGCCGACGGGCCATAGGGTCGACGCTGCGCAGGCAACGGGCACGGGAAGACAATGAGGCCATGGCACGCGGCAAGCTACGGATCTACCTGGGCGCGGCACCCGGCGTGGGCAAGACCTACGCGATGCTCGCCGAGGCGCACCGCCGGATCGAGCGGGGCACCGACTGCGTCGTCGCGTTCGTCGAGCACCACGACAGGCCGCGCACCGAGACGCTGCTGCACGGCCTGGAACGGGTACCCCTGCGACGGCTGGAGCACCGGGGCGCCACCTTCGACGAGATGGACGTCGAGGCCGTACTGCGCCGCCGGCCCGCCGTCGCCCTCGTCGACGAACTCGCCCACACCAACGTCCCCGGCTCCCGCAACGCGCAGCGCCGCCAGGACGTCGAGGAGCTGCTCGCCGCCGGCATCGACGTCGTCTCGACCGTCAACATCCAGCACCTGGAGTCACTCGGCGACGTCGTGGAGTCGATCACCGGCGTACGGCAGCGCGAGACCGTCCCCGACGAGGTGGTGCGCCGGGCGGACCAGATAGAACTGGTCGACATGTCCCCGCAGGCCCTGCGCCGCCGCATGGCCCACGGCAACATCCACCAGCCGGACAAGGTGGACGCGGCCCTCTCCAACTACTTCCGCCCCGGCAACCTCACCGCCCTGCGCGAGCTGGCCCTGCTGTGGGTGGCCGACCGGGTCGACGAGAACCTCACCGCCTACCGCAGCGAGCACCGGGTGTCGGCGATATGGGGCTCGCGGGAGCGGATCGTGGTGGGGCTGACCGGCGGACCCGAGGGCCGCACCCTCATCCGCCGGGCGGTCCGGCTCGCCGAGAAGGGCGCCGGTGGCGAGGTCCTCGCCGTCTACATCGCCCGCAGCGACGGCCTCACCTCCGCCTCCCCCAAGGAGCTGGCCGTCCAGCGCACCCTCGTGGAGGACCTCGGCGGCACCTTCCACCACGTGGTCGGCGACGACATACCGGCCGCCCTGCTCGACTTCGCGCGCGGGGCGAACGCCACCCAGATCGTGCTGGGCTCCTCGCGCCGCAAACCCTGGCAGTACGTCTTCGGGCCCGGCGTCGGCGCGACGGTCGCCCGGGACTCCGGCTCCGACCTGGACGTGCACATCGTCACCCACGAGGAGGTCGCCAGGGGCCGGGGACTGCCCGTCGCGCGCGGCGGACAGCTCGGACGCACCCGGGTCGTCGCGGGCTGGGCGACCGGCCTGGCCGGCCCCACGGTCCTCGCCGTGCTGCTGGACACGGTCGACCTCGGCCTCGCCAACGACATGCTGCTGTTCCTGGCCGTCACCGTCGCCGCCGCCCTGGTCGGCGGCCTGCTGCCGGCCCTCGCCGCGGCGGCCCTCGGCTCCCTGCTGCTCAACTACTTCCACACCCCGCCGCTGCACCGGCTGACCGTCGCCGACCCCAGGAACATCGTCGCCATCGCGATCTTCTTCGGCGTCGGCCTGTCGGTCGCCTCCGTGGTCGGCGTCGCCGCCCGGCGCACCCACCAGGCCGCCCGGCTGCGCGCCGAGTCCGAGATCCTCTCCTTCCTCGCCGGCAACGTGCTGCGCGGCGAGACCGGCCTGGAGGAGCTGCTGGAGCGGGTCCGCGAGACCTTCGCCATGGAGTCGGCCGCCCTGCTGGAGCGCGCGGACGACACGGCGCCCTGGACCTGTGCGGGCCGCGCCGGCTCGGGCCCCCCGCTGGAGCGGCCCGAGGACGCCGACGTCGACGTGCCCGTCGGCGACCACATGGCGCTCGCGCTCACCGGCCGGGTACTGCCCGCCGAGGACCGCCGGGTGCTGGCCGCCTTCGCCGCCCAGGCAGCCGTCGTACTGGACCGACGGCGCCTGCGCGAGGAGGCCGACCGGGCCCGCGCGCTCGCCGAGGGCAACCGCATCCGCACCGCCCTGCTGGCCGCCGTCAGCCACGACCTGCGCACCCCGCTGGCCGGCATCAAGGCCGCCGTGTCGTCGCTGCGCTCGGACGACGTGGCCTGGTCCGAGGAGGACGAGGCCGAACTGCTCGCGGGCATCGAGGAGGGCGCGGACCGCCTCGACCACCTCGTCGGCAACCTCCTCGACATGTCCCGCCTCCAGACCGGTACGGTCACCCCGCTGATCCGGGAGATCGACGTCGACGAGGTGGTGCCGATGGCGCTCGGCGGCGTACCCGAGGACAGCGTCGCGCTGGACGTGCCCGAGACGCTGCCGATGGTCGCCGTCGACCCCGGACTGCTGGAGCGGTCCGTGGCCAACCTGGTGGAGAACGCCGTCAAGTACAGCCCGCGCGGCCGGCGCGTCCTGGTCGCCGCCAGCGCCCTCGCCGACCGCGTGGAGGTACGGGTGGTGGACCGCGGGCCGGGCGTACCCGACGAGGCCAAGGACCGCATCTTCGAGCCGTTCCAGCGCTACGGCGACGCCCCGCGCGGCGCCGGCGTCGGACTCGGCCTCGCCGTCGCCCGGGGCTTCGCCGAGGCCATGGGCGGCACCCTCGACGCCGAGGACACGCCGGGCGGCGGCCTCACCATGGTGCTGACCCTGCGCGCGGCGGGCCTCCGACCGGGCACCGCGGCGGACGCGGGCACGGACATCGCAGAACCGGAAAGGCAGGTCCTATGACGACCCGGGTGCTCGTGGTCGACGACGAGCCGCAGATCGTGCGCGCCCTCGTGATCAACCTCAAGGCGCGCCGGTACGAGGTCGACGCGGCGTCCGACGGCAGGACCGCCCTCGAACTCGCCGCCTCCCGCCACCCCGACGTCGTCGTCCTCGACCTCGGCCTGCCCGACATGGACGGCGTCGAGGTGATCCGGGGCCTGCGCGGCTGGACCCGCGTGCCCATCCTGGTGCTCTCCGCGCGGCACTCCTCCGACGAGAAGGTGGAGGCGCTGGACGCCGGCGCCGACGACTACGTCACCAAGCCCTTCGGCATGGACGAGCTGCTGGCCCGGCTGCGCGCCGCCGTCCGCCGCGCCGAACCGGCCGGGCCCGGCGAGGGCGACCTGACGACCGTGGAGACCGGGAGCTTCACCGTCGACCTGGCCGCCAAGAAGGTCCACCGCGACGGCAGGGACGTCCGGCTCACCCCCACCGAATGGCACCTGCTGGAGGTGCTGGTCCGCAACACCGGCCGCCTGGTCGGTCAGAAGCAGCTGCTCCAGGAGGTGTGGGGGCCCTCGTACGGCACCGAGAGCAACTACCTTCGGGTGTACATGGCCCAGCTGCGCAGGAAGCTGGAGGCGGACCCCTCGCACCCCGAGCACTTCATCACCGAGCCGGGCATGGGCTACCGGTTCGAGAAGTGAGGTGACGGCGGCGGTGGCACGGTGACCCCACGGCTCTCGCACTGCGCTCGCACCGCGCTCGCACGGAAGTGAGCTGGGCTACGGCGCTGTCGCCGCGCCCCGGTACGCTTCAGGTATGAGTGCTGTTCCTCGTTCCGAAAAGCCGGCCGGCCGGTTCCGGCGCATGCTCGACCGGCTCTCCTCCTCGCAGGAGGACCTGGAGTCCGAGGAGCTGCGCGAGGACGCCGAGACGGCGGGCTGCACGAGGATCGGCGACTGCCGTGACCGGCAGATCGTCACCGTAACTGGTACCTTGCGCACGGTCACCCTGCGCCCGCGCGCCGGCGTCCCGGCCCTGGAGGCCGAGCTGTTCGACGGCTCCGCCGCCCTGGACGTGGTGTGGCTCGGCAGGCGTTCCATCGTGGGCATAGAACCGGGGCGCAAGCTGATCGCATCGGGCCGGATCTCGATGAGCCGGGGCCGCCGGGTGCTCTTCAACCCGAAATACGAACTGCGACCCCTCGGACGGGAGTAGCCGGTGACGTCCCTCGACAAGCCGACCGAAGACACCGACCAGCCCCCGTCGGACGCGGCCGAGCCGGGCGCCCTGAGCCCGGACGCCGCCCGCGCGGTGACCGAGGCCGCGCTGTTCGAGGCGTTCGGCGGTGTCCGTGGCATGGTCGAGACGGTCGTGCCGGGTCTCCTCTTCGTCACGATCTTCACGATCAACAAGAACCTGCACGTGTCGGCGATCGCCGCGCTGGTCGTGTCGCTGGTGCTGGTCGTGGTCCGGCTGGCCATGAAGGACACCGTCAAGCACGCCTTCAGCGGCGTCTTCGGTGTGGCCTTCGGCGTCGTGTTCGCCATGTTCACGGGCAACGCCAAGGACTTCTACCTCCCCGGCATGATCTACACGCTGGGCCTGGCGGTGGCGTACATCGTCACGACACTCGCCGGAGTGCCCCTGATCGGCCTGATCCTCGGCCCGGTCTTCAAGGAGAACCTCTCCTGGCGCACCCGCAACCCCGGCCGCAAGAAGGCGTACGCCAAGGCCAGCTGGGCCTGGGGCCTGATCCTGCTCGCCAAGTGCGCGATCCTCTTCCCGCTGTACTGGTGGGCGAACACCGCCCAGCTCGGCTGGGTCCTCGTCGCCCTCAAGATCCCGCCGTTCCTGCTGGCGGTCTGGCTGACCTGGGTCTTCCTCGCCAAGGCGCCGGCTCCCATCGACGTCTTCGCCGAGATGGAGGCCGAGGAGAAGGCCGAGAAGGAGCGCGAGGCGGCCCTCGCCGCGGAGAGCGGCGGCGAGCCGACGGGCGGACGGCACCGCCGGGGCGCCTGAGCGGCCCGCACCGATCGGCGGAAGGGCGAGAGCGCGCTGCGCCGTAGGGGGGCGCTGCTTGTCGTCCGGCGTGTGCTCAGGGGCGCTGCACGGTGCCCGGCGTCTGCCCGTGGGGGTGGGCCCGCGCGGGCGTCGCTGCGGTGGGCTGTACCGCCACGTACGGGTGACCCGGCTGGAGGTCTGTCGGACGGGCGGCGCCTGCCATGCAGCCCGTGCCGTCACTTGCGTATGGCCCGCCGCCTGTCGTCGGGCCGGCTGGGGGCCTGGGCTGTGGACGTTCGCCGTCTCTGCCTTGCCGCGACCTGCGGGCGGCCCCGCTGCTGCTGCCTACTGCCGGACGGGCGGCGCGCTGTGGGGCGGGTGTCCGCCGCATAGTCCGTGCTGCCGGGGACGCGGGTAGTCCGCCACCGCTGCCCACCCCCTGCTGTGGGGTGCGCACACCACCTCTGTACCGTCTGCCACCTGGGAGTGGCCCGCCGCCTGGCACCGGACCGCTGGGCCAGCCGTGAGGACGTCTGCCGTGTAGGTGGCGGCACCTGTGGACGGCCACCCGACGCTGTCTTGCCGCATCGGCTGGGGAGCTGTAGCGGGGGCGCCTGCCTCCCCTGCGGCCCGGGCTGCCAGGTGCGGGTGGGCCGCTGCCCACCGCCGGGCCGGTCGGGGACATCGCGGCAGGCGGCCGCCGTACGGCGCCGCCCGCGGGCGGTCCCCGCCAAGCCGCCGCCTACCGCATGTGCGGGACCGGCCCGGGCCCTGCGGAGTGGGCGCCGGCGTGGCCGCATCGCCCGTCTGCGGGCGGCTGCCGTACGGGCGCCCGGCGCGTGGCCGTACCGCTGCCCGTGACCCGCCCGCGACCGCGCCCCGCGACAGCCGGCCGCCCCCGCCGCGCGCAAGGCCGTGCGGCGGGTGCGGTCCTGGCGTGAGGAGGGTCAGGCGTCAGGCGTCCTCGTGGCGGACCGACAGGAGTTCTTCCAACTGCTCCTCCCGCGCCTGCGCGGCCACGAAGAGGAGTTCGTCGCCCGGCTCCAGGGAGTCCTCCCGGGACGGGGTCAGCACGCGGGTGCCGCGGATGATGGTGACGAGTGAGGTGTCCTGGGGCCACTCCACGTCGCCGACCTGGGTGCCGGCCAGGGCCGACTCCTCCGGCAGGGTCAGCTCGACGAGGTTGGCGTCACCGTGGCTGAAGCGGAGCAGGCGGACCAGGTCGCCGACGCTCACCGCTTCCTCGACCAGGGCGGACATCAGCCGCGGGGTGGAGACGGCGACGTCGACGCCCCAGGCCTCGTTGAACAGCCACTCGTTCTTCGGGTTGTTCACCCGGGCCACGACGCGCGGAACGCCGTACTCCGTCTTGGCGAGCAGCGAGACGACCAGGTTGACCTTGTCGTCGCCGGTCGCGGCGATCACGACGTTGCAGCGCTGGAGCGCCGCCTCGTCCAGGGAGGTGATCTCGCAGGCGTCGGCCAGCAGCCACTCCGCCTGCGGGACGCGCTCGACCGAGATGGCGGTCGGCGCCTTGTCGATCAGCAGGACCTCGTGGCCGTTCTCGAGCAGTTCGCCCGCGATCGAGCGGCCGACGGCGCCGGCCCCGGCAATGGCGACCCTCATCAGTGACCGCTCTCCTCTTCCGGGCCACCGGCGAACGCCGCCTCGACCTTGTCCACGTCGTCCGTCCGCATCATCACGTGCACGAGGTCGCCCTCCTGGAGCACCGTCTGCGAGGTGGGCAGGACGGCCTCGCCCAGCCGGGTCAGGAACGCCACCCGCACGCCCGTCTCCTCCTGGAGCCGGCTGATCTTGTGACCGACCCACTTCGGGGAGGCGTGCACCTCGGCGAGCTGCACCCCGCCGGTGGGGTCACGCCACAGCGGCTCGGCCCCGGAGGGCAGCAGACGGCGCAGCATCTGGTCGGCGGTCCAGCGGACCGTGGCCACGGTGGGGATGCCCAGGCGCTGGTACACCTCGGCACGCCGGGGGTCGTAGATGCGGGCGGCGACGTTCTGCACGCCGAACATCTCCCGGGCCACGCGCGCGGAGATGATGTTGGAGTTGTCACCGCTGGAGACGGCGGCGAAGGCGCCGGCCTCCTCGATGCCCGCCTCGCGCAGGGTGTCCTGGTCGAAGCCGACGCCGGTGACCCGGCGGCCCCCGAATCCCGGGCCCAGCCGACGGAAGGCGGTGGGATCCTGGTCGATCACGGCGACCGTGTGTCCCTGTTGCTCCAAGGTCTGGGCAAGAGCGGAACCCACTCTTCCACAGCCCATGATGACGATGTGCACGCCCGTCCTTCCGGTGTCCAAAAGTTGCTGCTGAGCATCAGGGTCTCAGACCGACGCCCAAAGCTACACACGGGCGCCGTCCGGGCGGCACCCCTGTGCCGGGACCGGGTGAAGCCGCTCGCCGAGTGATGCTGCGCACGCTGCACAGGGTCAGGATTCCGAGGCCGGCGAGGGCGAGCGCCGCCCCGATCAGCTCCGCGGTCGCGGGCATGGCACCTCCGGAGTGCGACGACAGGCGGGGTTTGCCATTTGGGCACGGAGGGCACCCGCACCACGGAATCCGTAGTTCCGTGCGCCCCCGAATTCACTCGTGAGGCAGAACCAGCACGCCGGGTGGGCGGGTGCCAGTTCGAAGGCTTACGATCCTCTCTCGTGTCCAAACTGACCGACGTGCCCAAACGGATCCTGATCGGGCGCGCACTGCGCAGTGACCGGCTGGGCGAGACGCTCCTGCCGAAGCGCATCGCACTGCCCGTCTTCGCCTCCGACCCGCTGTCCTCCGTCGCCTACGCGCCGGGGGAGGTCCTGCTGGTCCTGTCCATCGCGGGCGTGTCGGCGTACCACTTCAGCCCCTGGATCGCGGTCGCGGTCGTGGTGCTGATGTTCACCGTGGTCGCCTCCTACCGGCAGAACGTGCACGCCTACCCGAGCGGCGGCGGTGACTACGAGGTCGCCACCACCAACCTCGGCCCCAAGGCGGGCCTGACCGTCGCCAGCGCCCTGCTCGTCGACTACGTGCTGACCGTCGCCGTCTCCATCGCCTCCGGCATCGAGAACCTCGGCTCCGCGATCCCCTTCGTGGTCCAGCACAAGGTGCTCTGCGCCGCCGCCGTCATCATCCTGCTGACGCTGATGAACCTGCGGGGCGTGAAGGAGTCGGGCAAGCTCTTCGCGATCCCGACCTACGTCTTCGTGGGCGGCGTCTTCATCATGATCGCCTGGGGCGCCTTCCGCGGCCTGGTCCTCGGCGACACCATGCGCGCCCCCACCGCCGACTACCACATCAAGGCCGAGCACCAAGGGCTCGCGGGCTTCGCCCTCGTCTTCCTGCTGCTGCGCGCCTTCTCCTCCGGCTGTGCGGCGCTCACCGGCGTCGAGGCCATCTCCAACGGCGTCCCCGCCTTCCGCAAGCCGAAGTCGAAGAACGCCGCCACCACGCTCGCCATGATGGGCCTGCTGGCCGTCACCATGTTCTGCGGCATCATCGCGCTCGCCATGACCACCAAGGTCCGCATGGCCGAGAACCCCGCGACCGACCTGCTGCACCACGGCATCCCGCTCGGCGGCGGCTACGTGCAGAACCCGGTGATCTCCCAGGTCGCCGAGGCGGTGTTCGGCAAGGGCAGCTTCCTGTTCGTCGTCCTCGCCGCCGCGACCGCGCTGGTCCTGTTCCTGGCCGCCAACACGGCCTACAACGGCTTCCCGCTGCTCGGCTCGATCCTGGCCCAGGACCGCTACCTGCCCCGGCAGCTGCACACCCGCGGCGACCGCCTCGCCTTCTCCAACGGCATCGTGCTGCTCTCCGGAGCGGCGATGCTGCTGGTGTTCATCTACGGCGCCGACTCCACCCGCCTGATCCAGCTCTACATCGTCGGCGTGTTCGTGTCCTTCACGCTCAGCCAGACCGGCATGGTCCGGCACTGGAACCGCCACCTCGCGGCCGAGAAGGACCCGGCCAAGCGCAGTCACATGATCCGCTCCCGCGCGATCAACACGTTCGGTGCCTTCTTCACCGGCCTGGTGCTCGTCGTGGTGCTGGTCACCAAGTTCACCCACGGCGCCTGGGTGGCGCTGCTCGGCATGTGCATCTTCTACGCGACGATGACCGCGATCCGGAAGCACTACGACCGCGTCGCCGAGGAGATCGCCGCCCCCGAGGGCCCCAGCGACGACATGGTGCGCCCGTCCCGCGTCCACTCGGTCGTCCTGATCTCCAAGATCCACCGCCCCACCCTGCGGGCCCTGGCCTACGCCAAGCTGATGCGCTCCGACACCCTGGAGGCGCTCACCGTCAACGTGGACGCGGCCGAGACCAAGGCCCTGCGCGAGGAGTGGGAGCGGCGCGGGATCGAGGTACCGCTCAAGGTCCTGGACTCGCCGTACCGCGAGGTCACCCGCCCGGTGATCGAGTACGTCAAGAGCCTGCGCAAGGAGTCCCCGCGCGACGCGGTCTCCGTGATCATCCCCGAGTACGTGGTCGGCCACTGGTACGAGCACCTGCTGCACAACCAGAGCGCGCTGCGCCTCAAGGGCCGCCTGCTGTTCACCCCGGGCGTCATGGTGACCTCGGTGCCGTACCAGCTCCAGTCCTCGGAGGCGGCCAAGCTGCGCGCCCGCAAGCGGCAGGAGTGGAACGCACCGGGCGCCGTCCGGCGCGGCCCGGCCGTGATGCGGCCCAAGGAGCCGTCGGGCAAGGACTGAGCCGGGGCGCCACCGGCCGGGACCGGGGCGGTACGGGAAGGCCGTAGACTGGTGGGCTGTTGTCCGGCCCACCGGTGTGCGGCCGCCCCGCGCACCGCCCTCCCGCTTCCCGATCTGGAGTCACCCCACCATGCAGGCAGAACCCAGCACGTCCCTGGTGGGTGAGGAGTACGAGGTCGAGATCGGCCCCGTCGCCCACGGCGGCCACTGCATCGCCCGTACCTCCGAGGGACAGGTCCTGTTCGTCCGGCACGCACTGCCCGGCGAGCGGGTCGTGGCCCGGGTCACCGAGGGCGAGGAGGGCGCACGCTTCCTGCGCGCCGACGCGGTACGGATCATCGAGGCGTCCAAGGACCGCATCGAGGCCCCCTGCCCCTTCGCCGGGCCCGGCCGCTGCGGCGGCTGCGACTGGCAGCACGCCAAGCCGGGTGCCCAGCGCCGCCTCAAGGCCGACGTGATCGCCGAACAGCTCCAGCGGCTCGCCGGGCTCACCCCCGAGGAGGCCGGCTGGGACGGCACGGTCCTGCCGGCCGAGGGCGACAAGCTGCCGGCGGGCCAGGTGCCGCAGTGGCGGACCCGGATGCAGTACGCGGTGGACGCCGACGGCAACGCCGGACTGCGCCGCCACCGCTCGCACGAGATCGAGCCGATCGACCACTGCATGATCGCGGCGGCCGGCGTCAGCGAACTCGGCATCGAGGACCGCGACTGGGCCGGCATGGCCTCCGTGGAGGCGATCGCCGCGACGGGGTCCCAGGACCGCATGGTGATCCTGGAGCCACGGCCCGGCGCCCGCCTGCCGCTCGTCGAGCTGGACAGGCCCGTCTCCGTCATGCGCGTCGAGGAGCACGACGGCGGCATCCACCGCGTCCACGGCCGTGGGTTCGTGCGCGAACGCGCCGACGACCACACCTACCGCGTCGGCAGCGGCGGGTTCTGGCAGGTCCACCCGAAGGCGGCCGACACCCTGGTCAAGGCCGTCATGCAGGGCCTGCTGCCGCGCAAGGGCGACATGGCCCTGGACCTGTACTGCGGCGTCGGCCTGTTCGCCGGCGCCCTGGCCGACCGGATCGGCGAGAAGGGCGCGGTGCTCGGCATCGAGTCCGGCAAGCGGGCGGTGGAGGACGCGCGGCACAACCTCGCCGCCTTCCCCCGGGTCCGCATCGAGCAGGGCAAGGTCGAGTCGGTCCTGCCCCGCACCGGCATCAGCGAGGTCGACCTCGTCGTCCTGGACCCGCCCCGCGCCGGCGCCGGCCGCCGAACCGTCACCCACCTCGCCTCCCTGGGCGCCCGCCGCATCGCCTACGTCGCCTGCGACCCCGCCGCGCTCGCCCGCGACCTTGGCTACTTCCGCGAGGGCGGCTACCGCGTCCGCACCCTCCGGGCGTTCGACCTGTTCCCGATGACGCATCACGTGGAGTGCGTGGCGATTCTTGAGCCTGCCGAGAAGGGCCTCTGACCTGCGGCTTTCTTGGGTCTTTCAGGTGTGACCGGTGGTGCCCGACCTGTTTCCCGAAGTGCACGATGTGGAGACTCGCCGCAGCCTCCTCGGCCGCCGCTGGCCTCGTGTTCCACCCGTCATGCGATGCTGGCCGATCCGGCTCGGACAGCCCGGCCTCGCGTCTGTAACACGTGGTCTTGACGCTCGATCGACGCTCGTTCTGACGGCTGGTCAGTGAGGCTGCCGCCGGACGAGCCGGACGCGCTGTGGGGGTCCGCGGGGCAGATATATGTACGCCGATTACCCGGCCAGGACCGGACTGCGTCCACGACCTGCGCCACCTGGGAAATCCGCCCCGGACACACCGGACGATCACGCCGACCACTCGCGCGTCGTTCCAGTCTGGCCCGCACAGCCCATAGGCCGAGGCTGATGAAGCAGCCGAGGGCGTCGGCCTGCGGCGTCGCCGAGCCTGTCGGGCTCCGGCGGCCACGTCGGCTTGCAGGTCAGGTCGCCGGGACGGGCCGCAGCCGGTAGGCGCCCCCGTGTGCGACGACACGGCCGGCTGTGGGTGGGGCGAAGTGGGTGCCGAGGAGGAGGGTGTCCGTGCCGGCGAGGGAAGCGAGCAGTTCACCGCGGGTGGTCTCGGACTGCTGTGGGTCGATGTCCACGCAGGCGCCGATGGCGGGGTGGGCGAGTTGGACCGGGTGGTGAATGCAGTCACCGGTGATCAGCGCCGTTTCACCCTGACTGCTCAGTTCGACCGCGACATGGCCGGGGGTGTGACCGGGGGTGGGGACTAGGCGCAGGCCCGGGGTGATCTGCACGCCCTCGGCCGGGACGTCTACCAGGTCGAGCAGACCGGCCTGCTCGACCGGGATCACCGAGTCGCGGAACATCTGGCGGCGCGCCTCCTCCATGTCGTACGCGGCCCAGAACTCCCTTTCGGCGCGTGCGGTGAGGTAGCGCGCCTCGGGGAACGTGGGGACCCACTCGTCGTCCACCTTCCGGGTGTTCCAGCCGACGTGGTCGGCGTGCAGGTGGGTGAGGACCACCAGGTCTACGGAGTCGGGCGGGAAGCCGGCGGCGGTCAGGCGCTCGGGGAAGTCGGTGCGCAGGTTGTGCCAGGCCGGGTTGGCCCGTTCCTTGCCGTTGCCGATGCCGGTGTCGATGAGTACGCGCAGCCCGTCCACGGCGAACGCGAAACTGTGGCTGTCGATGTGGAGGATGCCGTCATCGCCGGCGAAGTGGGGGCGCAGCCAGTCCTGGCCGGCTACTACCTGAGGAGTGGCGTCGGGCAGCAGCCAGGGTCCGGTCGCGGGCGGCAGCAGTATTTCGTCGATGCGGTGGACGGTGATGTCGCCCACGGCCCAGGAGGGGATGGGGGTGTCGGAAGGAGTCTGCATGATCTGGTTTTTCCTTTGCTCTTCAGCGGAGGGGACGGTTGCGCGGACTGCTGCTGGGCCTTGTTCGGGGTCGTGACACGGCGAGCGCTGTGAGGGCTGCTGCAGCGAGGAGTGCGGCGATGATGGTGTAGGCGTGCGAGGTGGTCCTGAGCCCGTAGTACTGGGTGGCGGCCCCCGCGGTGATGGCGGGCAGGCTCATGGAGAGGTAGCTCAGAACGTAGTAGGCGGCCAGCGTCGCGGCCCGGCACTGCTCGTGGAGCGAGGCGAGGAGCATGCGAAGTACCCCTTGGGAGACGGCGCCGAAGGCTACTCCGGCTAGAGCCGCGCCGCCGTAGACGGCCGGCAGTCCGGCGCCGTGCAGACCGCTCAGGGTCAGAACCGCGGCGGGCAGGACGGAGAGGCATCCGCCGATCGCGGTGGTGAGGGGATCGGTGCGGCGCAGTACCCACATGGGGAGTGCGGCTGCGGCGCTGAGGGTGAAGAAGACCATGCCGAGGGCCGCCTGCGGGGCGTTGGGGGCCACCAGGCGCACGAGGGCCGGCCCGAGGGAGGAGTAGAAGCCGCCCAGTGCCCAGACGGCGACGATTGCGGTGCCGGTGGTCAGCAGGGTACAGCGCACCGCGGGCGGTACACCGAGCCGCGGGCGCAGCGATCGGAGCGCGCCTGCCCGGCGGTTGACCGTCTCCGTGGTGAGGGTGACGGCGATGGCCTGGGCGGTGAACAGCGCTGCCATCAGTGCGTAGACGGTGACCGTGGGGGCCGGGGCGAAGCGGATGAGGAGGGTGGAGACGAGAACGCCCGCAGCCATGCCGGCGACCGGGGCGATGGTGTTGGTCAGGGCGGACCGGCCGGGGTGCCGTGGGTTTTCCAGGTCGAGGAGAGCCGCGCCTGCGGCACTGGTGGCCACGCCGGTGGCCACTCCTTGCAGGAGGCGGGCCGCTGTCAGGGAACCTGCGCCGTCCGCTGAGGCGAGGAGAACCATGGCGACGGCCTGCGCGCCCAGGGCGCCTGCCAGGACGGGACGCCGTCCCAGGCGGTCGGAGAGCGCTCCGGTGGTGAGAAGGGCTGACAGCAGCGCCAGGGAGTAGGCGCTGAAGACCACCGTGACGGCGAGCGCCGAAAGGCCCCACTGGTCCTGATAGAGGGGATACAGCGGTGTCGGGGCACTGGATGCCGCCAGGAGGGCCACGAGTATGGACGCGTCCGGAGCGAAAGAGGCGGCACGTTTTCTCCCGTGGGCGCGGTTGCCCCCGACAGGGCAGTGCGCGAGTGCGCCGGACACGACGTCGGACATGAAATCCCTCCTTTAAAGCAACGTGTTTGCCTTAAGGAACGGTAGGGCCTACAGTCGAGCTAAAGCAAATCATTAGCTTTTGGCGTGGTGCGCCTCGTCGCTCCAGCCCCGACCAGGGGAGAATCCGTGTCCTCCGCCGAACTCACACCGTCCGAGGCCGCCCGCTGGGCCGCCCGTGCCGGGCTTCCGCTGCCCGATGACCGCCACTTGGCGGTTGCGGCCACCGCCGACCACATCCACTCCGTCGTCGCGGTCCTGCGCGAGCTGAACTTCGGTGACACCCCGCCCGCCGGTGCCTTCCGTGCGGAGAAGGAGAAGCGCGATGCAGCCGTATGAGCTGTCCGTTGCCGCCGCCGCGCAGGAGATCCGGGAGCGGCGGCTGTCCCCCGTCGAGCTGGTCGACTCGGTCCTCGACCGCATCGAGCAGGTGGAGCCGCACGTTGCGGCCTACGTCGCGGTTTTCGCTGATCAGGCCCGCCGGACCGCCCGTGATGCCGAGCGTGAAGCCGCAGAGGGCTCCTACCGGGGCCCTCTGCACGGGATCCCGGTGGGGCTCAAGGACTTGATCGATGTCGTCGGCGTGTCCACCACGGCAAGCTCCAGGACCCGGGCCGGTCATCGCGCGGCCTCCGACAGCACGGTCGCCGCGAGTCTGCGGGCGGCCGGCGCGATCCTGATCGGCAAAACGCACACCCACGAGTTCGCCTACGGGCTGACCACCCCGCAGACCAACAACGCCTGGGATCACGGCAGGGTCGCCGGTGGCTCCAGCGGCGGTTCCGCCGTCGCCGTGGCCTCCGGTGCGGCGACATTCGCCCTTGGCACCGACACCGGCGGATCAATCCGGGTGCCCGCGACCCTGAACGGGGTGGTCGGACTCAAGCCGACGTATGGACTCGTGCCCCGTCACGGCGTCACGTCGCTGTCCTGGTCGCTCGACCACGTCGGCCCGATCACCCGCACCGTCGATGACATGGCCCTGGTCCTGACCGCCCTCGCCGGGTACGACCCCCGCGACCCCGCCTCGGTGGCCGTCCCCGGCGTCGGCTACCGGCCGCGCCCCGACCCGGACCTGACGGGAGTGCGTGTCGGCGTGCCCCGCAACTACTACTTCGCACACGTCGACGCCGAAGTCGCGGCCGCTGTCCGCCGCGCCATCGCGCAGCTGGAGGCGCTCGGCGCCCGGCTCATCGATATCGACATACCGATGACCCGCTACATCCAGGCCACCCAGTGGGGTCTGATGGTGCCGGAAGCCACCGCCTACCACGAAAGCACCCTGCGTACCGTCCCCGAGCTGTATCAGGCGGATGTCCGGATCCTCCTGGAGGCCGGCGAGCTGATGGGCGCGGGCGACTACCTGCGGGCGCAGCGCGCCCGGACGCTGATACGCGACGAATGGGCCCGCATCCTGGAGGAAGTCGACGTGATCGCCGCCCCTGCGGTCCCGATGACCGCGGTCCCGTCAGGCCAGGAGACCGTCACCTGGCCCGACGGCACGGTCGAGAGCGTCTCCGACGCCTACGTGCGCCTCTCCTCCCCGGCCAACGTCACAGGAGTACCCGCACTCTCCGTCCCGGTCGGCCGCGACACGGCAGGCATGCCCATCGGCATGCAGTTGCTCGGTCGGCCCTTCGCCGAGCGGACGCTGCTGCTGGTGGGCCACGCATACGAGCGGACGCAGCCCGCCCGATCGCTCGCACCCATCGCGTGAGGGCGGTGTGGGGGGCCGGGCCGAAAAGTTCCGGCCCGGCCCCCCACACCGCTCGGCTCCGGCGGGATCAGGACCGGATGCCCGCAACGATGAGATCGGCGAGGACCCCGGCACAGCCGTCGAGTCCTCGCCCTTTGCCCCGGACGCGGTCCGGCCTCCCCCCGTGGTGCCGGAGCGCGTGATGATGTCGAAAGTGACGGAACGACAGACGGCCGAGGGATCCTCGGACTGCGGGAAGATGTCCGGGCCCACCACCCGGGCGAGACGCTCCGCGCGTACATGGCCAGGGACTCGTTCACCAGCGCGTTGAGGGTGGTGACGTTGCTGCCGTGCCCGTTGACGATCAGGAGGCGCCAGGCTCCGAGGCGCAGGATGGAGCGGCACACATCCCGCGGGGGCGCGTGGAGGGTCGGCAGCGAAAGGGGACCCGGGTATCGAGGTCCATTAAACGCAAGGACTGCGCTTTAAGCTGGTGTGATGAGCAGCAAGCAAAGGGTCCGCCCCGGCGGGCGCAGCGCGCGCGTCCAGGCGTCGGTGCACACCGCTGTACGGGAACTCATGGAGGAAAGGGGCCGCGAGGCACTGACCGTCCCACTGGTCGCCCAGCGCGCCGGAGTCACCCCGTCGACCATCTACCGACGCTGGGGCAACCTGCAGGAACTGCTGTCGGACGTCGCGGTGGAGCGGCTGCGACCCGACACCGAACCGGAGGACCACGGCGACCTGCGGTCCGACCTCACCGCATGGGCCGAACAGTTCCTCGACGAAATGACGTCCGCCTCGGGCCGCGCCTATATCCGCGACGCCCTGCTCGGTGACCCGGACGGCAGCAACGCCGGCCACTGCTCGGCCTACGCGGCTGAACAGATCAACGTCATTCTCGCCCGAGCGACCGACCGCGAGGAGAACACTCCCGACGTCGAGACGGCCATGGACCGCATCGTCGCCCCCATGATGTATCGCATCCTCTTCCGCCCGGCCGGGCTCGACGCCGCGTACGCCCGCCGGCTTGTGACCGAGCTCTTCGGCATATGCGGGAAGGGCGACCAGTGACCGGGCGACTGTCTCCGTCGCCTGCGAAAGCGCCCGCGCGGCCCACGTCCCGACGGACGGCCCGGCGACTTCATCCGTCGCCCCGTGAGACGGGCACGAGGTCTCCGGGGTCTGGCAGGAGGCGAACGCACCGGCGGCGCCCACGGTCATCCGGTCCGTGGGCGCCGGCGCGGTCAGCGGTCGGCGGTCAGCTCGCCACGCGCAGGGCGAAGGGCCACCGCGCCGTGTCGGCTGCGACATACTGCTCGACACGGTGTACGGCGCGGATGCGCAGGATGTGTTCGAGGGCCGCCGGGGCGTGGGCATCGGGTGCTCCTGGGGGCGTGCGACCGCGTTAGCCCTTCCCGCTTCCTCGGGGACTTCCACGGTGGTGCGCATCTGCTTCATCTGGGCCTCGGGCAGCGACCGGCCGGACATGAGCGCGGTGAGGAAGCGCTGCCAGTCCTGCGCGGTGGAGACCGTACCGCCTGCCGCCCACGCCCAGCTCGGGTCTACGGCGGTGGTGTCGATGTTGTCCCCGGGGCTTTCCAGCCCGGCGAATCCGGCGCCCTCGGGCAGGTCCACGGTCCCGGAAAGGAGGGCCTTCAGGCGCTTGGCAAACTTCCTCGGCTCCGGCCTGCAGGGCCGCCAGGGTGACGGATTCGTCGGGTTCGGTACGCAGAGCGAATGACCTGCCGAAGCCGGCGACACTGGCTGTGCGCCGTGACTGACGTGGGTCGAAGGTATCGATGCTGGTCATGGCGGGCTCCGACACGCCAGCAGCCACCACGGTGCGGTCCTGCCTGATGATGTTCAACGCGCCGGTGAACTTGAGCAGTTCGGCGACCTGCTTGGGGGCGTTGGGATCGAGGATCGGCCCCTACTGTCCTGGGGAAGCAAGGCCCGGGTGGAGAGCTGGCCCGTCTTGTACAGGCGGACCTCTACGAGCCGGCCCGGACGGGGCGGCCCACGAACGGGGGCGGCTGGCCGGGACGGAGACGGCCATATGGCCCTGCGACCGGGAAGAGCTCAGGGGGACATCGTCGTCGATCGCCGAGGCACTCGAGGCGGACGACTGGAGCTCGTGAACACGTCCATTCGACTCTTCACGGACGGTGATCCCGTCGGGCGGCCGTACCCTGTCCGTGCCGAAGCGACGTACGGCCGTGACGTTCATTTGACGCTCCGGGCGCCCGCTGGCCCTCATTCGGCACCCGAAAGCCTCTCTGACCTCCGCGAGGGCGAACACCGTGGCCGAGACTCCGTCGTGCGGAACCGCATGTGAGACATGTGGCAGGAGCCTGCATCACGCTCCACGCGGTGGGCCTACGGAAACATGTCAGGCTTCGGCGGGCGCCGGATGCACCGAGGCGAGCATCCCGATCGCGAGGTCGCCGCCACACGGCGGCGACCCGGGACCGTCGACAATGTCCTCGCGGAGGGGCGGGAGAAGCCGCAGCCTGGGCTGTCACGGCTTCACCCCTTCGTGCGTGGCAGGTTCCCTCAGGTACGGGTCCAGCGTTGGTTGTTGCCGTTCGAGCAGGAGTAGAGCTGGATCAGGGTGCCGTTGGCGGTGCCGCCCGAGACGGCGTCGAGGCAGAGGCCGGACTGGACGCCGACGATGGATCCGTCGGAGTTGAGGCGCCATTTCTGGTTGTCGCCGCCCCAGCAGCTGTAGATCTGGACTTTGGCACCGTTGCCTGTGCCGGCTGCGTCAAGGCATTTGTTGCCGTAGACCTTGAGCTCACCGGCGTCGGTGTACGTCCATTGCTGGTTGGTGCCGCTGTGGCAGTCCCACAGCTGGAGCTGTGTGCCGTCGGTGGTGCCGGCTCCGGGCACGTCCAGGCAACGGCCGGAACCGACGCCCTTGATCTGTCCGCCATCCGCAGGGGGTGTCGTGGAGCCGCCGCCGTTGAGGGCGTTGAGGACGGCGGTGTAGGCAGGCTTCTTGCTGCCGTCGCCGTTGAACAGCAGCGGCGTGTCCCCCGATCGCCAGGAGTCGGTGTCGCGCACACCCCAGACGGTGATGCCGAGGCAGCGCGGGACGGCCAGGCAGTCGTTGGTCACGTTGGCGTAGGTCGAGGCCGAGGCGCCCTGGATGTCGAGTTCGGTGATGGCCACGTCGACGCCGAGGGCGGCGAAATTCTCCAGGGTGGTGCGGAAATTGCTGTTGTAGGGGCTGCCGCTGTTGAAATGCGACTGGAACCCGACGCAGTCGATCGGCACGCCGCGCTGTTTGAAGTCCCGGACCATTGCGTACACGGCCTGGGTCTTGGCCCAGGTCCAGTTCTCGATGTTGTAGTCGTTGTAGCAGAGCTTGGCCGCCGGGTCGGCGGCGCGCGCGGTGCGGAAGGCGACCTCGATCCAGTCGTTGCCCGTGCGTTGCAGGTTGGAGTCCCGCCGACCTCCCGAATTGTCGTCGGCGAAGGCTTCGTTCACGACGTCCCACTGGGCGATCTTGCCCTTGTAGTGGCCCATGACGCCGTTGATGTGGTCGATCATCGCTTGGCGCAGTGAGCTGCCGCTGAGGCTCTGCATCCAGCCGGGCTGCTGGGCGTACCAGGCCAGGGTGTGGCCGCGCACCCGCTTGCCGTTCTGCACCGCCCAGTTGTAGACGCGGTCGCCGGCGCTGAAGTTGAACTGGCCCCGCTGTGGTTCGGTGGCGTCGATCTTCATCTCGTTCTCGGCCGTCACCATGTCGAACTCACGGCTCGCGATCGTCGTGTACGCCGAGTCGCCCAGCCTGCCGGAGGCGATGGCGGTGCCGAAGTAGCGGCCGCTCTGTGCCGCCGAGGCGCCAAGCGTGTTCTCCGCGGCGTGTGCGGTCGGCGGTGCGGCCAGTGCGGTGACCGCACCGAGGACGCCGACGACCAGCGCCAGCAGCAGGCTGCGGATCCTTTGGCGGGTAACGGATCTGGGAAGGGCGTACGAGCCCATGACTGTGCCTCCGAGGTAGAAATCGCTGATCGACTGAAGCGCAGGGGATTGCGTCGTCCGGCCCCCTTCGGCAGACAACGGCACGGGCGCCGCACCCGGTCGGCCGTCGGGCGACGTACGGCGGGCGTGTTCCAAGGTGATTGCCCAGGCCCCGTACAGCCCGGGATCTCGAACCAGGGCCGGTTCTCAGACAGAGATGATTGAGGTGTGACCGCGGATCGTCAATACTCCCCGCACGAGTAAATTTCCGATTGACGTACGAAAGTTTCGGTTCTGCGTGAGTGGACGGCGACTCCCCGGCGCTGCCGGCGGCGGCGTGCGGAAATATCAGTACGTCACGGATGTTGGAGGCAGGGTCGATCAAGTGTCTGTACTGCCCACACATCGCTCCTTCCGGGGTCAAGTCGCGCACGAGCCAGTCGTTTGACGGTATGGCGTGCACTGGTCGACGTGCGGCGGTGCGAATGTTTCGGTGCTTGAGGCGACATGTGCGAGAGGTATTGACGGCGTTCATCTGTTCCCTATCATCGGGTTGCTCGATGCTTCGACCCTCGTTCGCCATATCGAACATTTTGGGCGCTCCATCGCGCAGTAGGGCCATGCCGGGCAGCACCGCCTGAAGTCGGAATCGCGAGGGCCGTGACGCATGTGTATGTCGGGGATGCATATGTCATGTCCCCGCTAAATGCTGCCGTTCGCCGTGGTGCCCGCGGACTGCGCACCGCACCACACCGAAAGTCCGGCCCAGCCTCTGACGAGGCCGACCGGAACCGCCCACTCAAGGTTGAGGAAGTATCCATGCACCGAGGAAGTTTCAGCCGCAGGCATCCGTCAGTGGTGCTCGCCGCCGTGGTGGCGGCCCTGGCCGCGTTGGCGGCGATGCTCGTCGCCGCCCCGGCTCAGGCGGCTTCCAGCGGCGCCTTGCGCGGCGTTGGTTCCGGCCGGTGTCTCGATGTGCCGGGCGCCAGCCAGACCGACGGCACATCTCTGCAGATCTACGACTGCTGGGGCGGGACCAACCAGCAGTGGACGTCGACGGACAGCAACCAGCTCACCGTGTACGGCAACAAGTGCCTGGATGTTCCGGGCCACGCCACCACGGCCGGTACCCGGGTGCAGATCTGGACCTGCTCCGGCGGTGCGAACCAGCAGTGGCGGGTGAACTCCGACGGCACGGTCGTCGGCGTGGAGTCCGGGCTGTGCCTGGAGGTTACGGGCTCCGGTACGGGCAACGGCACAGCGGCGCAGATCTGGACGTGCAACGGGGGCGACAACCAGAAGTGGACCGGCCTGTCCGGGACGACCCCGCCGGGGGGCGGCACGTGTTCTCTGCCGTCGACGTACCGGTGGACGTCGACGGGCGCGCTGGCGCAGCCGGCGAACGGGTGGGTCTCGCTGAAGGACTTCACCACCGTGACGTACAACGGCAAGCACCTGGTCTACGCGTCGAACGTGTCGGGATCGTCGTACGGCTCGATGATGTTCCGACCCTTCACGAACTGGTCGGACATGGCGTCGGCCGGCCAGACCGGGATGAGCCAGTCCGCGGTGGCGCCCACGCTGTTCTACTTCGCACCCAAGAAGATCTGGGTGCTGGCGTACCAGTGGGGTGCGTGGCCCTTCATCTACCGCACGTCGAGCGACCCCACCGACCCCAACGGCTGGTCCGCGCCGCAGCCGCTGTTCACCGGCAGCATCCCGGACGCCGCCCCGATCGACCAGACCCTGATCGCCGACGACCAGAACATGTACCTGTTCTTCGCCGGGGACAACGGCAAGATCTACCGGGCGACCATGCCGATCGGGAACTTCCCGGGCAACTTCGGCTCGTCCTACACGACGGTCATGAGCGACACGGTGAAGAACCTGTTCGAGGCGCCGCAGGTCTACAGGGTCCAGGGTCAGAACCAGTACCTCATGATCGTCGAGGCTCGGGGTGCGAACGAGCAGCGCTATTTCCGCTCGTTCACGGCCTCCAGCCTGAACGGCTCGTGGACCCCACAGGCCGCCAGCGAGAGCAACCCCTTCGCGGGCAAGGTAAACAGCGGTGCGAACTGGACCAACGACATCAGCCACGGTGACCTGGTCCGCAACAATCCCGACCAGACCATGACCATCGACCCCTGCAACCTGCAGTTCCTCTACCAGGGCAAGTCCCCCTCCGCGAGCGGCCCCTACGACCAACTGCCCTGGCGGCCGGCTGTCCTCACCCTGCAGCGCTGAACCGGCCTGTGTACCTCGCCGACGGCCGGCCTCACCCAGATCGGGCCGGCCGTCGCCTTTGCCACCATGAAGCAGCGCCGGGGAAGCCGATGAATCGCTCACGAGCGCCGAGCCGGACACGGTGCTCCGCTGGAGGCTCTGCAGAAGGGATCCCAGCCATCGCTCGCACGGTCAAGGCGCCGAGCACAGCGTGCGTGACATGGGGTGTCTGATGTCAGTGAGAGCCACTGGTCCAGCGACTGTCTCCAGCGGCTCTCGGAGATCGTGGAGAAGCGCCCACAACGGCAGTCCCGTACGGCTGCCGGACGTTCTGGCCCTGCCGATGTCCTGGCTGACAAGCAGGCAGAGGGCGCGGATCGGGCGGTTCGAGAAAAGGGTGCTGGGTGTGCTGCGCCCACTGTGGCGCCGGGGGCGTCTCATTACGCAATGCCCGGACAAGACACCCAACGGGCGATAAGACTGATCGCATGGCTACAGAACCCCGCCCCTCCATCGTGTCCTCATGCATCGAGCTGCTCGAGCGTCTTGCCCAGTGAGAAGGTGACGAAGACGGGTGAACATGGAGTGGGAGGAGATACGTCGTCGACTGCGCTTCGGGCAGCGTGTTTCCGGAAGGGTGGTCCAGATACCGAGGCCGGGCACGATCGGCTTCTTCGTCGACATCGGGCTTGCCGTCGGCGGCTTCGTCGACGTGCTGTTGCTGCCGGAGGATGCCGCTCGGTGGCCCGCTGAGGGCACCGAGACTGAGTTCGAGGTCTGGTGGGTCGATGAACGGCCCCAGGTTCGACTGAAGCCGGTCGATCGCCAGTTCTTGCGGGAAGACTTCGACGAATGGCTCAGTCGATGGCGACCTGGGTGGCCCCAGGAGCTCGGTCTCCCCGTCCTCGCCATCGAACCGCCGTCTCACAGCACCTGACAGCAGTCGGCTGAGACGGTCACCGACCGGTGAGGGCCAGGTTGTGTAGTCGGGCGATGCCGAGCATGGCTTGGTGAACGCCATGGCCCTTGAGGCGGCAATCCCGCCGGATTTTCCAGTTCTTCAGGCGGGACAGGGCGTGCTCGACGCGGGCGCGGGCTTTGCGGTGGACCTTGTTCTCGGCTTCCTGCTGCGGGCTCAGGGCTTCCTGACCGCGTCGTGGGCGATGAGGAATGAGCAGGCTGGTGCCTTGGTAGCCGCGTCGACGATCACCGGAACGCCTCGGCAGGCGAAGTCGACACCGGACTCGGTGAAGGGTTCGGGGCCGTCATGGCTCACGTCGAAAGCGACTGACCGCACGGAGACACGAGGGAGAGGGCACGGGAGGTGACGGCATCGGCCAACTGGCGGTGCGCGGATTGTGACACGTTCAACGCTCCGGCAGAGGCGTCCTGCGAGGGCTGCGGCGGGACCCGGCGCAGTACCCGCAAGAGTCCGCGAGGGAGCACGCCCCCGCACTCACGGCCGTCCGAGCGTGCGGCCTCCGCCGCGACCGACTCCGGCAGCCACGGCCAGGCCCAAGCCCTCTGTGAAGCGCGCCCCGAGACCGGCCGCCGGTTCTGCCCGCAAGCCCGCCGGTAAACGGCCCGCCACATCCGGCCCGCCCGCCTCCTGGCGGTGCTCACTGTGCGACACGAACAATGAGCTTACGGATCCGTCATGCATCGCCTGCGGCACTGCCTGGAATGCCGCGGTTACAAAGCCACCACGGAAGCCGCCGTCCACCGCTAACCCTCCGAAAGCCGCCAAGCCCTCGTCCTCCGCCGGCGGCTCGGGCGCCGGTGCGAAGAAGAGCACCGCACCCCGCCCTGCACCGCCCCGCAAGCCCGCCCCGAAACCGGCCCGGCATCCTGCTCCGCCTCGGTCGCCACCAGATTTCCGTGCACTCTAGTGAGCTTTCAGTGACCTCAGAAGCTTTATATAGGTACTGTTGAACCGGGCACCCTTATCAAAATAGGCAGCCCCCACTGTCACGCCTTCCCGGAGGAACGTGACGAGAACCCCGTGGTCCAGTCGATCCAGATCTCCGCAGACGATCTCCATGGAATCCGAGATCCTCGGGTTGCCGGCGATCTGGATACGCAGTCCGAAGATTTCGGTGGCCATGCTGGGGAAGTAGCGGATCGGGGAGATCTTCGGATCATGACCCAAAGACGATGCTAGAGACCTACCTGCGAGATCGCCGGTATCGATCGCGTTCTTCCAGAATTCCCTACGTGTGAGCGTTCCTGCCGTCCACGGGTCAGGGTAACGAGCAATATCTCCGGCCGCGAAGACGTCGTCACACTGGGATACACGCATGTATTCGTCGACGCGCACACCGTCAGAGAGATCCAAGCCGTTTCCGTGCAGCCATTCCACGTTGGGAACACTCCCGATCGCTTCGATGAAGAGCGACCGATCTGATGTGGCTCCCGGATCCGCCGGTTCTGAACCGCTTGCGTCCCTTGCGGACACGATGGCGCGATCACAGAGCAGTTCTTTTGCCGAGTCTCCGGTAAGAAACGTGACACCATTCTGTACGACCCAACGCTCGAGCGCGATCGAGATGCGCTCACCCAGAAGACTCTCGAACGGCCCGCGTCGTAGTGCTTCCAGCATGAAGACGTCGCAACCGTACTCTTTGGCCAGCGAGGCAAGCTCACAAGCAACGAATCCGGCGCCTACTATCGTGACCTGTTCGCTTGTTCGGAGTCGACTGTGGATCTGTTGTGCGTCGTCCAGATCTCGCAGAGTCCTATGGGTATGGAGGTCGCATTCCCCGTCGCCGCCGACCGACGTACGTGGGCGTACACCCGAAGCGATCACCAGACGGTCGTATGCGAATGATTCACCTGTGCTCAGATGCAGAACCTTGTCGCGGAGGTCCGCGCCTTCGACTCTGGTGCCGAGGCGCCAGGTCAGGGCGTTGTTCTCGGCTCCATTGACCGCCAAGTCCCCAGCGATATTCATTTCGAAGGCATCCGAGAGCGGATACCGTTGCTTCGTCAGCCCCGGCCGGTTGTAGGTACGGTGAGTCTCGTCTCCGAAGATGACGATCCTGGCGTCAGCATGAGTTTTGAGTATCGCGTTGGCCGCTCGTAGTCCGGCTATACCGGCACCAACTATTCCGATGCGCGGCTCCTCGTTCGCCACAGGCGATGTCACGACTTCAGGGTGATGGCTTGCAGAGGGCAAGAGTCGATAGCATCCTCGATGTCATCGATGTTTTCCTCATCGAACGATTCCTGGTACTGGAGCTCTCCGTCGGAGTCCAGTTCGAAGTTGGTCGGAGCGGAAATTGCGCACTGCCCATGGTTCTGGCACTTCACCCTGTCCACGAAAATCTTCATAATTCCTCGTGTCTCCTTGTCCGTCTATTTCGCTGGTTCAATTTCCAGCACTTGCGATGCTACGAACTCCCTCGTGGCGAAGGAAGAAGCGACGGGTGGCCTGAATCGGTCCTGGCCTGTTCAGGCCGGTAGTCGATCGGGTGTCCGGCGGTCACGGGGGCGCCGCTGCCCTTCCGTCCAGCCCGGAGATTCACACGCGTCACTCGCGTGGGTGATCGCGGTGCCGGTAGCGATCAACCTCGCGTCGGCTTGCCCCAGCCGGCGGCGGGGTACCCGATGACGGCCCATGGGGGTGCGGTGGGATTCCCGGGGCGGCAGAGCACCGGCTGAGGAGGTTCCGGCATGGTTGCGTGCCGGGAAGGAACCGGCTAGCTTGGTTCCATGGCTGTCGTGTATTTTCCCGAGTTCCGTCTGGGCAAGGTGCTGGCGACCAGCTTCACGGGGACCCTGTCGGAGCGTCACGGCGAGGCTTTGGAGCGCATTCCTGTGCCCTCCCGGCTCGTCGACTGGCTGGCGATCCATGGGCTCGCAGTCGACTCCTGCACCCAGTCCCAGCTCGACCACGCCCGAGAACTGCGGGAATCAATCCACGCGGCCGCTACCGCCGTCGCGAACCAGGACCCGCTTCCCTCCTCGGCTGTCGAAGTCATCAACGACTGTAGTACTCACGGAACGGCCTCGGCGGTCCTGACGGCCGAAGGCACCCAGGATTGGCGGCTGAATTCCGCCTCCGTGGAAGACGCGCTCAGCGTGATCGCCGCCGACGCGATCAGCCTCCTCGCGGGGGAGAGAGAAGGAAAGATTTCCTTGTGCGCGTCACCGACGTGCCGAGCCGCTTTCTTCGACACCAGCCGAGGCCATACCCGCAGATGGTGCGACATGAATACATGCGGTAATCGTGAGAAAAAGGCGCGCTTCCTCGCCAACAAGCGGAAAAGCTCCAGCCTTGCCGGCTGACCACCACCCCTTGTACGCCGCGACAACCACGGCCAGGACAACACGATCGTCTCCGGCCGGGACGATGCTGCCCACCATGTCGGCGCCGGCCCGGCCACACCGTGGGCCCGAGTGGCCTGTGACACGGCCGCCACCTCCACCTCGGTGCGGTTCGCGATTGCTGGTCCTCCCGACTTCGCGGCAGCGCTCTCCGTAACAGTCAGACTGCCGCGTTCCGTAGTCTCGCCATCGCACGCTGTTCAAGAGGTGAACTCGCATGTTCGATGTTCTGGGAATGGACGCCACGGCCGAGGTGGTCTATCGCGAGATGCTGGCGCACCCGCAGGACGGTGTGGCCGACCTGATGCGCCGGCTCCGACTGACCGAGCAGGCGGTACTCGCCGCACTCGACACACTAAGCGAACTCGCTCTAGTACGGTGTTCCTCCGAAGACCCCCAAAATTTCCACGCGGTTGACCCGCACCTGGCCGCAGACATCCTTCTGGCGAGGCAACGAGCCGAACTCGCCGCGCAACAGCAACGTGTGCAAGAGGCCCAGGCCGCCGCCGTACAGCTGAAATCGGAGTTCACCCAGGACAGGGACGAGTTGCACCGCCTGAAGGGGGTCGACTGCGTCCGCGACTACCTGGCCACTCTGTACGACCGGGTCGAGGACGAGCTGTTGACATTCGCTCCGGGCGGAGCCCAGACGGTGGCCAACGTGCGCAGCTCCCGGCCGCTCGCCGAGAAGCTGCTGAAACGGGGTGTGCGGATGCGCACGGTCTATCTGGACAGCGCCCGCAACGATCCCGCCACGGTGGAACACGCGGATTGGCTTGCCGCGCTCGGCGGCCGAATACGTACCGTGCCCGCGTTACCGAACCGCATGGTCATCTGTGACCGGAGGATCGCCGTCGTCGCCGTCGACTGCGATGACACCGCCGCCGGGGCAGTGGTCCTGAAGACGGCAGGAGTAGTGTCATCGCTGTACGCCCTGTTCGAGAGCGTCTGGCAGTCCGCCCAGCCGATAGGTGCGAGCGCCCTGCCCACGGATACGCGGCGGCTGAGTCCGCAGCAGACGGAAGTCCTGCGGCTGTTGTCCCTGGGACACACCGACGAATCCGTCGCGGCACGGTTAGGCGTGTCGGCTCGCACGGCCCGCCGCATCGCCACGAAACTCATGGACCACCTCGGCGCGCGAAGCCGCTTCCAAGCCGGAGTGCACGCGGTCGCGAGGGGGCTCATCAGGCCTTGACGGTCCCGTACGGTCGCTGGTCGAAAAGCAGCGGGGGATTGACGATTCGAATAGGACGGCTGCCTCATGTACCTCGTCCACCTCGCTATTGTCCCCTCAGGCGATGTCCCCCTGCCTGCTGAGATCAAGCAGATGCTCGAAGCCACCGCACCGGACGTCCTCGAACACGTCAGTGTGCACCGCCAGGCGAGACCTCACCCCGTCATCGGTCTCTTCCTCCGCGTCGCCTCGCTGAACGAGGCCGAGACGACCGCGGAGCAAGTCTGGATACTCGCTGCCGCCGCGTGCCCTCAGCTGGCTGAATGGTGCCTGCGACGCGCCGAGGCGCCCCTCCTCCTCCACGAGTTGGAGTGACGGGCGAAGCCCTGCCCGACCGGGGCGCGTCCGCGGCTCAGCAGGCGGTCGGCTCCCTCCCTTCGTCGGTGAGCCTGTGGTACCCGGCGGTTCTCGCGGCCGGTGACGGTCACCGGGGCGTCGCCGGGCCGGTCGTCCGGTGAAATCCGGGCCGGCCAAGGCGCCGAGGCCTGTCTCGGTGAGGTGTGTGGTGCTTGTCGTGGCGCCGCGGTGAACCCGCTCCCGCTGTGGTTCCTGCCCGTTGCCCGCAACAGAGTCGGGGGTCTGCCAGGGCGATCGACGCGCCGCGGAACCCGCACCTTGAAACACGTCTGCATCCGGGCCGGGTGCGGGGGTTGCGTCAATCGGCCGCGCACGGCCCGGTCCTCGTGGTGTGCGTCCGCCGTTCGGCGACCTCCGGCAACTGGTCGACGACGCTTCGGCGGGCGCCGTTGCGGTCCAGCAGCGACCCAACCCGAGCGGGCCTGGCGGAAGCGGGGGCAGCGTCTCTGCCTCCACGACTGCCCCCCGCCGGCCCTTCCTCTCGTCGGCACCGTGGCAGGGGCGCGGCTGCGGAACGCGGAGGCTGAGACCCGGAGTTCCTACGCGGCGCGTGACCGCTGGTAGGTCGTGGAATCCGTCATCCCATCCGGCCCCGGCCGGCTCTCCACGCAGCCGCGGTGCCGGCTCGTCTCGGCCAAGTCCCGAGGCTCGGAGGCCTGTTGGCCAACGCGGGAAACCCGTCTTATTGATCAGTTTGATTCAGTCTGCACGGGGAATATCGCGATCGCCGGCAACTCGCCGCGTGGATACCGAGTCCGACCAGGGGCCTGAATAGGTCAGGACCGATTCAGTCCACCCGTCAGTTCTTCCTTCGCCGCGCTGAACCTCGCAGACTCGTGATCGCTGAAGAACGAACCAGCGAGGGAGGCGAGCGATGAAAAAGCGGAAATCCACCCGAGGCAGCTCACTCGCAGAGAAGCGGGTCGTAGACCGTGGGCCCGATGATGGCGGATGGCAGTGATTGTATGGCTACCTCGAAGACCCATATCCAGGGAATTGCGACAACAGCGCTCGCCGAGGAGTTCGGCACCCCGCTGTTCGTCTACGACGCGGACATCCTGGAGGGCACGTATCGCAAGCTGCGTGACGTGCTCCCCGCCTGTGTCGATGTCTTCTACTCGCTCAAAGCCAACCCGAACGTGAGCGTCTGTGCGCTGCTCAACTCGTTGGGTACCGGTGCCGAGGTCTCCTCCTATGCCGAACTGGTCACCACGCTGCGAGCCGGGGTGGCGCCCGAGGACATCATCTTCCTCGGCCCCGGCAAGGACGAGCGGGAGCTCACCGCGTGCGTCGAAGCCGGTATTCACGCGATCGTGTGCGAATCGCTGGACGAACTGGACCTGCTGGACTCGCTGCTGGCAGCGGCCGGCCGTGACGATTTCCCGGTACTTCTGCGCGTGAACCCCGCCTTCGGCAGCAAGGGGTCGGGACTGGCCATGGGGGGCAAGCCCCGGCAGTTCGGTATCGACGAGGCCGAGCTGCGCGGCTCCAAGCACCGACTCGCGGCCCTGCGCCACATCCGGGTGAAGGGGGTGCACGCCTACATGGGCACCCGCTTCCTGAACCACGAAGACGTCGTCCACAACACCCGACAGATCCTCGCCACCGCGGAGGACCTGGCCGGGCGGCTCGGCTTCCCCCTGGAGACCGTGGACTTCGGCGGTGGGCTCGGTGTCGCCTACTTCGACAACGAGGAGGACCTGGACCTCACCGCGCTCGGGACCGGGCTGGCGGACGTTCTCTCCTCCTTCTCCGCACGTAACCCGCACTGTCGGATGATCATGGAGCTGGGCCGGTTCCTGACGGCTGCGGCCGGCACTTACATCATCCGGGCCCGCTATGTGAAGGACTCCATGGGGGAGAGCTTCGTGGTCGCCGATGGTGGCACCAACCACCACATGGCCGCCGTCGGTGTCGGGAGCTTCGTCAAGCGCAACTTCCCGATCCGCCATCTGGGGAGCCGGACCGCCGGAGAGCTGCGGCCCTACAGCGTCACCGGGCCGCTGTGCACGCCCAACGACGTGATCGCCAAGAAGGTCCAGCTGCCGGAGGTACGGCCGGGGGACCTGCTGGCGGTGGAGCGGTCCGGGGCCTACGGGCCCACCGCCTCACCGGGGCGGTTCCTCAGCCACGGATTCCCGGCCGAGGTGATGGTGCACGGCGGACGGGCCCATCTGGTCCGGGAACGCGACACCACGGAGGATGTGCTGGCCAAGCAGCACCTCGTCGATTTCCGCCCAACATCCGGATGAACTCCGCAGCGGACCGGCCGGTCCGGATCGGGGTGGATGTCCTCGACCGCTCGGAACTCGGCCGCCTGGTCGAGCGCCCCTGGTTCCTGCGCTTCAGCTTCGCCCCGGAGGAACTGGCCCACGCCGAGACCCTGGGTGCCGATCGGCGCCTGGAATTCCTGGCGGGTCGTTTCGCCGCCAAGGAGGCCGTTCTCAAGGTCCTGGGAATCGGGTTCCTCCAGGGAGTGTCGCCGCGGGAGATATGCGTGGAGCACACCTCGCACGGTGCTCCCGTCGTGCACTTCCGAGGGCGAGCCGCCGAACTGGCCCCGTCCCCGTCCTCCGTCTCGGTTTCCATCACCCACAAACAGGACGTCGTAGCCGCAGTCGCCATCGGCCTCCCTCCGGCCACCGGTGCGGCAGCCGAGTACGGACGAGCGGAATCCACAGAATCGAAGGAGCCTGACGCCGTGTCGCCGCCGAGCATCAACACGATCACCCCCGTCCAGCAGAGCGCCCCTGAAGAACGAACCCCCGAGACCACAGCCTTCCTGCGCGTACGGATCGGCCAGGAGGAGGCCCATTACGGGGGGCACCTGGTGGACGGTGCCCGCATCCTGCGGCTGTTCGGTGATCTGGTCACCGAGATCACCATTCGTACGGACGGCGACGAGGGGCTGCTGGCCCAGTACAACGACGTCCGGTTCACCGCACCCGTGAAGCCGGGCGACTACATCGAGGTGCGCGGGCGGCTGGTACGACGGACGAGGCTGCGCCGGGTGGTGGAACTCCAGGCGCACAAGGTCCTCGGCGCCCGCCCGGGAGCGGGCGAGAGCGCCGCCGAGGTCCTCGACGTGCCCCAGCTCGTGTGCACCGCCACCGCCACCACGGTCGTCCCCTACCGTAAGACGGAGCCGGCGTCCGCCCTCACCCCCGTTGCCGAGGAGAGCTGATGGCGCGCACGGCGCAGCTGCTGCACGAAATCCTGGAGGCGGCCGCTGACCGCAGCCCTCGGTCCGCCGCGTTGAGCTCGGGGGACCGCAGCCTGACCTACCGGGAACTCGCCGATGCAAGCGGCAGGATGGCCGCATCCCTCCAGAGCGAGGGACTGCGGCGCGGCGACCGGATCGTCGTCACCGCGGGCGACGGCATCGGCATCGCCGTACTGGTCTACGCGGCCTCCCGCCTGGGCGCGGTCTTCAGCGTGCTGCACGAACAGGTACGCGGCGGGCCACTGGAACATGTGCTGCGGGACTGCGAACCCGAGCTGCTGGTCTCCGACGATCCCGACGCGGGACGGACCGCCGCCGAGCACGACGTGCGCTTCCTCGGGCTGGACGAGCTGCTCCGGACCGCGCTCGACGCGGACACCGACGGGTCGCTCACCCCCACGGGCCGGGGCGCCTTGGCCGTGGACCCGGTCAGCCTCATCTACACCTCGGGCACCACCTCGCTGCCCAAGGCCGTGGTCAGCACCCACCAGCAGGTGCTCTTCGCCGTCTCCGCGATCCAGGAGTGCCTGGAGTACCGCAGTGACGACGTCGTGTACTGTCCGCTGCCGCTCTCCTTCGACTACGGCCTCTACCAGGTCTATCTCGCGGCCCTGGGCGGCGCGCGACTCCACCTGGGCACGGTCGCCGAGGTCGGGCCACCGCTGCTGCGCAGCCTGGAGGAAGCCGGAGCGACCGTGCTGCCCGCCGTACCCTCCGTCGCCGATCGCCTCGCCTGGCTGCTGCGTCGCAGCGGCGGACGACCGAGCCGGCTGCGGCTGCTGACCAACACCGGAGCGGCCCTGTCCGAAGCCACCATGTCCGCGCTGCGCGCCGCGTTGCCCCAGTTGCGGATCCAGGTCATGTACGGACTCACGGAGTGCAAGCGCACGGCGATCATGCCACCGGACGGGGATCTCGACCATCCGGGCTCCTGCGGACTGCCGCTGCCGGGCACCGAGGTCTTCGTCATCGACGACGACGGCAACGGGCTGCCTCCCGGAGAGATCGGCCAGTTCGTCGTACGGGGCCCGAACGTCATGGCGGGCTACTGGAAACGCCCCGAGCTGACCGCCGAGCGTTTCCCCCGCAGGGATGGACTCTTCCCCGAGCTGCGCACCGGCGACTACGGCTGGCTGGACAAGGAGGGGTACCTCTACTTCTCCGGCCGCCGCGACGACCTGTACAAGGAGCGGGGATTCCGGCTCAGCGCCACGGAGGTGGAGGCCGCCGCGACCCGCGTCGACGGGGTGACCTCGGCCGCCGTACTGCCGCCCGAGGGCAAGCGGACCGCGGTGCTCGCGGTGGTCGCCGACATCACCGCGGAAGAGGTGCGCGAGGGCATGCGCGACCACATCGAGCCCTTCAAGATCCCGCGGCGCTGCGTCCGCCTCGACGCCCTGCCCACCAACGGCAACGGCAAGGTCGACCGCAAGAAGCTGGCCGTCCTGATCGAGCGGTCCCGGGCCACCCCGGTCGCCGCCGAGGCCCCGTAGTCCCGTCTCTCCCACCGACCCCGTCGCGTCCGACCACAGCGACTCCTCACCAGACGAAGGACCTGATCATGGACCGCCAGAACGTCGTCACCGCCCTCGAGAACGCCCTCACCGACGTCCTGGAGCGCCCCGTCACCGGCCTCACCGGCGACGTGAAGCTCTTCGACGACCTGCACCTCGACTCCACCACCATGCTGGAGATGCTGATGGCCCTGGAGGACTCCATCGGTCTGGTCGTCGACCCGGAGGACCTGGAGGCGGACGACTTCATCTCGGTGGACACCTTCACCGACTTCGTACTCGCCACACAGCTCGGGCAGGTATCGGCATGACACTCATCCAGCCCGACCTGAGCGTCTTCACGACCTTGGAGTCGGAGGTACGCAGCTACTGCCGTAGCTGGCCCACCGTGTTCGACCGGGCGCAGGGCAGCCGGATGTACGACGAGGACGGGCACGAGTACCTGGACTTCTTCGCCGGCGCCGGATCCCTCAACTACGGCCACAACAACCCGGTGTTGAAGCGCGCCCTGCTCGACTACCTGGAGCGGGACGGCGTCACTCATGGCCTGGACATGTCGACCACGGCCAAGCGCGCGTTCCTGGAGTACTTCCAGAACACGATCCTGCGCCCGCGGGAACTGCCCTACAAGGTCATGTTCCCGGGCCCGACGGGGACCAACGCCGTCGAAGCCGCCCTCAAGCTGGCGCGCAAGGTCAAGGGGCGGGAGACGGTCGTCTCCTTCACCAACGCCTTCCACGGGATGTCGCTGGGCTCCCTGGCGGTGACCGGCAACGCCTTCAAACGGGCCGGCGCCGGCGTCCCGCTCGTGCACACCACCCCCATGCCCTTCGACCACTACATGGGCGGGAAGACACCCGACTTCCTGTGGTTCGAGCACTTGCTCGGGGACCACGGATCCGGGCTGGACCGGCCGGCCGCGGTGATCGTGGAGACGATCCAGGGCGAGGGCGGCATCAACGTGGCCCGCCCGCAGTGGTTACGCGCCCTCGCCGAGCTCTGCGGGCAGCACGACATGCTGCTGATCGTCGACGACATCCAGATGGGCTGCGGCCGCACCGGAGCGTTCTTCTCCTTCGAAGAGGCCGGCATCACCCCGGACATCGTCACCGTCTCCAAGTCCATCAGCGGGTACGGACTGCCCATGTCCCTGTGCCTGTTCCGACCGGAACTGGACGTGTGGGAGCCGGGCGAGCACAACGGCACGTTCCGCGGCAACAACCCCGCCTTCGTCACCGCGGCCGCCGCCCTCAACGCCTACTGGGCCGACGACAAGCTGAAGCAGCAGACCCTGGCGCACGCCCAGACCATCGAGGCCGCGCTGCGTGACACCGCCGCGTACCACAGCGGATCCGCCTACCGCGGCCGCGGGATGGTCTGGGGCCTGGAGCTCTCCGACCCCCAGCACGCCGGCCGCGCCGCACGCCGCGCCTTCGAACTCGGACTCCTCATCGAGACCTCCGGAGTGCATGACCAGGTGGTCAAGCTGCTGCCCCCGCTGACCATCACCGCCGACGAACTCGACCAGGGGCTGCGCATCGCGCAACGCGCCGTCTACGAGACGGCGTGACCGCGCCCGGTACCGCCGCCCGAGAAAGGATCCATCTCACCATGATCGTCCGCTCTTCCGAGGACGTCGTGCGCGTCTCCTCCCCGCCGGTGAGCAGCCGCGGGGGCCACGAAGGCAACGGTGTCCACCCACTGCTGACAGCGATCGAGGCGGTCTGACCATGACGAGTACCACCACCCCCGCGGCCGGCGCGGAGCAGGGCACCGTCGCGAAGAAGCGGGCGGTCTTCCGGGCACCGGTGCCCGAGGACGGCCCGGCCGTGTGGAAGCTGGTCGAGAACACCCCCGGCCTGGACTCCAACAGCGTCTACTACTACACCCTGTGGTTCCGGGACTTCGCCGACGGTTCGCTGGTCGCGACCGTGGACGACGAACTCGTCGGCTTCCTCACCGGTTACCGCCGCCCCGACGAGCCCGATACCTACTTCGTC
Source organism: Streptomyces sp. NPDC100445 (assembly GCF_044759735.1). Lineage (NCBI taxonomy): Bacteria > Bacillati > Actinomycetota > Actinomycetes > Kitasatosporales > Streptomycetaceae > Streptomyces > Streptomyces sp. NPDC100445. The sequence continues at coordinate 177,239 of NZ_JBIVZV010000009.1, read as the reverse complement.
TGGCAGACCGCCGTCAACCCGCGACACGGCATCCCGTTCCTCGGGGTGAAGCTCTTCCAGGCCGCGGCCGAACAGCAGGTGGCCGACGGCGCCCGGTACGTCGAGGCCACGGTCTCCGCCGAGAACAAGGCGATCCTCATGGTGCTGAAGCAGTTCGCCAAGAAGCACTCGGCCCAGGTCGAGACCCGCGTCCTGTTCCCGGGCAGCCTCTTCCCCGACAGCCACCACGACGAGGTCCTCTACCGTATCGGTCCGCTGACCGCCGATTGATTCCCCATCCCGCCTGCCCCGGCCGAATACGCGTGCCGCACCGACAGGGACCGAAAGGGTCGCCACAGGTGGATGCCGGCTCCGGTGCGAGAGGCGGGCGAGGGTGATCGACGGAATATTCGATGAGCGCAATGTTTGACGATTGGGAGTCGTTCGCTATGGCGCAGCAAGCCGCACCTCTGCACGTCGACATCAGTGACAAGTACTTCCGTATGGACTCGGAAGAGATGCGGAAGGCGCGGGCCACACACTGGTACGCGCTGACCGACTGGGGCATCGCCGTCCTCTCCTACGAGGAGAGCACCGCGCTGCTGAAGGATCCTCGGCTGACACAGGGGTCGGCCAAGTGGCCGTCTCAGCACGGCGTGGTCGATGGGCACTTCGACAGTTGGTGGAAGAAGACGCTGCTGGTGTTGGAGGGTGACGAGCACAACAGGATCCGGCGCCTGGTCAACCCCGCCTTCTCCCCGCGCCGGATAGAGCCGTTGCACGACCGGTTCCGGGACCTGGCGGACAGTCTGGTGGACGAGTGGATCGAGGACGGGCGAACTGAATTCGCCAGTCGCTTCGCGGCACCGTATGCCACCAGGATCCTGTGCATGATGGTGGGCATCGACGAGCGGGACTGGAAGAAGATCCATCAGCTCGCGTCCACGATCGGGCTGGGTCTCGGTATCTCCATCCAGGAGAACATCGCGCGCATCGACGAAGCCATCGTCGAACTCACCCAGTACGCGGAGTCTCTGGTGAGGAGCCGGAGGGAGTCGCCTCGTAACGACATCCTGAGCACCTTGGTGGAGACGAGGGACGAGGATGACGGCAGGCTCTCGGACCAGGAACTGATCAACCTCATCATCCTGCTCATCTTCGCAGGGATAGACACGACTCGAAACCAACTGGCGCTGGGTGTCGAATCGTTCGCGAAGCAGCCGGATCAGTGGGAGAAGCTGGCCGCGAACCCTGATCGCTACGCTGTCAAGGCGGTCGAAGAAGTGCTTCGCATCAATCCCATAGGCCGATGGGTCTCGCGTGAGGCGGCGGAGACGTTCCAGCACAAGGAGCGCACGATCGAGAAGGGTACGACAGTCCACCTGTTCACCCTTTCGTCGGCCACTGATCCCGCCGAGTACGACGATCCCGATCGTATCGACCTCGACGCCGAGCGCTCACCTCACTTCGCTTTCGGTGGCGGCATGCACCATTGCCTGGGGCACTTCGTCGCCAGGGCGGACATCAACGTGGCTCTCTCGGCGTTGGCGGCGCGCCTGACCGATCTTCGCGTGGGAGAAGATGCCGAGTGGCTGCCTGATTCCGGCAACACAGGGGCGAAAAAACTGCCGATCACCTTCACTCCGCGTTCCTGAAAGATTACCGTGACGGGCGTGGAACCACCTCAGCCGGTTGCCTCCTGAAGTGTACGCATGGTAGAACCTCCTGACGTGGTTCTACGTCGACTCGGAGATCTCATGACACCCTCCAAGGTCAGTACCGGGTGCCCGGCCGCCGGCTGCGGCAACCCCGCGCGGAGCGATCGCCACCAGCACCGCTCGGCTCCCGCACGCCACGCCAGGGTCGGAGGTCGCTGACGATGGTGGATCTGACGGTGCTGCCGAGCTACGTCGCGGTGATCCTGCTCTTCCTCGGTCCGCCCGGGCCCGACATGGCCTACATGCTGGCGGTGGGTCTCGAAGGTGGTCGCCGGTCCGCGCTGAAAGCCATCCTGGGCATCGCGACGGGCATGAGTGTCTACGCCGCCGCCGTCGTCGCCGGAATAGGGAAGATCGCCCAATCGCACCCATTAGTACTTGACGCGGTGAGGATCGCGGGTGCGGCGTATCTCCTGTGGTTGGCTTACGTGACGATGCGCCACGCGCGTCGTGCGATCAGTGGTCACAGTGATATCGCGTCAGGTAAATGGTATCTGCGGGGCATGGTCGTCAGCCTGACCAATCCCAAGATCATTCTCTTTTTCCTCGCGGTACTCCCGCAGTTCATCGGGAGCGCGGACAACCCTTCCGTGCAGATGGCACTTCTCGGTGCGATCGACATCGGCATGGAGGTGGTTCTCTACGGCAGCATCGGAGTGTTGTCGGGATTCTTCCACGCACGCCTCGTCGACTCCACGAGGGCGACGGCTGTGCTGAACTACATCGCGTGCGCCGTTTATGTCGTGCTGGCGGTGACGATTTTCACCGAGATCCTGCTGCATTGACCGCCGGCAACGGCGTACGGCGGCGCGTTCTCCCCGCCCCGCCTCCATCGCGCGCGGCACCTCGCGCGCCGTCGTCAGGACGCGGTGTCCACCGATCTCATCGAGCCGCGTGCGCGCAGGCGGCGCAGCATGCGGGGATCCTCGAAACCGACCGAGCGGGCGGCGGCGTCGATCGTCGCGCCGTGGCTGATGAGGTGCTGGGCGCGTTCCAGGCGGAGGGTCTGCTGGTAGCGCAGCGGGGTGAGGCCGGTGGCGCGGGTGAACAGGCGGGTGAGGGTACGTTCGCTCACGCCGACCGCCGAGGCCAGGGCCGGCAGGGGAAGGGGCTCGTCGAAGCGGGCGTCGATGAGGTCCTGGACGCGGTGCACGGTGTCGTCGAGGTGGGAGCGGTGCCGAAGCATCGCGCTGGACTGCGGTTCGTGGCCGTTGCGGCGGGCGTAGACGACCATCTCGCGGGCCACTCGGGCGGCGACGGACGTGCCGTGCCGGGTCGCGACCAGGTGCAGGGCCAGGTCGATACCGCTGGCGATACCGGCCGAGGTGATGACCCGGTCGTCGGTGGTGAACAGCATGTCGCGGACGACGACCGCGCGGGGGTGGCGCAGGGCCAGCTCGTCCTGGACGTCGTGGTGGGTGGTGCAGCGCCGGCCGTCCAGCAGGCCGGCCTGCCCGAGGGCCTCGGCGCCGGCGCAGACGCTGGCCACCGTCCCACCCCGGGCGTGGTGGTCCCGGAGGGCCTGGAGCGGGGCGGCGCCGATGGCGGGGGCGTCGTCCAGGCTGCGGGCCCGCCAACCGGGCACCACGACGAGGTCCTCCGGCTTCAGCTCGGGCCAGTCGGGTTCGGCCTCCAGCGGCAGACCCTGGGCGGTCAGGACCCGGGGCCGCTCGGCGACGTAGGCGAGCGTGTAGGGGTGCCCGAAGCCGGCGGCCGTGGAGAAGACCTGCGCGGGGCCGGCCAGATCCAGCAGATGGACTCCGGGCACCAGGAAGAAGACGACGAGGCTCACGATCCGGTCATCATGCCTGAGACTTGGCCAAGGCCTCCAGCTGGTCGACGGTCGCTATGGTGGCGAAGCGTCCGGCGAGGGCGTACTCGGTGCGCCTGATGATCTCTTCCGCGGCGAGCGTGCGGGGGTCGGCGAGCAGCTCGGCGACGCTCTGGTCGGCCGGTGCGTCGCGGTGCGGGATGGGGTTGGTCGCGGTGGCGTCGACGACGAAGGTGACCCGGTAACCGAGGTCGGAGGCGACGCGGGTGGTGGTCTCCACGCACTGCTCGGTGCGGATGCCGCAGACGGTGAGCTCGCGGACACCGCGTTCGGTGAGCAGTTGCCCCAGGTTGGTGGTGGTGAACGCGTTGTGCGAGGTCTTGTGGATGAGCGGCTCCCCGTCCACCCGCTCCAGCTCCTCCATCAGCCGGACGTGGCCGAGGGCGGGGTCGAAGACGTCACCGGTGCCGGGTTCGGAGTGCAGGACCCACACCACCAGGTCCCCGGCCCGCCGGGAGAGCCGGACCAGGCGGTTCACCTTGTCGGCGATCTTCAGGTCGGAGGTCGTCTCCCACAGCGGACGGGCACGGAAGGATTCCTGGACGTCGATGACGATCAGCGCTCGGTTCATGCCCCAAGCCTGCGTCGTGCGGGCGCGGCGGGGCCAGGCCGCATCGGGTCCGGTGGCGGACCGATCCGGTCACGCCGACGCGGCCGCCGGGTGACTACGTGCGGAGCCGGCGCGCGCGGGCGGCGTCTTCCTGACGTGGGAGCTCTATCTCCATATCGACGGCGATGAAGTACGGGCGCACCGCTCACCCTCACCGGGCGAACCAGACCTGGGCGATGCTGTGACCGGGCGGGACTTCCCCCAGGTGCCAGTGGTAGGCCGGGGGCGCGGCGCTCAGGGCCTGGAGGTGGTCCAGGACGGTGGGGGCGATCGGCCGGCCGTACTCCAGCAGTGCCGTGCTCGCGCCGTTGATCCGGGCGCGGAGCGCGGACAGCGCACGGCGGGCCTCGGTGGGGGAGAGCAGGTCGGGCAGCCTCGCCGGGGCGACGAAGGAGATGCCGGTGATCTCGCTCGGAGGCAGCCGGACCCCGGCGATCCGGCCGTCGTCCCAGGTGCCGCCGTCGAACACGGTCAGCAGTTCGCCGGGGAACCGCATGGCTGCGGGGGTGGGGGCCGCGTCGGGGGCGACCCGGTCGACGGCCAGGGCCTGGTCGACGGCCGCTTCGACGCCGAGTTCCCCATGAGCTCGCGGGAGGCTGCCGCTGCCGGCGACTCGCCCGGGTCGACCCCGCCGCCGGGGGAAGCGAGCGGGCTCGTCGGAAACTGGAGCGTGAATACGCGGAACCCGCGCGGGAGTGGCCGCACCATCGAGAAGATTATGGCGGGTTTGCCGCATCACCAGTGGATCAACGCTCAGCCTCGGACACCGCTTTGATCAAGCATTCGCCATCTGCTCCGGACGAGGAACGCTTCTGCTGGCGAGGCATCCCGCACTTGAAGGGAGGGGAACGGCGCGATGCTCGACGCCGGTGATGTGCTGTGCTGCCTTCTACATGTCGCGCGGAGGGCCCGAATGCTGGTCGCGGGGGCGCCTGCGGGCGGTCCGCCGAGGCGGCCGTTACTCAGCCCGCGCATGCTGTCGCCCGCGCGCCTGCCCCCGCTGTGATCTCGCGTCCGGTGACGTCGTTGATGCGCGCCTGTACGACTTTCTTGAGCTCTGCGTGTCGGGAGGGTGGGCGGAAAGGCAGCGGTGAAGGATCTCTGCAAGATCCACTACCTGGTTGAGGGAGCACCCGATGGCCGAGACGAAGCAGAAGACGACGACGGCGACGGCGAGGAAGAGGACGACGGCGGCGAAGGCGACAGCCAGCAAGCCGGCCCCGGGCGGGGCTGCCGACGCGGACTCCGGACCGCGCATGCAGAATGTCCCGCTCGTGTCAGGCGTCCCGCTCCCGTCTGAAGAGCCCGGTGGGGATATGAAGTCGCCGGTCGACCTGGGGGCGGAACTGTCGATGCCGTTCGACCATATCATCGGCGGGCCGTTGCAGGGAGTCATCCGGGCCAGCGCAATGGCCGCGAACGAGACCGCCAAGTTCATCAGGGACGTCGGCTTCAACAAAGAGGGAAACGTCGAAACGGTGAAGTTCAAGTACACCTCGACGGAACCCACGACCAAGGAGGGCGTCGCTGATACGAAGAAGACGGTGAAGGAGGTCGAGGTGCCCCTTCTCTCGGTGGTACCGATCCCCTACCTGCAACTCTCCAAAGTGACCCTCGACTTCAGTGTGAAGATCGACTCGGTCTCGACTCAGAAGCACGATACGCAAATCGGAGGCTCGGCCGAGGCGAGCGGCGGCTTCTGGGGCATCACGGCCTCGGTCAAGGCCAGCTACGACAACAGCAGCTCGAGTTCCGACACGGTCACCCGGAATGCGGCAATGTCGGTCCACGTGGAAGCCGAGCAAGGACCGATGCCGGCCGGCATGGAGAAAATCCTGTCGATGCTGACCGACAACGCCGTCACCGTCGAGCAGACCGCGACCTGACGGACCCCGGCGCCCAATCTACCGGCGCCGAATCCTCATGCGCTCACCCCCGAAGACCTGGGTGCGGCACTGCGTCATCCCGCCCGCAGTGCCGTACCCGGCCCCCACCAGTACCCGGCAACCGGCCCGCTGAGGGCTTGTGCGCCGTGCCCGGCCGACCCTCCCATTCCGCCGTTCGGGTTGCTCTCCGTTATCGGGGGAAGCGATGGTCACTGCCACCGCCACAATGAGAGACCGGACCAGGAATTATTCAACTGAGGAACACCTATGAGTGAGTTGACGATGCGTTCGCTGCTGGAAAATCTGCAGCAAGCGGTGGCCGAAGCCGACCAGACGGTGCGCGAGTACCAGATGCCGGGCAGCGACTGTGTGGGCATTCAGCCGCAGATGGCCATTGACAAGGCTTCCTTCACCGTCTCCTTCGTAGCCGATCAGGTTGCCCCCTCCGCCCCCGCTGCGCCATCCGACCCTTCTGCTCCTGCTGCTCCGCCCGCGGCAGACGTCCGTATCGCCGTCGACCAGCAGGCCCTCGCCGACGCCAAGTACGTGAACCAAGTCTCGTTCACGGTTCGTAACCAACCCGTGGAGCGGCTCGAAATCAACGGCCGCCATCACATCGTCCCGGCGGGACCTGCGGGGGGCGAGCGATGAGCGAGGACAACGTCCCGGTCAGCGCACTGCTCGGCGCGGCATACGAGGCGGTGGTCCACGGACAGGGTCTTGCCGCACGCGAAGCGGTCGATCTGGTCCGCGAACTCGGCTTCGAGAAGGACGGGACCGCGAAGCCGTTCCGCTTCGCCTACCAGCGCACCGAGGTAACGGACGCCGGCCCGCAGGTGCGCACCGTGCACGCGACCGTGCCGCTGCTGTCGCTGATCAACCCGCCCGTCATCAGCATCGACCAGGCCGAGATCAGCATGAGCCTGCACCTGACCAGCCAGGCCATCGAGACCACGCCCGCCGATACCGCCACCGCGAACCGGGGATCGCCGGCGGTGGAGCAGACAACGCCGAGGCTGAAGGGGCGCATTGTCCACAAGAATGACAACAATGCTGTCCTGACCATCGCATCCACCCTCAAGCAGCGCGACCTGCTGGGCAGCAGCCGGCTCACACAGCTGCTCGACGCAGCGGTCAGCGACCGTGACAGTGTCTGGTACCAAGTGCTGGAGCGGGCTGAGCCGTTTCGCGAAGCCGCCACCGCGTTCATCGACGCCGTCGATGACGACGGCTCCACCGGGAACGGCACAGGGGTGCACAAGTGGCTGCAGGAGCTGTGGCAGCTGAAGGAGACCGTCACAGAAGCGGTCAGCGCCTTCCGCGACGGGCAGCCGGAGAAGATTCCCCCGCTGCATGAAAGATGGAACACCCGGTGCAACAACCTGACCTGGGTCGACCGGCATACCGAGCAAGAGGACATGGCGCAGCTGCGGCGCACCTTTCTCGCCACCGCCACGGACGTGTGGAATGCCTTCTTGCCGGGCGCGCAGGTCACGGAATTCGGTCCACCTACCGTGGACCAGCTGCAAGTCCGGTTCAAGACCGCCCGTGCTGCACTCGCTGCTGCTGCGCCGAACCTGAACGGTCTGCCTGGAAAGCTGAACCAGCTCGAAGGGGACGTCGCGCAGGGCTGCACCGCTCACAGGTACGGACAGCAGGAGGCCGTCGCCGCAACTCTGGTCCGCTACAACACGACCGCTGCCGAGATCCGGGGCATGTGGATCCTGTCCGGGCAAAGCCCTGCCTTCCGGTCCGCGCAGGACAAGTTGGCCGAAGCTGCCGAGGCGGTGTGGGACGCGCTGGCCCGCGAGGTACCGGACGACTTCCGGTGGAGCATCGAAAAACTGGACGCGGAGTGCAAGCAGTTGCAGAGCAAACTCCAAGCCCCGGGAAAGCAACTCGACACGCAATTGCACACCACGTCCCTGTGGTTTGCCCGCGAGGATGCCTGTTCTGCGCAGAAAGCCGCCCTGGAGAACTGGAAGCTCCACAAGCGGGGCCCGGACAAGCAGGTCATCGCTCACCTCGAAACGTTCAACCAGCGCATCGGCATCGCCAACGAGAGGATCGAAAGGATGAGGCCGAAGTCCCTGTCGGCCTGGACGACCGCCGCTCAGGCATGGAACGAGACGGCACGTCAGTTCTGGGGCATTCTCACCGACACGGAGACCCACCCGGTGTCCGATGTCGTCGAGCTGAGCCCGTGACCTCCGTGGACGAAGCCTGCAGTGGCCGGGCGCCTGCGCTGCGCGAGCAAGGTGCACACGGCGCGGGGCAGGCCGCACCCCTGGCCGCGTTGCTCGCCCAGGTCTGCCGCACGGTGCTGGACGGACAAGTCGACGCGATGGCCGCCGGGCTGGCGTACGCGGCCCGGAACCTGCTCACGTCCGGTGACGAGGGCCGTCCGCAGCCCGTCGCCCAGATCGCGGCTGTCGCCGGACCGGTCCGCAACAGGCACATCGCCCTCGCGGACCTCTGCGGATGGCCCCTCTACAGCGTCGAATCCGCTCTCATCACGGTGCACCTGACCACCCCCACAGCCGGCGTGGACGGCGTCCTGCACTCCCCCTTCGCGGCGACGGCCGCCGCCGCTACCATGACCGTCACCTTTCGGCTGGCCACCCGGCCCGGTCCCCGGCCCCTCACCGACGACCTCGTCGCCGCCGCACTCACTCCCACCCCACCCACCACCGACAGCGACCGGTTCCCCGCGCCGGCCCGGCGGGCCATCGGGGCCTGGAGACACCTGCCGCACCTGTACCGCCTGGCCGAGCAACTGGCCGCCCAGGCACCCGACCACCCGGCCACCCCCCGCGCAGTCCGGGCCGTGGAAGACCTCGCCGCAGCCGTGTGCAGATGGTGCGCTGGCGGGCCACCCGTCGGCACCCGCCTCATCGAACAGGCTCCCCAGCCTGGAAGCCTCGACCCGGACGCACCACCCGCCCTGTCCGCGCTCGCCGACCAGGTGTCAAAGCTCCGCGGTGCGCTCAGCGCACCGGAACGTGTCTGACCCACTCGGCGGGCGCCCCGCAGGAGCAGTCGACGACGTATCCGCGTGGGCCGACGTGCTCCACCCGGCCCAACCAGCCGTGCGCGCTCCACGGTGTCGTGCGGTGATGGCGGAGCGGCACCTTGTCGCGCTGTCCCACGATGCTTCGAGGAAGGAGCCGGACATGTTCACGAAGGAGCAGTTCGCCGCCGCCGCCAAGGCGGCGGCGAACACTTACAAAGCCGCTGGGATCGGCCACACCTGCCGGGGGGACGACGCCTTCTCCGACACGCACATCGCGCTGGCCTGGAATGTCTACCACGGTGGAATCGAAGCGTTTCAGCAGCTCGGCGACAAGTTCGAGGGATTGCTCATCGGCGGTCTGCGCGACGATGAAGATCTCGTGAGCCAGGGGGCGGGGATCACCAAGGAGCTGAAGGGCGCCTTCCTGGTAATGAACGAGGCGACGCACAAATACGGCGGTGCGATCCTGGACACCGGCAACTGGTCGGTCCTGGTGAACGACTCGTGGCTGCTGGCGGGGATGCACCAGGAGCGGGCGTTCTACCTCGCCTCGGACCGGCGCCGTGCCAACCTGTGGGACGACCGGAACAACCGGATCCGGGTGTTCACCCGCGAGTTGATCGGTCTCAATGCGTTCGGCTATCAATTCGTCCAGCACAACTACCCCGCGTTGGGGGAGGTCATGACCTGCCGCCGGCAGGGAGAGACCGACGTCGACTTCCTCGCATACCAGCACGAGGTCGCGGAATCCGAGACGGCCCACGCCTGGGAGCGCCTGGTTAGGGAGCCCACGAACGCGTGACCACCCAGTGGATGCGCCGGCTGTTCTTGTGGCTTGGCGAGCCCACGGAGCGCACCCGTTCCAGAAGCTGCAGCCCTTCGCGGGAAACGACAAGGAGGGTGCCGGTGGCGGGCGGTGTCCTCGACGTGCGGGTGGGGGCCGTACCGGACCGGTGCTGGTGTTCGTCCACCACTGGGGTGGCTCGGCCGGTACCTGGGACGGCGTGGCCGATCGTCTGCCGCCCGGGCAGGCGACGGTCCGCTTCGACCAGCGCGGCTGGGGCACCTCGCGCGCACTGCCCGGCCCCTGCCACCTCGACCGACTCACCGACGATCTCGCTCGCGTCGTCGGGGCGTGCGCTCCCGGGCCGTTCGTCCTCGTCGGCCACTCGATGGGCGGCAAGGGGAGCCAGCTCCTCGCGGCCCGCGCGGCGGCGCGGAGGCCGGCCGGTGTGGTGCTCGTCGCGCCCGCCCCACCCGAGCCGCCGGCCACGGTGACCGAGGAGTACCGGCAGGGACTGTCCCACGCCTACGATTCGCCCGAGACGGTGCGGTACGCCCTCGACCACGTCCTGACGGCCGCACCGCTGCCGGAACCGGTGCGGGCCACGGCGGTGTGCGACAGTCTCGCCGCCGGGCCCGGGGCGCGGGAGGAGTGGCCGCTCCGCGGCATCGCCCAGGACATCACCCGTGCCGTGCGCCGCGTCGACGTCCCGGTGACCGTGCTGGCCGGGGAGCACGACCGGGTGGAACCGCCGCACGTCCTGCGCGAGCACCTCCTGCCGCACATCCCGCACGCGACGCCGGCCACCGTCCCGGGTGCCGGGCACCTGCTCCCCGTGGAGCGCCCCGACGCCGTCGCGACCGCCATCGGCGACTTCCTCGCGCGTCTACGGCGCTGACCGCGCGAGCCGTCGCCCCGGTCGGCGGCGAGCGCGGGCACGGCGCCGCCCGGTTGGAGTCGGTGACCGACGAGGGACGGGCCGGGGTCCTGGCCGGGGCCGGGGTGCGCTGACCGGGGTGTGGCGCGGGGCCCGTCATTCCTCGGCCTTTCCCGCGGTGGGTCGCGCGGAGTCCGTGTCGGCGGGGGAGCCGGGGCGGGGGACGGTGGCCGCGGGGGCGTACTGGGCGGCCTGCGCGTCGAACATCGAGGCGTAGCGCCCGCGCGCGGCCATGAGGTCGTCGTGGGCGCCGTGCTCGACGAGCCGTCCGTGGTGCAGGACGTAGATCCGGTCGGCGTGGCGGACGCCGGACATGCGGTGGGTGACCAGGACGACGGCCCGGTTCGGCGCGGCGAGCCTGCGGATGCGGTGGAACGCCGCGATCTCGGCCTCCGGGTCGAGGGCGGAGGTGGGCTCGTCCACGATGAGCACGCTGTCGTGTTCCGAGGTGGAGGCACGCCAGTGGGTCCGGGCGAGCCCGATCTTCTGCCATTCGCCGCCGGACAGTTCGCTCGCGCCCCGGAACATGCGGGCGAGCAGGCTGTGGAGGCCGTCGGGGAGTTTCGCGACGACCGGTCCGGCGCCCGCGTAGTCGACGGACGGCCGGAGGTCGTCGGGGCCGGCCTCCCGGGCGGGCCGTCCGATCCGGATGTTCAACGCGGCCGTCACCGGCCAGCGTTGGAAGTCCTGGGTGAGCAGCGCGACGCGGTCGAACACCTGGGAGCGGTCCAGGGAGGCGAGGTCGGCACCGCCCCACCGCACGGTGCCGTCCTGTGGTAGCAACAGCCCCGACAACACCTTCATGAGGGTGCTCTTGCCGGAACCGTTCTCGCCGACCACAGCGGTGACCGACCCCATGGGCAGGGTGAGGGACACCCCGTCCAGGGCGGGGGTCTCGCGGTCCGGGTACCGGTAGCCGACCCGGTCGAGGACTACCTGCCCGACCCGCGCCGGAACGTGCTCGCCCCCGTCGGGGATGGTGCGCCGGGCCGCCTCCTCCAGGAACCGGGCGTGGTCGCGGACGTACAGGGACTCCTCGTGCAGCTGGTTGATGTTCATCACCAGCGCGCCCAGGCTCGCCGAGCCGGACCGGACGGCGATGACCGCGGTGCCGGCCACCGCCAGGCTCATGTGACCCTCCAGGATCAGCAGGAACATGGCCGCGTAAGTCGCCGCCATCGCGAGGCCGGACAGCGCGGCGGCCGCCCACTCGGTGACGGCCTTGCTGGCCGCCAGTCGTTCCTGCTCGGCCTCGGCGCTCTCCGCCATCCGCTCGTAGCGGCTGAGCAGGAACGGTCCGACGGCGTGGATGCGCACCTCCAGTGCGGCGGTGCGCTCGGTCAGCAGGTTGCCGATGAGGCGGCTGGCCCGTACGTGCTCGATCCAGCTCATCACCGACACGTACCGTTCCTGTGCCACCCGCATCGCGCCCCATCCACGCGGCGCCGCGATCATGATCAGCATCGGCAGGAGGACGGGGTGGAGGATGGTGAGGACACCGGCCGTGGAGACCAGGGAGACCGTCCCGTTCAGCGCGGCCACGCTGGCGCTGATCATGCGGCGGGCGGACGCGGCGCCGTACTGGGCGACGTCGATCAGCCGCCGGAACTCCGGGTCCTCGATGGCCTCCAGCTCCACGGACGCGGCGGCGGCCAGGTACTGGGTGGTGGCGATCCGCTCGACCAGTGGCTCCAGCCGCCCGGCCCGTGAGGTGGACCAGCCGGCCAGGCCCGAGTTGGCGACAGCCGCTGCGGCGGCGGCGAGCAGGCCCGGCAGCACCGCGTGCAGCCGTTGCCCGGGAGTGCCGGAGCCGAACAGCGCCTGCATGACGGCGTTGACCGCGAGCAGTCCGACCGCCGCGGCGACGCCCTGTCCGACCTCGCTGACGGCCACCGTGAGCAGAGCGCGACGGTCGGCGTGCCACACCATGCGCAGGGTGGCTCCGACCAGTCCGGGCATCGAGCGCAGGGCGGACATCATCGTCAGGTCGAGCGGGGCGCCCTCGTGTTCCGCCCAGCCCGAGTCGTAGCGCAGGGGGCCACCGAACAGCTCCCGCTCGGCGTCGGAGACCTTCGACTCGGTCATCCGCACGCGTCCGAAGAACCTCTTCACCGGGCGCCTCCCACCCTGGACCGGGGCGGTGTCGGCCGGGTCGGCGCGGGTAGGCGCCGCGCCCTCGTGCCCGTACCCGTCCGTACCGGGGTGCCGGGGTCCGCCCCGGCGCGGTGCGGGCGCTTCTCGTGCTGCGCGGGGTCGTCAGGGATCGGTGATGTCTGTGTGTCGGCCGAGGTCAACGGGGTCCCCCTTGCGGCAGTGCGACTGGTTCACGCGGTTCAACGAACCGGTGGGGATTTCGAACACATGTGTTTCGGTCGGGTCCGCAACCCCGTGATCGTGCGTGCGTCGGAACCTGCCGTGTGCACCGACCCGTGCGGCGCAAGGGCGGTGGACGGGAGCGCCGATGGCCGAAACGCCGAGCATGCCGCGACCGGCGACAGGCCCGTCCCGCGAACTCCGTCCCCCCGTACGCCCGTCCTCCCTGCGGGCAGCTCCCTGGCCGGAACCGGGCGGAGGACATCCTCCAGGAGGTCGCCGTGCGCGCCCGGCGGCACGGCGACCTGGTCGGCCGGCAGGGGGAGGGCCTGCGCTCCTGCCTGATCACGGTGGTACGCAACCTGGCAGCGCATGCCGTCTGGCCCGCGCGCACGGGGGACGGCTCGACACACGGCCGCCTTCCGACCTTGCAGCTTTCTTGACGAAACCGCAGGACTGGAAGGGCGACCCAGGGCAAGGAGCGAGACGTGACTCGTATGGCAATCGTGGCCCTGACCCTGGCCGCCGGCATCGCCGCGGCCGTCGCGGCGGTCGTCGCGTCGCCCTGGTGGTGCGCGGCCGCCGTCCCGCTCGTCCTACTCGGTCTGCTGGGGGTGGCGGACCTGGCGCAGCGCAGGCACTCGGTGCTGCGCAACTATCCGGTGCTCGGACATGCCCGCTTCCTCCTGGAGGCGATCCGCCCGGAACTCCAGCAGTACTTCGTCGAGCGCAACTTCGACGGGCGCCCCTTCGACCGCGACGTCCGCACCATCGTCTACGAGCGGGCGAAGGGCACGGACGCCGAGCAGCCGTACGGCACGGAGCGCGACGTCTACGAGCCCGGATACGAGTTCCTGGTGCCGTCGATGGCCCCCTGCCCGGTGCCCGAGACGCCGCCGCGGGTGCGGATCGGCGGCCCCGACTGCCGCCGCCCCTACGACATGGCGCTGCTGAACGTCTCCGCGATGAGCTTCGGCTCGCTGTCGGCCAACGCGATCCTCGCCCTCAACGGCGGAGCCGCGGCCGGCGGGTTCGCCCACGACACCGGTGAGGGCGGCCTGTCCGAGTACCACCTGCGGCCCGGCGGGGACCTGGTCTGGGAGATAGGCACCGGATACTTCGGCTGCCGTACCGAGGACGGCGACTTCGACCCCGCCCTGTTCGCCGACAAGGCCGCGCACGACCACGTCAGGTGCGTCTCCCTGAAGCTCTCCCAGGGCGCCAAACCGGGCATCGGCGGCGTCCTGCCGGGCGCCAAGGTCAACGCCGAGATAGCGAAGGTCAGGGGCGTGCCCGAGGGACGGACGGTGATCTCGCCGCCGTACCACCGGGTGTTCTCCACCCCGCGCGAACTCGTCCGGTTCGTCGCCCGGATGCGGGAGCTGTCCGGAGGCAAACCCGCCGGGTTCAAACTCTGCGTCGGCTCGCGCCGGCAGTTCCTGGCCGTGTGCAAGGCCATGCTGGAGGAGGGCGTCACCCCCGACTTCATCGTCGTGGACGGGGGCGAGGGCGGTACCGGCGCCGCACCGCTGGAGTTCGCCGACCACATGGGAACCCCGCTGACCGAGGGCCTGCTCACCGTGCACAACGCCCTCGTCGGCGCAGGCCTGCGCGACCACATCAGGATCGGGGCCAGCGGCAAGATCGCCACCGGTACCGACCTGGTCAAACGCCTGGTGCAGGGGGCCGACTACGGCAACGCGGCGCGAGCGATGATGTTCGCCGTCGGCTGCATCCAGGCCCAGCGGTGCCACACCAACACCTGCCCCACCGGTGTCACGACCCAGGACCCCCGCCGGGCCCGCGCCCTGGACGTGCGGGACAAGACGCCTCGCGTCCAGCGCTTCCAGGAGGCGACCGTGGCCGGCGCCCTCCAGCTGATGGCCTCCATGGGCGTCACCGACCCCGCCGACCTGCGCCCGCACATGCTCCGCCGGCGCATCGACCCGTACACCGAGCGCTCGTACGAGGAACTGTACGAGTGGCTGGAGCCAGGGCAGTTGCTCGCCGAGCCGCCTGCCGCCTGGGCGGCCGACTGGCAGGCCGCCGACCCCGACCGATTCACCGTCTGACCTGGAGGACTCAAGTGGCCCGTACCGTCGCCCGCGTGATCGTGGACGCACTGAGCGAACTCGGTGTGCGCCAGGTGTTCGGCGTGGTGGGAGACGCGCTCAACCCCCTGACGGACGCCATCCGCACCACCGAGGACGTGGAGTGGGTGGGCTGCCGGCACGAGGAGGCGGCGGCCTTCGCCGCCAGCGCCCAGTCGCAGCTGTCG
Source organism: Streptomyces sp. NPDC100445 (assembly GCF_044759735.1). NCBI lineage: Bacteria > Bacillati > Actinomycetota > Actinomycetes > Kitasatosporales > Streptomycetaceae > Streptomyces > Streptomyces sp. NPDC100445. The sequence goes on along the minus strand of NZ_JBIVZV010000009.1, from coordinate 161,890 downwards.
GGCACCCTCGGCGTCTGCATGGGCACCGTCGGCCCCGGCTCCGTCCACCTGCTGAACGGGCTGTACGACGCGGCCAAGAGCCACACCCCCGTCCTGGCCATCGCCGGCCAGGTACCGCTCTCCGAACTCGGCACCGACTACTTCCAGGAAGTCGACAACGACGCCCTCTTCAGCGACGTGGCCGTCTTCCGCGCGACCATCACCTCACCCGACCAGCTGCCGCAGATGCTGGAGACGGCCGTCCGCCACGCCCTGGGCCGCAAGGGCGTCGCCGTCCTGACCGTCCCCGGCGACCTCGGCGAACGCGAACTGCCGGCCGACCGCTCCGCCAGGTTCTCCCTCAACGCCCCGCTCAGCCGGCCGGACGAACCCGCCGTGCGGCGGGCCGCCGAACTCCTGGACCGCTCCGAACGGGTCACGCTGCTCGTCGGCCGGGGCGCGCGTGCCGCCCGCGAGGACGTGCTGACCCTCGCCGACCGGCTGGCCGCGCCGATGGTGCTCACCCTCAAGGCCAAGGAGGGTTTCGAGGGCGACACCAACCCGTTCCAGGTCGGCCAGACCGGGCTGATCGGCAACCCGGCCGCCGCGTCGGCCCTCGACGACGCGGACACGCTGCTGCTCCTGGGCACCGACTTCCCCTACCGGGACTGGTATCCGGAGGGGAAGAACGTCATCCAGGTGGACACCGAGGCCGCCCACATCGGGCGCCGCGTACCCGTCGACATCGGGCTCGTCGGTGACACCGGGGTGACCGTCCGGGACCTCCTCACCCACCTCACGGCCGCCCCCGTGGGCACGGACGGCGCGCGGGACCGCTCGCACCTCGACAAGGCGCGGGAACGCTTCGAGCAGTGGCGCGGGAACCAGGCGCGGCTCGCCGACCCGGCCCACGACAAGGGCCTGATCGGCCGCGTCCGCTCCGCGCTCGACAACCGCACCCACGACATCCGGCCGGAGGCGCTCGCCTCCGTGGTCGACCGGCTGGCCGACGACGACGCCGTCTTCACCTCCGACACCGGCATGGCGACGGTGTGGCTCTCCCGGTTCGTCGAGATGCGGGGCGAGCGGCAGCTCATCGGCTCCTACAACCTCGGCTCCATGGCCAACGCGATGCCGCAGGCGCTCGGCGCCCAGGCCCTGGACCGGGGACGGCAGGTGGTGGCGTTCTGCGGTGACGGCGGCCTGAGCATGCTCCTCGGCGACCTCATGACACTGAAGACGCACCGCCTCCCGGTGAAGCTCGTCGTCTTCGACAACCGCCGCCTGGGCATGGTGAAGCTGGAGCAGGAACAGGCCGGGCTCCCCGAGTTCGGCACCGTGCTGGACAACCCCGACTTCGCCGCCGTCGCCACGGCCATGGGCATCCCCGGCATCCGCGTGACCGACCCGGCCGAACTGGAGAAGGCCGTACGCCAGGCCTTCGACACCCCCGGCCCCTTCCTGCTCGACGTGCTCACCAACCCGGACGAGGTCGCCGTCCCGGCCAAGCCCACCGTCGAACAGGGCTGGGGGTTCGCCATGGCCAAGGTCAAGGAGATCGTCCGCAGCCACGGCGACGACAGCACGCTCTGAACAGGCGTTCAGCTTCCGTCGTTCAGCCGGTCCTGGCTGACGGCGGTCACAAAGGTGGCCCAGCCGTCGGCGGGGAACACGAGCACCGGCCCGTGCGGGACCTTGCTGTCCCGCACGGGCACGACGGCGGCGAGGTCGTCGCAGACTTCGAGGCAGGCGCCGCCGTCCGAGTTGCTGTAGGAGCTTTTGCGCCAGGCCAGAGCACTCACGTCGATGGTTCGCACGGTACTTCCTCCAACATGCGCAGGATGAACTTCCGTGACTCGGCTGGGGACAGAGCCAGGTCACGCACTGCATCGTAAGCGCCTTGCAGTTTCTCAACTGCCGTGCTGTCCTCGATCAGTTCACCGCGGTGTGCGTTCTCCGTGTATGCCACCGTACGTCCATCAGGTAGCCGCAGGAACCACACGTCAGTGCTATCAAGACCGTACGGGCCCGCGTTGAACGGCAGCACCTGGACCACGAAGTTCGGCCGTTCCACCATCTCGATCAAGAGCTGAAGTTGTGCGCGCCAGGCGTCCGCGTCCAGCAGCGCCATACGTAGCACCGCCTCGGAGAGGATCGTACGGAACCTCGGAGCGCTCTCCCCCTCCAACAGCTCCCGCCGACTCATCCGGGCTTCGATCTGCTGCTCCAGTTCCCGTCCCTTCAACCCGCCCGCCGCCAGCACTTCCCGCGCGTACCCCGGTGTCTGTAGCAACCCAGGTAGGACGCTCACCGCGAAGTGCCACAGGCTCACCGCCTTGGCCTCCAGCGCCATGTACCGTCGGTACCGCTCACGGAACTGCGTGTGGTCCCCGGCGGCCAACTCCCACAGGGCGAGCAGCAGTCCCGGTGTGCCGTAGTGCGTGTCGAGGGCCTGGACGACCTCCGGGCTGCCCAGCGTCTCGCCGTTCTCCATCTTGCCGAACAGGGACCAGTCCCAGCCCAGCCGCTCCCCGAGCTGCCGCAGGCTGGTCCCGCTGCCGGTCCGCAGCGTCCGCAGTTCCTCGGCGAAACGCTGACGTGGTTCCTGGCTGCGGCCGGTGACGACGCGGCGCTGCGACATACGGCTGGCTCCCCTCGGGTCCGGGGAGGCATCGTAACGCCTCGGCTACGCAGCGTAGTTCAGTCGGTGCGCGGACGGCTGCCGCAGTGGGCCGCCGCCGCGGACAGGACCGCCAGGACGGCCGACGCGGTGAGCATCCACTGGAGGGCGTGGGCCGCCGACCCGGCCGTGCCGGACAGGTAGAGGTAGACACCGCCCAAGGTGGCGACACCCAGCGCCCCGCACAGTTGCGCGTTGGTGCTGATGACGCCGGACAGGTCGGCGGCGTAGTCGTCCGGCAGGGTGAACGTCATCTGCCCGATCAGGGAGTTGGAGCTGATGCCCAGGCCGAGTCCGCCGATGCCCAGCAGCAGGAAGAGGGCGGGGCCGGACCGGTGCCCGGTGGCCAGGTAGCACCACACGGCGGTGTAGCCGGCGGCGAGGACCAGGCAGCCCAGGGCGGGCATGGCCGGCCGGTGGCGTTCGGGGACGGCGGCCAGCAGCGGTCCGGCCAGGCCGAAGGCGGCCACCCAGGAGACCATCGCCAGCCCGGCGTAGGCGGGTCCGTGTCCGAGGCCGTCCTGGAGGTAGACCGCGAGGACGAACAGCAGGGCGAAGTAGGTCATGGTGGTCATCCCGTGCGCGGCCAGCAGCCAGCGGACGGCGGGCTCGCGGACGACCTCCTCGGCGATCAGGGGCCGTCCGCCCCGCGCGGCGAGACGGCGTTGGCCGCGCCGGAAGGCCACCGCCACCGGCACGCTCGCGGCCAGGCAGACCCACGTCCAGGCCGGCCAGCCCTGGTCGGTGCCGAGCAGCAGCGGGACGATGAGCAGCAGGACCGCGGCGGACAGCAGGAGCATGCCGCGGATGTCGACGTCGTCCCAGCCGCCCCGCCGCTCCTCGGCCGGCATGCAGCGCAGTGCCGCCCAGCCGAGCAGGATGCCGACCGGCACGTTGATCAGGAAGATGGGGCGCCAACCCGTACCGAACAGGTCGGCGGCGATGAGCACACCGCCCAGCGCCTGGCCGGCGACCGCGCCCCCGGAGAGCGCGATCGCGTAGTAGCCCAGTGCCTTGATCCGCTGCCGGCCGGAGAAGTACGTCTGGATGCCGCTGAGCACCTGCGGCACCATCAGCGCCGCGCCGGCCCCTTGCGCGACCCGTGCGGCGATCAGCACGAGGGCGCCCGGGGCCAGCGCGCACGCCAGCGAGGCGACGGTGAACAGGGCCATGCCGGCCAGGAAGACACGGCGCTGGCCGTGGCTGGCGCCGAGCCGCGCGCCGGTGACCAGCAGGACGGCGTAGGCCACCACGTAGCCAGAGATCACCAGGCCGGTCTCCCCGCCGGAGGCGTGGAGGTCGCCGCGGATCGCCGGTGCGGCGATGTTCGCGATCGCGGTGTCGATGTTGGCCATGAACTGCGCCGCGAGCAGCACCGCGAGGAGCCGCCAGCGGTGGGCGGCCGGCAGGGCCGGCGCACCGCTGTCCCCGGAGGGGGCCGGGCCGTCCGTCCGCGGCGGGGCGGGCCGGCGGTCCCGGTCGGCGTCCTTGCTTCGCATGAGGGTTCCGTCCGTGCGGTGGATCAGGTGGTGAACAGCCGCGGCCAGTCGATGTCGGAGAGGTCCGCGGCGACGAGGTCCGCGGCGGCGACCGCCTCGGCGGCGTGGGTGGTGGTCAGCGCGACGCACCTGAGCCCGGCCGCCTTGGCCGCGGCGATCCCCGCGGGCGCGTCCTCGAACGCCACGGCCTCGGCCGGCGCGACGCCCAGCGCGGCGCACCCGGCCAGGAAACCCTCGGGGTCGGGCTTGCCCCGGCGCACGTCCTCCGCGGTGACCAGCGCGCTGAACAGGGCCGCCCCGCCCACGTGGTCGAGGAGCGCGCGGGCGTGGTCGCGCAGCCCGCTGGTGACCACGGCCATCGGGACTCCCTCGGCGTGCAGCCGCTTCACCAGCACCTCGGCGCCCGGTACCGGATAGGGCGGCGGGATGTCGGGACCGTTGAGGTAGCCGACGGCCTCCTCGAACAGGTCGGGGACGGAACCGCCCGGGAAGCGGTGGACGTGGTCGGCCAGCGCCTCCTGGCCGCGGCGGCCGACGAAGGTGGCCAGCAGGGCGTCGTCGACCTCCAGGCCGTGGGCACGGAACAGCCTGGTCCACGCGGCGCGGCTGCGGTGCTCGGTGGCCACGAGCGTGCCGTCGAGGTCGAAGAGCGCGGCGCGGACCGGTCCGGTGCCGGAGGGGTGTGCGGTCATCGGTGTCAACCATCCTTGTCCCTGGGGGGCGGGTGCGGGGCCCGGCGGCCGCCGGACGTCACCGGGTGGTGAGCCCCGGGTCGAACTGCTGGTACAGGTGCTGCCAGTCGAGGTGTTCCTGGCAGGCGGCGGCGCCGCGGACGACGGCCGCGTCGTTGTGCCGGCGGGCGGCGAGCTGCATGCCGACGGGGACGCCGTTGGCCGCCCGGCCCACCGGGACCGTGGCCGCGGGGCTGCCGATCAGGTTGTAGGGGCTCGTCATGGACCAGCCGACGAACGGGTCGGTCTCCTGGCCGTCGACCTGGCGGGGGCCGACGGTGGTGCGCGTGGTGTCGTTGGGGATGCCCGCCACGCAGTTCACCGGGCTGACGATCAGGTCGTAGCCGTCGAAGAGGTCCTCGAACGCGTCGAGCACCTGGGTGCGGACGAGGTCGCCGAGGCGGAACTCGACCGCGCCGAGCGCGGCGCCGGTCCGGACGCTCTCCAGGTAGCCGGGGTCCACGACGCGGCCCTGCTCGCCGAGCAGGTCGATGCCCTGCCGCAGGCTGATCTCGGCGGATTCCGCGTGGGCCATCGACAGGTAGCGGCGCCACATGCGGGTCAGCTCGGCGGCGGGGAGCGGCAGCCGGAAGTCGACCTCCACGATCTCGGCTCCGGCCTCCTCCAGGGCGGGCAGCGCGGCCCGCACCAGCGCCTCGACCTCCGCCTCGACCGGGTAGCCGCCGAGGTCGGGCGTGTAGGCGACGCGCATTCCGGCCAGCGACGGGGAGAGGGCCGCCGCGAGCGGCTCGCCCACCGGGAAGGAGTACGGGTCCCGGGGGTGCGGGCCCGACATCAGGTCGAGTCCCAGGACGGCGTCCTCCACGGTCCTGGCGAGCGGGGCGTAACAGACCATCGGGTTGAGACGGCGGAAGGCGTTGGGCCGGGCCGGCACCGCCACCCGTCCGAAGGTCGTCATCATGGTGAACACACCGCAGAAGGCGCCGGGCACGCGCAGCGAACCGCCCGCGTCCGAGCCCTGGGCCAGCGGCACCATGCCCGTCGCGACGGCCGCCGCGCTGCCGCCGGAGGAGCCGCCCGCGTTCATGGCCAGGTTGAACGGCGTGGACGCGGGCCCCAGCAGGGCGCTGTCGGTCGTCGCCTTGAACCCGAACTCCGGGGTGTTGGTCTTGCCGACGACGATGGCGCCGGCGTCGGTCAGCCGCTCGACGCACAGGATGGTGTCCTGCGCGACCTCCTTCTCGAAGATCTTCGATCCGCGCGTGACGCGCACGCCCGCCACGGGGTCCAGGTCCTTCACGCCGATGGGCACACCGTGCAGCGGGCCGAGTTCGGCTCCGGACAGCACGGCCCGCTCGGCCTCCTTGGCGGCGGCGAGCGCCTCGTCGGCGCAGACCGTGACGAACGCGTTGACCGCGGGGTTGAGCCGCTCGATGCGGTCCAGGGTGTCCCGTACCACCTCCACCGGTGACACGGCACGGGAACGAACAAGTTCAGCGAGCTGGAGCGCTGTCAGCGCCTCTGAATCGCCCATCACTCTTTCCTTCCTCGTCAACACTGTTGTCCGTGGACCGGCGCACCAGGAGCCGGCCCAGCCGCAGGGGACTTGGTACGGACTAAAACACCGCACCGCCGCAGAGGGTTGCATGATCGGTGGCACCGCGTGCCCGCCGGGCGGCCCCGACGATCGTTTTCCGCCGGTCGCCCGCCGGTCCGCCGGGCGTCCGGGCACCGATCGTGAGGGACGGTGCGCGCTGCGAAGTCATGGCCGGTCGGGTGCGTCGGTACTACGGTGACCCCTCAAGCGACGCCCTGACCGCGTTCGAGGGGGACCGGTCCGCCCGTGGGGGGCGTCCGGGGCTGAGGGGAGCCACCGTGCAGGTGCTGTATGCCGTCGCCTTCGACGTCCAGGACGCCCGGTCCGCGCGGCGGCCCGGACATGTGTACGAGCGTCTCCGAGACCACCTCGCCGCCTGGCTCGGCGACCGCGGCCGGTTCCCCGCGCCGTCCCCCGCGGATCTCGACCGTGCCGGCCGGGCCGTGCTCCCCGGCAACGCCCCCGGGCAGGGCGAGCGCCGGGTGGGCTGGGTCGTTGCGGGCGACGAGCGCGCCCGCGCGCTGCGGACGACCATCCACCAGCCCCTGTCCGACGGCCCGGCCCAGTTCGTCACCCGCGTCACTCTCTCCCGGACGGACGACGGCGGCGGGGCGCTGCGGCTCGTCATGGGCCGGGAGATCCCCGACGGCTGGATCGCGCCGGTGCAGAGCCCGCTGCTCAGACGCCCGCGCCTGCTGCGCGCGGTGCTCGCCGACGCCTGCCTCGACGTCCGGGTGCTCGGCCAGCGCGCCACCGGGCGGTACGAGCGGATCCGGGAGCACGGCCACGCGGCGGTCCTGCTGGAGTCGCTCGCGCTGAGCACCCGCCTCCCCATCCTCCTGATGCACCCCCGGGACCAGCTGGGCTGGACGGTGGCGGCCGACGCCTCCGGGCAACTCGCCGGCCTGGCCCAGGTCGTGACGCTGAACTACGTCACCGCGCAGGCCGTCCGCCGGGTCCACCAACAGGTGGCCGTGCCCAGCGGCGGGGCACGGCTGGTCTGGCCCAACCTCGGCCTGGAACACCCCGCGTACTCCCGGGAGCAGGTGGCCCAGCAGTCCTTCGTGTGCGGACGGCTGATGCCGTCGCTCGCCCACCTCTCCGTCATCGCCCGGGGCAGTGACACGGCCTGGGAACGCGCGCGGCAGGCCTCGTACCGGGCCGGGGCCCGCAGGGCGGCGGAGCGGCTGTCGCGCGCCCAGGCGGCCGGCGACACCACCGCCGAACTCCAGGCCCTGAAGGAGCGCGCGCGGCAACTGGAGGAGGACGCCAGGTCGTGGGAGGACATGGCGCAGAGCTGCATGGAGGAACGCGACAAGGCGCAGTCCGAGGCCGCCGCGGCCGAGGCGCTGCGGCAGGACCGGGACTACTGGAAGAAGCTGTACCTGGACCTGTCGAGCGGCGCGAGCGGGCAGCCGGCCGAGCAGGACGTCTGGAACGCGATCCCCGTCCTGGGTGCGGACGCCGTACCCACGTTCGAGGCGCTCGCCCGCACGTCCGAGGAGCGCATCGTGTTCACGGTGCGGGCGGCGCGCGCGTGGAAGGCGTCCCAGTACCCGTACCCGGAGGAGATGACCGACCAGCTGATCGCCCTCGCGCAGGCCGCGATGGACCTCTACACCAAGCCCGGCAAACGGCCCCGGCTCGACCAGTGGTTCTACGACCACCACGGGCTGAGGTTCGCCAACAGCGACGAGAAGCTGAGCAAGAACAAGGACAAGCGCTACTTCACGTTCGAGCACAAGCGCCGGGACGGACTTCCTCACATCAAGGTCCGGGACGCCGTCTCGCCCAACGAGGCCGGACGCATCTACTTCGCCCTGGACCCCGAGGGCAAACGGCTGATCGTCAATCACGTGGGGCTGCACCTGTGACCGTACGCGCACAGGTTCGACGGGGGCCGCCGGCGGTGCCATGATGACCGGTGACAGGGCGACGGCGGTCCGAGGAAGCCGGTGTGAATCCGGCGCGGTCCCGCCACTGTGACCGGCGAGCGACTCCCGACAGGCCACTGCCCGCGGACGGGCGGGAAGGCCGGGACGAGCGGCGACCCGGGAGCCAGGAGACTCACGCGGTCGCCTCCTCGACGGACACCGGGGCGGATCTCCCCGGGAGAGGGGTGTACCGACGTGCCCGGAAAGCCGGTCGGAGAAGAAGGCGGCGACGGCGTGGCCGCGCGGAGGACCGACCCGGCGCCCTGCCGGGTCGTGGTGTGCCGGGACTGCTGCTGCGGCACCGCCAAGGTGCCCGGCGTCGACCACGCGGCGCAGACCGCGCGGCTGCGCGCGCAGGTGCCGGTGCGGGTCTCGGCCTGTCTCGACGTGTGCGACCAGGCCAATGTCATCGTCGTCCAGCCCTCCGCCGCCGGCCGCGCCGCCGGCGCCCGGCCGGTCTGGCTCGGCCTCGTCAACGACCCGGACGCGGCGGAGGACATCGCCGGCTGGGTGCGCGCGGGCGGTCCCGGTGTCGCGCCCCGCCCGGACATCCTCGACCTGTACGCCTTCACCCCGCCGCGGCAGCGGCCCTGACGGGGCGTACACCGGGACGCCGGCCACCGCGCCGCCGACTTCCCGCCGTTCGCGCGCCCTTGGCCGTGCGGGTGGCAGGCGGCCGGCGGAACTGGAGCTCGGCGTAGGCCGGGGAGATGTCCGGGTCCAGGGCCGGAGGCGGAGGAGGTGACGGCGTCGGCGGGGACCCGGACCGGGTCGACCGGGTGGCCCGGGACCGAGTTGTCCGCCACGACCCGGGCCTTCGCCCGCTCGACGGACCGTAGGAGCCGGGCGCTGTCGGCGGACAGGTTGGTGGCGCCGGAGAGCAGCAGCAGGTGGCGGCCGTCGGGCGAGCCGGTGCCCAGCCCGGCGGCGGGCCGCGGTTGGAAGTACCACGGGTGTGAGAGGTAGCCCAACAGGGCGACGGCCACGATCAGGCCGACCACCGTCTCGACGGGGAACGCGTCGGCGGTCACAGCTTCGTCACCCCCCGGGCGACGAGTGCCACCAGCGCGAAGGCCGCGAGCACGGTGACGACGAAGGCCGCATCGGCCGTCGTGGACTCCTGAAGGGTGAGGGGCGAAAAGGCGAACGCTGCAAGCACATTACCCCCGTGGCCGGATACCGCCGCCCCCTGACGGCGTCCATACGCCGGCCCGCCCGCCCTTGACGCACCCCATACGCCGCCGCCCGCCCGGCCGTCCGGCACGGGCGGTCGAGTCCGCCCGGCACGGGTCCGGCCCACCCCTCGGGGCGGTGCCGGACCCGGGGCGGATTCAGCCGGCCGTCGATCCGGCGGCGCGGTCCCCGAAGGCCGCGAGGATGCGTTCCGCCGCCATGGTGGCCGTCAACCGGCCGTCCCTGACCTGCTGTTCCAGGCCGGGGGCGGTCGCGCGCACCGCCGGGTCGGCGTGCAGCCGGCCGAGCAGTTCGTCGCGGACCATCGCCCACGTCCACTCCACCTGCTGGTCCCGCCGTTTCGCGGCCAGCCGCCCGGTGGAGTCCAGCAGCGCGCGATGCCGCTCCAGCCGCTCCCACACGGTGTCCAGGCCGGCGGACTCCCGGGCGCTACAGTGCAGCACCGGCGGCGTCCAGAACGCGTCCTTGCCGTGCATCAGCCGCAGCGCGCCCGCCAGTTCCCGGGCGGCGGCCCGGGCGTCACGCTCGTGCGGGCCGTCCGCCTTGTTGACGGCGATGACGTCCGCCAGCTCCAGGACGCCCTTCTTGATGCCCTGGAGCTGGTCGCCGGTGCGGGCCAGCGTCAGCAGCAGGAAGGAGTCGACCATGCCCGCGACGGCCGTCTCCGACTGGCCCACGCCGACGGTCTCCACGAGGATCACGTCGTAGCCGGCCGCCTCCATCACCACCATCGACTCCCGGGTGGCCTTGGCGACACCGCCCAGCGTGCCCGCGCTGGGCGAGGGCCGGACGAAGGCGTCCGGGTCCACCGCGAGCCGTTCCATCCGGGTCTTGTCGCCCAGGATGGAACCGCCGGTGCGGGTGGAGGACGGGTCGACGGCGAGGACGGCGACCCGGTGCCCCTGCGAGGTCAGCAGCGTGCCGAACGCGTCGATGAACGTCGACTTGCCGACACCGGGCACGCCGCTCACGCCGATCCGCCGGGCCCGGCCGCTGTGCGGCAGCAGCTCGGTGAGCAACTGCTGCGCCAGCGCCCGGTGCTGCGGGCGGGTGGACTCGACGAGCGTGATGGCCCGGGCCACCAGCGCCCGCTTCCCGTCGAGGACACCCTTCACATACGTGTCGAGACCGATCGCTGCCATCGGCCCTACAGGGTGTGGCCGAGGTCGGCCGACAGCTGCTTCACCAGGTCGTGGGCCGCGTCCGGGATCACCGTCCCGGGCGGGAACACGGCGGTGGCGCCCATCTCCAGCAGGGTCGGCACGTCCTGCGGCGGGATCACCCCGCCGACCACGATCATGATGTCCTCGCGGCCCTCCTCGGCCAGCTGCTCGCGCAGCGCGGGGACGAGGGTGAGGTGACCGGCGGCCAGCGAGGACACGCCGACCACGTGCACGTCCGCCTCCACCGCCTGCCGGGCGACCTCCTCCGGCGTCTGGAACAGCGGGCCGACGTCGACGTCGAAACCGAGGTCGGCGAAGGCCGTCGCGATCACCTTCTGGCCGCGGTCGTGCCCGTCCTGGCCCATCTTGGCGACCAGGATGCGCGGCCGGCGCCCCTCGGCCTCCTCGAAGGCGTCCACCAGGGCACGGGTGCGGTCCACGGACGGGGACTGGCCTGCTTCGTTGCGGTACACCCCGGAGATCGTACGGATCTGCCCGGCGTGCCGCCCGTACACCTTCTCCAGGGCGTCGGAGATCTCGCCCACGGTCGCCTTGGCGCGGGCCGCGCGCACGGCCAGCTCCAGCAGGTTCTCGCTGCCGTCGGCGGCCCGGGTGAGCGCGTCCAGGGCGTCCTGGCAGGCCCGCTCGTCCCGCTCCGCGCGCAGCCGCCGCAGCTTCTCGATCTGCTGGGCGCGCACGGAGGAGTTGTCGACCTTGAGGACGTCGATCTGCTCGTCGCTGTCCACCCGGTACTTGTTGACGCCGATCACCGGCTGCCGCCCGGAGTCGATGCGCGCCTGGGTGCGGGCCGCCGCCTCCTCCACGCGCAGCTTCGGGATGCCCGCGTCGATGGCCTGCGCCATGCCGCCGGCCTGCTCGACCTCCTGGATGTGCGCCCAGGCCTTGCGCGCGAGGTCGTACGTCAGCCGCTCCACGTAGGCGCTGCCGCCCCACGGGTCGATGACCCGGGTGGTGCCCGACTCCTGCTGGATGAGCAGCTGGGTGTTGCGGGCGATCCGCGCCGAGAAGTCCGTGGGCAGCGCGAGGGCCTCGTCGAGGGCGTTGGTGTGCAGCGACTGGGTGTGGCCCTGGGTCGCGGCCATCGCCTCCACACAGGTGCGCGTGACGTTGTTGAAGACGTCCTGCGCGGTCAGGGACCAGCCCGAGGTCTGCGAATGGGTGCGCAGAGACAGCGACTTGTCGTTCTTCGGGTCGAACTGCTTGACCAGCCTGGCCCACAGCAGCCGGGCCGCGCGCAGCTTGGCGACCTCCATGAAGAAGTTCATGCCGATCGCCCAGAAGAACGACAGCCGGGGGGCGAACGCGTCCACGTCCAGGCCCGCCTCCCGCCCGGCACGCAGGTACTCCACGCCGTCGGCGAGGGTGTACGCCAGCTCCAGGTCGGCCGTCGCGCCGGCCTCCTGGATGTGGTAGCCGGAGATGGAGATGGAGTTGTAGCGGGGCATCCGCCGCGAGGTGTACGCGAAGATGTCGGAGATGATCCGCATCGACGGCTTCGGCGGATAGATGTAGGTGTTGCGGACCATGAACTCCTTGAGGATGTCGTTCTGGATGGTCCCGGCCAGCTTCTCCGGCGGTACGCCCTGTTCCTCCGCCGCCACGATGTACAGGGCCAGCACCGGCAGCACGGCGCCGTTCATCGTCATCGACACGGTCATCCGGTCCAGCGGGATGCCGTCGAACAGCTGGCGCATGTCGAGGATCGAGTCGATGGCCACGCCCGCCATGCCGACGTCGCCGGTCACCCGCGGGTGGTCGCTGTCGTAACCCCGGTGCGTGGGCAGGTCGAAGGCGACCGACAGGCCCTTCTGGCCCGCCGCCAGGTTGCGCCGGTAGAACGCGTTGGACTCCTCGGCCGTGGAGAAGCCCGCGTACTGGCGGATCGTCCAGGGCTGGTTGACGTACATCGTCGGGTACGGGCCGCGCAGGTACGGCGCGACACCGGGATAGGTCTCCAGGAAGTCCAGGCCCTCCAGGTCACGGCCGGTGTACAGCGGCTTGACCCCGATGCCCTCCGGGGTCTCCCACACCGGCGGCGCACCGCCGGTGGCGTTCTCGACGGCCGCCCGCCACGCGTCCTCGCTCCCGCCGGTGACCGGGGTCCCCAGCTCGATGCCGGAGAAGTCGGGGATTCCCATCAGGACACTCCCATGCGGTCGAGGGTCGCGGACAGCACGGTCACGGCGTCGCAGCCCGCGTGGACGTACGAGTCGATGCCGGCGTGGTCGGCCGGCCGGCCGGCCAGGGTGACGTGCCGGGCACCGGCCGCGCGCAGCGACCGGGCCGTCTCGGCGGCCCGCTCGGCGTAGACGGCGTCGCTGGAGCACAGCACGGCCTCGTCGGCGCCGCTGTCCTCGAAACGGCCCTCGGTGACCGTCTCGATGCCGCCCGCCTGGAACAGGTTGGCGGCGAACGACGCGCGCGCGGTGTACTCGGCGGGGGAGCCGAGGGTGGCCAGGAAGATCCGGGGCCGGGCGCCGGTCGTCGCGAGGTGGGCGTCGGAGCGGGCCCGCAGCTCCTCGTACGCCTCGTCGCGGCGCACCCGCGGCAGCCCGCCGGACGGCGGCTCGGGCGCGGGGGCGCGCTCCACCGGCTTCTCCGACAGCAGCGGGAACTCGCTGACACCGGTGATGGGTTCACGCCGCTTGGCGAGCCTCTTGGAGCGCTCCGCCCACGTCGTCGCCAGGTCGGTGCGCAGCCGGCCGGAGCGCAGCACGGCCGCCTGACCGCCGTCCCGCTCGACGGACCGGAAGAACTGCCAGGCGGACTCGGCGAGTTCGTCCGTCAGCCGCTCCACGTACCAGGAGCCGCCCGCCGGGTCGATCACCCGGGCCAGGTGCGACTCCTCGATCAGGATGGAGGAGGTGTTGCGGGCGATGCGCCGCGCGAACGCGTCCGGCAGCCCCAGCGCGTGGTCGAACGGCAGCACGGTCACGGAGTCGGCGCCGCCCACCCCGGCGGCGAGCGTCGCGACGGTCGTGCGGAGCATGTTCACCCACGGGTCCCGGCGGGACATCATCACCGGCGACGTCACCACGTGCTGCACCTGCCCGCCCGCCTCCGGCGCCCCGCACACCTCGGCGACCCGCGCCCACAGCCGGCGCGCGGCGCGCAGCTTGGCGATGGTCAGGAACTGGTCGGCGGTGGCCGCGTACCGGAACTCCAGCTGGTCGACGGCCTGCTCGACGCCCAGTCCGGCCTCCGTCAGCTCCCGCAGGTAGGCCACGCCGGTGGCGAGCGAGGCCCCCAGCTCCTGCGCGGCCGATCCGCCGGCCTCGTGGTACGGCAGCGCGTCCACCGTCAGCGCGCGCAGCCCCGGGTACGACCCGGCGCAGCGCGCGGCCAGCGCGGCGAACGGCGCGAAGTCGAGCGCGGCGCCGGTACGGGCCTCGTGGCCCAGCGGGTCGCCGCCCAGGTTGCCGCGCACGGCCTCCGGGTCGACACCCTTGCGCTCGTAGAGCCGCAGCAGCGCCTCGGCCGCCGCCTCGGTGTCGCGGCCCGCGTCCAGGGCCACCGGCGCCAGGTCGAGGTAGACGCCGTCCAGGGCGCGGTCCAGCTCGGAGACGGGGATGCCGCCCTCGCCGAGCACCAGCCAGAGCGAGGTGCCGCCGTTCTCCAGGTCGGCGAGCACGGCGTGCGCGGCGCCGTCGCCGAGTGCCGCGTGCCGCTGCCGTACGTCCCAGCCGTTCGCGAGGGAGCCCTCGGGGCGGCCACCCCGTACGAACGGGGAGAAGCCCGGCAGGCCGGGGTCGGGCGCGCTGTCGCGCGCGGTGTACAGGGGCCGGGTGCGCAGCCCGTCCTCCAACGTCGTGGACAAGGCGTCCTCAGCTGCCGCGCCGGCGACTTCCCTGCCCGACTTGCGCAGTACGCCCTCGACCAGGCGTTGCCACTGCTCATGTGTCGCGTCAGGGAACTCGGCGGCCAGTGAGAGCCCGTCGTCAGGCAGGACCGTCATGGCTGGATGCTAGGGCAGGGCATGGAAGCGGGGGCGGCGCACGGGCTGTGAGGTTTCTCCCCTTGCGGTGGTGACCGGCACCGCACCCGCCCGGCACGGGGCGTCCCACGGGCGCGGCGCGCCCGCCGGCCGGACGCCCTCCGGCCGGCGGCGGCCGCCCTTCAGGAGCGGCCGGGTGGCCGCCCGAGGCCCAGCTCCCCGCGCCGTACGTCCCTGGTCGACAGCGTCTGCGGGTCCGCCGTGAAGGCACGCAGCCGCAGGCCGGCCCCCTTCTTCGGCGACAGGGTGAACCTGCCGCCCGGGGCGCGTAGTTCGACGGTCGCCGTGCGGTGCGCGGCGATGGTGGCCGGGCCACGCGCCAGCGACCAGTAGCGGCTCATGCCCTGGCCGCTGGTCAGCATGTAGTGCGGGGTCAGCGCGACACCGCCGGTGTTGGCGACCCGCAGGGTCAGCCGGGACACGGTGTACGCCGAGGTGCGCCGGGCCCCCGTGACGTCCATCCGCAGCGGCGGTCCCCCCGTCACCGCCAGCGCCGCGCTCACCAGCGCGGGCATGAGCAGCAGGGCGGCGACCGCGGCCAGGGCGGCCCGGCGGCGCGGCCCGGCCGGCGTGCGGGGCCGCGGCTGCCAGGCGCGGGCGAACTCCGGCGGGGGCGCGGTGACCGCCGCCGCCAGCCACAGCGGGGTCATCATCAGGTAGTAGCCGTCCTGCGACCGGGTCGCGAGGTAGAACGCGCACCACGGCAGCACCGTCACGGCCGGCCCGAGCCGCCGCACGAACAGCACGGACAGCGCCAGCAGGGCTCCCGCGAGCAGTATGCCCGCGTGGCCGTACCAGTCGAGCCGGTCGCTGCCGTGGGTGAAGTACAGCGAGATGCCCACCAGGCCCTGGCCGTGCAGCACCGCGCCCTGCGTCAGCGGCAGCGCGACGCCCCGCAGCCACGGCCCCGGCTCGCTCACGATGAAGTACGTGCTGATCAGCAGCCAGGTCAGCGCCGCGGTACCGGCGATCCGCAGCACGACCCGCGCCGCCTGCCGTCCGCCCAGCTCACCGCGGCGCACGGCGTAGACCCCGGCCAGCAGGAACGGCGTGACGAACCACGGCAACTGCTGCGCCGCGCACGCCGCGCCCAGGCACACCGCCCGTGCCACCCCGGCCGCGCCCAGCCGGCCGCGCGCGCCGAGCCGGGGCCAGCGCACCACCACCGGGATCAACAGGACCATGCCGATGATCGCCGGGTAGCCCTGACGGGCGTACGACGGCAGGAATCCGAAGCCCAGGCACACCATCGTCGCCGCCGAACGCCACGGCACCGGCAGCAGCCGCCACAGCGTCACCGCGCCCGCCACCAGTGCCGCCGTGGCCGCCGCCGTCGCCGGGGCGCCGCCGTGGCCCAGCCACAGCAGCGGCACGGTGAGCAGCGGGGCCAGCGGGGGATAGCCGTACGTGAAGTCGTACCCGCCGTCGGCCGTCGGGGTGAGCGCGACGTTCGGGCCGTGGAACAGCCAGGGCCAGGGCTGCCCGTACACGGTGTGGCCCGCGGTCAGTTCCCGCGCCGCCTGCGTGGTGAGGACCGCCTCGTCGCCGCCGGCGTGGTTCAGAGCCCAGGCGCACAGCGCGAGGGTCACCGCGGTCACCAGCACCACCAGGTCCAGCCGGGCCAGCGAACGCGCCCGGCGGACCGTGAGGGCGAGGACGCCGGTCACCAGGATCGCGGCGTAGCAGACCGAGATGACCCCCGCGAGGACCACTCGGTGCGTGGCCGCCTGGGTCCACACCGACCGCGTGCCGATGAACAGGCTCACGTCGGCGAGCAGCGTCAGCACACGGTGCCACTGCGCGGGAACGTCCGGGGCTTCCGTGCGCACGGCCCGCGGAGCGGGTGCCACCTGTTGTTTTTCTGCCAAGTGCACGGCACCGCACGCTAGCGGTCACCGGTGAACGAGGCACGGAGGCCGGTGAAGAGTCGGGTATGAGCCCGGTAAGAACCGGGCGTATGCCCACAACTGACGCGAGACGGAACCCGAATCGGCCGCCCGGGCGGTCGCGGACCGTGTCGCTGTTGGGCCGAACAGGTGACTTGGCGTAAGAATGGCTGGTGCACGGATCGCAAGCGAGTCAGGTCAGGGGGATCCGGTGAGCCGTTACGACGTCACCGACGAACAGTGGGAGGGGCTCGCCCAGGTAGTGCCACTGCGGGGCCGGGACGCCTGGCCCTCCGCGGTGAGCCACCGCTCGCTGCCCGACGCCGAGACGGAGACCCGGCGCCGCTTCGTGGTCCTGCGGGTCAACGTCTTCGCGGACGCCCGCGAGGTCGCGGAGACACTGATGGCGGGGTCCCCGGTGCTGCTCGACCTGTCCGGCGCGGAGGGGGACGTCGCCAAGCGCGTCCTCGACTTCAGCACGGGCGTCGTCTTCGGCCTGGGCAGCGGCATGCACCGCGTCGACCGCAACGTCTTCCTCCTCACCCCGCCCGGCACGGAGGTCAGCGGCCTGATGGAAGGCGCGGTCTGACCCACCCCCCGGCCCGCCGACGGCCGGCCCGGTGAGCCCACCGGGCCGGCCGGGGCGCCGGGCTCGCCGACCCCACCACACCGTCGACGCGTCCCGTACGAATCCTGTTCCCGACGGTTCCCGGGCGGCCATGCCCCGCCCAGGGTTCCGGCGCGGCGGACCGCCGCTCGCGGCCCGGCCGGACCCGGTCCCGACGGTCCCTCGACCCGAGAGCCGATTGTCGCCGGAGGGTCGGCTCGGCGGCCCCTCGCCCGGAGTCGGGTGCTCGGACGACCATGTCCCGGCGGCGGCTCCCGACCGGGACTCGGGGACGCCCGAGGGGTAGCCGGGCAGGTTCCGGGAGGGCAACCGCGTGCCGGCCCGGTGGGGCGTTGGACACGGGCCGGCCGGGTCCGGTCCCGGCGCCCTCCTGGCCGAGAGCCAGGTGTCCCCGGAGGACTCCGGTCCGGCGGGTCCCGCCTGGAGTCGGGTGCCCGGCGGGTGCGTTTCCCCGCGACGCCCCCTGCCCGGAGGTCGGGCACATCCGCCTGCCCACGGCTCCGGTCCGGGCGCGCTCGCCTGCGGCTTCGGCACGGTTCGGTGGGCCTCCGGTGTGCGCCGCGGGTGTCGCCCGCACGGTCGGGGTCGTCCTGGCCGGTGGGGCGCGGCCGGGGTGATGGTCGCTCGTTCGTGGGAACGGGGCGACGGTGAAACGGTTCGCCGGTCAGGCGGAGTTCTACGGTCCGCATATGGCCGTGCCTCCCGTGTCCGCTGCCCCCCTGACGGTCGCCGAGCCCACCGGTGCCGTTCCCGCCGGGTCCGGCCCGCCCCCCGACGTCCGCGCCCGGATCACCGAGCTGCGGCTGTCGGCCTTCGCCGGGCACCGCGGGGCCGGGTTCCCGCTGGGGCCGGTCACCCTCTTCGCGGGGCCCAGCGGATCCGGCAAGACGACGGCGCTGGCCGCCTACGAGGCCCTCGCGCGGCTCGGCGGGGGTGCCACGCTCGCCGAGGCGTTCCCCGACCCCGCCGCCCGCGTACCGGAGCGGGCGCGCCCGGACGCCGGGGGGCGGCGGGGCTTCCGGATCGGGTGCACGGCCGACGGCGCGCACGGCCCGGTCCGGCTGGACATCGCCGTACAGGCGGAGCCCGAACTGCGGATCGTGGGGGAGCGGCTGACCGCGCGCGGCGTCGTCCTGCTGGAGACCGCGCTGCGCGACCCGGGCCGGCGGACCGTGCAGGCCGCCTGGCACACCGCGGGCTCCGCCCCCGTGACCCGTGCCCCGCTCCCCGACGACCGGCTGGGCACGGCCCTGCTGCCGCTGCGCGTGGCCGGCAAGACGGACGGGCAGCGCCATGTGCTGGCCGCGGCCGAGCAGATGGTCGTCGCCCTGCGCTCGGTGTTCTCGTGCGACCCCCTGCCCGCGGCCATGCGCGCCCTCGTCCCGCTGGGCTCGGGCCGGCTGCTCCCCGACTGCGGCAACCTCGCCGACGTGCTGTGGCGCACCCGCGCGGAGTGCGGCCGCCGGCACGCCCAGCTGGTGGCGGCGGTGCGCGCGGGCTGCGCCGGACCGGTGACCGACCTGCTCGCCGAGCCGCTGCCGGACGGCACGGTCCGGGCGGTGCTCGACCGCGGGGACGGCTCCCGTACCGGACTCGCCCGGCTCGGTGACGGCGAACTGCGCCACCTCGCGCTGGCGCTGGTGCTGCTGACCGGTCCCGGCGTCCTGGAGGTGGACGCCCCGGGCGAGGTGCCCGACGCGCTGCGCACCCTCACCGTGCTGGCCGACGGCTTCGACCGCGGTCTGGACCCGGCGCAGCGCCGGGAACTGCTGGGGCTGGCCGCGCGGATGGGCGTGCGCGGGCACATCCGCTGCGTGGCCGCGGTGAGCGACGCCTCGTGGGCCGCGGGAGCCCCGGACGTCACGGTGGTACACATGAACCCGTGACAGAACAACCTGACCTCGCCGGACTCCAGCGCCGGCTGGCCGAGTTCGCCGCCGTGCGGAACTGGCAGCCCTACCACACCCCCAAGAACCTCGTCGCCGCCCTCTCGGTGGAGGCCTCCGAACTGGTCGAGATCTTCCAGTGGCTGACCCCGGAGGAGTCCGCCGGTGTGATGGCGGACCCGGACACCGCGCACGCGGTCACCGACGAGGTCGCCGACGTGCTCGCCTATCTCCTCCAGCTGTGCGAGGTCCTGCGCATCGACCCGCTGGCCGCCCTGGCGGCGAAGATCGACCGCAACGAACACCGCTTCCCGGTTCCGGACCCGGAGGACCAACAGCCGGAGTCTTAGATTCCGTTATCACTCTACGAAGTCAAATCGCCTGTCGAATCCGAATTGTTGTCCACAATTTCCGTCTTCCTCTAGCTTTTCGATCCGGATCCCCTCACGCTGGGTAGTGGGTAACTGAGAGTCCCAGCAGAGGTGCGGCAGCGCACGGAGGACGGACGGGGGCAACGGATGGACGCGGTACGGCTCATCCTCACGAGCAGGCGTGCGCTGGCGGCCGGCGCCGACGCGGCGGAGATGATGGCGGAGGTCTGGCAGGCGCAGGCCCTGGCCCAGGCGATCGGGAGCCGCCTCGCGGTCTCCGGCCCGCCGGAGCTGCGCGGCGAGGCACTGGGCCTGACCGAGCTGGCGGGCCGGGGCTGCGGGGTCCTGGACCCGCCCGAGCTCGACCCGGGCGACCTGCGCGCCGCCCAGCTCACCGAGCTGGACGACGCCCGCGAGACCCTGCTCTGCCTCGGCGGCCTGCTCGGCGAGGTGGGCATAGCCCTGGTCGGCATGGCCAGTGCGGCGGCCGACGAGACGACGTACTGGCAGTGCATGGAGGCCATCGACGCGGCCGACGAGTCCCGCGACCGCGTCCGGGAGATGCTGCGCAAGCTCGCCGCCCGGGAGGAGGTCTTACGCGAGAGGGCGGCCGACGAGAGCAGCAGCCCCTCCGGCGCCCTCTGACCCCCGGCGGGACAAGGGCGAGCGCGCGGGACGGACGGAAGGCGGGTCCGGACGGAGGATCACCCGGCCGGCGACGGCCCCGCCGGGCGGTACCGGCGCGGTCGGCACGGGCCGCGGCGGGCAGGATGGGTGTATGGACCTTCGAATCTTCACCGAGCCCCAGCAGGGCGCCACCTACGACACCCTGCTCACCGTCGCCAAGGCCACCGAGGATCTCGGTTTCGACGCATTCTTCCGCTCCGACCACTACCTCCGCATGGGCAGTGTGCCCGGCCTGCCCGGCCCCACGGACGCCTGGATCACGCTGGCCGGCCTGGCCCGTGAGACCAAGCGCATCCGCCTGGGCACCCTGATGACGGCCGGCACCTTCCGGCTGCCCGGCGTGCTCGCCATCCAGGTGGCGCAGGTCGACCAGATGTCCGGCGGCCGGGTCGAGCTCGGCCTGGGAGCGGGCTGGTTCGAGGAGGAGCACAAGGCCTACGGCATCCCCTTCCCGAAGGAGAAGTTCGCCCGGCTGGAGGAGCAGCTGGCGATCGTCACCGGGCTCTGGGCGACCGAGACCGGCAAGACCTTCGACTTTCACGGCACCTACTACGACCTCACCGACTCGCCCGCGCTGCCCAAGCCCGCGCAGCGCAAGGTGCCGGTCCTCATCGGCGGTCACGGCGCGACCCGTACGCCCCGGCTCGCCGCCCGCTACGCCGACGAGTTCAACATCCCGTTCGCCTCGATCGAGGACAGCGAGCGGCAGTTCGGCCGGGTGCGGGCCGCCGCGGTGGAGGCCGGCCGTGACGCGGACGACCTGACGTACTCCAACGCGCTCGTGGTCTGCGTCGGCAGGGACGACCAGGAGGTGGCCCGGCGGGCCACCGTCATCGGCCGCGAGGTGGACGAGCTGAAGGCCAACGGACTGGCCGGCTCCCCGGCCGAGGTCGTCGACAAGATCGGCCGGTACGCGGCGATCGGCTCGCGGCGGATCTACCTCCAGGTGCTGGACCTCGACGACCTGGACCACCTGGAGCTGATCTCCTCGCAGGTCCAGTCGCAGCTGTCGTAACGCTCCCGGCGCACCGGGGCGGACGGCGGACGGTGCCGGGGGACCGGACGGCCCCCCGGCACGGCTCAGCCGCGCCGGGCGAAGCCGTAGTCGAGGATCTTCGTCGCGTCCGCGACCCGCTGGTCCACCGAGGTGTCCGCGAGCACGGCGCCCACCACGGTCCTGGAGCCGCGGGTCGCGGCGAACACCAGGCAGAACTTCGCCTCCGGCCCCGAGCCGGTCTTCACGCCGATCGCGCCCCGGTAGGAGCCGAGCAGCGTGTTCGTGTTCTTCCAGGGGGCCATCGCGTGCGTCCCGCCGCCGGGCCGGTAGGACTTCATGTCGCCGTAGACCTTCGTGCCGACGACCGCCTTGAACGTCCTGTTCTTCAGCGCCGTCCCGGCCAGCTCGACCAGATCCCGCGGCGAGGCGTGGTTCTTGCCGTTGGACACCCCGTCGAAGCCGTCGAAGTGAGTGTTCTTCAGGCCGAGTTCACGTGCCTTGGCGTTCATCTCGGCGATGAAGGACTTGGTGCGCTGGGCCGTCGTGGTGCCCGTCCCGTAGGTGTCGGCGAGCGCGTACGCCGCGTCGCAGCCCGAGGGGAGCAGCAGCCCGTACAGCAGGTCGCGCACCGTCATCGAGTCGCCGAGGATCAGGTTGGCGCTGGAGTACCGCTGGACGTGGGTCACCGGATCGATGACGTAGTCCGTGTACTCCTTCTTGATCCGCACCTTGCGGTTCAGATCCACGCCCCGCTGGGACAGGACCACCAGCGCGGTCATGATCTTCGTGGTGGAGCCGGTCCGCAGCTGCCCGTCCGCCGCCTTGCCGAAGAGCTGCTTGCCGGTGGCCGCGTCCATCGCGTACGCGCCCTGGGCCTGCACCTGGGGCGCCGCCGCGGCGGCGCGCACCACCCCCGCCGTGGGCATGGGCGTGGGCGTGGCCGCCCGGGCCGGAGCGGTGGCGAGGACCCCCGCACCCAGGACGGCGCCCGCCGCCACGACGGCGGCGGCTCTCCCGCGCACCCGGACTCCCTGGCCGATGGTCATGGTTCCCCCTTCTGTCACTGGTCAGTTGACGGGTCCCACCTCACCAGCTCCGGGGTCCGGGACGCCATAACGGAGATCACGGGGAACGCCGGTGCGCGGGGCGCGGTCCTGCCTGGGCGTGGAAAACCTCTGGTCAGAGGGGCCCGGGGCGGGGAGACTCGGCAGCATGTTCGTGACGATCTCCACCACCGGCGCGCCCGGCCGCCCGGCCACCGACCTGGGGTACCTGCTGCACAAGCACCCCGCCAGGACGCAGGCGTTCTCCACCGCGTACGGCACGGCGCACGTGTTCTACCCGGAGGCGGACGCCGGGCGCTGCACGGCCGCGCTCCTGCTGGAGATCGACACCGTGGCGCTGGTCAGGCGGGGGAAGGGCAAGGGCCGCGGCGGCGCCCCCGACGCGGCCCTCGCCCAGTACGTCAACGACCGCCCCTACGCGGCCTCCTCCCTGCTCGCGGTCGCGCTGAGCAACGTCTTCTCCAGCGCCCTGCGCGGGGTGTGCGCCGCCCGCCCGGAGCGGGCCGCCGAGCCGCTGCCCCTGCGCGTCGCGATACCGGCCCTGCCGGCCCGCGGCGGCGCCGGCCTCGTCCGGCGCCTCTTCGAGCCCCTCGGCTGGAGCGTGACCGCCGACCCCGTGCCCCTGGACACCGCGTTCCCGGAGTGGGGCGACTCGCGCTACGTCCGCCTCGTCCTGGAGGCGCGGACGCTCACCCTCGCCGAGGCGCTGCGCCACCTGTACGTGCTGCTGCCGGTCCTCGACGACGCCAAGCACTACTGGGTCTCCGCCGACGAGGTCGACAAACTGCTGCGGGCCGGCGAGGGCTGGCTGGCCGGCCACCCGGAACAGCAGCTGATCACCAGCCGCTACCTCGCCCGCCGCTGGTCGCTGACCCGGCAGGCCCGGGAGCGGCTGGAGCTGGTGCGCCTGGCCGAGGCCGACGACAGCGAGGTCGAGGACCTCGACAACGCCGTCGCCGAGGACACCGGCGCGGAGGGCGAGGAGAAGCCGGCCCCGCTCGCCGTCCAGCGCCGGGAGGCGGCCCTCGCCGTGCTGCGCGACCGGGGCGCCGCCCGCGTGCTCGACCTCGGCTGCGGACAGGGCCAGCTGGTGCAGGAGCTGCTGAAGGACCCGCGGTTCACGGAGGTGGTCGGCGTCGACGTGTCCGTGCGGGCCCTGGCCATCGCCTCCCGCCGGCTGCGGCTCGACCGCATGGGGGAGCGGCAGGCGTCCCGCGTCCGGCTCCTCCAGGGCTCCCTCGCCTACACCGACAACCGGTTGAAGGGGTACGACGCCGCCGTGCTCAGCGAGGTGATCGAGCACCTCGACCTGCCCCGGCTGCCCGCCCTGGAGTACGCCGTGTTCGGGCACGCCCGCCCCGGCACGGTCGTCGTGACCACGCCCAACGTCGAGTACAACGTCCGCTGGGAGACCCTGCCCGCCGGACACGCCCGGCACGGCGACCACCGCTTCGAGTGGACCCGCCGGGAGTTTTGCGCCTGGGCGGCGGCCGTGGCCGCACGGCACGGCTACGACGTCGCGTTCACCCCGGTCGGACCGGACGACCCCGAGGTCGGGCCGCCCACCCAGCTGGCCGTGTTCACCCTCCGGGGCACCACGGACGAGAAGAAGGAGGCGAAGGCCGCATGACCGAGACCCGCACGGGACGGGTGCTGCCCGTCACCGACCTCTCCCTGGTGGTGCTCATCGGCGCCTCCGGCTCCGGCAAGTCCACCTTCGCCCGCCGGCACTTCAAGCCGACCGAGGTGATCTCCTCCGACTTCTGCCGCGGCCTGGTCAGCGACGACGAGAACGACCAGAGCGCCTCCCGGGACGCCTTCGACCTCCTGCACTACATCGCCGGCAAGCGGCTGGCCGCCGGCCGCCGCACCGTCGTGGACGCCACCAGCGTGCAGCAGGACAGCCGGCGGCAGCTGGTCGAACTGGCCAAGAAGTACGACGTGCTGCCCATCGCCATCGTGCTGGACATGCCGGAGGAGGTGTGCGCCGAGCGCAACGCCACCCGCACCGACCGCGCCGACATGCCCCGCCGGGTCGTCCAGCGGCACATCCGCGAACTGCGCCGCTCACTGCGCCGGCTGGAGCGCGAGGGCTTCCGCAAGGTGCACGTGCTGCGCGGCGTGGAGGAGGCCGAGCAGGCCACCGTCGTCACCGAGAGGCGTTTCAACGACCTCACGCACCTCACCGGTCCGTTCGACATCATCGGTGACGTCCACGGCTGCTCCGCCGAACTGGAGGAGCTGCTCGCCCGGCTGGGCTACGCCGACGGCAGGCATCCCGAGGGCCGTACCGCCGTCTTCGTCGGCGACCTGGTCGACCGCGGCCCGGACAGCCCCGGCGTGCTGCGCCGCGTGATGGCGATGGTGAAGTCGGGCGACGCCCTCTGCGTCCCCGGCAACCACGAGAACAAGTACGGCCGCCACCTCAAGGGCCGCACCGTCCGGCACACGCACGGGCTCGCCGAGACCGTCGCGCAGATGCGGGGCGAGAGCGAGGAGTTCCGGGCGGAGGTGGCGGAGTTCATCGACGGGCTGGTCAGCCACTACGTCCTGGACGGCGGCCGGCTCGTGGTCTGCCACGCGGGGCTGCCGGAGAAGTACCACGGCCGCACCTCGGGCCGGGTCCGTTCGCACGCCCTGTACGGCGACACCACCGGGGAGACCGACGAGTTCGGACTGCCGGTGCGCTACCCCTGGGCGGAGGAGTACCGGGGCCGGGCCGCCGTGGTCTACGGGCACACGCCCGTCCCGGAGGCCACCTGGCTCAACAACACCATCTGCCTGGACACCGGCGCCGTCTTCGGCGGGAAGCTGACCGCGCTGCGCTGGCCGGAACGCGAGCTGGTCGACGTACCGGCGCAGCGCGTCTGGTACGAGCCGGCGAAGCCGCTGCGCTCCGAGGCGCCCGGCGGGCACGACGGCCGGCCCCTGGACCTGGCGGACGTGCAGGGCCGGCGGGCCGTGGAGACCCGGCACGCCGGCCGGGTCGCTGTCCGCGAGGAGAACGCGGCGGCGGCCCTGGAGGTCATGAGCCGCTTCGCGGTCGACCCACGCCTGCTGCCCTACCTGCCGCCGACCATGGCGCCGACCGCCACCTCCGTGGTGGACGGCTACCTGGAGCACCCGCGCGAGGCGTTCGCGCAGTACGCGCGGGACGGGGTCGCGCGGGTGGTGTGCGAGGAGAAGCACATGGGGTCGCGGGCGGTGGCCCTGGTGTGCCGGGACGCCGAGGTCGCGCGGACCCGCTTCGGTACCGGGGCGGGCCCGACGGGCTCGCTGTACACCCGTACCGGGCGGCCGTTCTTCGACGACGCGGCGGTGACCGAGCAGATCCTCGGCCGGCTGCGCTCGGCGGTCACGGACGCCGGACTGTGGGACGAACTCGCCACCGACTGGCTGCTGCTGGACGCCGAGCTGATGCCCTGGTCGCTGAAGGCCGCCGGGCTGCTGCGCAGCCAGTACGCGGCGGTGGGCGCGGCCTCCGGCGCGGTGTTCCCGGACGTGCTCGCCGCGCTGGAGGCGGCGGCCGCGCGCGGCGCCGACGTCGGCGGCCTGCTCACCCGGCAGCGGGAACGCGCCGCGGACGCCGCCGCGTTCACCGCCGCCTACCGCCGCTACTGCTGGACCACCGACGGTCTGGAAGGGGTCCGGCTTGCCCCGTTCCAGCTCCTGGCCGTCCAGGGCCGCAGCCTCGCCGCGCTGCCGCACGACGCGCAACTCGGCCTGATCGACCGGATGGTGGAGAACGACGGCAGCGCCCTGCTGCGGACCACCCGGCGGCTGTACGTCGACACCGGTGACGCGGAGTCGGTCCGCGCGGGCGTCGACTGGTGGCTGGAGATGACCGGCCGGGGCGGCGAGGGCATGGTCGTCAAGCCGGTGGAGGCGCTGGTGCGGGGCGGTGACGGACGGCTGGTGCAGCCCGGCGTCAAGGTCCGGGGCCGGGAGTACCTGCGGATCGTCTACGGCCCCGAGTACGCCCGGCCGGACAACCTGGCCCGGCTGCGGCAGCGGTTCCTGAACCACAAGCGGTCGCTGGCCCTACGGGAGTACGCGCTCGGCCTGGAGGCCCTGGACCGGCTCGCGGACGGGGAGCCGCTGTGGCGCGTCCACGAGGCGGTGTTCGGGGTGCTGGCGCTGGAGTCGGAGCCGGTGGACCCGCGCCTGTAGGCGGACCGGCACAGAAAGCCCTTGTGCCGCACACCGAGCCGTCCATATGGTGGACAGCCGTGCGGCACAAGGGTGTTGCCGGGACGTGAGGGGAGCGGTGGTCGTGGAGATCAAGAAGGTGGTGGTCCGCGAGGACCCCAAGAGCACCACGCGCCGGCCGGCGATCCTGGAGAAGCGGCCGACCCGCTGAGCATGCGCGTCCACCTGGTCACGATGCCGTGGCACCCGATCGACCTGCCCTCGCTCCAGCTCGGCCTGCTCAACCGGATCGTCCGGCGGGCCCGGCCCGGCGACGAGGTGACCGAGTTCCACGGCGCGCTGCGCTGGGCGGAGTTCCTGCTGGAGCGGTCCGGCGGCCGGCTGCGGCCCGGCGACTGCGTGGAGGTCGGCAGCGACGGGATCTTCCACGGCCTCGGCGACTGGGTCTTCTCCGGCGTCCTCCACGACGACCCCCACTGGGGTCGCGCCCGGCTGCGCGAGTACGCGGCGGCCCGGGACGTCCCGATCGACACGGCCGTCGCCATGCGCCCCCACGCGGCCCCCTTCGTCGACGCCTGCGCCACCGAGGTCCTCGCCGCCGAACCGGACGTGGTCGGGTTCACCAGCACGTTCATGCAGAACGTGCCCTCCCTCGCGCTGGCCCGCGAACTCAAGCGGAGGAGACCGGAGCTGACGGTCGTCCTCGGCGGCAGCAACTGCGACGGACCCATGGGCCACGCCCTGCACCGCAACCACCCTTTCGTCGACCACGTGGTCCGCGGCGAGGCCGAGCACGCCTTCCCGGCGCTGCTGCGGCACCTGGCCGAGGGCACCGCCCCGGCGGACGTGCCCGGCCTGTGCTGGTGGGACGGCCCCACGTCGCGGGCGAACACCGGGCCCCGGCGGACCGTGGCCCCCGCCGACATCCCCGCGCCGGACTACGACCAGTGGCAGGCCGCGCTGGACGCCTCCCCGGTCCGGGAGCACATCCATCCCAAACTGGTCGTGGAGGGCGCCCGGGGCTGCTGGTGGGGCGAGAAGCACCACTGCACCTTCTGCGGGCTGAACGGCACCGCCATGGCCTTCCGGGCCAAGCCGGGGGAGCGGCTGTGGGCCGAGATCGACCGGCTGGTGCGACGCCACCGCCTCCTCGACGTGGTCACCGTGGACAACATCATCGACATGGCCTACTTCCGCGACTTCCTGCCCCGCGTCACCGGCAGCGGCTGGGACCTGCGGCTGCACTACGAGGTCAAGTCCAACCTCACCCCGGACCAGCTCAGGCTCCTCGGCGCGTCCGGCACCGTGCACATCCAGCCCGGCATCGAGAGCCTGGGCAGCCGGGTCCTGGACCTCATGGACAAGGGCGTCACCGGCGCCCGCAACGTCCGCACCCTGCGCGAGTGCGAGAACCACGCGCTGACCTGCTCCTGGAACCTGCTGTACGGCTTCCCGGGCGAGAGCGCCGACGACTACACGCCCGTCATCGAGCAGCTCCCCGCCCTGGTCCACCTCCAGCCGCCCAGCGGCGCCCACCGCATCCAGCTGGAGCGGTTCAGCCCCCACTTCACCGACCCGCGGCTCGGCTTCGGCAAACGCCGCCCGGCCCTGATGTACCAGCACGTATACGACCTGCCCGATGACGAACTCGCCGACCTGGTCTACCTGTTCGACACCGAGGAGGCGGGCATCACGGGGTCGGTCGAGCGGCGGCTGCGGGCGGCCGTGGCCGCCTGGCGGGCCGGCCACGCCCACTCCCGGCTGCTGTTCGAGCAGGACGGCCCGGACCTGCTGGTGCACGACCGGCGGCACGGCCGGCCGGCCGCCACCCACCGCTTCACGGGCTGGCGCGCCGCCGCCCTGCGCCGTCTGGAGGACGGCCGGACCGTCCCCGCGCTGCACCGGCTGCTGGCCGCCGACGGCCACGAGGTGCCCCCCGACGCGCTGGCGGACTGGACCGGCGAGGCCCTGCGGCTCGGCCTGCTCTTCCGCGACGGCCCGACCTATGTGTCCCTGCCGACCTGGGGCGAGCCGGTACGGCTGCCGGAGGGCGCCGGATGAGCGGGCTGCCGGACACCGTGCCGCACCGGCTCACCGGGCGCCGGGTGGAACCGGCCGGCCCCCTCGACCTCAGCGGCAGCGGGCGCGGGACGGCGGAGGCGGTGCGGTTCCTGCGCGAGTGCCAGGGCCTCGGCCTGCGCGTGGACTGGCGGGCGGCGGGCACCCCGTCGTACGACCCGGCCCTGCTGCACCACCTGCCGCCGCCCACCCGGCCCTCACCCGACCACGAGCCGGCCCGCTGGCGGGCGGCCTACGGCCACGGCGTCCTCTACCACCGGCGCGGCCCGGACTTCGTCGCCGTCCTGGACCGCCGGGAGCGGGGCACGGCCGTCCGGCTCACCCTGGACCACCCGGTGCTCGTCGCCACGTTCCTGCGCCTCCTGGACCCGACGCCCGTCGACGCCCTGGACCCCGCCGGGCGGGAGGCGCTCGGCCTGCTCACCGCCGAGCGGCTGGTGCTGGCCGCCGGCGGGTGGGCCCTCGCCCTGCCCCCGCGGATCCGGCGCTGGCCGGTCCCGTGCACCGCGATCTGACCCCGCCCGCGCACCGCCCGTGGCCGACGTGACGAACAACGGGGTGCGGATCGGGCCGGGCAGGGGGTGAACCCCGGCCCTCGTGGTCAGGATGGAGGCATGGCATTCCACGTCGACTCCGAGGCCGGGCGGCTGCGCCGCGTCATCCTGCACCGGCCGGATCTCGAGCTCAAGAGGCTCACCCCCAGCAACAAGGACGCCCTGCTCTTCGACGACGTGCTGTGGGTGCGCCGGGCGCGCGCCGAGCACGACGGGTTCGCCGACGTGCTGCGCGACCGCGGGGTCGAGGTCCACCTGTTCGGGGACCTGCTCGCCGAGACCCTGGCGCTCCCCGAGGCCCGCGCGCTCGTCCTGGACCGCGTCTTCGACGAGAAGGAGTACGGTCCGCTCGCCACCGACCACCTGCGGGCCGCCTTCGACGGGATGGCCCCGCCGGAGCTGGCCGAGGCGCTGGTCGGCGGCATGACCAAACGGGAGTTCCTTGACGCGCACGCCGAACCTGCGTCGGTCCGCTTCCACGTCATGGACCTGGACGACTTCCTGCTGCGCCCGCTGCCGAACCACCTGTTCACCCGCGACACCTCCGCCTGGATCTACGACGGCGTCTCCATCAACGCCATGCGCTGGCCGGCCCGGCAGCGCGAGACCGTGCACTTCGAGGCGATCTACCGGCACCACCCGCTGTTCCGGGCCGAGACCTTCCACGTCTGGTCCCGGGGGCAGGCGGACTACCCCTCCACCATCGAGGGCGGCGACGTCCTGGTGCTCGGCGGCGGTGTCGTCCTGATCGGCATGAGCGAGCGCACCACCCCGCAGGCCGTGGAGATGCTCGCGCACAAGCTGTTCGCGGCCGGCTCGGCGCGCACGATCGTCGCCCTCGACATGCCCAAGCGGCGCGCCTTCATGCACCTCGACACCGTGATGACCATGGTCGACGGTGACA
Source organism: Streptomyces sp. NPDC100445 (assembly GCF_044759735.1). NCBI lineage: Bacteria > Bacillati > Actinomycetota > Actinomycetes > Kitasatosporales > Streptomycetaceae > Streptomyces > Streptomyces sp. NPDC100445. The sequence goes on along the minus strand of NZ_JBIVZV010000009.1, from coordinate 131,932 downwards.
CCTTCACCCAGTACGCGGGCCTCGGCATGCTCCGCTCGTACACCATCGAGCCGGGCGTCGGCGAACGGGAGCTGAAGGTCACCGACCACCCGCCGGAGCACATGCACCGGGCGATCGCCGCCGCGCTCGGCCTCGGCGAGATCCGGGTGCTGACCGCCACCCAGGACGTGCACGCGGCCGAACGGGAGCAGTGGGACGACGGCTGCAACGTCCTCGCCGTGGAACCGGGCGTCGTCGTCGCCTACGAGCGCAACGTCACCACCAACACGCACCTGCGCAAGTGCGGCATCGAGGTGATAGAGATCCCGGGCAGCGAGCTGGGCCGGGGCCGGGGCGGGCCGCGGTGCATGAGCTGTCCGGTGGAGCGAGACCCCGTATAGAAATGTGAAGGGTCGTATATGCTTTCAGGGTCATCCGTAGTCGTACGTCTGGAGCGCCCGCCATGGCGACAGTGCCGACGGCCCTCGCCGGCCGCCACTTCCTCAAGGAGCTGGACTTCACCGAGGAGGAGTTCCGCGGCCTGGTCGAGCTGGCCGCCGAGCTGAAGGCCGCCAAGAAGGCCGGGACCGAGACCCAGTACCTGCGGGGCAGGAACATCGCCCTGATCTTCGAGAAGACCTCGACGCGCACCCGCTGCGCGTTCGAGGTCGCCGCCGCCGACCAGGGTGCCCACACCACCTACCTGGAGCCGTCCGGGTCCCAGATCGGGCACAAGGAGTCCGTGCGGGACACCGCCCGGGTCCTCGGCCGGATGTACGACGGGATCGAGTACCGGGGCGACAGCCAGGCCAAGGTCGAGGAGCTGGCGGCGCACGCCGGCGTGCCCGTCTACAACGGTCTCACCGACGACTGGCACCCCACCCAGATGCTCGCCGACGTGCTCACCATGACCGAGCACAGCGCCAAGCCGCTGCGGAAGATCGCCTTCGCCTACCTCGGCGACGCCCGCTTCAACATGGGCAACTCCTACCTGGTCACCGGCGCCCTGCTCGGCATGGACGTCCGGATCGTCGCCCCGAAGTCCTACTGGCCCGCCCAGGAGGTCGTCGACCGCGCCCAGGACCTGGCCGCGTCCAGCGGCGCCCGCATCACCCTGACCGAGGAGATCGCCGAGGGCGTCGCGGGCGCCGACTTCGTCGCCACCGACGTCTGGGTCTCCATGGGCGAGCCCAAGGAGGTGTGGAGCGAGCGGATCACGGCCCTCGCCCCCTACGCCGTCACCATGGACGTGCTGCGCGCCACCGGCAACCCCGACGTCAGGTTCCTGCACTGCCTGCCGGCCTTCCACGACCTCGGCACCGAGGTCGGCCGGGAGATCCACGACAGCCACGGCCTGACCGCCCTGGAGGTGACCGACGAGGTGTTCGAGTCCGCGCACTCCGTCGTCTTCGACGAGGCCGAGAACCGCCTGCACACGATCAAGGCGGTGCTGGTAGCCACGCTCGCCTGACCCGCCTTATCCTGACCGGCGGCCCGGAGCCACCCATTCCGGGGCCGTCGCCGCGCCCGTACGACGGGCGCCCGCACCACCAGAAACGAGCACCACCCGCATGCCCGCTCCCCGCATCAAGTCCCCGCACGTGCTCGTCGCCGAATCCGGCGCCGACCGCGAGGGACACGGCCTGAAGCGCACCATGGGCCTCTTCCAGCTCATCTGCTTCGGCGTCGGCGCCATCGTCGGCACCGGCATCTTCGTCGGCCTCTCCGACTCCGTCGCCCAGGCCGGTCCCGCCGTCGTCGTCTCCTTCGTCCTCGCCGCGATCACCTGCGTCTTCACCGCCTTCTCCTTCGCGGAGCTGGGCGGCGCCATCCCGGTCTCCGGCTCCTCGTACTCCTTCGCCTACGCCGGCCTCGGCGAGACCACCGCCTTCCTGGTCGGCTGGTGCCTGCTGCTGGAGTACGGCATCTCCATCTCGGCCGTCGCGGTCGGCTGGAGCCAGTACGTCAACGAACTGCTGCACAGTCTCACCGGCGGGCAGCTCCCGGCCGTCCTGTCGGCGGGGCCGGGCGACGGCGGGATCGTGAACCTGCCCGCGGTGATCGTCATCGGGATGGCCTCCGTGCTGCTCGTGCGCGGGGTGCGCGAGAGCGCCCGGGCCACCGCCGCCATGGCCGCGGTCAAGCTCGCCATCCTGCTCGCCTTCTGCGCCATCGGCTACAGCGCCTTCAAGGACGGCAACCTCACCCCGTTCTCCCCGGCCGGTCTCGGCGGCATCGGCGCGGGCACCACCGCCGCGTTCTTCTCCTACATCGGCTTCGACGCGATCACCACCGCCGGCGAGGAGGCCAAGAACCCGCGCCGGGACGTGCCCGTCGCGATCCTCGTCTGCATGGGCCTGGTCACCCTGCTGTACTGCGCCGTCGCGGTCGCCGCGATCGGCGCCATCGGCGGCGACCAGGTCGCCGGCCGGCCCGCGGCCCTGTCCTACGTCGTCAACGAGGTCACCGGCTCCGCCGTCGGCGGCGGCGTCATCGCCTTCGGCGCGGTCGTCGCCATCGCCTCCGTGGTCCTCGCCGTGATGTACGGCCAGACCCGCATCCTGATGTCGATGTCCCGGGACGGCCTCGTCCCGGCCGTCTTCGAGAAGGTCTCCCCGAGGACGTCGACGCCCGTCGCCGGCACGCTGATCGTGGCCGCCGTCTTCGCGGTCCCGGCGGCCTTCGCCTCCCTCGACGCCGTCATGAACCTGTGCACCATCGGCACGCTCGCGATCATGGCCGTCGTCAACATCTGCGTGATCGCCCTGCGCCGCCGCGAACCGGGTCTCACCCGCAGCTTCCGCGTGCCGCTCTACCCCGTGGCCCCCGTGCTCGGCGTCGCCTTCTGCCTGTACCTGATGTACGAGACCGGCTGGCGGACCTGGATCCAGTTCGCCGGGTTCCTCGCGGCCGGACTGCTGGTCTACGGCGCCTACGGCCGCCGGCACTCCACGCTGGCCACCGCCGCGCCGGACGCGCTCACGCCGGACGCCGCTGAGCGGGAACCACAGGCAGTCTGAACCACACCGCCTTGCCCGACGGGGTGGGGCGGTGCCCGCACGAGGAACTCAGGGCGCGGATCAGCAGCAGCCCGCGCCCGCCCTCGTCCCACACGTCGGGCTCCTCGATCACCGGCCGGGTCAGATGGCCGGGCGGCGCCGGGTCCGGGTCGTGCACCTCGACCTGGCAGCCGGTCGACGCCAGCTCCACCACCAGCTCTATCGGGCCGCGCCCGGCGGTGTGCTCCACCGCGTTGGCCACCAGCTCGGCCGTGAGCAGCTCCGCCGTGTCGCAGTCGGCCACGTGGTCCACCTCGGTCAGCGCCGTGCGCACCAGGGCACGGGCCACCGGCACCGCGGCCGTGGTGTGCGGCAGCGCGATGCGCCAGGAGGCCGGTCGGGCGGAGCGTTCGTGCAAGGCGGGTCCGTTCGTGGAGCAGGCTGTCCTGCTTTCGACTCAGGAAATGGTACGGGCCCCGCCCGGCGGACCGTCGCCGGGCGTCCTCGACGCCCCCCGGAACCGATCTTGTCGCGCACTCGTGACGACAGTCACGAACCGGTGATAACTTCGTCGAGGAGAGCAACGTACGGCACCGCCCCCCTCCAGGAGGCCGCACGTCATGAGTCCCTTCACCGGCTCCGCCGCCCGCACCGCCGACTGGGCGCACCTGCGCGTCCGGTGCGACGACGGGGTCGCCACGGTCACCCTCGCCCGCCCCGAGAAGCTCAACGCGCTCACCTTCGGCGGCTACGCCGACCTGCGCGACCTGCTCAGCGAGCTGTCCCGGGAGCGCTCGGTGCGCGCCCTCGTCCTGGCCGGCGAGGGCCGCGGCTTCTGCTCCGGCGGTGACGTGGACGAGATCATCGGTGCCACGCTGTCCCTGGACACCGCCCAGCTGCTCGACTTCAACCGGATGACCGGCCAGGTGGTGCGGGCGATCCGCGAATGCCCGTTCCCGGTGGTCGCGGCGGTCCACGGCGTCGCCGCCGGCGCCGGCGCCGTCCTCGCCCTCGCCGCCGACTTCCGCGTCGCCGACCCCTCGGCCCGCTTCGCCTTCCTCTTCACCCGGGTCGGCCTGTCCGGCGGCGACATGGGCGCGGCCTACCTGCTGCCCCGGGTCGTCGGCCTCGGCCACGCCACCCGCCTGCTCATGCTCGGTGATCCGGTACGGGCGCCCGAGGCCGAGCGCATCGGCCTGATCAGCGAACTGACGGAGGAGGGCCGCGCGGACGAGGCCGCCCAGGCCCTCGCCCGCCGCCTGGCCGACGGCCCCGCCCTGGCCCACGCCCAGACCAAGGCCCTGCTGACGGCGGAGCTGGACATGCCGCTGGCCGCGGCCGTCGAACTGGACGCCTCCACCCAGGCCCTGCTCATGAACGGCGCGGATTACGCCGAGTTCCACGCCGCGTTCACCCAGAAGCGCCCGCCGAAGTGGCGGGGGAGGTGAGCCGAGTGACACCGACCGGGGACACGCCGGCCCGAACGGCACCGGGCGCGCGCGCCGCGCGCGTCGCGGTCGTCGGCGGCGGCCCCGGCGGCCTGTACGCGGCGGCCCTGCTCAAGCGCCGCGATCCCGCACGGCAGGTCACCGTCTGGGAACGCAACGCCCCCGACGACACCTTCGGCTTCGGTGTCGTCCTGTCGGACGAGACCCTCGGCGGCATGGCCCACGCGGACCCCGTCGTCCACGAGGCCCTCAGCCGGGACTTCGCCCGCTGGGACGACATCGACGTCGTGCACCGTGGCGTACGGCACCGCTCGGGCGGACACGGGTTCGCGGCGCTGGGGCGGCGCCGCCTCCTGGAGATCCTGCACGCCCGCTGCCACTCCCTCGGCGTGCGGATCCGCTTTTGCACCGAGGCCCCGCACCCGGACGTCCTGTCCGCCGGACACGACCTGGTCATCGCCGCCGACGGTGTGCACAGCACCGTTCGCGAGGCCTACGCGCATGTGTTCCGGCCCCATGTGGCCGAACACCACTGCCGCTACCTGTGGCTCGCCGCGGACACCGCCTTCGACGCCTTCCGTTTCGAGATAGCCGAGACCGAGCACGGCGTGATGCAACTGCACGGCTACCCGTACGCGGCGGACGCCTCCACCGTCATCGTCGAGATGCGCGAGGAGGTCTGGCGGGCCGCCGGCTTCGACGACGTCACCCCGCGCGAGTCCGTCGAACGCTGCGCCAAGATCTTCGCCGACGCGCTCGGCGGCCGGCCCCTGCGCTCCCACCGACCGGCCTGGACCACCTTCCGCACGGTGGTCAACGAGCGCTGGTCGCACGGCAACGTCGTCCTCCTCGGCGACGCCGCCCACACCGCCCACTTCTCCATCGGCTCCGGCACCAAACTCGCCGTCGAGGACGCCGTCGCCCTCGTGGCCCACCTGGAGGAGCGGCCGGACATCCCCGGGGCGCTGGCGGCCTACGAGGAGGAGCGCGGGCCCGTCGTCGCCTCCACCCAGCGGGCCGCCCGCGCCAGCCTGGAGTGGTTCGAGAACCTGCGGCTGTACCTGGGCCAGCCGCCCCGCCAGTTCGCCTTCAACCTGCTCACCCGCAGCCGCCGCGTCACCCACGGCAACCTCCGGCTGCGCGACGCCCGCTTCACCGGGGCCGTCGAGCGCGAGTTCGGCTGCCCGCCCGGCACACCCCCGATGTTCACGCCGTTCCGGCTGCGCGGCCTGACTCTGCGTAACCGCGTCGTCGTGTCACCGATGGACATGTACTCCGCCACCGACGGCCTGCCCGGCGACCTCCACCTCGTCCACCTCGGCGCCCGCGCCCTCGGCGGCGCCGGACTGGTGATGACCGAGATGGCGTGCGTCAGCGAGGAGGGCCGCATCACCCCCGGCTGCGCCGGCCTCTACACCGGGCGGCAGGCCGAGGCGTGGCGGCGCGTCACCGACTTCGTGCACACCCGGGCCCCGGGCACCGCGATCGGCGTGCAGCTCGGGCACTCCGGCGGCAAGGGGTCCACCAAGCGGATGTGGGAGGGCATGGACGAGCCGCTGGACGACGGCAACTGGCCGCTGCTGGCCGCCTCCCCGCTGCCGTACCGGCCGGACGGGCAGGTCCCGCGCCAGCTGTCGCGCGCCCAGCTGACCGACGTGCGCGAGCAGTTCGCCGCCGCCGCGTGGCGGGCCGCACGGGCCGGCTTCGACCTGCTGGAACTGCACTGCGCCCACGGCTACCTGCTCTCCGGCTTCCTCTCCCCGCTCACCAACCGGCGCACCGACGCCTACGGCGGCTCGCTGGAGCGGCGGCTGCGGTTCCCGCTGGAGGTGTTCGACGCGGTACGCGCGGTGTGGCCGGCGGAACGGCCCATGACCGTGCGGATATCGGCCACCGACTGGGCGGAGGGCGGCACGACCGCCGAAGACGCCGTCGAGATCGCCCGGGCCTTCGCCGCGCACGGCGCCGACGCCCTCGACGTCTCCACCGGACAGGTGGTGGCCCGGGAACGGCCGGAGTTCGGGCGGTCGTACCAGACGCCGTTCGCCGACCGCGTCCGGCACGAGGCGCGCGTCCCGGTGATCGCGGTGGGCGCGATCTCCTCCTGGGACGACGTCAACTCCCTGATCCTCGCCGGGCGGGCCGATCTGTGCGCGCTGGGCCGCCCGCACCTGTACGACCCGCACTGGACCCTGCACGCGGCGGCCGAGCAGGGGTACGAGGGCCCCGGCGCCGGCTGGCCCGCGCCCTACCGCGCGGGCAACCGCCCCCCGCGCACCGGCCGCACCGACATCCCCGGGCCCCGGCTGTCCCCGGAGCGCTGAGCCCCGCCGCCCGCCGCGCGGGGACGCCCGGGGCGCCGGGGGTCACAGCCCCGCGAACTGCGCGCCCGCCTCCCGCAGCCGTTCGTGCAGGCCCCGGAAGACCTCCGCCGAACGGGCCCCCGGCCAGTCGGCGGGCAGCAGCCGGGCGGGCAGGCCCGGATCGGTGTAGGGCAGGTGGCGCCAGGAGTCCAGGACGAGGAGGTAGTCCCGGTAGGCCTCCTCGGGCGGGGTGTCGGTGCGTCGCCGCCAGGCGTGCAGCACCGGCGCGTGCGTGTCCAGGAACCGCTCGTGCTCCTTGGCGATCGCGGCCAGGTCCCACCAGCGGGCCACCGCCTCACCGGTCGGCGCGAACCCCAGGTGCTCGCCGCGGAAGAAGTCCACGTACGGGTCCAGGCGCAGCCGGCGCAGGGTGTGCTCCGCCTCCTCGTGCAGCCGGGCCGGGGCGATCCACACCCCCGGGGCCGCCGTGCCGAACCCCAGCCGGGCCAGCCGGGAACGCAGCACGTGCCGCTTCTGCCGCTCCGACTCCGGCACCGAGAACACCGCGAGCACCCAGCCCTCGTCCCCGAACGGCGCGGTGGCGTACACCCGCCGGTCACCGTCGTCCAGCAACTGGCGTGCCTCGGCGGAGAGTTCGTATCCGGCGGCGCCGGTCCCGGTGCGGGCCGGCAGCAGCAGGCCGCGGCGTTTGAGCCGGGACACCGAGGAGCGCACGGACGGCGCGTCCACCCCTACCGCGGCCAGCAGCCGGATCAGCTCGGCGACGGGCACCGGGCCGGGAACGAAGCGGCCGTACGCGCCGTAGAGCGTGACGATGAGGGACCGGGGGGCGTGTTGCTCGGACACGTTGATCATTTTAGGTCGTCGGCATCGTCGCTGGTCACATGGGTGCGCAGCCGGAACCGCTGCACCTTGCCGGTGGCGGTGCGGGGCAGCGCGTCGACGAAGACGAACTCGCGCGGGCACTTGTAGGGCGCGAGTTCCCGCCGGAGGAAGGCGCACAGCGCCTCCGGGTCGCGCCGGGCCCCCTCGCGCAGCACGGTGTATGCCACCGCGATCTGGCCCCGGGCCTCGTCGGGGCGGCCGACGACCGCCGTCTCGGTCACGTCCGGATGGCGCAGCAGCGCGTCCTCCACCTCCGGGCCCGCGATGTTGTACCCGGCGGAGATGATCATGTCGTCGGCGCGCGCCACATGGCGGATGTACCCGTCGGCCTCACGGACACACGTGTCCCCGGTGATGTTCCAGCCGTCCCGGACGTACTCCCGCTGCCGCGGGTCGGCCAGGTAGCGGCAGCCCACCGGGCCGCGTACCGCCAGCAGACCGGGCACGCCGTCGGGCACCGGCCTGCCGTCGCCGTCCTGGACGCGCGCCTGCCAGCCCGGGACCGGGACGCCCAGGGTGCCGGGCCTGATCCGGTCGTCCGCGGCGGAGACGAAGATGTGCAGCAGTTCGGTGGCGCCGATGCCGTTGATGAGGCGCAGGCCCGTGCGCGCGTGCCAGGCCCGCCAGGTGGCCGCGGGCAGGTTCTCGCCGGCCGACACGCAGCGCCGCAGCGAGGACAGGTCGTACCGGTGCACGTCCTCCAGCATGGCGCGGTAGGCGGTCGGCGCGGTGAACAGGACCGAGACCCGGTGCTCGGCGACCGCCGGCAGCAAGTCCCGGGGGCCGGCCCGCTCCAGCAGGAGCGCGCTGGCACCGGCGCGCAGGGGGAAGACGACCAGCCCGCCGAGGCCGAAGGTGAAGCCGAGCGGGGGGCTGCCGGCGAAGACGTCGTCCCCATGGGGGCGCAACACATGCTTCGAGAAGGTGTCGGCTGTCGCCAGCACATCCCGGTGGAAGTGCATGCACCCTTTCGGGCGGCCCGTCGTGCCGGAGGTGAACGCGATCAGTGCCACGTCGTCGGCGGCGGTGTCCACCGCCGGGTACGGCGTCGCGGGCGCCGGGCGGTTCAGGAGGTCGTCGGGGGCGCCGCCGCCGTACGTCGTGATCCGCAGCCCGGGTATCCGCGCCCCTACCAGGTCGTCCACCGACCGTATGTCGCACAGCGCGTGCCCGACCCGGGCGATCCGGCACAGGGTCGTCAGCTCGTACGGGCGCTGCCGGTCCAGCACGGTGACCGCGACCGCGCCCGCCTTCAGCACGGCCAGCCAGCACGCGGCGAGCCACGGGGTGGTGGGGCCGCGCAGCAGGACCCGGTTGCCCGGGACCACACCCAGGCCGGTGGTGAGCACGTGGGCCACGCGGTCGACGTGCGCGCGCAGCTCGCCGTAGGTCCACGCGGCGCCGGCCGGGGTGCGGAACGCCGGGCGGTCCGGGTCGGCGTGGTCCAGCAGCTCCGCGGCGCAGTTCAGCCGGCCGGGATACCGCAGCTCCGGCAGGTCCAGGAGCAGGTCGGGCCAGGTGTGCGGCGGCGGGAGGTGGTCGCGCGTGAACGTGTCGACGTGGGCCGAGCGATGCATGGCGGTCCGCCCCCTTGCCGTGACAGACGTCCGGACGGGCTTCCTCGTGGGCTCGCGTCGGAGCGTATCGCGTTGATGACGGGAGTCAACGGTGCGCGATAACGTCGGGGAGGGGCGCAACCCGATGCCCCGCCTCGCGGGACGACGGGACGCCGGTGGCGGCCCGTCCACGGATGACGGGGAGGACCGGCGGTGTCCGCATTCTCGCTCGGGCCGGAACAGGACGCCTGGTGCGCGGAGTTGCGCGCGCTGGCCGCCGGACGGCTGCGCCCGCTCGCCGACCGGGGCGAACCCGGCCGCGTCAACCGGCCGCTCCTCGCCGAACTCGGCCGGCTCGGACTGCTCACCCGGCTGTTCGACTCCGGCGCGCTCGACCTGTGCCTGATGCGCGAGTCCCTCGCCCAGGCCTGCACGGAGGCGGAGACCGCCCTCGCCCTCCAGGGCCTGGGCGCCCACCCGGTGCACGCGCACGGCACCCCGGCCCAGCGGGGACGCTGGCTGCCCCGGGTCGCCGACGGCAGCGCCGTCGCCGCGTTCGCGCTGAGCGAGCCCGGGGCCGGTTCGGACGCGGCGGCACTGGCCCTCGCGGCCGAACCCGACAGCACCGGCTGGCGGCTCACCGGCGCCAAGTGCTGGATATCCAACGCCCCCGAGGCCGACTTCTACACCGTCTTCGCCCGCACCACACCCGGCGCCCGCGCCCGGGGCGTCACCGCCTTCCTGGTCCCCGCGGACCGGCCGGGGCTCACCGGCAGCCCCCTGGAGATGATCTCCCCGCACCCCGTCGGCGCCCTCCGCTTCGACGCCGTGCCCGTCACCGCTGACGACGTGGTCGGCGAGCCCGGCCGCGGCTTCGCCGTTGCCATGGACACCCTCAACCTCTTCCGCCCCAGCGTCGGCGCCTTCGCGGTCGGCATGGCGCAGGCCGCGCTGGACGCCACCGTCGCCCACACCGGCCGCCGCGAGGCGTTCGGGGGCCGGCTGATGGACCTCCAGGCCGTCTCCCACCAGGTCGCCGAGATGGCCCTGCGCACGGAGGCGGCCCGACTGATGGTGTACGCGGCGGCCTCGGCGTACGACGCGGGGGCCGGCGGTGTGCCCCGGCGCGCCGCGATGGCCAAACTGCTCGCCACCGAGACCGCGCAGTACGTCGTCGACATGGCGGTCCAGCTGCACGGCGCCCGCGCCCTGCGCCGCGGCCACCTGCTCGAACACCTCTACCGCGAGGTACGCGCGCCCCGTATCTACGAGGGTGCCAGCGAGGTGCAGCGGGGCATCATCGCCAAGGAGCTGTACGCCACGGCAGCCGAGGAGGCCCGGTGACGACCGAGCGCGTCGACCCGCCCGAACTGTCCCCGCCCACGGGGTTCTCGCACGCCGTCGTCGCGACCGGTTCCCGCGTGGTGTTCCTCGCGGGCCAGACCGCGCTCGACGCCGCCGGCGAGGTCATCGGCGACACCCTCCCCGAACAGTTCGGGACGGCGCTCGGCAACCTCCTCACCGCCCTGCGCGCGGCCGGCGGCACCCCCGCCGACCTGGCCCGGGTCACCGTCTACGCCACGGACGTCGCCGCGTACCGCGCCCACGCCCGGCAACTGGGCGCCATCTGGCGCCAGCTGGCGGGCCGTGACTACCCGGCGATGGCCGTCGTGGAGGTCGTACGGCTGTGGGACGAGCGGGCGTTGGTGGAACTGGACGGGTTCGCCGTACTGCCGTAGGGGACCCTGGCCTTCCGCGTCCCTCTGGGCACCCGGCCCTCCAGGCTTCCCGACCCTACGCGTTCCTGGGGCCCCCGGCCCGCTCGGTCCCCCGACCTCCCGGTCCCTTGGCCCCTGCCCTCCGGGTCCCCGCCTTCCGGGCCCCTGGGCCTTCCGTTCCCTGCACCTTCCGGCCCCCGGACTTCCCGGGTCACCAAACTTCCCGGGCCCCCGGCCCCCGGTCCTCCCGCTCCCCGGGCCCCCAGCCCTCCCGGACCCCGGGCCCCCAGCCCTCTAGTCCCCGGCCGTCCTGGTCCCAAGGGCCCCGGCTCTCCTGGTCCCCAGGGCCCCCTGGCCCTCCTGATCTCCGGGTCCGCCCAGCCCCCGGGCCCGCTCGGCCTTCCAATTTCCCGGGCTCGCGGCTCCCTGGGTCTCCGGGCCCCCCCGGGCCTTGGGGGTCCGCCCGGCCTTCCAATTTTCCGGGCCCCCGGCCTCCTTGGTCGCCGGGCCCCGCCCCCCGGTGCCCTTGACTCCCGGCCCCCCTAGTCCTCAGGGTCCCCGGGCACCGGCCCTCCTGGTCTCCCGGGCCCCCGGCCGCCAGGCCTTCCGGGCCGCCGGGCCCCCAGCCCTCCCGGCCCCCGCCCTCCCGGCCCCCGCCCTCCCGGCCTCCCGGCCCCCGCCCTCCTGGCCCCCGGGGCCCCCAGCCTCCTGGCCCCCGCTCTCCTGGCCCCCGGGCGCCCGCCCTCCTGGCCCCCGACCTCCTGGTTCCCGGTCCCCTGAACCCGGCCCTCTGGGTCCTTGGCCCCCGGGCCCCCGTCCGGCCGGTCCGGTCGGTGCTGGGACGCGCCACCGATGGGGTGATGGTCACGCTCGTCGGCCCGGCCGCCGGGTACCAGTGGATTCCTCGAATTCGCCCGAACCGGGAGGTATCCCTCATGCCCCTGCGTCCCGCCCTCGTCACGGCCCTAGGGGTCGCCGCCCTGCTGTGCGTCGCCGCCGTCCCCGCCTCCGGGGTCACCGCCGACCCCGCCGAGACGGTCACCGTCGACACCGTCGGCCGGCTCGGGTCCGGCAACCTGGTGACGCTCTCGGGCACCTACCGCTGCGCCGAAGGCACCGGCCCGGTCTTCGTCAGCTCCTCGGTCAGCCAGGCCGACCCCCGGCTCCGGTACGGCATCGGCGGCGGCCTGGCCCGGTGCGACGGCGCCGAGCACCGCTGGGAGAACTCCGGTCAGGTCTCGGCGGAGGCGCTGAGGGCCGGGGCGGCGCACGTCGAGGCCACCCTCACCGAGCTGCGCCCCTCGGGCTTCCTGCTGCTGCCGGCCTTCCACGCGGTGACCGGCCAGGACGTCACGCTCGTCCAGGAGTGACACCGGGCGTCACCCGACACCCAATACGCGCCGTCCGCCGGTCCGCGCGGCCACGGCACCGATCAGGCCCAGCCGAACCCGTCCCGCTCCACGGGGACCGTCCTGCGCCGGACCACGGGGGCGCCGCCCGGCCGGTGCAGGGCGGCGACGAACTTGTAGCGCGAGCCCCGGTACACCGAGCGCACCCACTCCACGGGCGAGCCCTCCGCGTCCCGTGAGTGCCGGGACAGCAGGAGCATCGGCAGTCCCACGTCGGTGCCGAGCAACTGCGCCTCGCGCGGGGTCGACAGCGAGGTCTCGATGGTCTCGTCGGCCTCGGCGAGATGGACGTCGTACACCTCGGCCAGCGCCGTGTACAGCGACGGGCAGCCGGCCAGGCAGCGGCGCAGGCCGGGGAAGCGCCGTACCGACAGGTGGGTCGTCTCGATGGCCATCGGGTCGCCGCTGGCCAGCCGCAGCCGCTCGATGCGCAGCACCCGTTCGCCGATCCCGATGCCGAGCAGGCCGGCCAGTTTCTCGTCCGCGGGCACCTCGCCGACGTCCAGCGTCTGTGAGGCGGGGGTGAGGCCCTGCGCCCGCATGTCCTCGGTGTGCGAGGTGAGTTGGAGCGTGCGGTACAGCTTGGGCTGGGCGACGAAGGTGCCCTTGCCCTGGATCCGGTCGAGCCGGCCCTCGCCCACGAGTTCCTGGAGCGCCTGGCGGACGGTGGTCCGGGAGGTGTCGAACCGGACGGCGAGCAGCCGTTCCGCGGGCATGGCCGAACCGGGCTGGAGCGCCTCCGCCATGCTGAGGAGCTGTTGCTTGATCCGGTAGTACTTCGGCACGCGCGCGGTGCGGCCGGGTACCCCCCTGTGCGGCTGGGCGCTGCTGACGTCGGTGGTCATGCCTGCCTTCCCGGCTGTGTCGATGGGCTCCCGTTATAGCGACCAACTGACCTATGGTCTAGTCCAACTGACCCGTCCGGGCGAACGCGGCCGAATGCGGACGGACGCGCTCCGGTGTCTTTCTCGTAACGGCCGGGAGCGGCTTTCCGAACCACCCTTGACACTCCAAAAGGTCTAGGCCAAGCTCCACCCTACTGGTCTACACCATTAGTGGCCAGGTCCCGAGCCCTACGTGCAACAGCGTCGTACGCAGGTCACCGCCGAGGGCGTGGGGGGATAAGTGGCATCCCTGAGGAGGGTGGCGTGAAGCGCAAGCTTGCGGCCGCGATCGTGATCGCGGGCATGATGGTCTCCGTGTCGGCGTGCGGCGGAGACGACGGCGACGACAACGGCAAGAACGCCGGACCGGACAGCTTCAAGGGGCAGACGCTGACGGTCTGGGCGATGGACGGCTCCACGCCGGACCAGTGGTCCAAGGACGTCACGGCCGCCTTCGAGAAGAAGACCGGCGCCAAGCTGAAGTTCGAGACCCAGAAGTGGGACGGGATCCAGCAGAAGATCACCACCGCCCTCTCCGAGTCCACCCCGCCGGACGTGCTGGAGGTCGGCAACACCCAGACCCCGGCCTACGCGGCCACCGGCGGACTCGCCGACCTGAGCGACCTCAAGCAGTCGATCGGCGCCGACTGGACGCCGTCGGTCTCCCAGTCCTCGGTCTACGAGGGCAAGCAGTACGCCGCTCCCTGGTACTTCGCCAACCGCGTGGTCATCTACAACAAGAAGATCTGGGCGAAGGCCGGTATCAAGGACACCCCCAAGACCCGGGACGAGTTCTTCCGGGACCTGGACGCCATCGGCAAGAAGACCGACGCCGAGCCGCTCTACCTGCCCGGCCAGAACTGGTACTTCTTCGACGGCCTGACCATCGGCCAGGGTGCCGACCTGGTGAAGAAGGACGGCGGCAAGTACGTCTCCAACCTCGGTGACGCCAAGGTCACCAAGGCCATGGAGATCTACAAGAAGTACGCCTCCTACTCCAAGGCCCCCAAGGACAAGGACGAGGCCACCCCGCAGCAGGCCGAGGTCTTCGCCAAGGGCAAGACCGGCGCCTTCATCGGCATGGGCTGGGAGGCCGGCACCGCCGTCACCGCCAACAAGGCCATCGAGAAGGACCTCGGCTACTTCACCATCCCCGGTGAGACCGCCGACAAGCCCGAGGGCGTCTTCCTCGGCGGCTCCAACCTCGCCGTCGCCGCCGGCAGCAAGAAGCAGGCCCTGGCCAAGGAGTTCCTGAAGATCGCCCTGTCGGACCAGTACGAGGGCGAACTGGCCAAGCTCAACGGCGTCATCCCGAACAAGAAGTCCCTGGAGACCAACCTCAAGGGCAACGCCGTCGCCGAGGCCGCCGCCCCCGGCGCCGCCGTCGGCGGCACCACCCCGCTGATCCCCGAGTGGGGCGCGGTGGAGAACGCCCCCAACCCGATCAAGTCCTACATGACGGCCGTGCTGAACGGTAAGTCCCCCGCGGACGCCGCCAAGCAGGCCGAGGGCGAGATCAACAAGCGCCTGGCCCAGCAGAACTGAGGACCCCAGCCGGGGGCGCCACGAGGGGGCGCCCCCGGCCCGCGCATGCGCCGTGCCACGGGCACGGCCTGGTTTTCGTACGGCCACGGAAGAGATGGCAACTGATGTCAGTGCAGACCGAAGGCACGGACACGGCCGGGGAGCCCGCTGTCCGCAAGGCCCGGGTGCCGGCCCCGCCGCGAGGTGACGACCGCACCCCCGGCGCCCCGTCCCGGCGCGGCACCGCCGCCCCCTACCTGCTCCTGCTGCCCGCGCTGCTGGCCACCGTGGTCCTCCTCGGCTGGCCCCTGGTCAAGAACGGCATGCTGTCGTTCCAGAACCTCAACCCGCGGCAGCTCATCCTCCACCTCACCGAGTGGAACGGTGTCGACAACTACCGGGAGGTGCTCACCGGCGGGGAGTTCTGGCACGTCGTCGCGCGTTCCATCGTCTTCACCGCCGTCAACGTCGTGCTGATCATGGGAGTCGGCACCCTGACCGGCCTGCTGCTGGCGCGGCTCGGCGCGAAGATGCGACTGCTGCTCATGATCGGCCTCGTCCTCGCCTGGGCCATGCCGGTCATCGCGGCCACCACCGTCTACCAGTGGCTCTTCGCCCAGCGTTTCGGTGTCGTCAACTGGGTCCTGGACAAGCTCGGCTGGCACTCCATGGCCGACCACAACTGGCTCCAGACCCAGTTCTCCACCTTCGCCGTGATCACCCTGCTCCTCGTCTGGCAGTCCGTGCCCTTCGTGGCGGTCAACCTCTACGCCGCGACCACCACGATCCCGCGCGAGCTGTACGAGGCCGCCTCCCTGGACGGCGCCGGCGCCTGGCAGAGCTTCACCTCGGTGACCCTGCCCTTCCTGCGGCCCTTCCTGTACGCCACGACGTTCCTCGAAGTGATCTGGATCTTCAAGGCGTTCGCGCAGATCTTCGCGATGAACGAGGGCGGTCCCGACCACCTCACCGAGACCCTGCCGATCTACGCCTTCGTCGAGGGCGTCGGCAACCAGCACTTCGGGCTCGGCGCGGCGATCTCCTTCCTCACCATCCTGGTTCTGCTCGCCGTCACCTCGTACTACCTGCGCATGGTGCTCAAGCAAGAGGAGGACGAGCTGTGAAGCGCTCGCTCTTCGGCCGGATCTGGCCCAACGCGACCGCCGTCGTCCTCTTCGTCGGCTTCGTGTTCCCCGTCTACTGGATGTTCGCCACGGCCTTCAAGCCGACCGGCGACATCATCGCCGACGACCCGGTGTGGTTCCCGGCGCACGCCACCCTCGAACACTTCAAGAAGGCGGTCGACGCCGACCACTTCTGGACCCTGGTGCTCAACTCCGTCACCGTCACGGTCCTGTCGGTCGTCTTCTCGCTCGTCATCGCCCTGCTCGCCGCGTTCGCCCTCGCGCGCCTGCGGTTCAAGGGCCGGCGCGGGCTGATCGTGACGTTCATGCTGGCGCAGATGGCTCCCTGGGAAGTCATGATCATCGCCATCTACATGCTCGTCCGCGACAACGACATGCTCAACAGCCTGGTGCCGCTCACCGTCTTCTACACGATGATGGTGCTCCCGCTGACCATCCTGACGCTGCGCGGCTACGTCGCCGCCGTGCCGAAGGAGCTGGAGGAGTCGGCGATGGTCGACGGCTGCACCCGCACGCAGGCCTTCGTCAAGGTCATCTTCCCGCTCCTCGCACCCGGCCTGATGGCGACCTCGCTGTTCGGCTTCGTCACCGCGTGGAACGAGTTCCCGCTCGTCCTGATCCTCAACAAGGACATCGAGAAGCAGACCCTGCCGCTGTGGCTGTCCCAGTTCCAGACCGCCTTCGGCGACGACTGGGGGGCCACGATGGCCGCCTCGTCGCTGTTCGCGCTGCCCATCCTGATCCTCTTCATCTTCCTCCAGCGCAAGGCAGTCAGCGGTCTCACCGACGGCGCCGTGAAGGGATGACGCCCCGATGACCACCATCCCCACCACCGCCTCCGGCAGCGGCTCCACCGCGGGCGACACCCTCGCCCGGGACGCCCTCGCGGTGCTCCAGCCCGGCTTCGACGGCACCACCGCCCCCGACTGGGTGCGCCGCCGCATCGACGAGGGCCTCGCCTCCGTCGCCCTGTTCGGCCGCAACGTCGTCAGCGAGGAGCAGGTCACCGCCCTCACCGCCCAGCTGCGCGCCGAACGCGACGACCTGCTGGTCGCCATCGACGAGGAGAGCGGCGACGTCACCCGACTCGACGTGCGCACCGGCTCCTCCTTCCCCGGCAACCACGCCCTCGGCGCCGTCGACGACCCCGGCCTCACCCGGGCCGTCTCCCGCGAACTGGGCCGGCGCCTGGCCGCCTGCGGCGTCAACTTCGACTGGGCGCCCTCCGCCGACGTCAACGCCAACCCCGACAACCCCGTCATCGGCGTCCGCTCCTTCGGCGCGAGCCCCGACCTGGTGGCCCGGCACACCGCCGCCTGGGTCGAGGGACTCCAGTCCACCGGCGTCGCCGCCTGCACCAAGCACTTCCCCGGGCACGGCGACACCAACGTCGACTCCCACCACGCCGTACCCCGCATCGACGTCGACGCCGACACCCTCTACGCCCGCGAACTGCCGCCCTTCCGCGCCGCCATCGCGGCCGGCACCCGGGCCGTCATGAGCGCGCACATCCTCGTCCCGGCCCTCGACCCGGACCGCCCCGGCACCCTGTCCCGGCGCATCCTGACCGAGCTGCTGCGCGGCGAACTGGGCTACCAGGGCCTCATCGTCACCGACGGCATGGAGATGCGCGCCATCTCCGGCACCTACGGCCTGGAACACGGCGTGGTCCTCGCCATCGCGGCCGGCGCCGACGCCATCTGCGTGGGCGGCGGACTGTGCGACGAGCGGACCGTGCTGAACCTGCGGGACGCGCTCGTGGCCGCCGTGCGCTCCGGCGAACTGCCCGAGGAGCGGCTGGCCGACGCGGCCGGCCGGGTGCGGGCGCTGGCCGCCTGGACCGCCGCCGCCCGCGGTGACGCGGAGCGCACCCCGGCCGACCCGGAGATCGGCCTGGTCGCGGCCCGCCGCGCGCTGGCCGTCACCCGCTCCGGCGCCGCCGCACCCCTCACCGCCCCCGTCTACACCGCCCAGTTCAACCCGGAGCCGAACATCGCCGTCGGCGACCAGACCCCCTGGGGCGTCGCCGCCGAACTCCAGCGGCTGCTGCCCGGCAGTGCCGCCGGCTCCTTCACCGGCGAAGACGCCGGTGCCGCCGCCCTCGCCGCGGCCGGCGGACACCGGATCGTCGCCGTGGTCCGCGACGCGCACCGGCACGACTGGATGCGCTCCGCGCTCGACACCCTGCTCACCGCCCGCCCCGACACCGTCGTGGTCGAGATGGGCCTGCCGCAGGACCCGCCCCGCGGCGCCCTGCACATCGCCACCTACGGCGCCGCCCGCGTCTGCGGCGTCGCGGCGGCCGAGGCCGTCGTCGCCGGCTGATCCCCGGCCGCGCCGGGCCGCCCGCCCCCGGGCGGGCGGCCCACTCCTGCCTCCCCGCGGCACCCGGCGGCCCACCGCGCTCCGGCGCTTGCCACCGGCACATGTCTCACGCCCGACCCGAAGGTGTTCCCGTTCCACCCCGGAGTGATCGCATGCAGACACCCGCCCCCTACCTGCACCGAGCGGCGACCGGCCGCCCCTACTTCAGCGCCGACGGCGAGACCTACCTCGCCCCCACCCCCCTGCGCGACCTCGAGAAGACCCAGCCCCTGCGCGTGCTGTCCGAGGAGGACCTCGCCTTCTGGCAGACGTACGGCTACGTCGTCGTCCGCGAGGCCATCACCCCCGGCGAGGCAAAGGAACTGCTGGACTTCGCCTGGGAGTTCCAGGGCCTGGACCCCGACCGTCCCGACACCTGGTACACCGAGCCGGAGTTCCGCTCCGAACTGGACCGGCACCTCTACATCTACGGCTTCGTCGAGGCGTACCACCACCAGCTGCTCTGGAACAGCCGCCAGAACCACCGGGTCCACGGCGCCTTCGCGGACGTCTGGGACAGCGACGAACTCTGGGTCACCCTGGACCGGCTCAACCTCAACCCGCCCAACCGGTCGACCCGTTCCCGGTCCCTGATCGAGCCCACCGACGAGGGCTTCGACATCGAGCTGCACTGGGACGTCGACACCACCCTCGCGGTGCTGCCGCAACGGGTCCAGGGCATCATCGCGCTCAACGACACCCGGCCCGAACTCGGCGGCTTCCAGTGCGCGCCCGAGCTCTTCCGCCGCTTCGAGGAGTGGCGCGTCGCCCAGCCCCCCGGCCGCGACCCGGTACGGCCCGCGATCGACCGCTCCGAGTTCCCCGTCGTCCGCCCCGACCTCCAGGCCGGCGACCTGCTGATCTTCAACGGGCTGCTCGCCCACGGCGTCGCGCCCAACCTCTCCGACAACGCTGTCCGAGCCGTCCAGTACCTGTCGATGATGCCCGCGCTGGAGGAGCACACCACCCTGCGCGACTCCCGCGTGGAGTCCTGGCGCACCCTCGCCACCCCCGACTGGAACGCCACCCTGCTCGGCGACGCCCGCACCCCCGAGGCCCTGCGCTACGGCCCCGCCGAACTGGACGGCCTCGGTCGCAGGCTGCTCGGCCTCGACTCCTGGGCCCCCGTGGCAGGCGACCGGTGAACCGCGTCTGCCTCGCCCTGCCCACCAACCGGTCCTGCTCGCCCACCCTCACCGCCGTACACGCCGAAGCCGTGTACGCCGCCCGCCACTTCGGTGCCGACGTCCAGCTGCTCGTCCTGGACTCCGCCGACGAGCGCACCCGGGCCGGGCACGCCCGCACGGTCGCCGCCCTGCCCCCGGAACCGGGCGTCACCGTGCACCACCTCGACGAGGAACGGCAGCGCGCGTGGCTGCGCCGCACGATCACCCGCGCCGGCCTGCCCGACCCCGACCGCCTGCTCCGCCTGATGCTCCCGTCCGCCGTCTCCTACGGCGCCTGCACCAACCGCGCCTTCCTGCTGGCCGCCGCCCTCGGCTGCCACTCGGTGCACCGCAGGGACTCCGACAGCGCCTACCAGGTCCACGCCGGCGAACCGGTGTTCCCGGTCCACCACGAGTTGCCCTGGCTGGGCCGGCCCGCCGCCGACGCCTCGGCCGCCGGCACCGCCACCGACCTCGCCCCGGCCCTG
The DNA here is from genome assembly GCF_044759735.1 of Streptomyces sp. NPDC100445. Taxonomy (NCBI): domain Bacteria; kingdom Bacillati; phylum Actinomycetota; class Actinomycetes; order Kitasatosporales; family Streptomycetaceae; genus Streptomyces; species Streptomyces sp. NPDC100445. The sequence continues at coordinate 112,043 of NZ_JBIVZV010000009.1, read as the reverse complement.
GCGCACCGCCCGGTCTCCCTGGCCGGGGCCTCCTTCATCGGCGAACTCTCCGTCGACATCGCGGAGATACGCCGGCTGGACGAAACCGTCTACCACGACGTGGTCGGCCTCTGGGCGCCCGGCGACTGGCCCGAGGAGCGCACCCGCGCGCTGGTCGAGGAGTCCTTCACCGGCGCCGGCACCGCACCCTTCACCGGGGACCGCTCCACCCTCACCGTGGTCGACCCCATGCGCGTCGACATGTGCAACGTCGCCTTCGACCGGTCGGTCTACGAACGCGTCCCGCTGCCCCCCGCCACCGACACCATCGGCAGCGACTACTTCCTCCTCCACCTCGTGCACGACGCCCGACTGCCCGGCATCCTGCACAACCGGCACATCGCCAACTTCCACACCCCCGAACGCCGCACCGACACCGGATTCCCCGCCTACCAGCGGCGGTTCGTGAAGTTCCTGCTGTCCATGCTCTACTTCCACCACGTCTACGACCGGATGGCCGCCGAGGGCGACCGCCTCCTGGACGCCGGTTCCCGCGTCCGCCCCGAGGCCGTCACCGCCCTGCTGCGCGAGAGCACCGGACTCGACCGCGCCGAGAACCTCTGGCGGCTCGACCGCGTCGACACGGCATACCGCAAACTCGGCGGACGGTACGCGGCCTTCGCCGACCGGCTCGCGGCGGAACGCGGCCGGTTACTCGACACGGCCGAGTCCGACATCGCGGCCTTCGCCGACCTGACCGAGGCCTGGCCGGCACTCGTCGAGGCGGCCCGCGCATGAACATCCCGCACCGGCAGGGGGAACCGCGCCCGCGACCGGACATGGACGGCCACCGCGCACATCTCCCCGGCACCCGCGGCGACACCCTCGCCACCGCGCTGGCCGACGCGGACACGGACCGCATCGTCTACGACCTCGGCGGCGTGGCGCGTCAGTACGACGAGCTGCTGGCCGAACTGCCCGGGACCCGTGTCCACTTCGCCCTCAAGGCATGCCCCGTGGACGACGTCCTGCGCCTCCTGGCCGCCCGCGGCGCCGGGTTCGACGCGGCGAGCCCCGCCGAGATCGCCCAGGCCCTCGCCGCCGGCGCCCCCGCCGGCCGCGTCCACTACGGCAACACCGTCAAGTCCGACCACGACATCGCCGAGGCCCACCGCCTGGGCATCCGCGACTTCGCCACCGACAGCGTCGAGGACGTCACCGCCATCGCCCGGCACGCCCCCGGCGCCCGCGTGTTCTGCCGCCTCGCCACCAGCGGGCAGGGCGCCCTGTGGGGCCTGAACCGCAAGTTCGGCTGCACCCCGGACGACGCCGTCCGCGTCCTGGAGACGGCCCGCGCCGCCGGGCTGACCCCCGCCGGACTGTCCGTGCACGTCGGCTCGCAGCAGATGACCGGCGAGGCCTGGCAGGAGGCGTTCGACACGCTCGCCGGGACCCTGACGGCGCTGGCCGCGCGCGGGATCGCACCGGACCACGTCAACCTCGGCGGCGGGCTGCCCGCGCTCGGCTACCGGGACCGCCACGGCGAACCCCTAGACCCGCCCCTCGACAAGATCTTCGCCGTCATCCGCGAAGGCACCGACCGCCTGCGCGGCCTCACCGCCGCCCCCCTCGCCGTCGTCATGGAACCGGGCCGCCACCTCGTCGCCGACCACGGCGCCGTCCGCGCCCACGTCCTGCGGCTGACCCGGCGCCGGCAGCCGGACGGCGAGGACAGCCACTGGCTCTACCTGAGCTGCGGGAAGTTCAACGGCCTGTACGAGATGGACCAGGTGACGCACCGGCTGGTCTTCCCCACCCACCACGAGGACACCGACCACGTCCGGGCGGTCGTCGCCGGCCCCACCTGCGACAGCGACGACGCCTACGGCGGCGGCCGGCACCCCGTCCCGGTGCCCCGCGCCGCAGCCTCCGGCGACCCCGTCTGGATCCTCTCCGCCGGCGCCTATGCCACCAGCTACACCACCCAGGGGTTCAACGGCATCGACCCGCTGCCGTGCGTCTGCGTGCCCGGCACCACCCCCGACGCCCCCGCAGCACGGCACTGAAAGGACACCCCATGCGCATACGGGGGATCACCGAGGCCGACTGGCCGCGGCTGGCCGCCCTGGAGAGCGAGGCGTACACGGACCTCTCCCTCGCGGAGGGCGAGGAACTGCTGCGCTCACGGGCCCGCGCCTCGGCCGGCACCTGCTTCGTCCTCGACCACGACGGCCGGCCCGAGGGCTACGTCCTCGCCCTGCCCTACCCGCCGTTCCGCTGCCCCGACCCGGCCCGCCCCGAGCGGACCGTCCACCGCACCACCAACCTGCACCTGCACGACCTCGTCGTCAGCGCCCCGCTGCGCCGCCGCGGGCTCGGCACCCGGCTCGCACACCACCTGGCCGGTGCGGCCCGCGCCCAGGGCTTCGCGACCATGTCGCTCGTCGCCGTCGCCGGCAAGGAGGCGTTCTGGCGGGCCAACGGCTACCGCGCCCACCGCACGGCGCCCGTCCCGCCGGGTTACGGCGCCGACGCGGTCTACATGTCGGCCGCGCTGGCCACCGCACCCCGCCCGCACCAGGCCCGGGAGGCCGTGTGACACCCGAACCCTCCTTCACGCGCGCCAAGTGGTCCATCGCGGCGCTGTTCTGCTTCCTCGGTCTCCAGTACGGCACCTGGGTCGCCCGCCTGCCCGCGCTCAAGACCCGCCTCGACCTGGGCGCCGGCGAGATCGGCCTGCTGCTGATGGCCTGCGGCGCCGGCGCGGCGGCCTCCTTCCCGCTCGTCACCGCCCTCATGCGGCGGCTCGGCTCCCGGCGCCTGTCCCTCGCCTCCGCCGCCTGCCTGATCGCCGTCCTGGCCGCCCTGTCCGTCGTACCGGACTACCCGCTCGCGCTGCTCGTCGTCGCCGTCGACGGCGTCGCGGTCGGCTGCCTCAACGTCGCCATGAACGCGCAGGGCGCCGCGCTGGAGAGCGCCCACGGGCGTACGGCCATGTCCCAGCTGCACGCCACCTTCAGCGGCGGCCTGCTCGCCGCCGCGCTGATCGCCTCCGGTGTCACCGCCCGGACCTCCTCCGTCACCGCCCACTTCGCGCTGGCCGCGGCCCTGCTGCTGCTCCTGCTCGGCGCCGCCCGCCCGGGCCTGCTGGCGCACCGGGAACCGGCCCCCGCCGCCGGTGACGGGCCGGCGCGGGCCGCCCGCCGCCGCCTCCCCTCCGGCACGACCCTCCTCCTGGGCTGCGCCATGGCGTTCGGCACGATCACCGAGGGCGCCATGAACGACTGGTCGACGCTCTACCTGAAGGACGAGGTCGGGGCGTCCGCGGCCGTCGCCCCGCTCGGCATCGCCGTGGTCTCCGTGATGATGCTACTGGCCCGCCTCCGGGCGGACCGCTGGCGCAGCCGCTGGGGCGACGGACGCGTGGTCCGCGCCGGCAGCGCGGTGGCCGCCGGCGGCCTGGCCGTCGCCCTGCTCACCGGGGGAGTGGTGCCCACGCTGCTGGGCTTCGCCTGCGTCGGCCTCGGCGCCGCGGCGATCACCCCGTGCGTGTACGTGGCGGCGGCCGGACACGGCTCCGGCGCCCTCGCGCTGGTCGCCGCGATGGGCACCACGGGCCTGCTGGCCGGCCCCGCCCTGATCGGGTTCGTCGCCGGCGCGGCGAACCTGACGGCGGGCATGGCCACCGTCGCCGTCTCTGCGCTGATCGTCACCCTGACCGCCCTGCGCATCCCGTGGCGGACCCACGCCACCGACCCCGAACCCACTCCCGGAACCGACCCGGAGCCCGACCCCGGCCACCTACCGGGCGAGGCCCCGGCCCCGGCCGGGTGACGGGGGGAGCGTAGGGGCCCGGCGGGTACCCCGGCGACGCGATTCCGGCACTGGTCGGGGGAGCGTACGGGTCCGGTGGGGGTCGGTGGTGCGTTCCTGGCACCGGCCGACTGTTGGGGGAGCGCACGGACCCGGCGCGAACCGGCGTCGCGTCCCCGGCACCACCGGCCGACTGCATACGGGCCCGGCGTCGAGTGGCGGCGCATCCCCGGCGCAGGCCGGGTGACCGGGGGAGCGCACGGGCCTGGCGGGAACCGGTGGCGCACCGGTACCCGCCGGGTGAGGGCGGGGGGAAGGCCGCCGCGCGGTCCGGGACGGCGTGCCGACCGCCGTCCGGGGCGGTAGCGTCCCCCTAGGGGCCGACGTCACCGGCGCGGTGTCCCGCGCCGCCGGCCCGAGCCCCACCGCGGTGACTTCCCGGAGTCGCCGCTGCCAGGCTGGAGGCGCCTCGTGACGAGTGCGGGTGGTGGGGCGACGGACGCGGAGGCGCGCGACGCCGCGTTCGCCGACACGGTGCGCCGGGCGGGCGCCTCCATCGGCGCCCTCTACCTCCTCACCCCGGACGGACAACAGCTCGCCCTGGACGTGCTCTACGGGGCACCCGCCGACTTCGCGGCCCCGTGGGCCCGGATCTCGGTCGGCGCGCCCGCGCCGGTGGCCGACGCGCTGCGCGGCGACCGCATGGTGTGGGTGGCCAGCCAGGAGGAGATGGCCCGCGGTTACCCGCGCACCGCGATGGCGCTGCCGTACCCGCTCGCACTGGCCGCCGCGCCCGTCACCGGCATCCGCCGCTGGGGGGTCCTGCTGCTGATGTGGCCGGCCACCCGGCCGCCCTACATGACCCAGCGGGAGCGCGGACACATCGCCGCCGGCTGCGGACGCCTGGCCCGGCTGATCGAGGAGGCCGTCGACCACGGTGGCCTCCCGGTCGCCGGCGACCGGCCGCGCGTGCCCGCCGCCGACCGGGTACGCCGCTCCGCGGGCCCGGAGATGGCCGCGGCGGACTTCGTCGAGCGGCTGCCCGGCGGCAGCTGCGCCCTGGACCTGGACGGCAACTTCACCTACCTGAGCGCGGGAGCCTGCGACCTGCTGGGCCGCGACGCCGGTGAGCTGCTGGGGACGCTGCCCTGGCAGTCCCTGCGCTGGCTGGACGAACCGGTCTACGAGGACCGCTACCGCGCCGCCGTCATCAGCCGCGAACCCGTCGTCTTCACCGCGTGCCGCCCGCCCGACCGATGGTTGGACTTCCACCTCTACCCGGACGCCAGCGGCATCAGCGTCCGCATCGTCCCCAGCGGCGGCCGAAGACCGTCCTCGCCGGCGTCCCCGTCGTCCTCCCGCACCGTCCCGGCGACTCGCGCGGGCCGCCTCTACCAGCTCATGCACCTGGCGGCCGCGCTGACCGAGGTCGTCGGCGTCCAGGACGTCATCGACCTGGTCGCCGACCAGGTGATGCCCGCCTTCGGCGCCCAGTCCCTGGTGCTGTCCGCCGCCGACGCCGGACGGCTGCGGATCACCGGCTACCGCGGCTACGACCCCGGCACCATCGAGCGGCTCGACGGACTGCCCATCGACACCCCGTTCACCCCGGCCGGACGGGTCCTGCGCAGCGGCATCCCCCTGTTCTTCGCCGACCAGCGGGAGATGCGGCGCAGCTACCCCGAGGCCTCCGGGATCAGCGGCAAGCAGGCCTGGGCCTTCCTGCCGCTCATCGTCTCCGGTCGGCCCGTCGGCTGCTGCATCCTCTCCTACGACCAACCCCGCGCGTTCCCGGCCGAGGACCGCGCCGTCCTGACCTCGCTCGCCGGCCTCATCGCCCAGGCCCTGGACCGGGCCCGCCTCTACGACACCAAACGCGACCTCGCCCACGGCCTCCAGCAGGCGCTGCTCCCGCGCACCCTGCCCACGGTCATCGGTCTGCGGGTCGCCGCCCGATACCTGCCCGCCACCCGGGGCATGGACATCGGCGGCGACTTCTACGACCTGATCCCCCTCGGCGACAGCGCCGTCGCGGCCGTCATCGGCGACGTCCAGGGCCACGACGCGGCGGCCGCCGCGCTCATGGGGCAGGTCCGCACCGCCGTCCACGCCCATGCGGCCTTCGGCGGCACGCCGGACCAGGTGCTCGCCGGCACCAACCGGCTCGTCACCGATCTCGCCCCGGACCTGTTCACCAGCTGCCTCTACGCCCACGTCGACCTCGCCGGCCGCCGGGTGACCCTGGCCAGCGCCGGCCATCCGCCCCCCGTCGTACGGCTGCCCGGGCACGGTGCCCGGCCCCTCGTCGTGCCGCCCGGGCCCCTCCTGGGCATCGATCCCGACGCCGCCTATCCCGTCACCGAGATCCCGCTCACCCCCGGACTCATGCTGGTCCTCTACACCGACGGCCTCGTCGAACGCCCGGGAGCCGACCCCGAGGACTCCATCGCCACCCTCGCCCACCACCTCGCCCAGTCCCGCACGGACGACCTGGAGGCCCTCATCGACATCCTCGTCGGCAAGGCCGGCACCAGCTGGCAACGCACCGACGACATCGCCCTGCTGGTCCTCCAGGAGGGGTCCTTCAGTCGTCGAGGAGTTCGGTGAGGGCCAGAGCGGGGTCGTGCCGGGGCGGTCCGGCGGGCCACCAGGTGCCGGACCGTTCGCGGTACGGGTACCAGCGGCCGTCTCGCCCGTACCGCAGCTCCAGGCCCCGCCCGGACAGCGTCCACCGGTTGTCGCGGACGACGAGTCCGGGCGGCTCCTCGTCCTCCCAGCCCGTGGTGAGCGCCGTGCGCGCCCGGGCGACGTCGGCCTCCCGGGGCCGCCACGCCTCTTCGAGCACCGCCAGTCCGGCGGCTCCGCCGCACCAGCCGGTGGAGCCCGCGCGCCTGGTAGTCGCGCAGGGGCGCGGCGAGCCCGGCGGGCTGCCCGACGGGCGCGTCCCCGGCGGGATCGGTCAGCAGCGCGCGCAGGGCCCGCGGCCAGGGGCCGTCGGCGACGGCCACCTGCTCGCCGCGGATCTCCGCGTACCCGGTGAGGGCGACCGCGAGCGCCTCCACGGCGGTGAGCGCGGGCAGCACGCGGTCCCGCAGGTCACGGGCGAGACCGGGACCGACGAACACCCGGCCGCCGCGCACCCGCACCACCGGCCGCCCCGCGTCGGCGACGGCCGCCGTCTCCTCCTCGGTCAGCGGGTCCCCGTCGAGGCAGAACCGCCGGCGGAGCGCGACGGTGCCGCCCCCGCCGAGGAAGGAGCGCATGTCGGCCGGCGGGTCACCGTCCGCACCCACCGTGACCCGCGCGGTCAGCCGCCGCGCCGCCTCCTCCGGCCAGTGCACGTCGACGCCGTGCGCCCGCAGCCTGGCCGCCGCGCCGCCCAGCAACTGCCCGAACTCCTCGTCGAAGAGGTCGAGTCGGCGGGGCACCGGCAGCAGCCGGGCGAGCGGTTCCCACACGGCGGCGGCGCGGCGCACGGCGAGGACGGTGTCGGCCCGGGCGACCGGTCCGAGGGCGTGCGGGGCGCCGTCGAACAGGTCCGTGGCGGTCAGTTCCACGGTCGGGTCCGCGAGATCGGACACCAGCGGGACGACCTGGCCGGCCGGCGCGCCGTCCGCCCCGTCGCCCAGCCGCACGGCCAGCGAGACCCGCACCCCCGAGTCGACGCCCACCGCGATCCTTTCCGCCCAGGAGCGCAGGTGCGGCACGTGCTGGGGCTCGGCGGCGGCGTACGCGGCCCGGCCGGTGGCCGCCTCGGCGGCGGCGGTGCGCGGCAGCGTGTCGACGACGGCGTCCAGGAAGGCGCGCAGCGCTGGTTCCGCGGGCGGCAGCAGCTCGGTCCCGGGCAACGGCACGGCGAGGGCCTCCGGCGGGGCGGCGGCCGCCAGCTCGCGCAGGCGCAACACGTCCGCGGGGTCGAGCGGGCCGACCCGCCAGGCGTCGTGGCCACCGGCGGACACGCCGGGGAGGAGTCGCTCACGGGCGGCCAGATGCAGCGCCGACGCGGTGGCCGCACCCCAGAAGGCCGCCGCGGGGTGCACCGCCGCGTCGCCGTACTCGCGCCGGGCCAGCGCCAGGACCGGCAGCGCGTCACCGACGGACAGCCGCACGACGGGGACCGGGCGCGGCCCTTGCGCCGTGACGAGCCGGGCCTCAGCCGCGACGGTGCCGGGCAGTTGGGGCAGATCGCCGGGCAGTTCGGGCGGATCCCCGCCCTCCGGATCCCAGAAGGCCATCCGTCCGGTACGGGGAGGGTCACCCGGCTCGAAGGCGACCACGTACCGCGTCAGCCGGCCGGCGCACTCACGCCCGATCCGCACCATGGACCCCGTTTCACATAGTCAAGCTTGACTACTGATCTTCAGGGAAGCTAACGCCGGTCGGGTGATTAGTCAAACTTGATTAGAGGAAAGGGTGGCGGCTGGATCAACCGGGGTGGCGGGCGAGGTGGCTCGGCGTCGAGCCCGCCGGAATCCCCCGCGCCGGTCACTCCCGGCGCGCTCCGCTGCGCAGGCCCGCCATGACCAGGTCGAGGAGTCTGGCGGCGCGGGGGCGCCAGTCGTCACCGGGGTCGAGCTGCCACAGGCCCGCGATGGCGAGGAGGAAGTCGTCCGCGGTGACCGCGGGGCGGATGGTGCCCGCCTCCTCGTTGGCCCGGAGCAGCAGTTCCGCCGCGTCCGCCACCGGGGTGGGGGACGGTTTGGCGGGACCGCCGGGCGCGCCGGTGACCTGCCGTATCGCGTCGGCCAGTCCCGCCTTGGCCATGGCGAACTCCGCGAGTCGGTCCATCCAGGCGCGCAGGGCCTCGTCGGGGGCGCGGGTGGCGAGCAGGTGTTCCGCGTTCTCCGCGACCTGCCGCATCTCATGGCGGTAGATCTCCAGGACGAGGGATTCGCGGTTGGGGAAGTTGCGGTAGAAGGTGGCCTGCCCGACGCCGGCCTTCTTGGCGATCTGGCTCAGCGGGGTGCCGGCGCAGCGCGACAGTTCGGTGAGCGCCACCTCCAGGATGCGCTCGCGGTTGCGCTGTGCGTCCGAGCGCCGGGCTGAGTCCTTGTCCTGCGGCACTCGTCCTCCTCGAGGCGTGGCCGAACCTCGCCCTTGCTAAGCGGACAACTGTCCGTTACGTTTTTCTTGAGCGGACAGTTATCCGGTTACGTTCACCATAGCGGCGTCGGCGGCCCCACGGGAGCCGTCGGCCGCCCCCGTGGGACCCCGCTCCCCGCACCTTCCCCGCACCTGCGTTTCGCCCCGCCCCGCGGCACCACCGCACGACGTACTCCCCGCGCCGCCTCTCCGGCCGCCGGCCCACCGTCCGTCCCGGAAATGCGAAAGAAGCAGCTCATGGCCTCATCGACGTCCAGTGTCATCACCTTGAGGATCAACGGAGAGAAGCACACACTGCCCGTCGACCCCCGCACCACCCTGCTCGACGCCCTGCGCGAGCGCCTCGATCTCACCGGCACCAAGAAGGGCTGCGACCAGGGGCAGTGCGGGGCCTGCACGGTGCTGCTGGACGGACGCCGGTCCGTGGCCTGCCTCCAGCTGGCCGTGGCGGCCGAGGGCCGGGAGATCACCACCATCGAAGGCGTGGCCGACGGCGACCGGCTGCACCCCGTCCAACAGGCCTTCCTCGACCTGGACGGATTCCAGTGCGGCTACTGCACACCGGGCCAGATCTGTTCGGCGATCGGCATGCTCGAGGAGCACGCGGCGGGCTGGCCGAGCGCCGTCACCGAGGACGTCCGCCCCGAAGCGGCGCCCCCACCCCTGACCCCGGAGGAGATCCGCGAGCGGATGAGCGGCAACCTGTGCCGCTGCGCCGCCTACGTCGCCATCGTCGACGCGGTGGGCCGCGCCGCCGGGACCCGGCCGGACGAGGGACGCGTGCAGCCCGCGACGGGCACCGAGGAGGCTGTGGCATGAGGGAGTTCGACTACCAGCGGGCGCACGACGTCGCCGGGGCCGTCGCCCTGCTCGGCACCGATCCGGACGCCCGCTACCTCGGCGGCGGCACCAACCTGGTCGACCTGATGAAGACCGGTGTCGAGCGGCCCGCGCGCCTCGTCGACATCCGCGAACTCCCGCTGGACGCCGTCGAGATCACCCCGGAGGGCGGGCTGCGGATCGGGGCCACCGTCACCAACGGCGACCTGGCCGCCCACCCCGAGGTGCGGCGCCGCTACCCCGCGCTCGCCCAAGCGGTGCTGGCCGGTGCGTCCGGCCAGCTGCGCAACATGGCCACGGTCGGCGGCAACCTGCTCCAGCGCACCCGCTGCGGCTACTTCACCGACGTCTCCCAGCCCTGCAACAAGCGGGTCCCCGGCAGCGGTTGCCCCGCCGTCGAGGGCGAGCACCGCAACCACGCGATCCTGGGCGCCTCCGACCACTGCGTGGCCGTACACCCCTCGGACATGGCCGTGGCCCTGACCGCCTTCGACGCCGTGGTCCGGTTCGAGACGGCGGACGGACCCGGACAGCTGCCGCTCGCCGACTTCTACCTGCCCGTCGGGGACACCCCGCACCGGGAGACCGCCCTGCCGCCGGGCGCGCTGATCACCGGCGTGACGCTGCCGCCCGCCCCGGTCGCCGCCCGCTCCCGCTACCGCAAGGTCCGCGAGCGCGCCTCCTACGCCTTCGCCATCGGCTCCCTCGCCGCCGCGCTCGACGTCCGGGACGGCGTCGTCCGGGACGCGCGCCTCGCCCTCGGCGCCGTCGCCTCCCGTCCGTGGCGGGCCGCCGCGGCCGAACGCGTCCTGATCGGCGCGCCGGCCACCGCCGAGACCTACGCCGCCGCGGCGGACGCCGAGCTGGCGGCGGCACGGCCGCTGCCGCACAACGGACACAAGGTGCACCTCGTCCGCAACCTGGTGGTGTCCGTCCTGACCGAACTCACCGAGGAGGCCGCACGATGAGCGCCGTCACCACCGGAACACCCGCGCAGGCGCCCTCCGTCGGCACCGGACACACCCGGGTCGAGGGCAGGGACAAGGTCACCGGAGCGGCCCGCTACGCGGGCGAGGTGCCCTTCACCGACCTCGCCCACGGCTGGCTGGTGCTGTCCACGGTCGCGCGGGGCCGCGTCCGCGCCCTCGACACCGAGCCCGTCCTCGCCATGCCGGGCGTGATCGCCGTACTGGACCACCGCAACGCCCTGCGCCTGGACACCGACTACACCGGCCTGCTGGGCATGCGCCCCGACCCGACCTGCGCGGTATTCCAGCACGACCGGGTGCCGCATCGCGGCTGGCCGGTCGCGCTGGTCGTCGCGGAGACCTCCGAGCAGGCCCGGGAGGCCGCCGAGACGCTCGTCGTGCACTACGAACAGGAGCCGCACGACAGCGTGTTCACCGGCGAGCGGCCGGACGCGTACCCGCTGGACGGCCACATGCCGGCGGTGACGGAGAAGGGGGACCTCGACGCCGCGCTCGCCTCCTCGCCCGTCGTCGTGGACGCCGAGTACACCACCCCCGAGGAGCACCACAACCCGATGGAGCCCCATGCGGCGACCGCCCGCTGGGACGACGGGCAGCTCGAGGTCGTCGACTCCAACCAGGGCGTCACCTGGGTCGCCGGCGAACTCGCGAACCTCTTCTCCCTGGACCCGGCCTCCGTGCGCGTCCGCTCCGAGCACGTCGGCGGCGGCTTCGGCAGCAAGGGGGTCCGCGCCCACCAGGTCGCCGCCGTGATGGCCGCGACCGTCCTGCACCGGCCCGTACGGGTCGTCCTGACCCGTCGCCAGATGTTCTCGCTGGCCGGCTACCGCAGCCCCACCACCCAGCGCGTCCGGCTCGGCGCCGACACCGCCGGACACCTGCGCGCCCTGGAACACCGGGCCGTCAGCGCCACCTCCACGGTGCACGAGTTCATCGAACCGAGCGCCGGGGTGGCGCGGGTGATGTACGACGCCGAGGCCCACCACACCGCCAACCGCCTCGTACGCCTCGACGTGCCCACCCCCACGTTCATGCGCGCCCCGGGCGAGGCACCCGGCTCGTTCGCGCTGGAGGCGGCGCTCGACGAACTCGCCGAGAAGTGCGGCCTCGACCCGGTCGAGCTGCGGCTGCGCAACGAACCGGACAAGGGCCCGGTGTCCGGCCTGCCGTTCACCGGCCGCCACCTGGCCACCTGCTTCCGGGAGGGCGTCCGTCGGTTCGGCTGGGCGGACCGGGACCCGCGTCCCGGGGTGCGCCGGGACGGCCGCTGGCTGCTCGGCACCGGTACGGCCGCCGCCTCCTTCCCGGCGGGCGCCGCGCCGTCCACCGCCGCCGTCACCGCGCACCCGGACGGCGCCTTCACCGTGCGGATCTCCGCGGCCGACATCGGCACCGGCGCCCGGACCGCGCTCACCCTGGTCGCCGCCGACGCGCTCCAGGTGCCGCCGGAGCGCGTCCGGGTGCGCATCGGGGACAGCGCCTTCGGCCCCGCGATGATCGCCGGCGGCTCCATGGGCACCCGCTCCTGGTCCTGGGCCGTCCAGGCCGCCGCCGGTGACCTGCGCGAACGGCTCGCGTACGGCGCCGACATCCCGCCGGAGGGCATCACCGTACGCTCCGACACCACCGCGGCCGTCGCGGCGCTGCCGCCCGCCGAACGCCACTCCTACGGCGCGCAGTTCGCGGAGGTCGCCGTCGACGTCGGCACCGGCGAGGTGCGGGTGCGGCGCATGCTCGGCATCTTCGCGGCGGGCCGCATCGTCAACCCGCTCACCGCCCGCAACCAGTTGCTCGGCGGCATGATCTGGGGCATCTCCATGGCCCTGCACGAGGAAGCCGTCCGGGACCGCGCCTCGGGCGGCCATGTCGGCGCCGACCTCGCGGGCTATCACGTCGCCACCCACGCCGACGTGCCCCGTGTCGAGGCGGACTGGCTCGACGACACGGACCCCGACGACCCGGTCGGCATCAAGGGCATCGGAGAGATCGGCATCGTCGGCGCCGCGGCGGCGATCGCCAACGCGGTCTGGCACGCGACCGGCGTACGCCACCGCGACCTGCCCATCCGGCCGGACCGCGTGCTGTCGGCCGCCACGGGAGCCCCGGATGCTTGATCTGGCCGCGGAACTGCGCCGGTGGACCGAGGAGGGCCGGGAGTTCGCCGTCGCCACCGTGGTGTCGGTCACCGGCAGCGCGCCGCGCGGTCCCGGCGCGGCCCTCGCCGTGGACAGCGCCGGCACGGTCATCGGCTCGGTCTCCGGCGGCTGCGTGGAGGGCGCGGTGTACGACCTGTGCCGTGAGGCGCTGCGGACCGGGGACAGCGTGCTCGAACGGTTCGGCTACAGCGACGACGACGCCTTCGCCGTGGGGCTGACCTGCGGCGGGACGATCGACGTACTGGTCACTCCGGTGGCCGCCGAGGCCCGCGTGCGCACCGTCCTCGGGTCGGCGCTGTCGGCCGCCGCGCAGGGCGAGCCGGCGGCCCTCGCCCGGGTCGCCCGGGGCCCCGCCGAACTCCTCGGCCGGGCCCTGCTGGTCCGCTCCGACGGCACGGTCGAGGGCACGCTCGACGACCGGCCGGAGCTGGACCGGGTGGCGGCGGCCGAGGCCCGAGCCCGGCTGGAGGCGGGCCGCACCGGCACGGTGGAGCTGTCGGCGGACGGAACGGGAGGGGGCGGCTTCCACTGCCCCGGCGGCCTGACACTGCTGGTCGAGTCCAACGTGCCGCCCCCGCGCATGATCGTCTTCGGTGCGGTGGACTTCGCGGCGGCGCTGGCCCGGGCCGGCCGGTTCCTCGGCTACCACGTCACCGTCTGCGACGCCCGGCCGGTCTTCGCCACGCCGGACCGCTTCCCGGACGCCGACGAGGTCGTCGTCGACTGGCCCCACCGCTACCTGCGGTGCACCGCGACCGACGCCCGTACGGTCCTGTGCGTGCTCACCCACGACGCGAAGTTCGACGTACCACTGCTGAAGATGGCCCTGCGGATGCCGGTCGCGTTCGTCGGGGCGATGGGTTCACGCCGCACCCACGAGGACCGCAACCGGCGCCTGCGCGCGGAAGGCGTCACCGATCGCGAACTGTCCCGGCTCCGCTCACCGATCGGCCTCGACCTCGGCGCCCGCACACCGGAGGAGACCGCCCTGTCCATCACGGCGGAGATCGTCGCCACCCGCCACGGTGGCACGGGAGCCCCGCTGACCGACGCGACCACCCCGATCCACCACACCCCCCACCCGGCGGTCGCCTGACACCCCGATGAGCCCGGAACGGGCCCGGCGGACCTCGCAGCCGCTGCCCGGAGTCCCCGCGGAAGGCGTGCCGTCCCGCACCTGTCGAACTTCCCGCTCGCCCGGCTCGTCCGGATGCGAGCCCGCAAGAAGCACGGCCGACCGTACTTCTGCCGGGGCAACCGCCTGGGCTGCGCAGACCGCAGGTGATCGACTGAAGGCAGGCGCGGACGCCCCGGGCACCCGCTGCCGCACGGCCACCGGCCGGGCGGTGCAACTGGGAACCGCGGGACATCAGCAGCACTCTTCTTCAGCCGACGGCACAGGGCCGCGGCTCCGCACCACTCACGGGGAACTCGCCATGAACACCAAGCGCTCAACCTTGCTCGCCGTCGCGGGCACGGTCTTCGCGCTGTCCCTCACCACCTGCCAGGCGACACGGACGGCAAGCCGGCGTCCTAGGGCACCGCTCCGGCCGCCGCTTCGGCGTCCTCCTCGGCGACCGTGGCGGCGGGGAATGAACTGACCGCCGCCCCGCCGCCCCGCCGCCTTCGGGCTTCCGCACGGCCATCACCGTGAGGACGGCGCGGCCTAGGACCGCGAGCTGGCAGTGGCATCGGCGGACAGGCGGGTCCGGCAGGGGCGTCGCCCCCGGGGCAGGTGAGCTGCACCGTCCAGAAGGGTCCGTCGTGCCCGTGACCGCCGTGAACGACGTGGCCGAGTGCGGAGCTGACCGCCGCCGAACTCCCAAGGAGGGCGTCAGGGGAGACGGCGCCAGGCCGAGCCCCGTACCTTCCCAAGGTCACTGTGGGAGCCCTGCCGTCCATGACCGGGCGACAGGGCTCAGGCTTGGCGTACGACCGTCAGGCCTCCCCGACGAACCCCGCCCACGCCTCACGCGACACCCGGACGACGGGTCCGGTCACCGCCTTGGAGTCACGGATGTGTACGGATCTCGTGTCCGCAGCTATCTCGACGCACTGACCGCCTTCGGTTCCGCTGTAGCTGCTCTTGAACCAAACGAGGTCCGACGTGACGGTTGAGGACTCAGCGTTGCTCATAGCGATCCCAACAACCCTTCGATCAACTTCAGCGACTCTCGCGGAGTGAGAGCTTGCGATCGGATAATCCCATAGCGGGCGGCGGCGAGAACCGTCTGCTCCGGGTCGGTCTCGAGGGTGCTGGTCGCATGTGCCTCGGAGTAT
This sequence comes from Streptomyces sp. NPDC100445, assembly GCF_044759735.1. Classification (NCBI taxonomy): domain Bacteria; kingdom Bacillati; phylum Actinomycetota; class Actinomycetes; order Kitasatosporales; family Streptomycetaceae; genus Streptomyces; species Streptomyces sp. NPDC100445. The sequence goes on along the minus strand of NZ_JBIVZV010000009.1, from coordinate 96,883 downwards.
ACGAACTTCGTGCTGTCCTTCTGTGTGAGCACGGTGAACGGTCCATTCACGCCCGCGTTGTCCTCGCAATCGACCGGCATGACTTGGATCTCCACGTTCCGCTTGTCGCCGATCAGCAGAAGATGCTCCAACTGGCCCCGTAGTACTTCCTTGCCGCCGTAGCGGTGTCGCAACACCGCCTCGTCCGTCACGAAGCTCAGCAGTGGTGCGGGCCGACGCTCTAAGATGTCCTGCCGGGCCAGTCGGGCGGTCACTCGCTGCTCGATCGTTTCCTGGTCAAGGGGTGGGCACCGCATTGCGAGCATGGCCCTCATGTAATCCTCGGTCTGCAGCAGGCCGTTGACGACATGAGTGTCGTACATGAGCAGCTCAAGGGCCTCCTTCTCCAGCGTCGCCATCCCCTGGAAGAACACCGGATACTGAGCCCGTTCCACCTGCTCCTTCCACACCGCCAGCAACCCGCCCGCATCCAGGACCTCGTCCGCCCGCTCGATGGTCCGGGGCGACGGGATCCGCCGCCCCTGCTCGTACGACGCGACCGTGGACGCCGAGTACCCGATCCGCCGTCCGAACTCCTCGCGCTCCAGGCCCGCCCGCATCCGCAGCGTCTTCATCGTCTGCCCGAACGCGACGACCACGGCCTGGCCGGACGTGTCCGCCGTCGCCCGTCCCGCGTCGTCCGCCACCACGGCCTCGGCCCTCTCGTGCGTACCCTCGGTCATCGCTACCGCCTCCCTGACCCAACGCCGTTGCGGCGGCCTCGTCACGCCGCGCAGCACGTACGCCTACCGCCACAGCGAGTACAAGGAGCTGCGTCGGTGCGTCACCGCTGGTCACGACAAGCGGCGGAGGACACCGTTGTCGGCGTGACGAACCAACTCCCCACCCCCGTCAGCGCCTCTCGACCCGTCCGTGCCGGCGATGACTCCAGCCATACCTTCGAGATGCGCTTCACCTCCACCCCGCGCGGCGCCCGCCTCGCCCGCAGGCTGGCCGCGCACCGGATGGACACCTGGGGCATCCCCTACGGGACCGGTCCGCACGAGGAGATCGCGCTGGTCCTCGGTGAGCTGACCGCCAACGCCGTACGGCACGGCCACGTCCCCGGCCGGGACTTCCATCTGCTCCTGCGCATGACCGCACCCGCCCGTACGATCAGGATCGAGGTCACGGACACCCGTACCGAACGCACGCCGCCCCGACCGGAAGCGCTGCCCGCTCCCGGCCCCGAGGGCACCGACGGTCGAGGGCTGCTCCTGGTCGCGGCACTCGCCGCCCGCTGGGGCTGGCACCTCCGGTCCGCAGGCCCGGGCAAGACGGTCTGGGCGGAGTGCGTGTTCGCAGCCCACAGGTGACGCTTTGACCTTGAAATGACACTCGCGACGCTCACCTGACGCCTGCGCTGACGGTGCATCAGACAACCTGTCGGCAGGTCGGACCGCTATCCCTCCCCGGAGGCCGCCCGGCGCGATGAACTGACCGCGTACGCAGACCATTTGCTGAGCAGCGCCCGGGACCAGTTACTCAGCCCCTTCGTCCCCGTCTCCCTCGCCGAACTGGTCGGCGGGACGCGTGACGAGAATCTGCGGGCAGGGCTGGCCGGCCTCTTCGACACGATCCGGGGTGTCCTCCCCCCGCTCTCGTCGGAAGACATCGGATTCCGCACGATGGAGGGCGGTACCGACAATCCGGGGTGGTTCGCACGGAGCAGTTCGCTGGATCGGCCCACCGTCGTGAACCGGAACATCTCCGGTGGAACCCTGCGTCATCTCCGGTGGAACCCTGCGTCCTCTGCGGCGCCCCTCGCCGATCTGTACGGGGATGCCGGGCCTTCGGCGCGGCCGTCGAGCACCAGAAGACGGCACTCGGTCTCGATGCGGTGCGCGGGCGCCTGCGCGGCGGCAGTGGAGGACGCCGAACTCCACGAGATGAGATGCCGCCGCGCCCTTCCCTGGCCTGCTGAACAGCAGGTCTGATGGGGCGTGGCGGCATCCGCACATCAGATGTCCCGGAAGATCTCGATCTGGGCGCCGATCGAGTTCAGGCGTTCGGCGAGGTCCTCGTAGCCGCGGTTGATGACGTACACGTTGCGCAGGACCGACGTGCCCTCCGCCGCCATCATCGCCAGGAGCACGACCACCGCGGGGCGCAGAGCCGGCGGGCACATCATCTCGGCGGCGCGCCAGCGGGTCGGACCCTCGACCAGTACCCGGTGCGGGTCCAGGAGTTGGAGCCGGCCGCCGAGGCGGTTGAGGTCGGTGAGGTAGATCGCGCGGTTGTCGTAGACCCAGTCGTGGATGAGGGTCTGGCCCGAGGCGACCGCCGCGATGGCCGCGAAGAACGGGACGTTGTCGATGTTCAGGCCCGGGAACGGCATGGGGTGGATCTTGTCGATCGGGGCTTCGAGCTTGGAGGGGCGGACCGTGAGGTCCACCAGCCGGGTGCGGCCGTTGTCCGCGAAATACTCGGGGCTGCGGTCGTGGTCGAGCCCCATCTCCTCCAGGACCGCCAGCTCGATCTCCAGGAACTCGATGGGCACCCGGCGCACCGTCAGCTCCGACTCGGTCACCACGGCGGCGGCGAGCAGGCTCATCGCCTCTACCGGGTCCTCGGAGGGGGAGTAGTCGACGTCGGTGTCGATGTTCGGCACGCCGTGCACGGTGAGCGTGGTGGTGCCGATGCCCTCCACCTTGACGCCCAGCGCCTCCAGGAAGAAACACAGGTCCTGGACCATGTAGTTGGAGGACGCGTTGCGGATGACGGTGACGCCGTCGTGCCGGGCGGCGGCCAGCAGCGCGTTCTCGGTCACGGTGTCGCCGCGCTCGGTCAGCACGATCGGCCGGTCGGGGCGGACCGTGCGGTCGACCCGCGCGTGGTACTGGCCCTCGGTGGCCGCGATGTCGAGACCGAACCGGCGCAGCGCGATCATGTGCGGCTCGATGGTGCGGGTGCCCAGGTCGCAGCCGCCGGCGTAGGGCAGCTTGAAGTGGTCCACGCGGTGCAGCAGCGGGCCGAGGAACATGATGATCGAGCGGGTGCGGACGGCGGCCTCGGCGTCGATCGCCGCCATCTCCAGCTCGGCGGGCGGGACGAGTTCCAGGTCGACGCCGTCGTTGATCCAGCGGGCGCGCACGCCGATGGAGCTGAGGACCTCCAGGAGGCGGTACACCTCCTCGATCCGCGCGACCCGGCGCAGCACCGTGCGCCCCTTGTTCAGCAGCGAGGCGCACAGCAGGGCCACGCAGGCGTTCTTGCTCGTCTTGACGTCGATGGCGCCGGACAGGTGGCGTCCGCCGACCACGCGCAGGTGCATCGGACCCGCGTAGCCGAGGGACACGATCTCGCTGTCGAGGGCCTCGCCGATGCGGGCGATCATCTCAAGGCTGATGTTCTGGTTGCCGCGCTCGATGCGGTTGACCGCGCTCTGGCTGGTGCCGAGCGCCTCCGCGAGCTGCGTCTGCGTCCAGCCCCGGTGTTGCCGGGCGTCACGGATGAGCTTGCCGATGCGTACGAGGTAGTCGTCTGACATGAGATTGAGGCTATCTCAGATATGAGATGGCGCCCGTCGGGGGGTCCATTCGGGTGACGGCCCTTCGGGTGGCCCCCTGGTGACGGGAGGTCAAGCCCGTACCGGCCCGGATGTCGCATTCGGCTCATACAAGGGCATTCATGCCTGCCGGGCGCGTCTCGGGCGTGTCTCGGACGACTCGAGGTCGCACTCCGGGTGTGCGCCGGGCGTGCCTCGGGTGTGCGTCAAGCGCGTCTCGGTCGTATCCCGGGCGCGCGCCCGCAAGGGACTTCCCACCCACCCCGGACCCCGTCCTCGTCGGGTCGGGCATGACCATCCGGCGCCCATGTACTAGAGTTATCTCGACATCGAGATATCTGCCGAGGCGCACCGCAGCCGCCATGCCTGTAAGGGTGACCTAACTTAGCCTGACCTTAGCGGATCGGCCCGGCCGGCGTGGCGGCAGGATTGACGGTGGTACGCGCACATCAATGAAGGAGACTGTCGTGTCGGCGAACAGCTTCGACGCCCGCAGCACGTTGCCGGTGGGCGACGAGTCGTACGAGATCTTCCGGCTGGACAAGGTGGAGGGCTCGGCCCGCCTGCCGTACAGCCTCAAGGTCCTGCTGGAGAACCTGCTCCGCACGGAGGACGGCGCGAACATCACCGCCGACCACATCCGCGCGCTCGCCAACTGGGACTCCCAGGCCCAGCCCTCCCAGGAGATCCAGTTCACGCCGGCCCGCGTGATCATGCAGGACTTCACCGGCGTTCCCTGCGTGGTGGACCTCGCCACGATGCGTGAGGCCGTCAAGGAGCTGGGCGGCGACCCGGCCAAGATCAACCCGCTGGCGCCGGCCGAGCTGGTCATCGACCACTCCGTCATCGCCGACAAGTTCGGCACGAACGACGCCTTCAAGCAGAACGTCGAGCTGGAGTACGGCCGCAACAAGGAGCGCTACCAGTTCCTGCGCTGGGGCCAGACCGCGTTCGACGAGTTCAAGGTCGTCCCGCCGGGCACCGGCATCGTCCACCAGGTGAACATCGAGCACCTGGCCCGCACGGTCATGGTCCGCGGCGGCCAGGCGTACCCCGACACCCTCGTCGGCACCGACTCGCACACCACCATGGTCAACGGTCTCGGTGTGCTCGGCTGGGGTGTCGGCGGCATCGAGGCCGAGGCCGCCATGCTCGGCCAGCCGGTCTCCATGCTCATCCCGCGCGTCGTCGGCTTCAAGCTGACCGGTGAGCTGCCCACCGGCACCACCGCCACGGACCTCGTGCTCACCATCACCGAGATGCTCCGCAAGCACGGTGTGGTCGGCAAGTTCGTCGAGTTCTACGGCGAGGGCGTCGCCGCCACCTCCCTGGCCAACCGCGCCACCATCGGCAACATGTCGCCGGAGTTCGGCTCCACCGCAGCGATCTTCCCGATCGACGACGAGACCCTGAACTACCTGCGCCTGACCGGCCGCTCGGCGCAGCAGGTCGCCCTGGTCGAGGCCTACGCCAAGGAGCAGGGCCTCTGGCTGGACCCGCAGGCCGAGCCGGACTTCTCCGAGAAGCTCGAGCTGGACCTGTCGACGGTCGTCCCGTCCATCGCCGGCCCGAAGCGCCCGCAGGACCGCATCGTCCTCGCCGAGGCCGCCCAGCAGTTCGCCAAGGACGTCCTGAACTACGTCGAGGCGCCCGTCGGGCAGACGCCGGCCGCCTCCGCCTCCCCGGTCGACGAGGCCAGCGCCGAGTCCTTCCCGGCCTCCGACGCCCCGGCCTACGGCCACCAGGAGAACGGCGCCGGCGCGCCGCGGCACGGCGAGGGCACCGGTGCCGTGCCGTCCAACCCGGTCCAGGTCACCGCCCCCGACGGCACCACCTACGAGCTGGACCACGGTGCGGTGACGGTCGCGGCCATCACCTCCTGCACCAACACCTCCAACCCGTACGTCATGGTCGCCGCCGCCCTGGTCGCCAAGAAGGCGGTCGAGAAGGGCCTGACCCGCAAGCCGTGGGTCAAGACCACCCTCGCCCCGGGTTCCAAGGTCGTCACCGACTACTTCGACAAGGCGGGCCTGACCCCGTATCTCGACAAGGTCGGCTTCAACCTCGTCGGCTACGGCTGCACCACCTGCATCGGCAACTCCGGCCCGCTGCCGGAGGAGGTCTCCAAGGCCGTCAACGACCACGACCTCGCGGTCACCTCGGTCCTCTCCGGCAACCGGAACTTCGAGGGCCGCATCAACCCCGACGTCAAGATGAACTACCTGGCCTCCCCGCCGCTGGTCGTCGCGTACGCCCTCGCGGGCTCCATGAAGGTGGACATCACCAAGGACGCCCTGGGCACCGACCAGGACGGCAACCCGGTCTTCCTGAAGGACATCTGGCCCTCCGAGGCCGAGGTCAACGGCGTCGTCGCCAACGCCATCGGCGAGGACATGTTCAACAAGTCCTACCAGGACGTCTTCGCCGGCGACGCCCAGTGGCAGGCGCTGCCGATCCCGACCGGCAACACCTTCGAGTGGGACCCGCAGTCGACGTACGTGCGCAAGCCCCCGTACTTCGAGGGCATGACCATGGAGACCACCCCGGTCTCCGACATCACCGGCGCCCGCGTCCTGGCCAAGCTCGGCGACTCGGTCACCACCGACCACATCTCCCCGGCCGGCGCGATCAAGGCCGACACCCCGGCCGGCCAGTACCTCACCGAGCACGGTGTGGAGCGCCGCGACTTCAACAGCTACGGCTCCCGCCGCGGCAACCACGAGGTCATGATCCGGGGTACGTTCGCCAACATCCGCCTGCGCAACCAGATCGCGCCGGGCACCGAGGGCGGCTACACCCGCGACTTCACCCAGGACGGCGGCCCGGTCTCCTTCATCTACGACGCCTCCCGCAACTACATCGAGCAGGGCGTGCCGCTGGTCGTCCTGGCCGGCAAGGAGTACGGGTCCGGCTCGTCCCGTGACTGGGCGGCCAAGGGCACCGCGCTGCTCGGTGTGAAGGCCGTCATCGCCGAGTCGTACGAGCGCATCCACCGCTCGAACCTCATCGGCATGGGCGTCCTGCCGCTCCAGTTCCCGGAGGGGCAGAACGCGGAGTCCCTCGGCCTGACCGGTGAGGAGGCCTTCTCCATCGCCGGCGTGACCGAGCTGAACGACGGCACCACGCCGCGCACGGTCAAGGTCACCACCGACACCGGTGTCGAGTTCGACGCGGTCGTCCGCATCGACACCCCCGGTGAGGCCGACTACTACCGCAACGGCGGCATCATGCAGTACGTGCTGCGCAGCCTGATCCGCAAGTAAGCGGTCGGGCGGCAGGACGAGCCGGCGGTACGGCACAGCCGTCCAGGGCCGCATCCCCGAGCCGGGGGTGCGGCCCTCGCCGTCGCCGGCCCGCTCACTCCGCCAGGAGCGCCGACAGGTCCGGGAGCGCCAGCTCCGCCCAGATCACCTTGCCGTGCGGGGTGTACCGGGTGCCCCAGCGCTCGGCCAGCTGGGAGACCAGGAACAGTCCCCGGCCGCCCTCGTCGGTCGTCGCGGCGTACCGCAGGTGCGGTGAGGTGCTGCTGCCGTCGGCCACCTCGCAGATCAGCGTGCGGTCGCGGATCAGCCGTACGTGGACGGGGTCGGAGCCGTACCGGATGGCGTTGGTGATCAGCTCGCTCAGCACCAGTTCCATCCCGAAGCCCAGCTCCGACAGCCCCCACTCCTCCAGCCGGTCGGAGACGGCACCGCGCATCCGCGACACGGCGGCCGGGTCGCGCGGCACGTCCCAGTCGGCCACCTGCTCGGGCGGCAGCGCCCGGGTGCGGGCGACCAGCAGGGCCACGTCGTCCTTGGGGCGCTCGGGCAGCAGCTCCCGGAGCACCGCCCGGCAGCTCTCCTCCGGCGACCGGTCGGGGTGGCCGGCCAGCGACCGGCGCAGCAGCTCCAGCCCCACGTCCAGGTCCCGGGCGCGGTCCTCGACCAGGCCGTCGGTGTACAGCACGAGCTGGCTGCCCTCGGCCAGCTCCAGCTCGGCCGTCTGGAACGGCATGCCGCCCAGGCCCAGCGGCGGACCGGCCGGCAGGTCGGGGAAGACGACGCTGCCGTCCGGATGGACCAGCGCGGGCGCCAGATGGCCGGCCCGGGCCATGACGCAGCGCCGCGTCACCGGGTCGTAGATCGCGTACAGACAGGTGGCGCCGACGATCTCGGTGGTGTCCGCGTCGGCCTCGTCCTGGTCGATGCGGCCGACCAGGTCGTCCACGTGGTGGAGCAGCTCGTCGGGCGGCAGGTCGAGGGTGGAGAAGTTGTGCACCGCGGTCCGCAGCCGGCCCATCGTGGCGGCGGCGTGCAGGCCGTGCCCGACCACGTCGCCGACGGCCAGCGCGACCCGGCCGCCCGGCAGTGGGATCACGTCGAACCAGTCACCGCTCACCCCGGACTGCGCCGGCAGGTAGCGGTAGGCGACGTCGAGCGCGCTCTGCTCGGGCAGGGCCCGCGGCAGCAGGCTGCGCTGGAGCGTCACCGCGAGGGCGTGTTCCCGGGTGTAGCGGCGGGCGTTGTCGATGCTGACCGCGGCACGGGCCACCAGCTCGTCCGCCAGGGACAGCTCCTCCGCGTCGAAGGCCTCCCGTTTGGCGCGCCAGAAGTTGGCCATGCCCAGCACGACCCCGCGCGCCTGGATCGGGGCGGCGATCAGCGAGTGGATGCCGTAGTCCAGGATCTGCCGGGTCCGCTCCGGGTCCTGCACCCGCCAGCCGTCGGCCGCCGACAGGTCCGTGACCAGTTCGGAGCGTCCGGCGCCGTAGCCGCGCGCCTGCGGGGTGGAGGGCAGGAAGTCGATCAGCCGGCCCTCCTCGTAGAGCGGGTGGTCGTCCCGGATGCCGCTCACCGCGACCCGCCGCATGTCCGTCGCCGCCGGCATGGTGTCCCGCGCGGCCGGCGCGGGTTCCTCGCCGTGCAGCACGGCGTCGGCGAGGTCGACGGTGACGAAGTCGGCGAAGCGGGGGACGGCGACCCGTGCCAGCTCGTCGGCGGTGCGGACGACGTCCAGGCTGCTGCCGATGCACAGCCCCGCGTCGTACAGCAGCTCCAGGCGCTCCCGGGCGGTCTCGGCGCGGCCGGACACGGCTTGGAGCTCGGTGGAGTCGCGCAGCGTCACGACGGTGCCCCCGGGGCCGCCGGCCCGGTCGGTGGGGCGCTGGTTGACCGCGAGCAGCCGGCCCTTGGCGAAGTGCACCTCGTCGGTGGCCTCGCGCCCGGAGGCGAGCAGCTCCACCGTCGCCGGTTCGAGGTCGGGCAGCTCGTGCACCGTGCGTCCCTCGCTGTTCGCGGGCAGCTCCAGCAGGCGTCGGGCCTCGTCGTTGACGAGCAGCAGCCGGCCGTCGGGGCCCACGATGAGCACGCCCTCGCGCACCGAGTGCAGGACCGTGTCGTGGTGCTCGTACATGCGGGTCATCTCGTCAGGGGCGAGGCTGTGGGTCTGCCGCCGCAGCCGGCGGCCCACCAGCGCCGTCCCGCCGGTCGACACCAGGAGCGCGCCGGCCCCGGCGCCCAGGATGATCGGCAGTTGCCGGTCCAGCTCGCTGGTGACGTGCCGGACCTTCAGGCCGGCGGAGACGAGGGCGATCACCTTGCCGCGGTCGTCGTCGACGGGCACGGTGGCCTGCACCTCGTGGCCGAGCGGCCCGTGGACGCTCTCGGTGTAGACCTTCCCGGCGAGCGAGGGGCCGATGGTGCCCACGAACCGCTTGCCTATCCGGCTGGGTATCGGGTGGGTGTACCGGATGCCGTGCGTGTCCATGACCACGATGAAGTCGACGCCGGCGGTCTTGCGCGCCGCCTCGGTGAGCGGCTGGAGCACCACGGACGGATGGGGCCGCTCCAGCGCCTGCTGGAGGCCCGGGGCGTGGGCGAAGGTCTCGGCGACGGCGACGGACCGGCGCCGGGCCTCCGTGGTGGTGTCCCGCCGCGACTGGAGCACGAGGGCGAGGACGGCACAGAGCACGAGCAGCACCACCAGCGCCACCTGGAGCAGGAAGACCTGGCCGGCGACGCTGCGGGGACTTTTGCCGATCACAGTGCGCCATGCGAGGCGCCTGAATCGGGCAGATGTGTCCGGCATGCGGTATTTGTAGCACTGGGGATTTCGGGCTGGCTATGGCCCGTCCACGAGATGGACGGTCCGGGGCCGTCCCGGGGCTCGGTGTCCCGGGTCCGGCGTCTGCTGTCCAGCATCCACCCGCCCCGCCCGACGGGCCAAACGGCCCCCGGCGGGAGCGGGGTGACATCCTCCCGGGGAGGGCCGGGACCGTGCGTGGCTTGTGCGCCGCCGTGGCCGCGCGACATCGTTGTCAAAGGTGTGTACCTGACTCTACCGCCGCAACGGACAACGATGTCAAGCCACTTGACCGGTCCGGCCGGGTGAGGCGGGAGCGCGCCTGCCCGGACGCGGGCGGTCTTCCGTGGTACCGCTGACCCACGCTACTGTCCCTGCGGCTTGTGCGACCCGTGTGCGCGACCCGTCCGTGAGGAGGAAGGGCCGCGTCATGCGTTTACGACCCACGTCCCTGCTGCTGGCCGCGCTCCTGGCGACCGCCGGCACCGCGACACCCGCCCACGCAACCCCCGACCGCGCGGCGTCCGCCGCGCCACCCCGTCTCGTCGAGGACCCCACGCCGTACGTCGACCCGCTGATCGGCACCAGTGGCGGCGGCGACGTCTTCCCCGGCGCCGTCGTGCCCTTCGGCATGCTCTCCTGGAGCCCGGAGAACACCCGCGGCGACGCCACCAGGACGGCCGCCCCGGGCGGCTACCAGTACGACGCCACCCGCGTCCGGGGCTTCAGCCTCACCCACATGTCCGGCACCGGCTGCGCCGGCGGCAGCGGCGACATCCCCTTCTTCCCGTACGCCGGCGAGGTCACCTCCTCCCCGGCGAGCGACACGACGAACGCCGTCTACGCCTCCGACTTCCGCCACGACGACGAGACCGCCGAACCCGGCCACTACAAGGTCGCCCTGGCCTCCGGGGTCACCGCCGACCTCGCCGCCACCGCCCGCACCGGCTCCGCCCGCTTCACCTTCCCGGCCGGCTCGCCCGCCTCCCTGCTGGTGCGCACCTCCGACTCCGAGGTGGGGTCCGAGGACTCGGAGGTCTCCATCGACCCCGACACCCGCACCGTCTCCGGCTCGGTCACCTCCGGGAACTTCTGCGGCTACCTCGATCCCGAGGGCCGCCGCGCCTACTACACCCTGCACTTCACCGCCCGCTTCGACCGCGCCTTCCGGGCCACCGGCACCTGGCACGACGACACGCTCCGGCCCGGCTCCCGGGAGGCGTCCGGCGGCACCGGCGGCTTCTCGCACGGCGGCCGGCCCGTCGCGGGCAAGGGCGCGGGCGGGTACGTCGAGTTCGCGCCCGGCGACGGTCCGGTGACCGCCCGGGTCGGCATCTCCTACGTCAGCGGGGCCGCGGCCGAGGCGAACCTCGCCGCCGAGAACCCGCCGGACCGCACGTTCGACGCCGTCCGCGACGCGGCCCGGCGCGCCTGGCGCGAGCGGCTCGGCGCCGTCCGGGTGGGCGGCGGCACGGACGCCGAGCGCACCACGTTCTACACCGCGCTGTACCACGCGCTGCTGCACCCCAACGTCATCAGCGACGCCGACGGCGGCTACCGGGGGTCCGACGGCCGGGTGCACACCGTCGGCGGCGGGGACGGCCGGGGTGCCGGGCGCCACCGGCACGCGCAGTACGGGACCTTCTCCGGCTGGGACGTCTACCGCGGCCAGCTCCAGCTCCTCACCCTGCTCGACCCGGACACCGGCTCCGACATCGCCCGCTCGCTGTACACCCTGGCCCGGCAGAACCACGGCGTCTGGGACCGCTGGCTGCACGGCGCGAGCGGCACCCACGTCATGAACGGCGACCCGGCGGCGACCGCGCTGGCCGGCATCCGCGCCTTCGGCGGCACCGGGTTCGACCTGAAGGGCGCCCTGCGCTCGCTGGTCGGGGCGGCGACCGTGCCCACCCCGGAGGACCTGTCCGCGGCCGGCAGGCCCGTGCTCTCCGCCGGCCAGCGCCCCTCGCTCGACAAGTACCTGAAGCTGCACTACATGCCCAGCGTGTCCAACGCCTGGGGCGGCGCCGCGGAGACCCTGGAGATGTCCACCGCGGACTTCGCGATCTCCGAGCTCGCCCGCGCGGCGGGGGACAGGGACACCCGGGCCCGCTTCGCCCGCCGCGCGCAGTGGTGGGAGAACAACCTCGACATCGCCGCCGCGCCCGGCGGCGCCTACATGGCCGACCGCGGGGCCGACGGCAGCTGGGTGCCCGGCTTCACCCCGGACACCGGACGCGGCTTCGTGGAGGGCACCGCGGCCCAGTACACCTGGATGGTCCCGCACGACCCTGCGGGCCTCTTCGCGGCGCTCGGCGGCCGGGAGCGGGCGCTGGCCCGGCTGGACGACTTCTTCCACGACGCCCGCGGCGACTGGGCGTTCACCGGCGGCGACGGCACCGAGGCCGAACTGGACAACGAGCCGTCGATCGACGTCCCGTACCTGTACGACTACGCGGGCGCCCCGTACAAGACGCAGGAGACCGTCCGCGCGGCGATGCGGCGGCTCTGGTCCGACCGGCCCGGTGGCATCCCGGGCAACGACGACCTCGGCGCGATGTCGGCCTGGTACGTCTTCTCCGCCCTCGGCATGTACCCGCAGGTGCCGTCGCGGGCCGAACTGGTCCTCGCCTCACCGCTGTTCGAGCGCATCGAGATCAGCCGCCCGCACGGCGACGACATCTCCGTGCACGCGGCCGGAGCGGCGGCCGACGCACCGTACGTACGGTCCCTGCGGGTCGACGGCCGCCCCGGCGACCGCCCCTGGCTGCCCGCCTCCTTCGTCCGGGACGGCGGCCGGCTCGACTACACCCTCGGCCGCACCCCGGACCGCGCCTGGGGCGCGGACAGCCCGCCGCCGTCCTTCCGGCAGGGCGAGCGGCCGTACCTGACCGGTGTCGGACCCACCGCCGCCACCCTCGCGCCCGGCGACAGCACGACGGTCACCGTCCGGGCACGGTCCCTGGCCGGCGGCGCCGGCCCGCGGGCGCGGTTCCGGGTGCAGACCCCGCCCGGGATCACGGCCACGCCCGCCGCGGGCACGGTCACCGGCGGCGCCCGCGCGATCACGCTCACGGCGGCCCCGGACGCCGGGCAGGGCTTCGCCGACGTCACCGTCACGGTCACCGCGGGCGGCACCTCCGCCCGGCAGCCGGTGACCCTCACCGTGGCCGCCCCGGGCACGCTGCTCGCCGCCTACGACGACACGGGCGTGTCCGACGACTCCGGCGACCACGGCGAGGCCGACTTCGACGGCGGCGGCTGGAGCTACTCACGCCAGGCGCTCGCCGCCGCCGGGCTCACCGGGGGCGCCCGGGGCACCGTCGGCTCACTGGCGTTCACCTGGCCCGCCTCACCCGGCGGCCGCCCCGACAACGCCACGGCCGACGGGCAGACCGTCCGGCTGGCGGAGCCCGCGCAACGGCTGGCCTTCGTGGGCAGCGCGGTCGACGGCGACCGCAGTGCCGCCGCCACCGTCACCTACACCGACGGCACCACCGGCACGGTCGCCCTGGCCTTCACCGACTGGACCCTGGGCGGCGGGGGCGGCGCCGTGCGGTACGGCAACCAGGTCGTCGCCCGGACCGCGTACCGCAACGTCACGGGCGCGGACCGGGACCCGGTGCCGACGTACGTGTTCGCCACCGAGCCGTACCGGGCCCCGGCGGGCCGGGCCGTCGCGAGCGTGACACTCCCGCACGACCGGGGCCTGCACGTGTTCGCCCTCGCGACCGGCTGAGCCCCGCGCGGCGAGGCGGCCCGCCCCCTTCCCGGGGGGCGGGCCGCCTGCCTCGTGTCCCGGGCGGTCAGCCCAGCAGTTCCACCTCCGCCAGGGCCGACTCGCCGTCCAGGACCAGGCGGTACCTCGTGTACGTGCCGGGCGCGGCGACGGTGAAGGCGCGGGTCTGCCGGTCCCAGGCGAACGTCTCACCGGAACGGTGGTCCAGGGTCCGCCAGTCCGTGCCGTCGGTGGAGCCCTGGAGGGTCCAGCCGGTCGGCGCCCGGGTGTGGTCCGCCGAGGTCAGCGTGTACTGCACCGGCCGCACGGCGCCCTGGACCGGCAGGTCCGCCGAGACCAGCGTGGCGCTCGTCGCCGAGGTGTCGTCGAAGAGCGGGCCCTCGCCCTTCAGGACGTCCGACCTGGGCGCCGGCACCTTGTCGTCCCGGGTGACGGAGACCGGTGCCGCGTCCTTGCCCGTGCCCCACGTCGAGGGCTCGGCGCCCATGGCGAACTCCAGCACCCCGCCCCTGGACAGCAGCGAGTGGGGGAGCGAGGTCGAGGTCCAGGGACGGCCGTCGAACCGGACGCCCTGGACGTAGACGTTCCTGGCGCTGTTGCGCGGCGCCTTCACCACCAGGTCGCGGCCGTTCTCCAGGTGCACGGTGACCTGCTTGAAGAGCGGGGAGCCGATGGAGTACTCGCCGCTGCCCATCACCAGCGGGTAGAAGCCGAGCGCGGAGAAGAGGTACCAGGCCGACTGCTCGCCGTTGTCCTCGTCGCCGTGGTAGCCCTGCCCGATCTCGCTGCCGGTGTAGAGCCGGGACAGTGCCTCGCGGACGCCGGCCTGCGTCTTCCAGGGCCGGCCGGCCGCGTCGTACATGTAGAGGACGTGGTGCGCGACCTGGTTGGAGTGGCCGTACATGCCCATGCGGACATCACGCGCCTCGGTCATCTCGTGGATGACCCCGCCGTAGGAGCCGACGTAGTCCGGCGAGGCCGTCTCCGGGGTGGCGAAGTAGGTGTCGAGCTTGTCCGCGAGGCCCTCGCGGCCGCCGTAGAGGTTGGCCAGGCCCCGGCTGTCCTGCGGGACGCTGAAGGCGTAGCCCCAGCCGTTGGTCTCGGTGTAGTCGTAGCCCCACACGCGCGGGTCGTACCGGTCGGAGTCCACCCGCCAGTGGCCCTCGGCGTCCCGGCCCTGGAAGAAGCCGGCCCGGGAGTCGAACAGCTTCACGTAGTCCCGCGCCCGGTTGAGGAAGTACGCCGACTCCTCCCGGTAGCGCTGGTGGCCCGTCCTCTTGTACAGCGCCTCGCCCATCCTCGCGATGCCGTAGTCGTTGACGTAGCCCTCCATCGCCCAGGACAGGCCCTCGGGGGTGCCGGTGCCGGTGTAGCCGAGGAAGGGGGAGGTGCTCATGCCCTTGCGGCCGACGCCCGGCATCGGCGGGACGACGGTGGCGTTCTTCACGGCCGCGTCGTACGCCGCCGCCGCGTCGAACCGCACGCCCTTGACGTAGGCGTCGGCGAACGCCACGTCCGAGGATGTGCCGGTCATCAGGTCGGCGTAGCCGGGCGAGGACCAGCGGGAGGTCCAGCCGCCGTCCTTGTATTGCTGCACGAACCCGTCGACCATCCGGCCCGCCTGGGTGGGCGTCAGGAACGAGTACGCCGGCCAGGTGGTGCGGTAGGTGTCCCAGAAGCCGTTGTTGACGTACACCGTGCCGTCCACGATCTTCGCGCCGGTGTGCGTCGGGGTGTCCGGCCCCGGCATCGGGGAGAACGGTGAGGCGTACCGGTCGCGGCCGCCGGCCTTCTCGAAACCGGAGTTGGGGTAGAGGTACAGCCGGTACAGCCCGGAGTACAGCGTGGTCAGCTGGTCCGGGGTCGCGCCCTCCACCTCGACCTTGCCGAGCAGCCGGTCCCAGACGCGCTGGGCCCGTGCCTTCACCGTGTCGAAGGACGCGCCGTCCGGGACCTCCTGGCGCAGGTTGTCCTTCGCCTGGTCGACGCCGATGAGCGAGGTCGCGATCCGCAGGGTGACGGTGCGGTCGGCGCCCGCGTCGAAGCGCAGGAAGCCCTTCACCCCGCTCGACGAGCCGTCCGTCACCGGCTTGTCGAACTCGCCGTACACGAACAGCCGGGTCGCGCCGGCGGACAGCCCCGACTTGACGTCCGAGTAGCCGGTGACGGTGCCGTGCTCCTTGTCGAGCGTGAGGCCGGCCTGCTCGGTGACGTTGTCGAAGAGCACGCTCGCGTCGTCACCGGGATAGGTGAAGCGGAGGACGGCCGCGTGGTCGGTCGGTGTCATCTCGGCCTTGAGGCCGTTGTCGAAGCGGACGCCGTAGTAGTAGGGCCGCGCGGTCTCGTTCTCGTGCCGGAAGGGCAGCGCCCGGGCCTCGCGCCCGGTGTCCGGGGTGCCGGACGCGGCCGACGGCATCAGCTGGAAGGTCTGCCGGTCGCCCATCCACGGACTCGGCTCGTGGCTCGCGCTGAACGCCTGGACGGTCGGCCGGTTGTCGGCGTTGTTGGCGCGCGCGTACTCGTATAGCCAGCTCAGCGAGGAGGCGTTGGTGACCGGCGTCCAGAAGTTGAAACCGTGCGGCAGGGCTGTCGCGGGGAAGTCGTTGCCGCGCGAGAAGCTGCCGCTGGAGTTGGTGCCGCGGGTGGTCAGGGCGTAGTCCGACAGGTGCGCCTTCGGCCGCTCCGGTGCCACGGGCCGCAGCGACACGTCGTCGATCCAGCCGCGGAACTTCGCCGGGCCGGCGGGGGAGTCGTACGCCACCAGGATGCGGTCGACCGTCCGGCCCGCCGCCACCGCGCCGATCCGCGCGTCCACCTCGTTCCACTGGTTGACGTACAGCGACTTCGACTCACCCTGTCCGCGCGGCGAGAGCGGGAAGCCGTGCTGGTCCCGCGCGCCGAGGCCGCTCAGGTAGGTGCCGTCGGTGAAGGCCAGGTCGAGGGAGACGTAGGTGGCGTCGTAGTCGCGGTCGCCGTCGGCCATCGAGGGGAAGACGCGGTAGGACAGCCGGGTGTCGCGGCCGACCTTCACGTCCACGTCGAAGACCTTGTTGTACGAGTACGCCCGCCCGGCCGCCGTGTGCCGTCCGGCGTAGCGCAGCGCCCGCTGCCCGGTGAATCCGGCCCGCGCCTTGGCGGTCGGCGAGCCGCTCGGGCCCCGGTCGGTCAGGGTCAGCATGTCCTGCGGCACCGGACCGCCCCCGCCGCCGGTGGAGAACTGCACGTCGGCGAGTTGGAGGAGGTCCGGGGCGCCGTGGTTCCGGGTCACCTCCAGCCGGAAGTGCCGGTACTCGGCCGGTTCGGCGAGGTCGTAGGACCTGGTCTGGAACCGTTCGGCGAACGTCTCGCCCGAGCGGGTGTCGAGGGTCTTCCAGTCCTTGCCGTCGGTGGAGCCCCGCAGCGTCCAGTCCGCAGGGTCCCGTTCGGCGTAGTCGTTGGCCGAGGTGAGGGCGTACGTCGTTATCCTGACGGGCTTGTCCAGGTCGAACTCCGCCCAGCCGGTGGGCGCGAAGGTCAGCCACTTGGTGCCGGGCTCGCCGTCGACGAGGTTCTCCTTGACCTCGCCGGCGCCCGGGTTCTCGCCGCTCGCCCGTACGTCGGTGACGTGGTCGGTGACGTTGCCCGGGATGCCGGTGCTGTACCCGCCGTCGACACCCGAGGCGCGCTTGCCGCCGTCCGGCCCGGTGTCGACGGTGTTCAGCCAGTCCGGCGCCGGATCGCCCGCCTCGAACGAGGACGCGAACTCCCGGTCGGCCGCCGCGGCCCGCGCCGGCAGGGCGACCGCCGCGCCCTGCGCGCCGACGGCCATGACAAAGGCGGCCGTGAGGACGGCCGCCGGACCCCAGCTGTGCCGAGTTCTCCGCTGCATCTACGGAATTCCCCTCCTGCACCCTCTGCCGGACAACGTTGTCAGTTACGGGGCGCAGAAACCAGTAGGTGGTCAAGTGGCCGGAGATGTCAAGGGTGTTGGCTGTGGCATTCAGGGCGTTATGCCGTTGGTTTTCCGGGGATGCCGCACATCGGCGCCGCATATTTCCGCGAGGTCTCAACTCGGAAAAGACCCGAGGCCAACCTTGCGCTCGATCTTGCTCCGTCGGCGGAAAGTGGACTATACCTGTCGGCGCCCGGTACAGAATCGCTCTCCCGGCAGCACACGTACTGCGTACTTCCCGCACCACCCAGCTTGACCCGACCGCGGTGCCGGGCAGGATCCGGTTCACCGCCTCCTGGAGAAGGCGAGGACTTGAGCATGGGATCCACTTCCGAGGGGGACCACGACCGCGCGGGCGTCGGCCGCCGCGCGCTGATCACCCGGTCCGCCGCACTCGGCCTGGCCGGTGTCCCGGCGATGGGCCTGCTGTCCGCATGCGCCAGCGGCGGGGGCGACGACTCCGGTGGCGGCACCGCCAAGGGGAAGACGTCCAAGGACAACCCCTTCGGCGCCGCGAAGGGCGGCAAGCTGGACGTCGTCGTCTTCAAGGGCGGCTACGGCGACGACTACGCCAAGGCGTGGGAGGCCGACTTCGACAAGAAGCTCGGGGTCACTTCCAGCCACACCGGCACCCAGGAGATCACCGGCAAGCTCCAGCCGCGCTTCAACGCGGGCAACCCGCCGGACATCGTGGACGACTCGGGCGCCCAGAAGATCAACATCGATGTCCTGTACAAGAACGGCCAGCTCCTCGACCTCGCCGAGGTCCTGGACGCGCCCTCGGTCGACGACCCGGCCCGCAAGGTCCGCGACACCCTCATCCCCGGCACGCTCGACCCGGGCCTCCAGGAGGGCAAGATCGTCGCGCTGAACTACATCTACACCGTCTGGGGCCTGTGGTACTCCGGCAAACTCTTCCGGGACAAGGGCTGGCAGCCGCCCAAGACCTGGGACGACTTCCTCGCCGTGTGCAAGGACGCCCGGTCGCAGGGGATCGGCGGCCTCGCCCACCAGGGCAAGTACCCGTACTACATCAACGTCGCCATCATGGACCTGATCGCCAAGAAGGGCGGTCTGGACGCCATGAAGGCCATCGACAACCTGGACCCCAGGGCGTTCGTCGGCTCCGACGCCGCGCGGGCCGCCGTCGAGGCCGTCTACGAGGTCGTCGAGAAGGGCTACCTGATGCCCGGCACGAACGGTCTGACCCACACCGAGTCGCAGACCCGCTGGAACCAGTACAAGGCCGCCTTCATCACCTGCGGCTCCTGGCTGGAGAACGAGCAGCTCAAGCAGACCCCGACGGACTTCGACATGAAGTTCCTGCCCATGCCGCTGCTCTCCGGCAGCGTCCTGCCGTTCGAGGCGATCCGGGCGGGCTCGGGCGAGCCCTTCGTCATCCCGTCGAAGGCCCGGAACCTGCCGGCGGCCAAGGAGTTCATGCGACGCATGCTGTCCAAGGAGTGGTCGACGCTCTTCGCCAAGCAGGCCAACTCGCTCACCATCCTCAAGGACGGCGTCGACCCGGACGTCCGGCTGCGCCCGGGCACCCAGTCCACGGTCGAGGCCTCCAAGGCGGCCGGGGACCACACCTTCCGCTACCTGTACACCGAGTGGTACGGCGAGATGGGCACCGCCATCGAGGCCGCGTCCAACGAGCTGATGGCCCGGCGTATCCAGCCGAAGGAGTGGCTGAAACGGTGTCAGGCCGCGGTGGACAAGCAGGCCAAGGACCCCGCGTCGAAGAAGAACCACCGGGACTAGCGTCTTTCGTTCGGATCGGGCCGGATCAGGGAGCGGGGGCTGGTGCCGTGGATCGCAAGGCGGAGGAGGGCGTCATGGCGGAACCATGGCAACCGACGACAACGCGGTGAGGCGCGGTGCCAGGGCCCGTGAGCCCGGCATGATCCGAACGAAAGACCTCAGGTCCGCCGGACCGCCCCCGGGACGCGGGGGGCGACCGCGGACGCCGGCCGTCGTGGCGGGCCGTGGTTCCCCGCGCTCCCCGGGGCGCCGGTACGGGCCGAGAATGTCAGGGGCAGGTATGCGCAAAGGGCAGTACCGGTTCGTCGCGGGGTTTCTCCTGGTCCCCGTGGCGCTTTATCTGATCTTCGTGATCTGGCCGTACATCCAGACCATCGGTTATTCGCTGACCGACTGGAAGGGCGAGTCGCAGACCTTCGGCTTCGTCGGTCTGGCCAATTACCGGGCGCTGTTCCAGGACGACATCTTCCTGGAGGCCGTCTGGCACAACATCCTCTTCCTGGTCTTCATCCCGGTGATCACGATCCTGCTCGCCCTGTTCTTCGCGTTCATGCTGAACGCGGGCGGACGCAGCCGGGCCGGCGGGGTGCGGGGAGTGGCCGGAGCGGCGTTCTACAAGATCCTCTACTTCTTCCCGCAGGTGCTGTCGCTGGCGATCCTCGCGGTGCTCTTCAACGCCGTGTACCGCAGCGACGGCGGCGGCCTGCTCAACGGCCTGCTGATCAAGACCGGTCTGGTCGACGCCGACAACCCCGTGGAATGGCTCAACGAGCCGAACATGGTGCTCTGGGCGCTGATGCTGGTCGTGGTCTGGCACGGCGTCGGCTTCTACCTGGTGCTGTTCTCCGCCGCGATGCAGTCCGTCCCGCGCGACATCTACGAGGCCGCCCTGATCGACGGGGCGAGCCGCGGCCAGTCCTTCTTCCGCATCACCCTGCCGCTGCTGTGGGACTCGGTGCAGACCGCCTGGGTCTACCTCGGCATCGTCGCCATGGACATGTTCGTCCTGGTCTCGGCCATGACCCAGAACATGGGCGCCTACGGCGGCGGTCCCGACCACCACAGCGACGTGATGTCGACGGTGATGATGCGCAACTTCCTGTACTACGGCAAGAGCGGCTACGCCTGTGCCATGGGCGTCGTCATGCTCCTGCTCACGCTGGTCCTGTCCGTGGTCACGTTGCGCGCCACCCGCCGTGAGCGCATCGAGTTCTGAGCGGGAGAGACGACGATGAGCACACCCGTCAAGGAAACCGCCCCCGCGCCGGCCGAGCGGCCCGTCGCCGGGGCCACCCCCCGCTCCGGCGGCCGGCGCGGCGAGGGCGTGGTCCTGAACGCCTTCTCCCACGGCTTCCTCGCCCTGTGGGCCCTGCTGATCGTGCTGCCGCTGGTGTGGCTGGTGCTCAGCTCCTTCAAGACCGACGCCCAGATCGGTGGCTCGGCCTTCGGCTGGCCCCGGCACTGGTCCCTGGACGTCTTCGCCCGGGCCTGGGACAAGGGCATCGGCGACTACTTCCTGAACACCCTGATCGTCCTGGTCTTCTCCGTGCCGCTGACCATGCTCCTCGGGTCGATGGCCGCGTACGTGCTGGCCCGGTACCCGTTCCCGGGCAACCGGCTGCTGTACTACTTCTTCGTCGCCGGCGCGATGTTCCCGGTGTTCCTGGCCCTGGTCCCGCTGTTCTTCATGGTCAAACGGCTGGACATGCTGAACACCTACCAGGGGCTGGTCCTGGTCTACATCGCCTACTCGATGCCGTTCACGGTCTTCTTCATGCACGCCTTCTTCCGGACCCTGCCCACCGCGGTCTTCGAGGCGGCGGTCCTGGACGGCGCCTCGCACACCCGGACGTTCTTCCAGGTGATGCTGCCCATGGCCAAGCCGGGACTGGTCAGCGTGGGGATCTTCAACACTCTGGGTCAGTGGAACCAGTTCATCCTGCCCACGGTCCTCATGCAGCCGCAGAGCGGTTCCGACCCCGAGCGGTACGTCCTCACCCAGGGCCTGATCCAGCTGAACCAGCAGCAGGGCTACGCCGCCGACCTGCCGGTTCTCTTCGCGGGTGTGACCATTGCCATGATCCCGATGCTGGTGGTGTACCTGTCCTTCCAGCGCCAGGTGCAGGCGGGGCTGACCTCGGCGACCCTGAAGTAACCGCGCCCCGCGACCGTCGGCCGCACGCCGTTCCCGGCCCCGGGAGCGGCGCGCGCCGGTGTGTCCGAACCCGTGGAAACGGTTCAACCTCTTGACGGGAGTCACCCCGAACGGCTCAGCTTAGAGTTCACTAGTTGGACATACACGGGGCCTCGCCGAAGCGGCCCCGCGCTCAGGAGGTCGTCGTGGAGACTCCAGGGTCGCAGTCATCACTGCACCGAGCCAACCTGGAGCGGGTCGTCCGGGCCGTGCGCCTGGCCGGGTCCCTCACGCAGGCGGAGATCGCGCGGACGACCGGCCTGTCGGCCGCGACCGTCTCCAACATCGTGCGGGAACTGAAGGACGGCGGGACCGTCGAGGTCACGCCCACGTCGGCGGGCGGGCGGCGGGCCCGCAGCGTGAGCCTCAGCGGCGACGCCGGCATAGTCATCGGTGTCGATTTCGGCCACACCCATCTGCGTGTCGCGGTCGGGAACCTCGCCCACCAGGTGCTGGCCGAGGAGGCCGAGCCGCTGGACGTGGACGCCTCCGCCGACCAGGGCTTCGACCGGGCCGAACAGCTGGTCAGCCGGCTGATCGCGGCGACCGGGGTGGACCGGTCCAAGGTGGCCGGCGTGGGGCTCGGCGTGCCCGGCCCGATCGACGTGGAGTCGGGGACGCTGGGGTCGACCGCGATCCTGCCCGGCTGGGGCGGCACCAAGCCCGCCGAGGAGCTGCGCGAACGGCTCGGCGTGCCCGTGCACGTGGACAACGACGCCAACCTCGGTGCCCTCGGCGAGCTGGTCTGGGGCAGCGGCAAGGGCGTGCGCGACCTGGCGTACATCAAGGTCGCGAGCGGTGTGGGCGCCGGCCTGGTGATCGACGGGAAGATCTACCGCGGCCCGGGCGGCACGGCGGGCGAGATCGGGCACATCACCCTCGACGAGTCCGGCCCGGTCTGCCGCTGTGGCAACCGCGGCTGCCTGGAGACCTTCGCGGCGGCCCGCTACGTGCTCCCGCTGCTCCAGCCGAGTCACGGCGGCGAGCTGACCATGGAGGGCGTCGTACGGCTGGCCAGGGAGGGCGATCCCGGCTGCCGCCGTGTGGTGGCCGACGTGGGCCGGCACATCGGCAGCGGAGTGGCCAATCTCTGCAACCTGCTCAATCCCAGCCGGGTGGTCCTCGGCGGCGATCTCGCCGAGGCCGGCGAGCTGGTCCTCGGGCCCATCAGGGAGTCCGTCGGTCGCTACGCCATCCCCAGCGCCGCACGTCAACTGTCCGTGCTTCCCGGGGCACTTGGCGGTCGCGCGGAGGTGCTGGGGGCGCTCGCCCTCGCGCTCAGCGAGATGGGTGATTCGACCCTTTTGGAGGGGGCGCTGCCGGTGGCGGCCCCTGCCTTCACTTAGAGAACGGATGGCACCGTTGCCATCTCGTTAAGGATTTACTTCTTGACGTCGCACGTGTGGCCGAGTTGACTTCCAGCCACCTCGGCCGCAACGACGCGGCCTCGTCAGGGAGGTTTCTCAAGTGAATGCACGTATGCGTCGTGCCGCCGTTGTCGTCGCCGCCGGCGCCATGGCCGTCTCGCTGGCCGCCTGTGGCAGTGCCAAGGAGTCCAAGGGCAACAGCGACCACACCGGCTCCGGTTCGAAGAAGGGCGACGACATCACGGTCGGCCTGCTCCTTCCGGAGAACCAGACCGCGCGGTACGAGAAGTTCGACAAGCCCATCATCGAGAAGCAGGTCAAGGACCTGACGAACGGCAAGGGCAAGGTCGTCTACGCGAACGCCAAGCAGGACGCCACCACGCAGAACCAGCAGGTCGACACGATGGTGACCAACAAGGTCGACGTGCTGATCGTGGACGCGGTGGACTCCAAGGCCATCGCCAGCTCGGTCAAGAAGGCCAAGGACTCCGGCATCCCGGTCATCGCCTACGACCGCCTGGCCGAGGGCCCGATCGACGCCTACACCTCCTTCGACAACGAAGAGGTCGGCCACACCCAGGGCAAGGCCCTCCTGAAGGCGCTGGGCGCCAAGGCCAAGCCCTCCTCCAAGATCGTCATGATGAACGGCGCGATCACCGACCCGAACGCGGCCTTCTTCAAGAAGGGCGCGCTGGCGGAGCTCAAGGGCAAGGTCGACATCGCCAAGTCGTACGACACCAAGGAGTGGAAGCCGGAGAACGCCAACGCCAACATGGAGGGCGCCATCTCCGCCCTCGGCAAGAAGAACATCGTGGGCGTCTACTCCGCCAACGACGGCATGGCCGGCGGTATCATCACCGCCCTCAAGGCCGCGGGCATCAGCGTCCCGGTGACCGGCCAGGACGCCGAGCTCGCCGGTGTGCAGCGCATCGTCACGGGTGACCAGTACATGAGCGTGTACAAGTCCTACCCGCAGGAGGCCGCCGTGGCCGCTAAGATGGCCGTCGCGCTCGGCAAGGGTGAGAAGCTCGACTCCGTCGCCACGAGCAAGGTCGACAGCCCGACCACGAAGCAGGTCCCCTCGGTCATCGTCCCGGTCGTCTCGCTGACCAAGGACAACATCAAGGAGACCGTCATCAAGGACGGCTTCTACACGATCAGCGACATCTGCACCGACAAGTACAAGTCGGCCTGCGACAAGATCGGTCTGAAGTAAGCAGCCCGCACGACTCTCGCCGCGCCCGCGTTCCCCGAGGATCCCCCGGCGGACGCGTGCGGTGACAAAGCCCCTCCGGCGCCCCGCATCCACCAGCCCCGCAAAGCTAGGGCGGGGCGCCGGACGGACCCCCCTTTCCACACTTCTGCACAACCTCCCGCCGGGTCAGGCGGCGAAGGAGATGGTTCACGTGTCCGCTACGCCCGTGCTGGCGTTGCGCGGGGTCTCCAAGCGGTTCGGTGCCGTCCAGGCGCTCACCGACGTCGAGCTTGAGGTCCACGCCGGTGAAGTGGTCGCCCTGGTGGGCGACAACGGCGCCGGAAAGTCCACGCTGGTCAAGACGATCGCCGGCGTGCATCCCATCGATGAGGGCGTCATCGAGTGGGACGGCAAGGCCGTCTCGATCAGCAAGCCGCACGACGCCCAGAACCTGGGCATCGCGACCGTCTACCAGGACCTCGCGCTGTGCGACAACATCGACGTCGTCGGCAACCTCTACCTGGGCCGGGAGCTGCGCAAGCGCGGCGTCCTGGACGAGGTGGAGATGGAGCGCCGCTCCCGTGAGCTGCTCACCACGCTGTCGATCCGCATCCCCAGCGTGCGCATCCCGATCGCCTCGCTCTCCGGCGGTCAGCGCCAGACCGTGGCCATCGCCCGCTCCATGCTCGGCGAGCCCAAGCTGGTCATCCTCGACGAGCCCACCGCGGCCCTCGGTGTCGAGCAGACCGCGCAGGTCCTCGACCTGGTCGAGCGGCTGCGCGAGCGCGGCCACGCCGTCATCCTCATCAGCCACAACATGGCCGATGTGAAGGCCGTGGCGGACAAGGTCGCCGTGCTGCGCCTGGGGCGCAACAACGGCGTGTTCGAGGTCAAGTCCACCTCGCAGGAAGAGATCATCTCCGCCATCACCGGTGCCACGGACAACGCCGTGACCCGACGTGCGGCGCGCAACGGGGAGGCTCAGAAGTGAGCATCGACAAGACCTCCGCCCCTGCCGGCTCCCACATCGTGGAGAACCCGGAGGCCGCCGCCGGCTCCGACGTGGCCGTCGACCCCCGGCTGCTCGTGCGCGAGCAGGGCTTCGCCGGCTACGTCGGCGAGTTCAAGCGCAAGATCCGCGCCGGTGACCTCGGCTCCATCCCGGTCGTCGTCGGCCTGATCGTCATCTGGGCGATCTTCGCGAGCCTGAACTCCAACTTCCTCACCGCGGGCAACCTGTCCGACATCTCCGTGGCCATGGTCGGCACCGGCATGATCGCCGTCGGTATCGTCTTCGTCCTGCTGCTCGGCGAGATCGACCTGTCGGTCGGTTCGGTCAGCGGTGTCGCGGGCGCCACCTTCGCCGTCCTCAACATCACGCACGGCATGGCCGAGTGGCTGGCGCTGATCCTCGCCATCCTGACCGGCGCGGTCGCGGGCGCGATCCACGGCTTCTTCTTCGCCCGGGTCGGTGTCCCGGCCTTCGCGGTCACCCTGGCGGGCCTGCTGTTCTGGAACGGCTTCATGCTCCAGATCCTCGGCAGCAACGGCACCATCAACCTGGACGACAGCGGCCTGGTCGCCAAGCTGAGCGGCTACTACTTCAGCGACGTGGCGGCCGCCTACGGCCTCGCCGTCGTCGCCGTCGTGGTGTTCTTCCTCACCGCGTTCTTCGACAACCGCCGCCGCGAGGCCGCGGGTGTGCCGTCCCGTCCGCTGAGCGAGATCGTCGTCCGCACGGTGCTCCTCGCCGTCGTGGCCTTCGCCGCCGCCGCCGTCTTCAACCAGTACAAGGGCCTGCCCCTGGCCGTGGTGCTGTTCCTGGCGGTCCTGGTGATCACGGACTTCGTGCTGCGCCGCACGGCGTACGGCCGCAAGATCTTCGCGCTCGGCGGCAGCATCGAGGCGTCCCGCCGGGCCGGTATCAACGTCGCGGCGGTCCGGATCTCGGTCTACGCGATCTCCGGCACCTTCGCCGCCATCGGCGGTCTGTTCATCGCCTCCAAGATCACCTCGGCCAACCAGGGCGCCGGCGGCGGTGACCTGCTGATGAACGCCATCGCGGCGGCCGTGATCGGCGGCACGTCCCTCTTCGGCGGCCGGGGCCGGACCTGGAACGCGCTCCTCGGCGTGCTGGTGATCGTCTC
The DNA here is from genome assembly GCF_044759735.1 of Streptomyces sp. NPDC100445. NCBI lineage: Bacteria > Bacillati > Actinomycetota > Actinomycetes > Kitasatosporales > Streptomycetaceae > Streptomyces > Streptomyces sp. NPDC100445. Next base: position 70,936 of record NZ_JBIVZV010000009.1, on the reverse strand, counting down.
GATCCAGTACGGCCTCGCCCTCCAGGGCATCGCCTCGCCGGTCCAGTACATGATCACCGGCGGCGTCCTGCTGGCCACCGTCGTCATCGACGCGGTGACCCGCAAGACCCAGAAGTCGGCCGGACGGGCGTAACCGCACCCGCACGACCCGAGTGCCCGGCGCCCCGCGAGGTGCCGGGCACTCCGTGTCTTGCACCCGGACACCACCAGCGAAGCCGGAACATTAGACTCGTCAAGCCCGGCAAAGCTCGATCAGCTCTACTGCAAGGAGGCACGGGTGCCGCTGCTGACCCGTATCACGGGACCGCGCGATCTGGACCGGCTCAGCCTGGAGGAGCTGGACCAGCTGGCAGGGGAGATCCGGACCTTCCTCGTCGACGCGGTTTCCAAGACCGGCGGCCACCTCGGCCCGAACCTCGGTGTGGTGGAGCTGACCATCGCCCTGCACCGGGTCTTCGACTCGCCGAAGGACAAGGTGCTGTGGGACACCGGCCACCAGTCCTACGTGCACAAGCTGCTCACCGGCCGGCAGGACTTCTCCCGGCTGAAGATGAAGGGCGGCCTGTCGGGCTACCCCTCGCAGGCCGAGTCCGAGCACGACGTCATCGAGAACAGCCACGCCTCCACGGTCCTCGGCTGGGCCGACGGCATCGCCAAGGCCAACCAGCTGCGCGAGCGGGACAGCCGGGTCGTCGCCGTCATCGGTGACGGCGCGCTGACCGGCGGCATGGCCTGGGAGGCGCTGAACAACATCGCCGAGGCCAAGGACCGCCCGCTCGTCATCGTCGTCAACGACAACGAGCGCTCCTACGCCCCGACCATCGGCGGACTCGCCAACCACCTGGCGACGCTGCGCACGACCGAGGGCTACGAACGCTTCCTGGCCCGCACCAAGGACATCCTCGACCGCACCCCGGTCGTCGGACGGCCGCTGTACGAGACGCTGCACGGCGCCAAGAAGGGGCTGAAGGACTTCATCGCCCCGCAGGGCATGTTCGAGGACCTGGGCCTGAAGTACGTCGGCCCGATCGACGGGCACGACATCGAGGCGCTGGAGTCGGCGCTGGCCCGGGCCAAGCGGTTCGGCGGCCCGGTGATCGTGCACTGCCTGACCGAGAAGGGCCGCGGCTACCAGCCCGCACTCCAGGACGAGGCCGACCGCTTCCACGCCGTCGGCAAGATCCACCCCGACACCGGGCTGCCGATCGCCTCCTCCGGCGCCGACTGGACGTCCGTGTTCGGCGAGGAGATGGTGCGGCTCGGCGAGGAGCGCGACGACATCGTCGCGATCACCGCGGCCATGCTCCAGCCTGTCGGCCTGGACAAGTTCGCCAAGCGCTTCCCCGACCGGGTGTACGACGTCGGGATCGCCGAGCAGCACGGCGCCGTCTCCGCGGCGGGCCTCGCCCACGGCGGGCTGCACCCCGTCTTCGCGGTGTACGCCACCTTCCTCAACCGCGCCTTCGACCAGGTCCTCATGGACGTCGCCCTGCACCGCTGCGGGGTGACCTTCGTGCTCGACCGGGCCGGGGTCACGGGCACCGACGGCGCCTCCCACAACGGCATGTGGGACATGTCCCTCCTCCAGGTCGTGCCGGGGCTGCGGCTGGCCGCGCCGCGCGACGCCGACCAGGTCCGCGCCCAGCTCCGCGAGGCCGTCGCCGTGGCGGACGCGCCGACCGTGGTCCGCTTCTCCAAGGGCGCCGTCGGACCCGCGGTGCCGGCCGTGGGCCGGGTCGGCGGCATGGACGTGCTCCGCGAGCCCGGCACCGAACGCCCGGACGTGCTGCTGGTCTCCGTGGGCGCCCTGGCCCCGATGTGCCTGGAGGTCGCCGCCCTGCTGGACCGGCAGGGGATCTCCACCACCGTGGTCGACCCGCGCTGGGTCAAGCCCGTCGACGAGGCCATGGCCCCGCTGGCCGAGCGGCACCGGGTCGTCGTCACCGTCGAGGACAACAGCCGCGTCGGCGGTGTCGGCTCCGCGATCGCCCAGGCACTGCGCGACGCGGGCGTGGACGTGCCGCTGCGCGACTTCGGCATCCCGCCGCGCTTCCTCGACCACGCCTCGCGCGCCGAGGTGCTCGCCGAGATCGGGCTGACCGCGCCCGACATCGCCCGCCAGGTCACCGGGCTGGTCGCCAAGCTGGACGGCCGGTTCGACCGCCCGGCCGCCGCGGTGGACTCCGTGGAGCCCGCGCGCGACTAGAAGTACCCGCTCCCGCGAGCCGGCTCCGCCACGCCAGGTGGCGGAGCCGGCGTTTTTGCGTGAACCTGCCTGTGCCGGACTACACGTCCCCGGCCCTCTCGAATCATGTCGAGGACGACAAGCGCGTGGGAGGTAGGCCCGTGAGCAGCACCCTCTTCCGGACGAAGAAGGTCGAGCAGTCCATCCTCGACACCGAGGAGCCGGAGCACGCGCTCAAGAAGTCCCTGTCCGCGCTGGACCTGACGGTGTTCGGTGTCGGCGTCATCATCGGCACCGGCATCTTCGTCTACACCGGGTCCGTCGCCAAGACGACCGCCGGCCCCGCGATCTCCCTGTCGTTCGTGGCAGCGGGCGTGGCCTGCGCACTCGCCGCCCTCTGCTACGCGGAGTTCGCCTCCAGCGTGCCGGTGGCCGGGTCCGCGTACACCTTCTCGTACGCCTCGATCGGCGAGCTGCCCGCCTGGATCATCGGCTGGGACCTGGTCCTGGAGTTCGCGCTGGGCACGGCGGTGGTCGCCGTCGGCTGGTCGGGCTATTTCCGGTCGTTCCTCGACACCAACATCGGCTGGCACGTCCCGGCCGTGCTCGGCGGCCGGGACAACGCCCACGGCTTCGGGTTCGACATCTTCGCCGCCCTGCTGGTGCTGGCGCTCACAGCCGTGCTCGTCGTCGGCATGAAGCTGTCCGCGCGCGTCACCCAGGTGGTCGTGGCGGTCAAGGTGACCGTCGTGCTCATCGTGATCATCGCGGGCTCGTTCATCGTCAACACGGTCAACTACCACCCGTACATCCCGCCGGCGCAGCCCGCCCAGGCCGGCGGCAACCTCAAGGCCCCGTTGATCCAGCTGATGTTCGGCTGGGCACCGTCGAACTTCGGCGTGATGGGCATCTTCACCGGCGCCTCGATCGTCTTCTTCGCCTTCATCGGCTTCGACGTGGTGGCCACGGCCGCCGAGGAGACCCGCAACCCGCAGCGCGACATGCCCCGCGGCATCATCGGCTCCCTCGTCATCTGCACCCTGCTCTACGTGGCCGTGTCGATCGTCGTCACCGGCATGCAGAAGTACACGAAGCTGTCCGTGGAAGCCCCGCTCGCCGAGGCCTTCAAGGCCACGGGGCACCCCTGGTACGCGGGTGTGATCAGCTTCGGCGCCACCATCGGCCTCATCACCGTCTGCATGATCCTGCTGCTCGGCCAGACCCGGGTGTTCTTCGCGATGAGCCGGGACGGACTGCTGCCGCGGTTCTTCTCGCGCACCCACCCCCGCTTCCGCACCCCGTACCGGCCGACGATCCTGCTCGGCGTCATCATCGCGATCGTCGCGGGCTTCACCAGCCTGACCACCCTCGGCGAACTGGTGAACATCGGCACGCTGTTCGCGTTCATCGTCGTCGCGATCAGCGTCGTCATCCTCCGCCGGACCCGCCCCGACCTGCCCCGCGCGTTCCGCACCCCGTGGGTCCCGGTCATCCCCGTCCTGTCGGTGTGCGCCTCGCTGTGGCTGATGCTGAACCTGCCCGCCGAGACCTGGCTGCGCTTCGCCGTCTGGATGGTCATCGGCTTCGCCGTCTACTTCCTCTACGGCCGTTCGCACAGCCGCCTCGGCCAGCGGGAGCAGGAGGCGGCCGCCCGGACCGCCGGGCCGCCGAGCGGGGACACCGCCTGACCGCACGCGTCGTGGGCCGGTCCCGTATGTCCGCCACGGCACGGACCGCGGGGCCGGATAGCGTGCCGACCATGCTCGCCGCCCCGCTCGCCCCCGCACGGCCCGCGGCCCCCCGGACGGCGTACTGGCCTCGGCTGCTGCCCCTCCTCGCGGCCCTCGCCTGCGCCACCCGGATCCCCTCCTTCCTCCGGCCGGTGTGGAACCCCGACGAGGGGTACCTCGCCGTACAGGCCGGGCTGCTGCTCCAGGGCGGCCGGCTGTACGACACGGTGGTGGACCGCAAACCACCGCTGCTGCCCTGGCTGTACCAGGCGGCGTTCGCGCTCTGCGGACCGGACTCCCTCACCCCGCTGCGGGTCCTCGCCGTCCTCGCCCAGCTGCTCACCGCCGTCGCGCTGGCCTCCCTCGCCCGCCGCCGCTGGGGCGACCGGGCGGGCCGCACCGCCGGGGTGCTGTACCTGCTTATCTCCGTCGGCCTCAACCCCGAGGACGCGCAGGCCGCCACCTTCGAGGTGTTCATGCTGCCCGGCACGGCCGCCGCCCTGTGGTGCGCCGACCGGGAGCGCTGGGGCGCGGCCGGCACCGCCGTCGCCGCCGCGTTCCTCACCAAGCAGACCGGGGCAGCCGTCCTGCTGCCGGTGGTCTGGCTGCTGTACCACCGGGGCGGCACGCGCGCGGACGCGGCCCGGCTCGCGGCCGGCTGCGCCCTGCCGGCGCTTCTCGCGGCCCTGCTCACCGGCCCTGCCGACTTCCTGTTCTGGACGGTGACCGGCTCGGCCGCCTACGCCTCCTGGACCGGTTCCGCACTCCACGTGCTGGCCCGCGCGACCGCCAGCGCCGCGCTGCTGGCCGGGGCGTCGGCGGGCCTGCTCCCGCCCGTCGTACGGGCGCTGCGCACCGCCCGCTCCCCGGCGCCCGAGCTGTGGCTGTGGCTGGCCTCCTCGGCCGCCGCCGTCGCCGCCGGCTTCCACTTCTTCGGCCACTACTACCTCCAGCTCACCCCGCCGCTGGCCCTCCTGGCGACCGCCGCGCTCCAGCTCCCGCCCGGGGACCGGCACCGGACCGCCGTGCGCGTCTCCGCCTGCGCCTGCGCCCTCTTCGTCGCCTGGGGCCTGCTCGCCCCGCGCCCCGAACTCCGGCACGCCCAGCGGCTCGCCGCCGCCCTCGCCCAGCGCACCGGGCCCGCCGACCGGGTCCTCGTCTGGGGCATACACCCGGAGACGTACTGGCTGGCCGGCCGCACCCCCGCCACCCGCTACCTCACCGCGGGCCTGCTCACCAACTACAGCGGCGGCCGCGACGGCCCGCGTGTCGGCGAGGAGTACGCCGTCGCCGGCGCCTGGCCCGTCTTCCGCCGGGAACTGGCCGCACACGCCCCGGCCCTCGTCGTGGACGACTCCCGGGGCGGGCCGTACGCCCCCGACCGCGTCCCCAGCCTGCGCCGGCTGCTGGCCGCCGGGTACACGCGGGCCGGCCGGGTGGACGGGGCGGTGCTGTACACCCGGGTGGCGGCGGAGCGGGCGCGGCTCAGCCCAGCACGGTACGCGGACCCGCCACCTCGGCGCCCAGCGCCGTCACCCGGCGCCGCAGCTCACGGTCGGCGGTGATCACCAGGCGGGTCCGGCCGGCGCCCTCCTCGGCCAGCTCCACGATCCGGTCGTCGCCGCTGCCCGGCGCAGCCTCCACCCGCACGCCCGGCACCGGCGCCACCCCGCGGGCCGCGCCCTCCACCACGAGCACGATCTCCACCGGCTCCGTCCGCCCGGGCAGACCCCGCTCCGCCAGCCGGTCCCGCAGCCGCTCGGCCGCCCCCCGCCGGTCCCGCCACCAGCCGTCGGGACGCGAACCGACGACGTTCGCGCCGTCCACGATCACCAGCAGCGGGGCCGGGGCGAGCGGGGTGTCCAGGGGCTCGGTCATGCGGCCAGGGTGCCACGGCGGCGGGCGGGGGCCGGGCCCCGGGGCCGCCGCCGGGCGTCTTAGAGTGAACCGGTGAACGGCGACTGGCTCCTCCGCGGCCGAGACGGCCGGCTCAGCGTCTACCGGCTGTCGGGCGACGCCGTCCTGTGCCGGGCGGAGCGCGGCCCCGGCGGCCCTTGGTCCGCCCCCCGCCGGATCGGCGGCGACCAGCGGCTGCACCCCGTCCTCGCGGTCGGCCGGGGCGCCGACGGGTACGCCCATCTGGTCTCCTGGCGGCCCACCGCCAAGGGCGAGTCCGGGCTCGTGCACTCCACCCACTTCCGCCCGCACCTGGCCGCCCTGGACTGGAACCCGGTCGGCCACCCGCGCAAGAAGGGCGGGCGGACCGGCACCCCCGCGGTCGCCGTCGACGCCCAGGGCCGCGCCCACGTCCTGGTGCCGAACGGCGACGGCGGGGTGAGCCTGCTCGCGCAGAAGGAGAAGGGCGGCTGGGAGCCTTGGCGGGACCTGGAGGGCGCCGAGGTGATCGACCAACTCGCCGCGATCACCGGGGAGTCCGGCACGATCGAGCTGTACGCGGCCGTGCCGCAGGGCCTGTTGTACTGGCGCCAGGAGGAGCCGGGCGGCCGGCCCGTGCTCCGGGAGACCCTGCGGGCCCCGGTACGTCCGGGCACCCTGCGCGCCCTCGCCACCTCGCCCGACCGGACGACCGTCTTCTACACCGACACCTCCGGCGGACTGTGCGCCTGGCGCCCCGGCGACGAGCCGGCCACCCTGCTGCCGGCGGCGGGCCCCGGCCCGGTCGCGGCGGTGCGCTGCGCGCTGGACGGCTACGACTGCACCCTGCTGGCCCAGCGCTCGGCGGGCGGACGCGTCGCGTTCGCCGCGTACCCGACCGAGGTGGAGTCGGCCGGGGCCTGGTGGACCGAGTCGGGCCCGCAGCTCCCGGCGGACACGCTGGTGTGTCTCGCGGCCGACGAGGAGGACCGGGTGGTGGCGGCGCTCTTGTCCCCGTCGACCGGGCGGCTCCTGCTGACCCGGCGCAAGGACGAGCCGGGGCTCGCGCTGGAGGCGTGGCAGGAGATGTGAGCCCCGGCCGGCGGCCCACCAGCGGGGGGAACGGCGGCGGAAACGCCGGATGCCCGCACTCCGGCAGGAGCACGGGCACCCGGGGTGCGACCGGTGGGGTGTTACGCGGGCACGCTCGCCACGCCCGGCGCCAGGAACGGCTTGCCGTTCACGCGCTCCGAGACGCCCTCACGGTCCAGGTACGGCGTGATGCCGCCCAGGTGGAAGGGCCAGCCGGCGCCCGTGATCAGGCACAGGTCGATGTCCTGCGCCTCGGCGACGACGCCCTCGTCGAGCATGAGCCCGATCTCCTGCGCCACCGCGTCCAGCACCCGGGCCCGCACCTGCTCCTCGGTGAGGACGCTGTCGCCCTGCTTCAGCAGCGCGGCGACCTCGGGGTCCAGCTCCGGCTTGCCGCTGTCGTAGACGTAGAAGCCGCGCTTGCCGGCCTCGACGACCGCCTTCAGGTTCGGGGAGACGGTGAAGCGGTCCGGGAAGGCCCGGTTGAGGGTCTCCGAGACGTGCAGGCCGATGGCGGGGCCGACCAGCTCCAGCAGGACCAGCGGGGACATCGGCAGACCGAGCGGCTCGACGGCCTTCTCGGCGACCTCGACCGGGGTGCCCTCGTCGATGACGTTCTGGATCTCGCCCATGAAGCGGGTCAGGATGCGGTTCACCACGAACGCCGGGGCGTCCTTGACCAGCACCGCGGTCTTCTTCAGCTTCTTGGCCACCGCGAACGCGGTCGCCAGCGAGGCGTCGTCCGTCCGCTCGCCGCGGACGATCTCCAGCAGCGGCAGCACCGCGACCGGGTTGAAGAAGTGGAAGCCCACGACCCGCTCGGGGTTCTTGAGCTTCGACGCCATCTCCGACACGGACAGCGAGGAGGTGTTGGTGGCGAGGATCGCGTGCGCCGGGGCGACCGCCTCGACCTCCGCGAACACCTGCTGCTTGACGCCGATCTCCTCGAACACGGCCTCGATGACGAAGTCCGCGTCCGCGAAGCCCTCGGCCTTGTCCAGCACACCGGTGACCAGGGCCTTGAGGCGGTTGGCCTTGTCCTGGTTGACGCGGCCCTTGGCGAGCAGCTTGTCGATCTCGGCGTGGACGTAGCCGACGCCCTTGTCGATGCGCTCCTGGTCGATGTCGGTCAGGACGACCGGCACCTCCAGGCGGCGCAGGAACAGCAGGGCGAGCTGGCTGGCCATCAGACCGGCGCCGACGACACCGACCTTGGTGACCGGGCGGGCCAGGCTCTTGTCCGGGGCGCCGGCGGGACGCTTGCCGCGCTTCTGGACCAGGTTGAACGCGTAGATGCCGGAGCGCAGTTCGCCGCCCATGATCAGGTCGGCGAGGGCCTGGTCCTCGGCGTCGTACCCCTGCTGGAGGTCGCCGTTCTTCGCGGCGGCGATGATGTCCAGGGCGCGGTAGGCGGCCGGGGCCGCGCCGTGCACCTTGGAGTCGGCGACGGACCGGCCGCGGGCGACCGCCTGGTCCCAGCCCTCGCCGCGGTCGATCGCGGGGCGCTCGACGGTGATGTCGCCCTTGAGGACCTGGGCGGTCCACAGCAGCGACTGCTCCAGGAAGTCGGCGCCCTCGAACAGGGCGTCGGCGATGCCCAGTTCTGAGACCTGCGCGCCCTTGAGCTGCCTGTTCTGGTTGAGGGAGTTCTCGATGACGACCGAGACGGCCTTGTCGGCGCCGATCAGGTTGGGCAGCAGCGTGCAGCCGCCCCAGCCGGGGACCAGGCCGAGGAAGACCTCGGGCAGGGAGAACGCCGGGATCGCCTTGGAGACGGTCCGGTAGGAGCAGTGCAGGCCGACCTCGACGCCGCCGCCCATCGCCGCGCCGTTGTAGTAGGCGAACGTCGGGACGGCCAGCTTCGACAGGCGCTTGAAGACCTCGTGGCCGCCCTTGCCGATGGCGAGCGCGTGCTCGTGCTCCTTCAGCAGCTCGACGCCCTTGAGGTCGGCGCCGACCGCGAAGATGAACGGCTTGCCGGTGATGCCGGCGCCGACGATCTCGCCGTCGGCGGCCTCCTTCTCCACCTGGTCGATCGCGGTGTCGAGGTTGGCGAGCGAGGCGGGCCCGAAGGTGGTCGGCTTGGTGTGGTCCAGGCCGTTGTCCAGCGTGATCAGCGCGAAGCGGCCGGCGCCGAACGGCAGGTCGAAGTGGCGTACGTGCGCACTCGTGACGACCTCGTCGGGAAACAGCTCCGAAGCCTGCTTCAGAAGCTCGGTGGTGGTGCTCACTTGTCCCCCTCGAAGTGCGGGTTCTCCCAGACGACCGTCGCGCCCATGCCGAAGCCGACGCACATGGTGGTCAGGCCGTATCGGACGTGCGGCTGCTCCTCGAACTGGCGGGCCAGCTGCGTCATCAGACGGACGCCGGAGGAGGCCAGCGGGTGGCCGTAGGCGATGGCGCCGCCGTACTGGTTGACGCGCTCGTCGTCGTCCGCGATGCCGTAGTGGTCCAGGAAGGCCAGGACCTGGATGGCGAAGGCCTCGTTGATCTCGAACAGGCCGATGTCGGAGATGGACAGACCCGCCTGGGCGAGGGCCTTCTCCGTGGCCGGGATCGGGCCGTAGCCCATGACCTCCGGCTCGACGCCCGCGAAGGCGTAGGAGACGAGGCGCATGCGGACCGGCAGGCCGTTCTCGCGGGCGAAGTCCTCGCTCGCGATGATCGACGCGGTGGCGCCGTCGTTCAGGCCGGCCGCGTTGCCGGCGGTGACCCGGCCGTGCACCCGGAAGGGCGTCTTGAGGGTCGCCAGGTTCTCCAGCGTGGTGCCCGGGCGCATCGGCTCGTCGGCGGTGACCAGGCCCCAGCCGGTCTCGCCGCCCTGGGGGTCGGTGCGCCGCACGGAGATCGGCACCAGGTCCTGCTGGATCTTGCCGTTGGCGTACGCCTTGGCCGCCTTCTCCTGCGAGCGCACCGCGTACTCGTCGGTGCGCTGCTTGGTGATGTGCGGGTAGCGGTCGTGCAGGTTCTCCGCGGTCATGCCCATGAACAGGGCGGACTCGTCGACCAGCTTCTCGGAGACGAAGCGCGGGTTGGGGTCCACGCCCTCGCCCATCGGGTGGCGGCCCATGTGCTCCACGCCACCGGCGATGACGGCGTCGTAGGCGCCGAACGCGATCGAGCCTGCGGTGGTCGTCACGGCCGTCAGGGCGCCGGCGCACATCCGGTCGATGGAGTAGCCGGGGACGGACTGCGGCAGGCCCGCGAGGATGCCGGCGGTGCGGCCGAGGGTCAGGCCCTGGTCACCGATCTGCGTGGTCGCGGCGATGGCGACCTCGTCGATCTTCTTCGGGTCCAGCCCGGGGTTGCGGCGCAGCAGCTCCCGGATCGCCTTCACGACGAGGTCGTCGGCACGGGTCTCGTGGTAGATGCCCTTCGGGCCCGCCTTGCCGAACGGGGTGCGGACGCCGTCGACGAAGACGACATCCCTGACGGTACGAGGCACGATTGGCTCTCCTCCAGGGTGCGGGATGGCACTGCTGCGATGCGCTGAGCGCGCGCTCAGGACCCATGCTACTTATGAGTAACGTAGCTGCACAGTCCTGCCGCCCCAAGCGGTGAACGTCACACCGCCGGCCGGTACGGGAGTACGGGAGCAGCACGGAGCCCCGCGCGCCTCCCAGGATCTTGGCGCGATCTCGACGCTCGCGACGGCTGTCCGGGGGAACGGCGCGCGGCGGCACCCGGAAGGGTCAGGCGCCGCGCGCGGTCAGCGCGTCCACCAGCACCGGCGTCACCAGGCCGACCTGCCACGGACGCGCGCCGTACCCGGCGAGCGCGGCGGCCACGGAATCGGCGTCGACGGTCCCCGGCGGCTCCCAGCAGATCCGCCGTACCGTGTCCGGGGAGATCAGGTTCTCCTGCGGCATGGTCACCCGCTCGGCCAGCGCCGAGACCGCCGCCCGCGCCGCGGACAGCCGGGCCGCGGCGGCCGGGTCCTTGTCGGCCCACGCCCGGGGCGGCGGCGGGCCGGTGACCGGCTGGCCCGGCTGCGGCAGCGCGCTCTCGGGCAGCGCCTTGGCCCGGTCCACGGCCGCCTGCCACTGCTCCAGCTGCCGGCGGCCCGTCCGGTGCCCGAACCCGTTCAGCGCGGCGAGCGCGTGGACGCTGCCGGGCAGGGCGAGGGCGGCCTCCACGATGGCCGTGTCGCTCAGCACCTTGCCCGGTGACACGTCGCGCCGCTGGGCGATCCGGTCCCGGGTCTCCCACAGCTCCCGCACGACGGCCAGCTGCCGGCGCCGGCGCACCTTGTGCATCCCGGACGTACGGCGCCAGGGGTCCTTGCGGGGCTCGGCGGGCGGCGCGGCGGCGATCGCGTCGAACTCCTGGCGCGCCCACTCCAGCTTGCCCTGCCGGTCGAGCTCCTTCTCCAGCGCGTCCCGCAGGTCGACGAGGAGTTCCACGTCGAGCGCGGCGTACCGCAGCCAGGGCTCGGGCAGCGGCCGGGTCGACCAGTCGACGGCGGAGTGGCCCTTCTCCAGCACGTACCCGAGGACGCCCTCCACCATCGCGCCGAGCCCGACCCGGGGGAACCCGGCGAGCCGGCCGGCCAGCTCGGTGTCGAACAGGCGGGTCGGCACCATGCCTATCTCGCGCAGGCAGGGCAGGTCCTGGGTGGCCGCGTGCAGCACCCACTCGACATCCGACAGGGCCTCGCCGAGGCCGGACAGGTCCGGGCAGGCGACGGGGTCGATCAGCGCGGTGCCGGCGCCCTCGCGGCGCATCTGCACCAGGTAGGCGCGCTGGCCGTAGCGGTAGCCGGAGGCGCGCTCGGCGTCCACGGCGACCGGCCCGGTGCCGGCGGCGAAGGCGGCGGTCACCTCGGCGAGGGCGGCCTCGTCGGTGATCACGGGCGGGATGCCCTCGCGGGGTTCCAGCAGGGGGGTCGGCGCCTCCGTCACAGAAGATCCGGCGTCGTCGGGAGGCGTGCCTCCGGTGATGCGCAGGGCGTCGTCTGCTGCGGTGTCTTGGGCGTCGGTCACCTGTCAAGGGTATCCGTGTGTGGACGGCGCCCGTCGACGGAACGTTCCGCCGATGGGCGCCGGAGGGGCGTAAACCAGTCATCCCGGGGCGGCACGGGGTTCGCCCGGGTGGACGGTGATTCCGCCGGAAGGGGTATCCGGAGGGTCAGTGGATGATCCCGGTGCGCAGGGCGACGGCCACCATGCCGGCCCGGTCACCGGTGCCCAGCTTGCGGGCGATGCGGGCGAGGTGGCTCTTGACGGTCAGGGCGGACAGGCCCATGGAGACGCCGATGGCCTTGTTCGACTGGCCCTCCGCGACCAGCCGCAGCACCTCGACCTCGCGGCCGGACAGCTCCCGGTAGCCGCCCGGGTGGCTCGGGGCACCCGGGGGGCGGCGGTGCATCCGGGCGGCGGCACCGAGGGGAGCGGCGCCGGGCCGGGAGGGCAGTCCGATGTTGGTGCGGGTGCCGGTGACGACGTAGCCCTTGACGCCGCCCGCCAGCGCGTTGCGGACGGCGCCGATGTCGTCGGCGGCGGAGAGGGCGAGTCCGTTGGGCCAGCCCGCGGCGCGGGTCTCGGACAGCAGGGTGAGGCCGGAGCCGTCGGGGAGGTGGACGTCGGCGACGCAGATGTCGCGGGGGTTGCCGATGCGGGGACGAGCCTCCGCGATGGACGAGGCCTCGATGACGTCGCGCACCCCGAGCGCCCACAGGTGGCGGGTGACGGTGGAGCGGACGCGGGGGTCGGCCACGACCACCATGGCGGTCGGCTTGTTCGGGCGGTAGGCGACCAGGCTTGCGGGTTGCTCGAGGAGAACGGACACCAGGCCTCCTGGGTGGGGGGACGGGGCCGGCTTGTGGGGAGGAAGCCGGGGACGAACCGTGCTTTCAAGGTCACAGTCGTCTTCGGCAGCAAACTCGTCCGCCTTTAGAGAATGATCACGATCTAGTGAGTAACAATCCGTGCAATTCGGACACGCGATCGATCATCCGAAGATCGAGTCGGTTCGTCCGAGTGCGATTCGAGTACAGAAAGTGGTCGTATCGACAAAGACATGGTCAATCGGCCGCCCACAAGGGTGAAGTGGTCCGGACGGTGGTGTCACGTCACCGGGACTGCGGCCCCCGGCGCTGCGGCAGCGTCACCACGGAGGCGTCGCCCGGACCGGCCGGCGGCAGGCCGGCGACCTGCGCCAGCAGGTCGCACCAGGCCGCCAGGTGGGCCGCGGTGTCCGGCACCCCGCCCAGACCCTCGCGGGGCGTCCACGACGCCCGGATCTCGATCTGCGAGGCGGCCGGCCGCTCGGCCAGCCCGCCGAAGTAGTGCGAACCGGCGCGCGTGATCGTGCCGCTCGGCTCGCCGTACCCGAGCCCGCGCGCCTGGAGCGCCCCCGTCAGCCAGGACCAGCACACCTCGGGCAGCAGCGGATCGGCCGCCATCTCCGGCTCCAGCTCCGCGCGCACCAGGGTCACCAGCCGGAAGGTGCCCTGCCAGGCGTCGTGCCCGGCCGGGTCGTGCAGCAGCACCAGCCGCCCGTCGGCCAGCTCCTGCTCGCCGTCGGCCACCACCGCCTCCAGCGCGTACGCGTGCGGGGCGAGCCGCTGCGGGGCGGGCGTCGGCTCCACCTCGACCTGCGGCCGCACCCGCGCGGTGCGCAGCGCCTCGACCGCGGACCGGAACGCGGCGGGCAGCCCGCTGTCCGCCCGCCCCTGCGCGGTGTCCTCCGCGTCGTCCATTCCGTCAGCGCCGTCAGCGCCGTCCGACAGTCGTCCCTGAGCCGCAGCCATGCGGGGAAGAGTAAGGGGAAGCGGGGCCCCGTGCGGGGCAAGACACCCCGCGCCGCCGGTCACCGATGTCGTGCGAGACTTGCCCCGTGACCGCCAACGACATCCCCACCACGGGCCGGCAGCCCGCAGCGACGTACGACAGCGCCTTCCTCCGGGCGTGCAGGCGCGAGCCCGTGCCGCACACCCCCGTGTGGTTCATGCGCCAGGCCGGCCGCTCCCTGCCCGAGTACCGCAAGGTGCGTGAGGGTGTGCCCATGCTGGAGTCCTGCATGCGGCCCGAACTGGTCACCGAGATCACCCTCCAGCCGGTGCGCCGGCACGACGTCGACGCGGCGATCTACTTCAGCGACATCGTCGTCCCGCTGAAGGCCATCGGCATCGACCTCGACATCAAGCCCGGCGTCGGCCCGGTCGTCGAGAAGCCCGTGCGCAGTCGCGCCGACCTCGCCCGGCTGCGGGACCTCACCCCCGAGGACGTCCCGTACGTCACCGAGGCCATCGGCCTGCTCACCGGCGAGCTGGGCGCCACCCCGCTGATCGGTTTCGCCGGCGCGCCGTTCACCCTGGCGAGCTACCTGGTCGAGGGCGGCCCGTCGCGGACGTACGAGAACGCCAAGGCGATGATGTACGGCGACCCCGAACTGTGGGCCGACCTGCTCGACCGCCTCGCCGAGATCACGGCCGCCTTCCTGAAGGTCCAGATCGAGGCCGGCGCGAGCGCCGTCCAGCTCTTCGACTCCTGGGCCGGCGCCCTGGCCCCCGCCGACTACCGCGCGTCGGTCATGCCGGCCTCCGCGAAGGTCTTCGACGCGGTCGCCGGGTACGGCGTCCCGCGCATCCACTTCGGCGTCGGCACCGGTGAGCTGCTGCGCCTGATGGGGGAGGCCGGCGCGGACGTCGTCGGCGTCGACTGGCGGGTCCCGCTGGACGAGGCCGCGCGCCGGGTCGGGCCCGGCAGGGCGCTCCAGGGCAACCTCGACCCGACGGTGCTGTTCACCGACAAGGACACCGTCGAGGCCAAGGCCCGCGAGGTGCTCGACGCCGCCGCGGGCCTGGAGGGGCACGTCTTCAACCTCGGCCACGGCGTCCCGCCGAACACCGACCCGGACGCCCTCACCCGGCTCGTGGAGTACGTGCACACCGCGACCGGGCGCTGACTCACCAGGAGTAGTGGGGCCGTGCCCGCCTGCCGAAGAGCAGGCCGGGCGGCTCCGGCGGGGGCGGTGTGCCGGGCTTCAGCGGCCAGGCGAGGAGCATGCCCGCCACGAAGCCGACCACGTGCGCCGCGTACGCCACCGTGCCGGCCCCGGACACGCCGTGCCCGGAGGAGTACACCGCCTGGAGCGCGAACCAGAAGCCCAGCACCAGCCAGGCGGGCAGCCGCAGCGGCAGGAAGACCAGGAACGGCACCAGCACCCACACCCTGGCCCTCGGGTACAGCACCAGATAGGCGCCCAGCACCCCGGCGATCGCGCCCGACGCGCCGATCAGCGGGGCACCGGAGCCGGCGTTGACCAGGGCGAAGCCGTAGCCGGCCGCGTAGCCGCAGACGACGTAGAAGAGGAGATAGCGGATGTGGCCCATCCGGTCCTCGACGTTGTTGCCGAAGATCAGCAGGAAGAGCATGTTGCCGAGCAGGTGCAGCCAGCCGCCGTGCAGGAACATCGCCGTGAACACCGACAGCGCGGGCGACTTGTCGTAACCGGGCGGCGCCACGACACAGCCGGGGCCGTGCGCGCCCACCGCGACGCCGCCGGTGGGCACGAGCCGGGGCAGCTGATGGTGGATCAGTTCGCGGGGGACGGCTGCGTAGTGGTCCATGAAGGCCTGGAGGTGGCACAGCTGGGCCAGATCACCGCCGCCCGCCACGGCACCGGCGATGCCGGGCGTGTTCAGGAACACCAGCACGTCGGCGGCGATGAGCGCGTACGTCACCCAGGGGGTGCGGCGCACCGGATTCACGTCATGGACGGGTATGACCACACAGGAGTAGTGCCCGCGATGAGGTGGGTGAATCGGTGAACACCGCCGGGCGCCCGTCCGTATCCCCTCGCAACCGACGTGAGGATCAGGCGATGAGTGCGAACGCTCCGCAGGTACCGGCGATGCATGCCCTGCCCGACGGCGAGGCCGAACTGTCCTTGGTGCTCCGGCTCCCCTGGGAGGACGTGGCGCGGCTCGGCCAGGAGGCCGGGCGCCTCGCCTCGCAGATGCAGCGGCCGGTCACGCTGGACGAGGCGGTGAGCTACCGGCTGCGGTCCACCCGGCCTCCGGCGTCCCACGCCAAGCCCGCCGGCGAGCAGCCCACGGCCGTGACCTCGGCCGCGGCCGTGACCTCCCTGCCCCGCATCAGCGGAACCGCCTGAGCGGGGGCGTCCTCAGGCCGTCGCCCGCACCTTCGCCGTCGCCTTTCTCGCCGCCACCAGGACGGGGTCCCACACCGGCGAGAACGGCGGGGCGTAGCCCAGGTCCAGGGCCGTCATCTGCTCCACCGTCATCCGCGCGGTCAGCGCCACCGCCGCGACGTCGACCCGCTTGGCGGCGCCCTCCCGGCCGACGATCTGCACCCCCAGCAACCGGCCCGTGCGGTGTTCGGCGATCATCTTGACCGTCATGGGGGCGGCGCCGGGGTAGTAGCCGGCACGGCTGGTCGACTCGATGGTGACCGCCTCGAACCGCAGGCCCACCCGGCGCGCGTCCTTCTCCCGCAGCCCGGTGCGGGCGATCTCCAGGTCGCAGACCTTGCTGACCGCCGTGCCGACCACACCCGGGAAGGTGGCGTAGCCGCCGCCCGCGTTGGTGCCGATGACCTGGCCGTGCTTGTTGGCGTGCGTGCCCAGCGGGACGTACTGCTCCTGCCCGGAGACCAGGTTCAGCACCTCCACGCAGTCACCGCCCGCCCAGATGCCGTCATGGCCGCGCACCCGCATCGCGAGGTCGGTGAGCAGGCCGCCGTGCGCGCCGAGCGGAAGACCGGCGGCCCGGGCGAGGCCGGTCTCCGGGCGGACGCCGATACCGAGGACCACCAGGTCCGCGGGGTACTCGGCGTCCCGCGTGGCCACCGCCCGGACCCGGCCGTCGCCGCCGGTGAGCACCCCGGTGACCTCCGTGTCGTTCACCATGGTGATGCCCAGGCCCTCCATGGCCCGGTGCACCAGCCGGCCCATGTCCGGATCGAGCGTCGACATGGGCTCCTTGCCGCGGTTGACGACCGTCACCTCGAAGCCCCGGTTGATCAGCGCCTCGGCCATCTCCACGCCGATGTAGCCGGCGCCCACGACGACCGCGCGGCGGCCGCGCACGCCGGCCAGCGTGTCCAGCAGGGCCTGGCCGTCGTCCAGGGTCTGCACGCCGTGCACGCCGGGGGCGTCCGCTCCCGGCAGGTCCGGGCGGACCGGGCGGGCCCCGGTGGCGATCACCAGCTTGTCGTACGGCGTCCAGGACTCGGCGCCGGAATCGACGTCCCGCGCGCGGACCCGCTGCCCGGCCACGTCGATCTCCGTGACCTCGGTGCGCAGCCGCAGGTCGATGCCGCGGGCCCGGTGCTCCTCGGGCGTGCGGGCGACGAGCCGGTCCCGCTCGGCGACCTCGCCGCCCACCCAGTACGGGATGCCGCACGCCGAGTAGGAGGTGAAGTGGCCGCGCTCGAAGGCCACGACGTCCAGCTCCTCCGGGCCCCGCAGCCGGCGGGCCTGTGACGCCGCGGACATGCCCGCGGCGTCACCGCCGATCACGACCAGCCGTTCCCTGCCTCCGGCACCGCTGCCGCCGCGCGCCTCGCTCATGCTCATGGGGAACACGCTACGGGGCACGCCGACTTCACTTCCGCCCGGCCTGCCCCGGGTCCACCGGGCGGGCCGACGGCAGCGGGCCGGGCCCGGCCGCCGCGGGCACGGCGCGGCGCGGCAGCCGCGGGCGTACGACGCGCCGCCACACCAGCGTGAGCAGTGCGCCGAGCGCCGCGAACGGCAGCACGGCGCCCAGCGCCAGCGCGATCCAGCGCAGCACGGAGACGAACGCGTGCCAGCCGCCCGCCAGCGCGTCGGCGAAACCCGGCGAACCGTCACCGGACGCCTCCGCCACCCGCGTCCGCGACAGCGACAGGGTGATGGTGGCCAGGCTCGTGCGGTCCTTCAGGGACGCCTGCCGGGCGAGCAGCGCCTCCAGGTCGGCCTGACGGCTGCTCAGCTCGCCCTCCAGCGAGACCACGTCACTGAGTTTGTCCGCCTTGTCCATCAGCTCGCGGATCCGGGCCACGCTGGCCCGCTGCGAGGTGATCCGGCTCCGCACGTCCACGACCTGGTCGGTGACGTCGACGGCCTTGGCCGTGCGGTGCGTCACCCGGCCCGCGCCCTGGAGGCCGGCGAGTACCTCGTCGTACCGCTCGGTGGGCACGCGCAGCACGACCCGGGTGTGCTCGTGGCCGTCGCGGTCCCGGCTGGTGGTCTCCGTGCCGACGTAGCCGCCCGCCTCCCCGACGGCCGTACGGGCCGCCTCCAGCGCCTTGGCCACGTCCTTCACCTGGACGCTGAGGGTCGCGGTGCGGATGATCGCGTCCTGCGCCAGCCGGGGCGTGCCCCGGACGGCCCTCGCGCCCTTCGCCCCGCCGCCGTACCCGCCCGGCATCCGCTGCGGGGCGTCCGCGGCGTCGGCCGCCGCGGCGGACTTCGCCGAGGCGTCGCCCCCGTCGCCCCCGCCGGCGCACCCGGCGAGCGCGAGGGAGGCGGCGAGCAGTGTCCCGGCCAGGACCCGCGCGGGCCGGGCGGAACGGGTGACGTGTGGTGTGCGCATGGGTGGTACCCCCGGTGGCTGTCGTGTGTGGCGCTCCTTCGACGGCGGGCCCGGTGGGAACGTTCGGCCCCGCCGGTCCCGGTGCGGTCACGGTCCGGACTCGGACCGGACACCGGGGCCCGGCGGGAGCGCCGGCGGGGTCTGAGAGAGTGGGGGGCATGAGCACAACGGGTAACGGTGCGGCGGGCAGGGGCCTCGGGCACGTCGTCGTCGTCGGAGCCGGCGTCGCCGGACTGGCCGCGGCGCACCGGCTGCTGGAGCGCGGGGCGCGGGTGACGGTCCTGGAGGCCGGCGACCGGGTCGGCGGCAAGCTGCTGCCGGGCGAGATCGCCGGGGTACGCGTCGACCTGGGTGCCGAGTCCATGCTCGCCCGCCGCCCCGAGGCGGTGGCGCTCGCCCGCGAGGCCGGCCTCGGCGACCGGCTCCGGCCGCCGGCCACGGCGACCGCCGCGATCTGGACCCGTGGCGCCCTGCGCCCCATGCCCAAGGGGCACGTGATGGGCGTCCCCGGCACCGCCGCCGCCCTCGCGGGCCTGCTGTCCGACGAGGGCCTCGCCCGCATCGACCGCGACGCCGGCCTGCCCCGCACGGAGACCGGCGACGACGTCGCCGTGGGGGAGTACGTCGCGGCCCGCCTCGGCCGGGAGGTCGTGGACCGCCTGGTGGAGCCCCTCCTCGGCGGGGTCTACGCGGGCGACGCGTACCGCATCTCCATGCGCTCGGCCGTCCCGCAGCTCTTCCGGGCCGCTCGGACCCATGCCTCGCTGACCGAGGCGGTCCGCGACATCCAGGCGAAGGCGGCGGCGGCCGGGCAGACCGGACCGGTGTTCCTCGGCATCGAGGGCGGCGTGGGCTCGCTGCCGCTCGCGGTCGCCGACTCGGTGCGGGCCCGCGGCGGCGAGATCCTGACCGGCACGCCGGTGCGGGAGCTGCGCCGCCGCGGACCGGCCCGGCCGGACGCCGCCGACGGGGAGCACGGCGCCTGGCACGTCCTCGCCGGTGACCGGGTGCTGCGCGCGGACGCCGTCGTCCTCGCCGTCCCCGCCCGCCCGGCCGCCGACCTGCTGCGCGCCGAGTCCCCCGGGGCCGCCGCCGAACTGGCCGCCGTCGAGTACGCCTCGATGGCCCTGGTCACCCTCGCCTACCGGCGCGCCGGACTGCGGCTGCCCGAGGGCAGCGGCTTCCTGGTGCCGCCCGTCGACGGCCGCACCGTCAAGGCCGCCACGTTCGCCTCCCAGAAGTGGGGCTGGGTCGCCGCCCAGGACCCGGACGTGGTCGTGCTGCGCGCCTCCGTCGGCCGGTACGGCGAGACGGCGGTCCTCGGCCGGGACGACGCCGGCCTCGTCGAGGTCGCCCGGCACGACCTGCGCGAGGCGACCGGCCTGGACGCCGAGCCCCTGGAGACCCGCGTCACCCGCTGGACCGACGGCCTGCCGCAGTACCCCGTCGGGCACCACGCGCGCGTGGCCCGCGTCCGCGCGCACGTCGCCGCCGTCCCCGGCCTCGCGGTGTGCGGCGCGCAGTACGACGGGGTCGGCATCCCCGCGTGCGTCGCGAGCGCCTACGCGGCGGTCGACCAGCTGGACGGCGACCCGGCCGGTGCCGCCGAGCTGACCGCCCACCCGGTGCAGAGCCTGCACGGCGGAGCGGGAGAATAGGGACCATGAGTGACGACGCCCCCACCACCGAGTCCGGCAGGATCCCGAACAAGGGCAAGCTGGCCAAGGACCTGAACGAGGTCATCCGCTACACCCTGTGGTCCGTCTTCCGGCTGAAGGACGTGCTGCCCGAGGACCGCACGGGATACGCCGACGAGGTCCAGGAGCTGTTCGACCAGCTCGCCGCCAAGGACGTGACGATCCGCGGCACCTACGACGTCTCCGGCCTGCGCGCCGACGCCGACGTCATGATCTGGTGGCACGCCGAGACCAGCGACCAGCTCCAGGAGGCGTACAACCTCTTCCGCCGCACCCGGCTGGGCCGCGCGCTGGAGCCGGTGTGGTCGAACATGGCCCTGCACCGCCCCGCCGAGTTCAACCGCGCGCACATCCCGGCGTTCCTCGCCGACGAGACGCCCCGCGACTACGTCAGCGTCTACCCGTTCGTGCGGTCCTACGACTGGTACCTGCTGCCCGACGAGGACCGCCGCCGCATGCTCGCCGACCACGGCAAGATGGCCCGCGGCTACCCCGACGTACGCGCCAACACCGTCGCCTCGTTCTCCCTCGGCGACTACGAGTGGATCCTCGCCTTCGAGGCCGACGAGCTGTACCGCATCGTCGACCTCATGCGCCACCTGCGCGCCTCCGAGGCTCGGATGCACGTCCGCGAGGAGGTGCCGTTCTACACGGGCCGCCGCAAGGACGTCGCCGACCTGGTCGCCGGACTGGCCTGATCCGGGCGGAAGACCCTACCGCCGGGCGGTCCCGCCCTTCAGGGCGTCCCGCGGGGACGGGCCGGGGGCGGGGGCGGCCGGGGTGTCCGGCCGCGGTTCCGGGCGCGGCGCGCACGACGTGTGCCGCGCCGGGAGGCGGCCCTGGAGCAGGTAGGCGTCCAGGTACGCGTTGACGCACGCGTTGGGGCCGCCGCCGACGCCGTGCGTGCCCGCGTCCCGCTCGGTCACCAGCACCGAACCGGCCAGCCGCCGGTTGGTCTCCAGGGCCCCCTGGTAGGGCGCCGCCGCGTCCCGCTCCGCCGCCAGGATCAGCACCGGCGGCAGCTCACCCGGGGCGGTCCGCACGTCCAGCGGACGCTGCCGGGGCGCCGGCCAGTAGGCGCAGGGCAGGTTCGCCCACGCGTTGTCCCAGGTCTCGAACGGCGCCACCCGGGCGAGCCGCGTGTTGTCCCGGTCCCACACCTCCCACCGCGTGGGCCAGGGCGCGTCGTTGCACTCGACGGCCGTGTAGACCGCGCTGCCGTTCTCCGCCTCCACCGCCGTGTCCGGTCTCGGCGCGGCCAGCCGCACCAGCGGTTCCGGGTCGCCGCGCAGGAACGCCGCGAGGGCCTCGGCCCGGCTCGGCCAGAAGTCGTCGTAGTACCCGGCGGACAGGAACGCGTTCTGGAGCTGGCCGGGGCCGACCTTGCCGTCCGCCGCCTTCGCGGCCAGCCGCTCGCGCGCGGTGTCGTAGGCGCGCTGCACCTTCGCGGGCGTGTCACCGAGTCCGTACGCGTCGTCGTGGCGGGCGATCCACTCGCGGAAGTCCGCCCAGCGGTCCTCGAAGGCGGCCGACTGGTCGAGGTTGTCGCGGTACCAGACCTTCTCCGGGTCCGGGTCCACCGCCGAGTCCAGCACCATGCGCCGCACGTGCGAGGGGAACATCGCCGCGTACAGCGTGCCGAAGTAGGTGCCGTACGACGCGCCCATGAAGGTCAGCCGGTCCTCGCCGAGCGCGGCGCGCAGCACGTCCAGGTCCCGTGCGTTGGCCAGCGAGGTGTAGAACCGCAGCCCGCTGCCGGACCGCCGGGCGCAGCCGCGCGCGTACGCCTTCGCCTGTGTGATCCGCTGCCGCTTGTACGCCTGCGAGGGGTGGACCGGCGACGCGGTGGGCGCCTTGAAGAAGTGCCTCGGGTCCACGCACGACAGCGGCGCCGAGCGTCCCACGCCGCGCGGGGCGTAGCCGACCAGGTCGTAGGCGGCGGCGGTCGGCTTCCACCGCGGGACCGCGCCGATCAGCGGGAAGTACATGCTGGAGGCGCCCGGGCCGCCCGGGTTGTAGACGAGGGCGCCCTGCCGGGGGACCTTCCGCTTGCTGTTGCGCGGGTCCTTCTGGGTGGCCCGGGACCGGCTGACCGTCAGCCTGATCTTCTTGCCGTCGGGGTGGGCGTAGTCCAGCGGGACGGTGACCGTGCCGCACCGCACCTCGGCCGGAGCCTGCGGCAGGTCCGCGGCGGAGCACGGGCCGAAGTGGATGCCGGCCGCCCGGGCCCGGGCCGCCGCCACCGCGGTCCCGCGCAGCTCGGCCGCGCCGGGGGCGCCGGAGCCGCCCGGGGCGCCGCCCGCCGGGACCGCGGCCAGGCCGGTCAGCAGCAAGGACCCGGCGGCCGAGTAGAGGGCGGCAGCATGCATCGCGTGTCCCTTCGGTGCGCGGCGGCGATGGCACGGCTGCCACGGCCCGGCGACGTCACCAGGGATGCTTCGGCCGGCCGCCGGAGAACGCAAGCACCGCCCGGCCGGTGTCGGCGGCAATGCTCCCCGTGCGCCCCCGGAAGGAGCCCGCGCTCCGGGGAGGGGGCGTCACTCCCGCCAGGGCCGGTCGCGGTGGGTGAGGGCCGCCCGCAGTCCCGGTTCCCCGATGGCGCGGACACCGCGTACGGCGACGGCCGTCAGGAACGACCGCTCCTCCCCGGCGGGTCCGCCGGCCAGCGCGCCCAGCAGCCGCTGCCCGGCCGGGGAGGCCCAGCGCGCGTACGGGTGGACCTCGAACCGGGCGATGGCCAGGCAGCTCAGCGACAGGACGAGGGGCAGGGCGAACCACAGGGCCATCAGCGGGCGCGGCGTCCCGGTCGGCACCGGCAGCAACAGCGCGGTCGCACCCAGCGCCACCACGGCCACCGCGGCGGCCCGCACCAGCAGCACGGCGGCCCCCACCGTGCCCCCGGTGCCCTCGGGCACCGCGAGCCCGGCGCGCACCAGCCCCTCGGCCAGCCGGCGCACCGCCTCGGCGCCGGCCGCCCGGGCCCGCACCGGCGCGATCCGGGACTGGCCGCCGGGCCCTATGGCCCCTATGACGGACCGCTCCATCTCGTCGCGGCCCCGCGGGTCGACGACCGTGGCCCAGCCGGTGTGGGCGAGCAGCAGCCGCCGCTGGCGGGCCATGGAGACCAGGGTGACGTCGGCGACCCGCGCGGGCCCGCCGGACAGGAACGCCGCCTCGTACAGCGTCAGACCGCGCTCCCGGCCCACCGGTGTGCCACGCGCCTCCACGGCCGCCGCGCGGACGGCGGCAAGGCACAGCCGGGTGCAGGCCGTACCGGTGAACGCCCAGGCCAGAAGCAGGAGAAGGAGCCAGAACATGAAGATTTTCTACGCCGGCGACCGGGGTGGGCGCCATGCCCTGTTCACGATCCGGACACAGGGTCGCCATGCTGTGACGTTCCGTCCGCCGGTGGGCCGGACGGCCGTCATGGACCGCCCGTCGCCGGCGGCGGGCCGGCCGTGGCCGGTGGCAGGGCGTACGTCTCGCCCGGCGAGGGGGTGACCGGCACCGCGGCGCCGGGGTCGGTCTCCGGGGGCGTCGGCACCGGGGACGCCGGGGCGGCCAGCTCCCGGGCCAGCGCCGCGAAGTCGACGTACCCCGTCGCCTCCAGGATCCTGATGTGGTCCAGCACGGTGGTGTTCGCGTCGTCGGCGAGATCCCGGACCAGGGAGTTCTGGGTGCCGGCCCGGACCTCCGCGACCAGGGAGAACACCCGGCCGTGCGCGAGCCGCAGGAGGCCGGCGAACCGCCGGTCGAAGTCCTGGCCGTCCGCCGCGTCCAGGGTGGCCAGCCACTGCCTCTGCTGCGCGTTGGGCTCGTTGGGCAGGGGCAGGCCGAGCTGGGTGGCGACGGTCCGCACGTGCGCGTCCAGCGAGGTGTGGCCGTCGACGAGGTGCCGTCCCGCCGTGCGGACGGCCGCCGTGGTGCCCTTGCGCTCCGCCAGCTCCCCGGCGGTCAGCTCCCACAGGCCCGCCAGCCGCACCTTGGTGACGAAGTCCCGGTCCCGCGCGGACAGCGGACCGTACGGCGTCGTCACCGTCGCCGCGCTCAGTACGTTCGCGCTCGCCGGGTCCGGCCGGCCGGCGTAGGACCACAGCGGCACGAGCAGCGCGACGACCGTCGCCGCCAGACCGGCGACGATCAGTCCGGTACCGCTGAAGATGCCTCGGCCCTCGATCGGGGGTCGCGGTCGCATGCTGCCTCCTGCACCGCGCGCCGTGGTCTGCTCGGGATGGCCGCGGGGCTGGCATCGTACTGCGGACCGGAAGAACACCGTCCGCCTGCCCTCCGCCCGCCCGCAAGGCGGGAGACCCCGCGGTCGGCCGCCTCCGGACGGTCAGGCGCGGTGCCGCAGCAGTCCCCGGACCAGCCGCGTCGTCGCGGACGCCCGCCGTGGTGCCGGTCCGGCCCGGTCCAGCCACCACTCGCGCAGCCTGCGCCGCGCCCCCGCGTCCGCCGGGTGCCCCAGCTTCAGCAGGTGGCCCGCGAACTCCAGCGCGTCCCGCCGGTGCCCCGCGGTCATCGGCCGCTGCCGGGCGTACGCGAGGAACGCCTCCCGGTACCGCGCCCCGAGGATCACGGGCAGCTCGGGCGCCACCTTCGCCACCACGTCCGCCCGCTTCGCCGCCAGGGCCCGCGCCTGCACCCGCATCCGCGCCCGGTCGAACCCCTCCGGCACCGGCGTCCCCGCCACCAGCGCGGACAGTACGGCGGTCTGCGCCACCCCGAGCCGTTCGCGGGCCCGGGCCACGGGCGGCGCCAGGACACCGACACCCCCGGCCCCCGCACCGGCGGCGCCCCCCGACGCCGTACCCGTCGCCGCCGTACCGCCCACGGCGCGGGACCGCCCGGCGTCCACCGCCTCCCGTACGGCGTCCAGCTCCCGTGCCAGTTCGGCCGGCGCGGGGAAGTCGTCGTCGCGCTCCAGGAGCACCCCGGGAGGTGCGACGCGGCCGGCGAGGGCGGTCAGGATGTCGAGCACCGGGCGCGGCACGGGGTGGGCGTGGCTGTCGTGCCAGACGCCGTCGCGTTCGACACCGCCCGCGACGTGCACGTAGGCGAGCGCCTCCAGCGGCAGCGCGGCCAGCGCCTCGGCCGGGTCCTCGCCCCGGTTGACGTGGTTGGTGTGCAGGTTGGCCACGTCGATGAGCAGGCGTACGCCGGTCCGCTCGACCAGCTCGGACAGGAACCGGCCCTCGGTCAGCTCCTCGCCCGGCCAGGAGAACAGCGCGGCGATGTTCTCCAGCGCCAGCGGCACCGGCAGCGCGTCCTGCGCGATGCGGACGTTCTCGCACAGCACGTCCAGCGCGTCCCGGGTGCGCGGCACGGGCAGCAGGTGCCCGGCCTCCAGGGGCGGGGAGGCGGTGAGCGCCCCGCCCGCCCGGACGAAGGCGATGTGCTCGGTGACCAGCGGCGCCCCCAGCGCCTCCACCCGCTCGGCGAGCGCCGCGAGCCGCCCCTCGTCGGGACGGTCCGCGCCGCCGAGGCCGAGGGAGACGCCGTGCGGGATCACCGTCACACCGCGCTCGCGCAGCCGTGACAACGACTCCGGGAGGTGACCGGGGCAGACGTTCTCCGCCACGACCTCCACCCAGTCGATGCCCGGCATCCCCTCCACGGCGTCCGCGATCTCCGGCCGCCATCCGATCCCGGTCCCCAGTCGCCCCGTCATGCGTGTCCCCCTCCTCGGCGCGCGTACGTGCCCCGAGCGAGGAGGGTATGGCCCCGGCGGCGAACCCCGAACCCCTTTCCGGCGGCGTTCAGAGCAACATTTGAGGTTGGTTCCCGGGCCGTCGTCGCACCGGGAGGGGACCTGCGGTCAGCCGGCGGGGCGCAGTGCCGGGTGGTCGGCCACGACCGTGCACGATCCCGGGGCGATCTCGGTGAACCCGGCGTCCCGGACGAGGGGCAGCCCGCTCCCGGTCAGGCGCGGCCAGTCGGCGCGGGCGGCGGTGCGGACGGTCAGCGCAAAGCCGGCGTCCCGCCACGCCCGGCGGTCCGCCTCGCCCAGCGCCCACCAGGCCAGCTGGGCGCCGTGGCCCGCCTGGGCCATGGCCTTGCCGGCGGACATCTCCAGCTCGGGATTGAGCCACAGCACCGGCTGGGCCGGCCCGGCAGCGGCGGGCGGCTCCGGGTCGTCCAGTTCCGTGCCCGACACCTGGAGCTTCGCCAGGTCCTTGGGCCAGCCGTCCAGTGGGATCGGCGGGAAGACGCGGACCTCCGCGGCCGCGCCGGTCACCGTGATCCCGGGCAGGGACGCGGCGCGCCGCCACTCGGCGCCCCTGGCCCGCCGGACCACCTTGCGGATGCGGGCGTCCTCCCAGCTCCGCACGGCCTCGGCCCACTCGCCGTCGTCCCGGGTCCGCTCGTCGCCGAGCAGGACGAGCACGGCCCGCGCGGCCGTCTCCAGCGCGTCGGTGCGGGCGGGGGGCGCCCCGCGCTCGATCCGCACGACGAGCGGCAGGACGAACTGGGGGGCCCGGTCGCGGGTGTCGCGCGGGGGATCGGCAGGGCTGTCGGCACGAGGGGCGGATGTGTGGCTCACGACAGCCCAGCCTACGAACCCGGTGGCGGGCGGATCAACGCGCCCACCGGGCCGCGCTCACCCGGAGCACGCGGTGCGCTGCGCCTCCTGCCACTCGCAGACGGGGCACAGGGTCACGCCCTTGTGCGACTCCGGGTACTCCGTCGGTTCACGGCACAGCACGCACTCCGCGAACGGCGGCCCCGCGGCCTCCACGGGCTGCGTCCCCCCGGCTCCGGCACGGTGCTCCACGTCGCTCATGCCCCCAGCGTAGGACGGTCAGCGGTGTCCGCCGCTCTGGCCGATCAGCTCGGACACCTTGACGAACCGGTAACCGCGCCGGCGCAGCTCCGGCACGACCGCGCGGACGACCCGCTCGGTGGTCGGGGCGGCGCTGCGGGTGCAGTGCATGACGACCACCGAGCCCGGCTTCACCCCGTCGAGCACCTGGCGGGTCACCGCGTCGGCGTCCGTGGCGAACGCGTCGCCGCTCACCACGTCCCACTGCACCGCGGTCACCCCGAGCCCGCTCAGCTCCCGCAGGGCCCGCTGGTCGTAGCAGCCGCCGGGGAAGCGGAAGTAGGGCATCGGGTGGGCCACGCCGGCCGCGCGCAGGGAGGTGTACGCCCGCTGGACGTCCGCCCGCATCCCGTCGGCGTCGACGGTCGGCAGGCCGTAGCAGTCGGCGGTGAACGCGTAGTGGCTCCAGGAGTGGTTGGCCACCTCGAAGCGCGGGTCGCGGCCGAGGTCGTGGGCCTCGGCCGGGTACTGGTCGGCCCAGCGGCCGGTCATGAAGACGGTCGCCGGCACCTTCAGCGCGCGCAGGGCGCTGATCAGGCCGGGGTTGTCGAAGTGCTCGCCGGAGGCGGCGCGGGGCCCCTGGTCGGCGGTCATGTCGGCGTCGAAGGTGAGCGCCACCGTCTTGCCCCGGGTGCGCGGGCCGTGCTCGAAGACGGGGGTCAGCCCGCCGGGGCCCGGTGCGAGCACCGGCGGGCGGGTGGCGGAGGGGGACGCGGAGACGGGGGAGACGGCCGGGGCGGGGCGCCCACCGCCCGCGGTGCCGCAGGCGGTGAGCACCGCGCCCAGCGCGGCGCAGACAGCGGTGATACGTCGTACGTGTGGGATCACCGTACGAACGTAGAGCTTGATGTCCGTCAATAAACTGATATGACTCGTGGCGCGTCGGTGCGGTCACCCACGCGGCGGCGGGTGGCCCCGAGCCGGTGGGTGGCCCCCGGGCCGGCGCCGGTCAGTCCGCCTCCGGCCCGGTCCCGTCGCTCCCGTTACTCCCGTCGAGGTCGCGCCGCTCCAGCGGGCTGACCGCCGGACCCTCGATCACCGCACCGTCCACGTCGAAGCGGGACCCGTGGCAGGGGCACTCCCAGGCGCGTTCGGCCCGGTTGAAGGAGACCAGGCAGCCCATGTGGGTGCAGCGGGCCGACACGGCGTGCAGGGCGCCCGCCTCGTCGCGGTGCACGGCGACCCGTTCCCCGCCGCACCGCACCAGCGCGCCGTCGCCGGGGGCCAGCTCCTCCACCGACGCCGGCGCTTTCAGCCGGTCGCCGACGAAGTGCCGGGCCACCTCCGCCTGCGTCTTCAGCAGCGACGGCGCCTCACGCACCACCGGCTTCAGCCGGCGCGGATCGTACAGCTCCCGCCAAGCGCTGTCCCGGCCGGTGATCAGGGCGGTCAGCAGCAGCCCGGCCATGATGCCGCCGCTCAGGCCCCAGCCGCCGAAGCCGGTGGCGACGTACGTGTGCCGGGCGCCCGGGTGGAAGGGGCCGACCAGCGGGACCGTGTCGGTGGACTCGTTGTCCTGCGTGGCCCAGGCGTGGTCCAGGTCCACCCCGGGGAAGTGCTCCTCCGCCCAGGCGGCGAGCCGTGCGAAACCGGCCTCCGGGTCGCCGGTGCCGGGCGTGAAGTGCTCCCCGGTGACGACGAGCATCCGCTGTCCGTCCGGGCCGAGGGGCGCGGTGCGCACCGAGCGGGTGTTCTCGTCCGGCGTGATGTACATGCCGTCCGGATCGGGGCCGGGGCCCATCGGACCCGCGACGACCAGTTCCCGGCGCGGCGAGAGCCGGCTGAACAGCAGGGCCCGGTCGAACACCGGGTAGTGGGTGGCGACCACGACGTCCCGGGCGGTCACCACGAGGCCCCCCTCGGTCGTCAGCCGGCACGGCTCGCCCTCCGTGAGACCGGTGACCCGGGTGTGCTCGTACACCCGGCCGCCGTGCGCCAGCAGGTCGGCGGTGATCGCCCGCAGGTACTTGACCGGGTGGAACTGCGCCTGGCCGCTCACCCGGACCGCACCGGCCACCGGGAACGGCAGCCCGGTCCGCGTGGTGAACACCGCCGGCAGGCCCGCCTCCCGGGCGGCCTCCGCCTCCGCGCGCACCTCCTCCACCCGCGCCGGGTCCCGTACGTAGGTGTACGCGTCCCTGGTCTCCCACTCGCACTCGATGCCCAGCTCGTCCACCAGCGCCGCCGCGTGCTCGATCGCCTCGGTCTGCGAACGGGCGTACAGCCGGGCCCCCTCCGCGCCCCGGGTCCGCCGGAGCCGGTCGTAGACCAGGGTGTGCTGGGCGGTCAGTTTGGCGGTGGTGTGCCCGGTGACGCCGGCCGCGGTCCGCCCGGCCTCCAGCACCGCGACCCGCAGCCCGGCGCGGGCCAGTTCACGGGCGGTGCTCAGCCCGGCGATGCCCGCGCCGACGACGGCCACGTCGACGTCGAGGTCCTCGGCCAGGGCGGGATGGGCCGGACCGGGGGCGGTCCGCAGCCAGTACGAATCGGTGACCTTCCGCTGCTCGTGCATGGACGCCGGGTACCCCGGCCCGCCCGGGTCACATCCGCTCCAGCAGCCGCAGCCGGCACTCCGCCACGTCGAACCCGGGCTCGGGGTAGCGCGGATCGAGCTCCCGCAGGTGCTCCAGGAGCAGCCGGCCGATCGCCCAGTCGCGGTACCACTTGCGGTCCGCCGGCACCAGGTACCACGGCGCGTACGGCGCCGAGCAGCGCGTCAGGGCCAGCTCGTGGGCCTCCTGGTGGGCGGACCACCGGGCACGTCCGTCGAGGTCGGCGGGGTCGAACTTCCAGCGTTTGTCGGGGCGGTCCAGGCGGCGCAGCAGCCGGCGCCCCTGCTCCTCGGGGGAGAGGTGGAGGAAGCACTTGACGAGGGTGACGCCGTCCTCGGCGAGGGAGCGCTCGAAGTCGTTGATCAGGCCGTACCGGCTGCCGATCTCGGCCGGCCGGGCCAGGTGTCGCACACGGGCGATGAGCACGTCCTCGTAGTGCGAGCGGTCGAAGACGCCGATCTCGCCGGCCTCGGGCAGCGCGCGCCGCACCCGCCACAGGAAGTCGTGCCGCCGCTCCTCCTCGGTGGGCACCCCGAACGCCGTGATCCGGCAGCCCGCCGGGTTCAGCCGGCCGATGACGTGCTTGACCGTGCCGCCCTTGCCGCTGGTGTCCATGCCCTGGAGCACCAGCAGCACCCGGCGGTGGTCGCCCGCCCTGCCCGCGGCCCACAGCCGTTCCTGGAGCCGAGCCAGGCGCCGGCCGGTCCGGGCGGTGTCCGCGAGCCCCGCCCGCCTGCCGCCCGGCGCGCCGGGGGTGGCCCGGGCGTCGTACCCGGCCAGCTCGACGCGTTCGCCCGGCGGGAGGCGCAGCAGGGCCCGCAGTGCCTCGCCGTTCTTCCTGGCCGGGTGCTTCGGCACGGGTGGCGGGTCCTTTCCGTCGGGGGCGCGGCGCGGGCGCTATCCGGGGTGGGGTCCGCCGTCGGTGTGGGGCGCGGGCCCGGGTGGCACCGTCTCCGGGACCTGCTGCGGGGCCGTGTCCGGCAGCCGTTGCGGGGCCTGCTGCTGGGGCTGTTGCACGGGTTGCGGCTGGCCGGCCCGCTCCAGGAAGTGCAGCAGTTCCACCGGGATGGGCAGGACCAGCGTCGAGTTCTTCTCGGCCGCCACCGCCATCACCGTCTGGAGCAGCCGCAGCTGGAGCGCGGTCGGCGTCCCGGCCATCTGCTGGGCGGCCTCGGCGAGCTTCCGGGAGGCCTGGAGTTCGGCGTCGGCGTTGATGATGCGGGCCCGGCGCTCGCGGTCCGCCTCCGCCTGGCGGGCCATGGACCGCTTCATCGTGTCCGGCAGGGAGACGTCCTTGATCTCGACCCGGTCGACCTGGACGCCCCAGCCCACGGCCGGGCTGTCGATCATCAGCTCCAGGCCCTGGTTGAGCTTCTCGCGGTCGGCGAGCAGGTCGTCCAGCTCGCTCTTGCCGATGATCGACCGCAGGGAGGTCTGCGCCATCTGGGACACCGCGAACTTGTAGTCCTCGACCTTCACCAGGGCGCTCACCGCGTCGACCACCCGGAAGTAGACCACCGCGTCCACCCGGACGGTGACGTTGTCCCGGGTGATGCCCTCCTGGGCCGGGACCGGCAGCGTCACGATCTGCATGTTGACCTTCTGGAGCCGGTCCACGAAGGGGATGATCAGATTCAGACCCGGCGTCCGTACCTCACCGCCGACCTGGCCGAGCCGGAAGAGCACACCCCGCTCGTACTGTTTGACCACCCGCGCTGCCATCGCCAGGTAGACCAGTGCGGCGGCACACACCGCCAGCACGGCCACCACAACCACACCGACCATCGTGACCTCCTCGCCCCGAGGCGAGCCGGGTTTGTCCACTGTTGCCACGATAGGCCCGTAAGGCCGGGATGCCGAGAGGTTTCGGCGTCCCGGCCGCGGGGGCGGGCCGTCAGGCCGCCGTGACCAGCTTCACCGGCTCGGTGCCGGCCGCGCTGTGCCGTGCGGCCCAGTTCTCCAGGGCCGTGCGGCAGGCATGGTCCAGGTGGTGCAGCCCGGACAGGTCGAGCCGGACCGGACGGTCCTGGGGGAGCGACTCCAGGGTGTCCAGGATCTTCGGCAGCCGCAGGAAGGTCGCGTTGCCCGACAGGTGCCCCTCGACGGGGCCCGCGCCCGCGTCCGTGACCTCGAGCCGGATGTGCGAGGCCTCCCAGGCGGTCTTCACGATCGCCAGCGCCAGACCGATGAGCACGCCCTCGAACATGCTGACCGTCACGATGGAGACGGCCGTGACGGCCAGGACCACCGCCTCCCCGCGGTGCTCGCGCCACAGCCCGGCCAGCGCCCGGACCGGGATGAGCTTGGCGCCGGCGTGCACGAGGATGCCCGCGAGGGCCGGGATCGGGATGAGGGCGAGCACGCCCGGCAGCAGCGCCGCGAACAGCAGCAGCCACAGGCCGTGCAGCACCCGGGAGGCCTTCGTACGGGCTCCGGCCTGCACGTTGGCCGCGCTGCGCACGATCACCGCGGTCATCGGCAACGCGCCGAGCAGGCCGCACACCGCGTTGCCCGCGCCCTGGGCGAGCAGTTCCCGGTTGTACTGGGTGCGCGGCCCGGAGTGCAGCCGGTCCACGGCCGCCGCGCTGAACAGCGACTCGGCCGACGCGATGAGGGTGAAGGCGACCACCGTGCCCAGCAGCCCGAGGCCGGCCAGTCCGCCGAACGCGCTCAGCGGCGGCGGCTGGACCGAGTCGAGCAGGCCCCGCACCTCCACGGTCGCGACGGGCAGGTCCGTCACGGCCGCGGCCAGTGTGGCGAGCCCGACCGCGGCGAGCGGACCCGGCACCGCACGCACCTTCGCCGGGGCGTGTCTCCACAGCAGCAGCACCGCGACCGTGCCCGCGCACACCGCGAGCGAGGCCAGCGCCCGGCTGTCGCCGAAGGCGTCCACGAACGCGCCGGGCAGCCCGGCCATCTTGCCCAGGCCGGAGTCGGGGGCCTTCGCCGCCAGCGCCGGGTAGAGCTGCCCGGCGATGATCACCAGGCCGATGCCGGCCAGCATGCCCTCGACGACGGAGACCGAGATGGCGCGGAAGTAGCGGCCGAGGCGCAGCAGGCCCATGGCGATCTGGACCAGCCCGGCGCTGAGCACGATCACGCCGAGCGCCGGCAGCCCGAACTCCTCG
The DNA here is from genome assembly GCF_044759735.1 of Streptomyces sp. NPDC100445. Taxonomy (NCBI): domain Bacteria; kingdom Bacillati; phylum Actinomycetota; class Actinomycetes; order Kitasatosporales; family Streptomycetaceae; genus Streptomyces; species Streptomyces sp. NPDC100445. Next base: position 38,312 of record NZ_JBIVZV010000009.1, on the reverse strand, counting down.
ACCGCCTCGAAGACGAGGACGGTCATGCCGGCCGCCGGGCCGGACACCTGGAGGCTGCTGCCGCGCATCATCCCGGTGACGAGGCCGCCGACGATGCCGGTGACCAGGCCGAGTTCGGCCGGGACACCGGAGGCGACGGCCACGCCGACGCACAGTGGCAACGCCACCAGGAAGACGACGAGCGAGGCCGCGAAGTCCTGCCGCAGGTGCGGGGGCCCGGGGATGCGGGAGAGCCGGGAAAGGCGGGATATGAGGGTGCGGTCGTCGGTCATCGGGGCGCTCACAGCGCTTCGAAGGTGTCGGTCCGCGGGCGGTGCGCCCGTACGGCGCCGGTGTGCACCTCGTAGTACCAGCCGTGCAGGCCGAGCCCGCCCTCGGCGAGCTTCCGCTCGACGCAGGGGTACGAGCGCAGTCGCAGCAACTGGGTCAGGACGTGACTCTGCACGCCCTCGGCGACCTCCGGGTCCTCGGCCGCGCCGGCCGGGCGCGGGGTGGCGTGCGCCAGCCAGTCCCGCACGGCCGGGACGGCGGTCAGGTCGTCGCCGCGCACCAGGGCGCCGACGGCCCCGCAGTGCGAGTGGCCGCAGACCACGATGTCTCGGACGCCGAGGACCTCCACGGCGTACTCGATGGTGGCCGCCTCGCCGGTGGGGTGCGCGGAGGCGTACGGCGGGACGATGTTGCCCGCGGTGCGCAGCTCGAACAGCTCGCCGGGGCGGGCGCCCGTGATCAGGGCCGGGACGACCCGGGAGTCGGAGCAGGTGATGAAGAGCACCTGCGGGGACTGTCCCTCGGCGAGTCCGGCGAACTCCTCAGGGCGCTGTCCGAACGTACGGGCGTTGTCGATGAGGGGCTGCATGATGTGGTCCTCCTGGCGCGCCTGCCTGGCGCGTCGGGCTCGAACAACGGTCGTGGGGGTGAGGTGGAGCGGTGGACCCGGCTCTCAGCAGCGGAAGACCTGGAGGGCTGCCGGGGTGTGCGCTCCGCGGGCTCCGGGTGCGTGGGGGTGCCGGCCGCCGGCGGGGGAGTGCGGGGCCGTGCCGGCCGTCCGGCCGGATATGAGGGGGTGTTCCTGCGCGGAGGACGAGGCCGGGCCACGGTGCCGGTGGGTCGGCTGCGGCAGCCCCACGGGCCGGCCCGGACGGTCCGGGGGGCGGACGGTCTCCGTGCCGTCGTACGCCGGTGGTACGGAGAGGCGGGTTCCGGTCTCGGTCGTGGCCAGTGCCTGACCGGCCGTGTGCGCGGATGCGAAGGTTCCGGCGGGGGCGAAGAGCTGGAACGCGAGCAGGGCGGCGCCGAGGAGGACGAGCAGGGTCCGGGCCGTCGTACCTCGGGACATGAGCCCCCCTCCGCCACGATCACGTCTCTTGTCCAGACCAAGTACTGGTCAATGGATGGTCAAGAAGCACGGTAGCCCGACGGAGGGCTTTGCAGGATTAACAGCGCGTTACACGCCCGAGAGAGCGTGAAAAACGCGGGTGACGTGGCGTGAACCCGACCCCGGCCACGGCCGTCCGGGGCCGCCGGTCAACCGCCGACCAGGCCCTTCGCGTCCCGGGCCAGCGCGGTGAGCCGGGATATCGCGCGGAAGTACTTCTTGCGGTAGCCGCCGTTCAGCATCTCCTCGCTGAACAGCCTGTCGAACGGCTGCCCCGAGGCGAGCACCGGGACCTCGCGGTCGTAGAGCCGGTCGGCGAGCACCACCAGCCGCAGCGCCGTCGACTGGTCCGGCACCGGCCGCACCCCGGTCAGGCAGACCGCGCGCACCCCGTCGGTCAGCGCGCCGTACCGGCTCGGGTGGACCCGCGCCAGGTGTTCCAGCAGGCCCGTGAAGTCGTCCAGCGAGGCGCCCTCGGTGGTGAAGGCGGCCTTGGTGACCTCTTCGTCGGAGAACGGCGCCGGCGCCTCGGGCAGGCCGCGGTGGCGGTAGTCCTCGCCGTCGATGCGCAGGGCGCGGAAGTGAGCCGACAGGCCCTGGATCTCGCGCAGGAAGTCGGCGGCGGCGAACCGCCCCTCGCCCAGCTTGCCCGGCAGCGTGTTGGAGGTGGCGGCGAGTGCCACCCCCGCCTCGACCAGCCTGCCGAGCAGCGTCGAGACGAGGACCGTGTCACCGGGGTCGTCCAGCTCGAACTCGTCGATGCACAGCAGGCTGTGCCCGGACAGCGTCTGCACGGTCTGCTGGAAACCCAGCGCGCCGACCAGGTTCGTCAGCTCCACGAAGGTGCCGAAGGCCTTGCGGGAGGCGTCGGCCGGAGCGGCGTGCCACAGCGAGGCCAGCAGATGCGTCTTGCCGACGCCGTAGCCGCCGTCCAGGTACACGCCGCGCGGGCCCGCCGGGGCCTTGGGCGCCCTGGACCGGCCGAGGCCGAACAGGCCACGCCGGCCGTTGCCCGCGGGCGCGGCGCCGAGCCCGGCCGCGAAGCCCTCCAGGACCCGGACGGCCTCGGTCTGGCTCGGCTGCCCGGGGTCCGGGATGTACGTGGCGAAGCGGACCGAGTCGAAGCGCGGGGGCGGCACCATCTCCGCGACCAGACGGTCGGCGGGAACGCGCGGCTCACGGGCGCACAGGGACACGGGGCCCGCGTCCGGCACGGGGCTGGATCCGGGGGCGGTGGAGGAGGACGACACAATCCTCCATGCTAAGCGCCGTGCCACACTGCACGACATGCGACGCCTGTTCCCTGTGACCGACGAAACAGCAGCCCAGGCCCCCGGCGCCGGGGCGCACGGCGCGCCCGCGGCCGCCGACCGCGAGTGGAGCCTCGCCGAGCTGGCCGCCGCCTACGCCTACCCGGAGCCCGCCCCGGGCGACCCGCGGCCCTGGCTGCGGGCCAACATGGTCTCCTCCCTGGACGGCGCCGCCCAGCACGAGGGCCGCTCGCAGCCCATCTCCGGCGCCACCGACATGCGCGTCTTCGGCACACTGCGGGCGCTCGCGGACGTCGTCCTGGTGGGCGCGGAGACGGTACGGCAGGAGGGGTACCGCCCGGCACGCGTGCGCGCGGAGTTCGCCGGCGCGCGCGAGGCGGCCGGACAGCACCCGGTCCCGGCGATCGCGATCGTCAGCGCGAGCCTGGAGCTGGACTTCACCCTGCCGCTGTTCACCTCGCCCCTGGTGCCCACGCTGGTGCTGACCGGGGCCGCGGCGGCCGCCGACCGGGTCACCGCCGCGGAGAAGGCCGGCGCCCGGGTGCTGGTCGCCGGGGAGGGCGCGGGCGTCGATCCCGCGCGCGCGGTGGGGGCCCTCGCGGAGCTGGGCCACACCCGGCTGCTGACCGAGGGCGGCCCCCGGCTCCTGGGGCAGCTGATCGCCGCCGGGGTGCTGGACGAGCTGTGCCTGACCGTGTCGCCGACGCTCACCGCGGGGGACGCGCAGCGCATCGCCGGGGGACCGGGGGTCGCCGTGCCGCGGCGGTTCGTCCTCGCGTCCCTGCTGGAGGAGGACGGCTTCCTGTTCGGCCGCTACCTTCGGCCCTGACACCGGCCCCCACGCCGGCGGAATGCACTCTTCCGACCGGTCCGGGGGGCAGACTCTGTCGGCAGTACCCGTGCGATCACGGGGAAGGATGGTTTCCGCAGGGGCCCTGCCCGGGTCCCGCAGGACAGCGGGCCCCGCGGGCCCTCGCAGGAGAATGAAGAGGCGCCTGGTGTTCACAAGCGTTCTGATGATCGAGAAGGCCCTGACCTCGGCCGACGTGGAGTTCGTCACCACCCTGCACGGGGACGAGGCCGTCTCCTTCCACGTGCTGCTCCAGCCTCGCGGCGACCAGGCGGACCGCCTGCTGCGGGCCATCGACGACATCGCGCTCGGCGAACTCGACGAGGCGGTGCGCGAGGGAGAGACCCCCGAGGGACAGGACGCGCGGAGCGTCGGGCAGCGGGCCCTGGACGTGTCGCTCCAGGCGCTGCGCTCGGCGGGCAGCACGGCACGGGGCCGGCTGGTCGAGGACCACCCGCTGGACGCGCTGAAGGACGTCGTGACCGAGGTGGACGCCGACGAGGTGATCGTGCTGACCGACCCGCACTACGTCGAGGAGTTCTTCCACCGGGACTGGGCCTCCCGGGCCCGGCACAAGGTGGGCGTGCCGGTGCTGAAGCTGTTCTCGCACAGCGAGGCGTAGCCGCGGCGGCACCCGGCCGGCCGCCTCCCCGCGCGGCGTCCGGTGCTCCAGCGCATAGGCTAGGCGTGCTCTGGCTCGTACCGTCTCTGGGGAGAAACGCATGGCACCCGGCCTTCCTGCCGCCATGGACCGACCGCACTTCATCGGCATCGGCGGCGCCGGGATGTCGGGCATCGCCAAGATCCTCGCGCAGCGCGGGGCGCGGGTGGCCGGCAGCGACGCCAAGGACTCGGCGACCGCGCGGGCCCTGCGGGAACTCGGCGTCACCGTGCACATCGGGCATGCCGCCGGGCACCTCGCGGACGACGCCAGCTGCGTCGTCGTGTCCTCGGCGATCCGCACGGACAACCCGGAGCTGGCCCGCGCCGCCGAGCTGGGCATCCCGGTGGTGCACCGCTCCGACGCCCTCGCCGCGCTGATGGAGGGGCTGCGTCCGATCGCGGTGGCCGGTACCCACGGCAAGACGACCACCACCTCGATGCTGGCGGTCTCCCTGACCGAGCTGGGCCTGCGGCCGTCGTACGCGATCGGCGGCGACCTGGACGCCCCCGGCTCCAACGCGCTGCACGGCGAGGGCGACATCTTCGTCGCCGAGGCCGACGAGTCGGACCGCAGCTTCCACAAGTACGCCCCCGAGGTCGCCATCGTCCTCAACGTGGAGCTGGACCACCACGCGAACTACGCGTCCATGGACGAGATCTACGAGTCGTTCGAGACGTTCGTGGACCGCGTCACCGACGGCGGCACCCTGGTGGTGTCCGCCGACCACGAGGGCGCCCGCGAACTGACCCGGCGTGTCCGGGAGCGCGCGGTGCGGGTCGTCACCTACGGCGAGGCCGAGGACGCCGACGTGCGCGTCCCGCGGATCGTCCCGCAGGGCCTGAAGAGCGAGGTCACCGCGGTCCTCGACGGTCGGGAGCTGACCTTCGTCGTCTCCGTGCCGGGCCGGCACTACGCCCTCAACGCCGTCGCCGCGCTCGCCGCCGGCGCCGCCCTGGGCATCCCGGCCGCCGAGCTGGCACCCGCCCTCGCCGCCTACACCGGCGTCAAGCGCCGCCTCCAGCTCAAGGGCGAGGCGGCCGGCGTGCAGGTGATCGACTCCTACGCGCACCACCCCACCGAGATGACCGCCGACCTGGAGGCCATGCGCGCCGCCGCCGGTGACGCCCGCATCCTCGTCGTCTTCCAGCCGCACCTGTTCTCCCGCACCCAGGAGCTGGGCAAGGAGATGGGGCAGGCGCTGGCCCTGGCCGACGCCTCGGTGGTCCTGGACATCTACCCGGCCCGGGAGGACCCGATCCCCGGCGTCACCAGCGCGCTGATCGTCGACGCCGCCCGCGCGGCCGGCGCCGACGTCACCCCCGTCGCCGACAGCGCGGAGATCCCGGCGCTGATCGCGGGAATGGCGAAGCCCGGTGATCTCGTTCTCACCATGGGCGCGGGTGACGTGACCGACCTGGGCCCGCTGATCCTGGACCGCCTGGCGCAGTGAGAGGGGCTGAGAACTGATGTCGTACGACGTCGAGAAGCCGGACGAGCAGTGGCGCGCGGAGCTGAACCCGGCCGAGTACGCCGTCCTGCGCCAGGCCGGCACCGAGCCGGCCTTCACCGGTGAGTACACGGACACCACGACCGAGGGCGTGTACTCCTGCCGGGCGTGCGGCGCCGAGCTGTTCACCTCGGGGACCAAGTTCGCGTCGCACTGCGGCTGGCCGTCCTTCTACGACCCGAAGGACACCGACGCCGTGGAGCTGGTCCAGGACCGCTCCCACGGCATGGTCCGCACCGAGGTGCGGTGCGCCCGCTGCGGTTCCCACCTCGGGCACGTCTTCGAGGGCGAGGGGTATCCGACCCCGACCGACCAGCGGTACTGCATCAACTCCGTCTCCCTGCGGCTGAGCCCCGACGAGGGCTGACCCGGCCGGCGTGCCCGGCGGCCGGGGAACGCCGGCCGCCGCGCCGCCGGACCCCGGCGGCGCGCGCCGTCTAGACTCAACGCCCGTCGGCCCGCGCGGCGAACCACGTGGCGGAAGCGGGCGGAAACCGGCCAAATCCGAAGGGTGCCCGGCGTTTTGATACGGATCGAGTCAGTCACGAAGCGGTACCCGGACGGCACGGTCGCGGTCGACCGGCTCTCGCTGGAGATACCCGACCGCGCCATCACCGTCCTCGTCGGACCCTCCGGCTGCGGCAAGACCACGACCCTGCGGATGATCAACCGGATGGTGGAGCCCAGCGAGGGCAGCATCCTCCTCGACGGGCAGGACGTCCGGCGGCAGCCGGTCAACACCCTGCGCCGTTCCATGGGCTACGTCATCCAGAATGCCGGCCTCTTCCAGCACCGCACCATCCTCGACAACATCGCCACCGTGCCCCGCCTGCTGGGCTGGGGCAAGCACAAGGCCCGGGCCCGGGCCGCCGAGCTGATGGAGCGGGTGGGACTCGACCCCGCCCTGGCCCGGCGGTACCCGTACCAGCTCTCCGGCGGCCAGCAGCAGCGCGTCGGCGTGGCCCGCGCCCTCGCCGCCGACCCGCCGGTCCTGCTGATGGACGAGCCGTTCTCCGCCGTCGACCCCATCGTCCGCAAGGGCCTCCAGGACGAGCTGCTGCGCATCCAGCAGGAACTGGCCAAGACCATCGTCTTCGTCACCCACGACATCGACGAGGCGATCAAGCTGGGCACCAAGGTCGCCGTGCTGCGCACCGGCGGCCGGCTCGCCCAGTTCGCGCCGCCCGCCGAACTGCTCAGCGCGCCCGCCGACTCCTTCGTGGAGGACTTCCTCGGCGCCGACCGCGGCATCCGCCGGCTGTCCTTCTTCCCGTCCGCCTCGCTCGCCCTGGAGACCGCGCCCGTCGTCCCCGTCGACGCGGACGCCGGGCAGCTCGCCGCCCGGGCCGCGGCCCCCTGGCTCCTCGTCACCGACGCCGACGGCAGGCCGCTCGGCTGGAGCGAGCCGGCCCGGCTGACCGCCGGCTCCGTGGACGTCGACCGGCTCCTGCCCTACGGCCGGCCGTTCGTGCCGGGCACCGACTCGCTGCGCGCCGCGCTCGACGGCGCCGTCCTCTCCCCGACCGGCTGGGCGGTCGCGGTGGACGGCGAGGGACACGCCGTCGGTGTCGTCTCCCAGCAGGCCATCGGCGAGGCGATCCGCGCCGCCCACGACCGCGCGGCCGAGCACGCCGAGGTGAACGCCGGGTGATGAACGGCTTCTTCGACCTGCCCAGCGACCTCCAGCACAGCTATCTCGGCCTCGTCGGACTGCACCTGCGCGAGGCCCTGCTGCCGGTGCTGGCCGGACTGCTCGTCTCGCTGCCGGTGGCCCAGGTGTGCGTACGGTTCCGCTGGACGTACCCGCCGGTCCTCGGCGTCACCACCGTCCTCTACGCCATTCCGTCGCTGGCCTTCTTCGTCGTGCTCATCGACTACTTCGGGCAGAGCGAGACGACGGTGATGGTCCCGCTCGCCCTCTACAGCCTGGTCGTGCTGGTCCCGGCCATCGTCGACGGTGTCCGCTCGGTGCCGCCGGAGACCCTGGCCGCCGCGCAGGCCATGGGCTTCGGAGCCGTACGGCGCTACTTCCAGATCCAGCTGCCCATCGCCGTGCCCGCGATCATCGCCGGCCTCCGGGTGGCGACCGTCTCCAGCATCTCCTTGGTCAGCGTCGGCATGCTCATCGGCAACCAGGGCGCCCTCGGCAACATGCTCTACGACGCCCAGACCTACCACCGCCCCGCCCTCGCCGTGAACTCGGTCCTGACCATCGCCGTGCTGGGCATCCTCGCCGATGGCGTGCTGGTGCTCCTGCGGCTCCTCCTGACGCCCTGGATGCCGCGGAAGGGGGCCACCCGGTGAACATCCTGGACTACGCGCACTCCTTCTTCGGCGTCGGCGCCCACTGGCACGGCTACGACGGCATCCCCACCCGGTTCGCCGAGCACCTCAGGTACTCGCTGGAGGCGCTGCTGATCGCCGCCGCGATCGGGCTGCCCGTCGGCCTGCTCACCGGCCACACCGGGCGCGGCGGCAACGCGCTGGCCCTGCTCGCCACCGCCGGCCGCGCGCTGCCCAGCTTCGGCCTGCTGGTGCTGATGTTCCTCTGGATCGGCTTCGGCCTGCTGCCGGTGATGATCCCGCTGGTGGTGCTCGCCGTACCGCCGATCCTGGTCACCGCCTACGAGGCGGTCCGCTCGGTCGACCCGTCGCCGGTGGACGCGGCCCGCGGCATGGGGATGTCCGAGTCCCGTGTGCTGCTCCAGGTCGAACTGCCGGTCGCGCTGCCGCTGGTGCTCAGCGGGCTGCGCACGGCGGCCATCCAGATCGTCTCGACCGCCACCATCGCCGCCTACGTCAGCCTCGGCGGGCTGGGCCGGTACATCATCGACGGCCTCTACCAGCGGAACTACGACAAGGTCGTCGGCGGTGCCACCCTGGTCGCCGGGCTGGCCCTCGCGACCCTCGGCCTGTTCTGGGCGGTGGCCCGGCTGACGGTGTCCCCGGGTGTACGCCGCAGCGGCGGCTGACGACCGTACCCCGTACCCCGCACCCTCACCCGGCCCCCGAGGCCCCCGGAGCCGGGGCGGCGCGGGGGCCGTCGGCGACCCCGCGCGGCTCCGGCGCGCGCCGCCCCGTCACGGATCGACGCCAATCGGTGATCGGAAGGACTTGACTGACCGAGAACCGGCTGGCTTGGATCGACAGGTGACTGACACGACCCACTTCAGCAGGTTCATCCGGAAGAACCGAGGCGCGGCGGTGGTCGCCCTCACGGCGGCGACGGCTCTGCTGGCGGGCTGTTCCTCCGGCGACAAGGGCGGTAACCCCCTCGACGACACGGCGAGCGGCGGCGACAGCGTCGTCGTCGGCTCCAACAACTTCCCCGAGAGCACCCTGCTCGCCGACATCTACGGCGAGGCCCTCAGGGCCAAGGGCTTCAGCATCACGTACAAGCCGAACATCGGCAGCCGGGAGACCACCTACGGGCTGCTCAAGAACGGCGCCGTGACCGTGCTGCCCGAGTACAACGGCGCGCTGCTGGCCTACCTCGACCAGAAGGCCGCGCCGAAGACGGCCGGCGGGACGACGGACGCCATCAACGCCAAGCTGGACCCGAAGCTGACGCTGCTCGACCCGGCGCCGGCCCAGAACAAGGACTCGGTGACCGTCAACCCGGCCACCGCCGCCAAGTACCACCTCACCGGCAAGTCGTCCGTCGCCGACCTGAAGGGCATCGCGAAGGACCTGGTCATCGGCGGCTCGCCGGAGTTCCAGACCCGGCAGCAGGGACTGGTGGGACTGAAGTCCGTCTACGGCCTGGAGTTCAAGTCCTTCAAGGCGCTGGACGCCGGCGGCCCGCTCACGCAGGCGGCGCTGGAGAAGGGCGACGTGCAGGTCGCGGACCTGTTCACCACCGACCCGAACATCTCCAAGGAGAAGTTCGTCGTCCTCCAGGACCCGAAGAACCTCTTCGGGTTCGAGAACGTCCAGCCGCTCGTCCACAAGAAGACCCTGTCGCAGAAGGGCGTCGACGCGCTCAACGCGGTCTCGGCCAAGCTCGACACCGCGACCCTGCTGGACCTGGACACGCAGGCGCAGGTGCAGAAGAAGGACCCGCTGGACGTCGCCAAGGCCTGGCTCAAGTCCGCCGGTCTCGCCTGAGACCCACCGCCGGCCACACCCGTGGCCGGTGACGACACGGGGGCCCCGGAGCATCGGGGCCCCCGCCTCGTCCCCGGGGCGCCTGAGCCCTGGGGACGCACAGCCCGTCAGGTCGTGCTTTCCGCGCCCTCGGGCGCGGGCGCCCGGGCCGCCGCCCGCGCCTTCCTGCGGCGCGCCCGGCGGCCGACGCGGGGCTGCTGGTCGGGGAGCCAGCCGAAGGCCAGGCAGCTGCCGGTGGCGCCGAGGAGGAGGCCGACGAAGAAGCCGCCGAGGTTGGAGGTGAGCCAGGTGCCCAGCGACAGCAGGATGCCGGTGATCGAGTAGAACAGGCGCTGGGAGGGGTTGAAGAGGATCAGCAGGCCCAGCAGCACCATCAGCCCGGGCAGCAGGTAGCCCGCCAGGCCCTGCATGCCGATGTGCAGGACGACCTTCAGCGAGGCCTTCTCGGTGAGCAGGATCTCGCCTCCGCCCAGGGCGAGGAGCAGTCCGCCCCAGAACGGCCGGCGGGCCCGCCACCCGCGGAAGGCGGACCCCGGTCGACGTCGTGGACGGTGGGACACGGCGGTCAGCAACCCGAGTCGCTGAAGCTCAGCTTCAGACCCGGCAGCTTGAACACACCCGCCGTGGTCGCGTAGTTGGTCTGCCGCAGGTTGGCGATCCGCACGGTGTCGGCCTGCTGGCTGAAGACCCCGATCGGGCCCTTCACCCCGGCCTTGGTCAGCGTGCTGGCGTCATTGCCGATCTCGATGTTGCGGAACGCGGCGTCACCCGAGAGCTCGGTGGAGTCGGTGGTCAGGTCGCGTGCGGAGACCTTCTCCTTCCCACTGCCCGCCTTGATCAGCAGGTTGGTGCCGCCGAGGTCGACGCTCTGGCACAGCTTGGTCAGCGTGGCCTTCTTGATCGCCGAGGTGATGACGAGCACCTGGCCGCCGCTGTCCCCGGCGTTGGGGCTGCCGTCCGCCATGTTGTCGAGCGTGCCGAACTGTTCGAAGCCGGTGCCCTTCAGCTCGGTCGCGGTGACCGTGAACGGCATGCCGGAGATGGCGAACTGCACGCCGAGCGCGCCTTGTGCGGTGAGGACGGCGAGGCCGGCGGCGACCAGCGTGGCGGGTACGGCCATCACCGCCGCCCGGCGGGCCCGGACGCGGCCCCGCCGTTCACCGCCGGTGGCGGTCCCGGCGTCGTGCGCGATGTCGGAGGGTGAACCGCTTCCGTGGTTCTCGGAGGTGTTGCCGTCGGACGGAACGTCCGGGGACGAGGCCATAACTGCTCCCATGGGCACGGATCAATGCGATGCGGGCTTCAGTGGCGCGGTGTCCTGGCGCGGACAAGAGGGGCGACCGCGTACGCCTCCTCGCACTCCCGGTGGGCGCAAGGGCTTTCTGGTTACGCGGCAGTAGCCTTTCGAGGAAGTTACCGCCGGTTACATTGAAGGGTCAAGGGAGATGTGAAAAAAGGGTGCCGGATGTGCGCGGGCCGCCTCCGCCTGGCACAACTCGGCCCGTAGGTCTTGACGTTGACGATCCATCAGGTCTACAACTTCCCCTGTTTCCACGGATCCGTGGCGCCGGATCCGGCAAGCGGCACCAGCCGTGTCCCGGCGCGGTGTCCAGCGCGTCCGCCCCGCGGCGCAAGGCCGCGTTCCCGGCCCTGTCACGGCACCCGATCCACGCACAGCGCGGCTCCGCCACGGTCGTCCCCCCTGTGGTCCCGTGTCGGCCGCCCCCCTTTCGCCGGCGCGGCCGGAGGTCCTCCCCCGAGGCCTCCGGCCGCGTCCGGTCCGCCGCCGTCGCCGGTCCGTCGTGTACGGAGAAGGCACAACGGCCCCGCGTCGGCGGCACCCCGGCACCGCCCCACCCCCCACCTCACCCCCAGCTGTCCCCCCACCCAGGAAGAGAGGCACTCGCATGCGCAAGCGCTCCCTCCTCGCCCTCGCCGGCACCGCCACCGCACTCGCCCTCGCGGCGGCCACGCCGGCCTCCGCGGCCGGCGCGGTGCTCACCACCGGCAGCGCCGGCGGCACCGCGGTCGCGGTCGGCGACACCCTCACGGCGCCACTGGCCTCCGGCACGTCGGCGACGTTCTACTCCAGCGCGACCGGCACCAGCGGCGTCAAGTGCACGGGGTCCCAGTTCACCGCCAAGGTCACCGGCAACCCGACCGCCCCCGGCACGGCCACCGAGTCCGTCACCGCGCACACCTTCGACAGCTCGACGTGCACCAGCAACGTCACCGGCGTGCTCGGGGTCAACGGCATCACGATCGACAACCTGCCCTACGCGGCGACGGTCGCCTCGGACGGCACCCTCTCCGTCACGCCCCCGAGCGGCTCCGTCATCCAGGCCACGGTCAAGCTGCGCACCCTGCTGGGCAGCGTCACCTGCGTCTACCGGGCGCCCGGCCTGACCGGCAAGGCCGGCAACGCCGACAGCAGCATCACCTTCACCAACCAGCAGTTCACGAAGTTCTCCGGCTCGTCGCTCTGCTTCGCCAACGGCTTCTTCACGGCGAAGTACGCGCCCGTCACCGACGGGGGCGTCCGGGTCTACGTCAACTAAGTCTCCGTAGACCCCCGTTCAGCGTCGCCGCAGCCACAGGGCGAGGGCGGCGCCCCCGGTGAGCACCAGCACCGCGGCGGCGCCGCCCGCCAGCAGCGGCGCCGAGACCCCCGAGCCGTCGCGGGTGACGTCCACCACCGGCGACCCGTCGCCCGCGGCGGCCTCGGGACGCCCGTCCGCCCGCCCGGGCACGGCGGCCGGGCTCGCCGGTGCCCCGCCCGCCGTCCGCGCCGGGCGGGGGCGCGACGGCGTCGCGGCCGTCGCCGCCGGTGTCGCCCCCGTGGCCGCGCCGGCGGCTTTCCCGCGCCCCGGGAACACCACGTCGGAACACGAGTAGTACGTGTCCGGCGTGCTGCTGTTCTGCCAGACCGTGTACAGCAGCTGACGCCCCGTCCGGTCCGCCGGCAGCTTCGCGCCGATGTGGTAGGCGCCGTCGCGCAACGGCGGGTCGGTGACCTCGGCGAAGGGCCGCTCCGGCAGGTCCGACCAGGTCAGCGGCTTCGCCGGGTCGTAGCCCGGCAGGGTCAGGTAGAGCCGGAACGTTCCGGTGTGCGCGATGGTCGAGGCGTACGTCAGCGTCAGCCGGGCCCCCGGCTCCAGCCGTGTCGCCGGCCAGTCCGGCCGGGCCAGGTCCAGCCCCCGGTACGCCGGCAGGCCGCCGCTGCACAGCCGGCCGTCCGGTATCACCCGCCGGTCCCGGCCCCCCACCCCCGCCACGCGCAGGTCGTCCCACGCGGTGAACGACGCGCCGTTCGCCGCGACGGCGGCCCGGCAGGCCGCCGACCGGGCGGCGGCACCGCCCTCGGGGGAGCACGCGTAGACCCGGCTGACCGGATCCGTCGGGGCGCCGTGCGCGAACGCCGGCCCCGCCGCCCACGGCAGGAGGAGGAGCGGGGCCGCCACGGCGGCGGCCACCCCGGCACTCGGGCGGACGGTCGTCCGGGTCATCGGGACCTCTCCTCGGCAGGCGCGGGAACGGGGGCTGTGGCCTCCTGTACGGCGCCGGCGCCCGGCCCGTTCACCCGGACCCGTGGAGGGGCCGTCGACGGGCCGTCAGCGGGCCGGGAGCGGGCGGGAGCGCCGACCGCTCCCGCTGTTCCGCGCCCGCCCGGCGTTCCCGCCGGGAAGTGCGCCACCGGCTCCCGTCCGCCGGCCGGGACGCCGGAATCCCGTTGCCGTTCGGTGAGTTATCGTATGCAAGGGGTTAAAAACAAACCGCATGTCCTGTTCGTTTCCCGTGCGAGGAGGGGTCCCACGATGGCAAGGCAGTTACGCGCCGAGCAGACCCGGGCAACCATCATCACGGCCGCCGCCGACCTGTTCGACCGGCAGGGCTACGAGACCACCAGCCTCAGCGACATCGTCGCACACGCGAAGGTCACCAAGGGCGCCCTGTACTTCCACTTCGCCGCCAAGGAGGACCTGGCCCAGGCCATCCTGGAACTCCAGTCCCGGGCCGCGCAGCGGGTCGTCGCCGACGTCGAGAGCCGCGGCTGCTCCTCCCTGGAGTCCCTGATGCGCACCACGTTCGGCATCGCCCGGCTCGCCGTGGAGGACCCGGTGCCGCGCGCCGGACTCCGGCTCGCCACCGCCGACATCGCCGTACGGCCGCCGCTGCGGCACCCGTTCACCGAGTGGCTGGAGTACGCCACCCGCAAGTTCGGCGGAGCGGTGCGGGAGGCCGACGTGCACGGCGAGCTCGACGTCGGCGCCGTCGCCCACTCCCTCGTCTGCTTCTTCATCGGCACCCGGGTCGCCGGCCGCTCCCTCGAACCCGTCGGACGGCTCCCGCGCCGCGTCGCCGAGATGTGGCACCTGATGATCCGGGGCCTCGTCCCCGTGCACCGCCGCCCCCGCTACGTCACCCTCGCCACCCAGCTGGAGCGGGAGACCAGAGCCGCCTGACCCGGGCGGTACGGTGACGGACATGCCCGACACCCCCCTCGCACCCCTGATCCGCGGCGACGAACCCGGCACCTTCCCGCACAGCGTGCTGGCCGAGCGGCACCCCGCGATCATCCGGCAGGTGCGGGACGCCTTCCCCTACGGCCCCGCGCAGCACACCGCGCTCGACGAACTGCTGAGGAACTGCGCCGAGGGCACGATCGAGCCGTTGCCCGCCGACGCGCCGGACCGGGAACTCTGGCACGCCTGGGGCCTGCCCGAGCACATCGGCCGGTCCTGGTACGAGATCCCCTGGCTGTGGGCCGAGAGCTACTTCTACCGCCGGCTGCTCGACGCCGTCGGCTACACCGGCCCGGGCGCCTGGCGGGGCATCGACCCCTTCCGCCCCTTCAAGCGCGCCGAACTCGACGCTCCCGAGACCGACGCGGAACTGGCCGCCGCGGACGGCCTGCGGGACCTGCCCGAGCGGGAGCGGGCGCGCGCCCTGCTGCACGGCTCGCTGTGGGGCAACCGCGCCGACCTCGGCTTCCGGCTCTCCGCCGCGGACGCCGGGTCCCGGCAGCCGGTCCCCGCGCTCGTCGCCGACGACAGCGAGACGCTGTGGTCGCTGCTGCCGCCGACCGGAGCCGGCACCCTGGTCCTCGTCGCGGACAACGCCGGCCGCGAACTCCTGCCCGACCTCCTGCTGATCGCCCACCTCCTCACCGAGGGCCGGGCCGCGCGGGCCGTCCTGCACGTCAAGCCGCACCCCTACTACGTCTCCGACGCCACCACCGCCGACGTGGTCGACGCCCTGGACCGGCTGCGTACGGCCCCCGGCGCGGCGGCCGGGTACGGGCGCGTCCTGTGGTCCGCCATGGCCGACGGCCGCCTCACCGTCCGCGCCCACCCCTTCTCCTGCGCCCCGCTGCCGTACGCCGACATGCCCGAGGACCTGCGCGCCGAGTTCGCGGCGGCGACCCTGACCGTCTTCAAGGGCGACCTCAACTACCGCCGCCTGGTGGGCGACCGGCGCCGGCCGCCCACCACGCCCTTCCGGGAGGCGACCGCGTACTTCCCCGGTCCGGTCGCCGCGCTGCGCACCCTGAAGTCCGAGGTGATCACCGGGCTGACCGCCGCCACCGAGGCCGCGCTGGTGGCCGCCGAGGGGCAGAGCTGGCGGACGAGCGGAACCCACGCGCTCATCCAGGCCGACCCGTCGGGCGGCGCACGGCGGCCGTGACCCGACGCCACCACCGCCACCGCCACCGACGCCGCCGGCACCGCGCGGCCCCGGCGCGGGCACGGGCGGCCACCCACGGGACCACTCCGCGCGCGGAATTCCGCGTTTCCCGGGTGGTTCACGCGATGGTGTGATCATGTGCGGCCGGGTGGATGCGCCTGCGGGGGCGCGGGTAGGGCCCGGCCATGACGCAGCCGTTTCAACTTCCGCGCTTCTACATGCCGTACCCCGCGCGCCTCAACCCGCACCTGGACGAGGCCCGCGCCCACTCGACCGGGTGGGCGCGGGAGATGGGCATGCTGGAGGGCTCCGGGATCTGGCAGCAGGCCGACCTGGAGGCGCACGACTACGGGCTCCTGTGCGCCTACACCCACCCCGACTGCGACGGCCCCGCGCTCTCGCTGATCACCGACTGGTACGTGTGGGTGTTCTTCTTCGACGACCACTTCCTGGACATGTTCAAGCGCACCCCGGACCGCGCCGCCGGAAAGGCCCACCTGGGCCGCCTGCCGCTGTTCATGCCGCTCGACCTCACCACCCCCGTGCCCGAGCCGGAGAACCCGGTCGAGGCGGGCCTGAAGGACCTGTGGGCGCGCACGGTGCCGTCGATGTCCGCGGACTGGCGGCGCCGCTTCGCCGTCGCCACCGAGCACCTGCTCAACGAGTCGATGTGGGAGCTGTCCAACATCGACGAGGGGCGGATCGCCAACCCCGTCGAGTACATCGAGATGCGCCGCAAGGTCGGCGGCGCCCCCTGGTCGTCCGGGCTGGTCGAGTACGCGACCGCCGAGGTGCCCGCCGCCGTCGCCGGCACCCGGCCCCTGCGCGTCCTGATGGAGACGTTCTCCGACGCCGTGCACCTGCGCAACGACCTCTTCTCCTACCAGCGCGAGGTCGAGGACGAGGGCGAGAACAGCAACGGCGTCCTCGTCCTGGAGAGGTTCTTCGGCTGCACCACCCAGGAGGCCGCCGACACCGTCAACGACGTCCTCACCTCCCGGCTGCACCAGTTCGAGCACACCGCGCTGACCGAGGTCCCCGCCGTCGCCCTGGAGAAGGGGCTCACCCCCGGCGAACTCGCCGCGGTCGCCGCCTACACCAAGGGACTCCAGGACTGGCAGTCCGGCGGCCACGAGTGGCACATGCGCTCCAGCCGCTACATGAACCAGGGCGCCCGCGTGACGTCGCCCTGGCAGGTCCCGGCCGGCCCCGGCACCTCGGCCGCCGACATCGGCGCCCTGCTCGTCACCGCCGCCCGGGAACGCCTGCGCGCCCACCGCCACGTGCCCTTCCAGAAGGTCGGCCCGTCCGTCGTCCCTGACCTGTACATGCCCTTCCAGGTGCGACTCAGCCCCCACCTGGACCGCTCCCGGTCGCACCTCGTGGAGTGGTGCGACCGCATGGGCATCCTCCAGGAGGGCGTCTGGGACCTGGACAAGCTCGGCGCCTACGACCTCGCGCTGTGCTCCGCCGGCCTGGACCCGGACGCCACGCCCGAGGCCCTCGACCTCAGCGCGCAGTGGCTGGCCTTCGGCACCTACGGCGACGACTACTACCCGCTGGTCTACGGCCACCGCCGGGACGTCGCCGCGGCCCGGCTGACCACCGCCCGGCTCTCCTCGTGCATGCCCGTCGACGACGAGCCGGTCCCGGCCCCCGCCAACGCCATGGAACGGTCCCTGACCGACCTGTGGGCCCGTACGACGGCCGGGATGACCGCCGATCAACGGCGCACCCTGCGGACCGCCGTGGACAAGATGACCGAGAGCTGGGTCTGGGAGGTGACCAACCAGCTGTACAACCGCGTCCCCGACCCCGTCGACTACCTGGAGATGCGCCGCTCCACGTTCGGCTCGGACCTCACCCTGAGCCTGTGCCGGATGGGCCACGGCCCCGCCATCCCCCCGGAGGTGTACGCCAGCGGCCCGGTGCGCTCCCTGGAGAACGCGGCCATCGACTACGCCTGCCTGCTCAACGACGTCTTCTCCTACCAGAAGGAGATCGAGTACGAGGGCGAGATCCACAACGCGATCCTCGTCGTGCAGAACTTCTTCGGCGTGGACTACCCGACCGGACTCCGTGTCGTCCACGACCTGATGACCCAGCGCATGCACCAGTTCCAGCACGTCATCGCACACGAACTGCCCATCCTGTACGACGACTTCGACCTGTCGCCCGAGGCACGGGCCACCATGGACGGCTACGTCCTCGACCTGGAGAACTGGCTGGCCGGCATCCTCCACTGGCACCGGGAGGTCGACCGGTACAAGGCCGAGTGGCTCGGCGGTCGCGTCCACGGCTTCCTGCCCGACCGCGCCCCCGCCGTGCCCGCCCTTCCCCGCGGCTGACCGGCGCCGAATCTTCTCGTACGGAATCGGGCATTCAGGGAACTTCGGGGCGCCCCGGGGAGTCTTGTGGAGCAAGGGGAGCGACGAACCACAGAACTCACACGGGGGTGTCCGATCTTGACCGAGATCATCGAAAGGCCCGTCGCGGCGACCACGCACGAGCAGGCGCCGCGAGCGGCCGAACTCACGCCGTACATGGCGCCGTTACCGGTCCCGCCGGTCCTGCGGCCCGCGGCGGACGACGTGCTGCGGGAGACCGAGATCGCCCTGCGCCCGGCCTGGGTGCGCCTGCACCCGCAGCTGCCGCCCACGCTGATGTGGGGGTACGACGGCCACGTCCCGGGCCCGACCATCGAGGTCCGGCGCGGACAGCGGGTCCGCATCGCCTGGACCAACCGCATACCGAAGGACAGCGAGTACCCGGTCACCTCGGTGGAGGTGAAGCTGCGCACGGACGGCCGCCCGCAGGCCACCACCGAGCCCGGGCGGGACGGCGTCGAACCCGACAAGGACGTCGCCGCCCTGCCCGCCTGGTCGGTGACCCACCTGCACGGCGCGCAGACCGGCGGCGGCAACGACGGCTGGGCGGACAACGCCGTCGGCCACGGCGACGCCCAGCTGTCGGAGTACCCGAACGACCACCAGGCGGTGCAGTGGTGGTACCACGACCACGCCATGAACATCACCCGGTGGAACGTGATGGCGGGCCTCTACGGCACCTACCTCGTCCGCGACGACGAGGAGGACGCCCTCCACCTGCCCTCCGGCGAGCGGGAGATGCCCCTGCTCATCGCCGACCGCAACCTCGACACCGATGAGGACGGGCGCCTCAACGGGCGCCTGCTGCACAAGACACTGATCGTCCAGGAGAAGAACCCGGAGACCGGGAAGGCGGTCTCCGTGCCCTTCACCGGCCCGTACACCACGGTCAACGGCCGCATCTGGCCCTACGCCGACGTGGACCCCGCCTGGTACCGCTTCCGGCTGGTCAACGCGTCCAACGCGCGCATCTTCGACCTGGTCCTGATCGACGAGGACGGCGAGCCGGTGCCGGGGACCGTGCACCAGATCGGCAGTGACGGCGGCCTGCTGCCGCGTCCGGTCCCGGTCGACTTCGACGAGGACCTGCCCACGCTGACCGCCGCACCGGCCGAACGCTTCGACCTGTTGGTCGACTTCCGCGCGTTCGCCGGCCGGACCCTGCGCCTGGTGAACAAGGGCGGCAACCAGCCGGCCGGCGTGCCCGACCCCGCCGGGGACGTGCCGTTCCCGGCCGTGCTGGAGTTCCGCGTCCGGGAGGACTGCGGAGAGGACACCTTCGAACTGCCCGAGGTGCTCTCCGGTTCCTTCCGCCGCCTCAGCCACGACATCCCGCACGGCCACCGCCTGGTGCTGCTCACCCCGCCCACCACCAAGGGCGCCGGCGGCCACCCGGAGATCTGGGAGATGACCGAGGTCACCGACACCGCCGGCCTGCGGCTCCCGGCCGACGGCATCGTCCAGCTCACCGGCCCGGACGGCACCACGAAGACGTACCGGCGCACCTCCCGGACGTTCAACGACGGACTCGGCTTCACCGTCGCCGAGGGCAGCTACGAGCAGTGGAGCTTCCTCAACCTCGCGGCCATCGTGCACCCCATGCACATCCACCTGGCCGACTTCCAGCTGCTGGGCCGCGACGCCTACGACGTCTCGGGCTTCGACCCGGCGGTGGGCGGCACCCGCACCCCGATCCGGTACGACACGGGCCGGACGATCCCGCTCGCGCCCAACGAGCGGGGTCACAAGGACGTCTTCCGGGTGCCGGGCGACCAGATGGTGCGGGTCATGGGCCGCTTCGACGGCGCGTACGGGCGGTTCATGTACCACTGCCACCTGCTGGAGCACGAGGACATGGGCATGATGCGGCCCTTCGTCGTCATGCCGCCCGAGGCGCTGAAGTTCGACCACGGCGGTGCCCACGGCGGCCACGGCGGCGGTCACACGGGCTGAGGCCGCCCGCCACCACCCTCCGGTCAGTCTCACCCGTTCGTGTCTCGTCACGGCCCGGTGGCGCGGGTAGAGCACCACCGGAGGCGAACGAACCATGGAACAGAGCGCATTGCGTCCCAAGCCGATGCCGGGCCGGGGCAGGAGGACGGGCGGCACGCCCGGCACCGCCGTCCGCCCGCACGCCGCGCGCCGGCGCCGACGGCGGCTGCGGCCCCTGCTGGGCCTCGGCGCCGGCGTCCTGCTGGTGCTGACCGGTGCCGGCCTCGGCGCGTTCGGCGCCACGGTCACCGGGACGGGCGGGACCGCCGCACCGGCGGCCCGGACCAGGCCGCACGTCCCCCCGGTCACGGCCGCCCCCGCGGCCGGCCGGGGCCCGGCCCCCGCACCGGGCGCGGCGTCCCTCGGCGTGGAGGCCGCGGACGCCCGGGAAGCGGGCGCCACGGTGGTGGGCGTGCACGTGCCCGGCCCCGGCTACGCGGCCGGCCTGATCCGCGGGGACGTCGTGCTCCGGTTCGGCACGGCCCGCGTCGACACCGCCGCCGACCTCGCCCGGGCGGTCGTCCGCGCCCGCCCCGGCAAGCCGGTGCTCCTCACCGTGCGCCACGCCGGCGGCGGCCACCAGCGGCTGACGGTGGTCCCCGCGGTCGTGACCTGACCGGGCCCACCCGTCGCACCCCGCGGCACACCGGTTCCCGTGACCGGCTCGCGTGGCGCCGTCCGGGCGGGCAGGATGCTCCCCGAGACGCCCCGCCCGCCCCGCCCGTCCCGGAGGCCCGGATGACCGGTACCACGCCCGCGCCCTTCACCGCCGCCGACCACGCGGCCCGCAGGGAACGAGCCGTGCGCTCCGCCGCCGACGCCGGCCTCGCGGGGCTGCTCGTCGCCCCAGGACCGGACATGGTGTGGCTCACCGGCTACACGCCCACCGCCGTCACCGAACGGCTGACGGTGCTGGTCCTCACCCCGGGCCGGGACCCCGTGCTCGTGGTGCCCACCCTGGAGGCCCCGGACGCCGAGCACGCGGTCGGCGGAGCCACGGTGACCCTGCGGGACTGGACCGACGGCGCGGACCCCTACGCCGTCACCGCCGCCCTCCTCGACGGCACCGGGCGCTTCGGCATCAGCGACAACACCTGGGCGATGCACCTGCTCGGCTTCCAGCGGGCGCTCCCCGGCACCTCCTACGCCTCCCTCACCGAGGCCCTGCCGATGCTGCGCGCCGTCAAGGACGCCGCCGAGGTGGAACTGCTGGCCGCCGCCGGCGCGGCCGCCGACGCGACGTTCGAGGAGATCCGCCGGGTGCGCTTCGCGGGGCGCCGCGAGTCGGACGTCGGCCGGGACCTGGCCGACCTGCTGCGCCGTTTCGGTCATTCCCAGGTCGACTTCACCATCGTCGGCTCCGGCCCCAACGGCGCCGACCCGCACCACGAGGTGGGCGACCGCGTCATCCGCGGCGGCGACATGGTCGTCCTCGACTTCGGCGGCCTGAAGGACGGCTACGGCTCCGACACCACCCGCACGGTGCACGTCGGCGAGCCGACCGAGGAGGAGCGCCGGGTCCACGACGTCGTGCGCGCCGCCCAGGAGGCCGGCTTCCGGGCGGTGCGCCCGGGCGCGGCCTGCCAGGACGTCGACCGCGCCGCCCGCGCGGTGATCACCGACGCGGGGTACGGCGCCCGCTTCATCCACCGCACGGGACACGGCATCGGCGTCACCACCCACGAACCGCCGTACATGATCGAGGGTGAGGAACAGCCCCTGGTGCCCGGCATGTGCTTCTCCGTGGAGCCCGGCGTCTACCTGCCCGGCCGCTTCGGGGTGCGCATCGAGGACATCGTCACGGTCACCGGGGACGGCGGTCGCCGCCTCAACAACACCACGCGTGAGATGGTCATGGTGGACTGAGAGCACTGGAGAGACCCCGACCCCACCGGAACGGCGACGTGCGATCCATGACCCAGGCACCGACACCCACCGCGGACACCGTCCGCCGACTGGTCCGCTCGCTGCTCGAGGAGGGCGGTGACGGCACCGGGGGACCCGAGGTGCGGCCCGTGTCCGAGGAGCGGGCGCACACCTGGTGGGTCGGCGCCCGGCACGTGCTGCGGCTCGCACCCGACCGGGAGGCCTCCCTGCGCCGCCGCCGGGAACTGCGCGTGCGCGAGCTGGTCCGGCCGCACCTGCCCGTCGCCGTCCCGGTGAGCGTCGCGCACGGCGACTGGGCGCCCGGCCTCGCCTACACCCTGGACACCAGGCTGCCCGGCGGCACGGCCGACGAGCACGACGTCTCCGCCGTCGGCGAGGCCGACCTCGCCGGACTGCTCGGCGGGCTGCGCGCGGTGCCCGTGCGCCCGGCGGAGGCGCAGGGGGTGCCGCGGGCCGCGCCACGCTCGCTGGAGGCGCTGCGCCGGATGGCCGTGCACGCGGCCGGACGACTCGCCGCGGCCGACGAGTTCGACGCCGCCCGGCTGCGCCAGCTCACCCCGGCCGGCGCCGCCCAGCTCGCCGCGCAGGCCGGCACCGCCGTCCTCACCCACCACGGGCTGACCGGCGCGCACGTGCTGGTCAGCGCCGACGGCCGGGTGCGCGGCGTCCTGGACTGGACCGCGGCCACCGTGGGCGACCCCGCCGAGGACATCGCCGGGCTGGCCCTCGCCGTGGGCTCCCCGGCCGCCGTCCGCGCCGCCACCCTGGCCGGTTACGGCGCCCGCCCCTGCCTGCGCGGCCTGTGGCTGGCCCGCTGCGACACCGTCCTGCGCCTCACCGGACGCCTGGAGGGCCGCACCGGCGGCTCCCTGTCCTTGCTGCGGGTCCAGCTGGCGCGCGTCTGGGAGCCGATCCTGCTGGAGCGGGTGACGGACCTCCAGGAGGACGGGCCGGAGCCCTGAGGGAGCCGCCGGCGCCCGTTCAGGGCTGGGTCAGCACCACGCAGGACTCCCCGGGCACCTGGAGCAGTCCGTCCGGTCCCGGCTCCTCGACCCGGCCCCAGGCGGCGAGGACCTCCACCCGGCCGGTGCCCAGCGGGATCGCCGCCGGCTCCTTGCCCAGGTTCACCGCGACCCGCACGTCGCCGCGCCGGAAGGCCAGCCAGCGGGCCTCGGTGTCGTAGGCGACCTTGGTGTCGGCGAGGTCGGGGTCGGTGAGGTCGGGCTGTGCGCGACGCAGCGCGATCAGCTGCCGGTACCAGGCAAGCACGCGCGCGTGGGGTTCGCGTTCCGGCTCCGACCAGTCCAGGCAGGACCGGTCCCGGGTCGCCGGGTCCTGCGGGTCGGGCACGTCCTCCTCGGCCCACCCGTGCTCGGCGAACTCCCGCCGCCGGCCCCGCCGAACCGCCTCGGCCAGCTCGGGGTCGGTGTGGTCGGTGAAGAACTGCCAGGGCGTGCCCGCCGCCCATTCCTCGCCCATGAACAGCATCGGGGTGAACGGCGCGGTCAGGGTGAGGGTGGCCGCGCAGGCCAGCAGGCCGGGGGAGAGGCGGGCGGAGAGCCGGTCGCCCTGGGCGCGGTTGCCGACCTGGTCGTGGGTCTGGCTGTAGCCGAGCAGCCGGTGCCCGCCCACCCGCGCGCGGTCCAGCGGGCGGCCGTGGTGGCGGCCCCGGAAGCTGGAGTACGTGCCGTCGTGGAAGTAGCCGCCGGTCAGCGTCTTGGCGAGCGCGGCGAACGGTTCGCGCGCGAAGTCGGCGTAGTAGCCCTGGGACTCGCCGGTCAGCGTGGTGTGCAGGGCGTGGTGGAAGTCGTCGTTCCACTGGGCGTGCAGTCCCAGGCCGTGCTCCGCGCGCGGGGTGATGAACCGCGGGTTGTTCAGGTCGGACTCGGCGATCAGGAACAGCGGCCGGCCCACCTCCCCGGCCAGGGCGTCCACGGCGGCCGACAGCTCCTCCAGGAAGTGGCTCGCGCGCGTGTCGTACAGCGCGTGCACCGCGTCCAGCCGCAGGCCGTCCAGCCGGTAGTCCCGCAGCCAGGCCAGGGCGCTGCCCAGGAGGAACGCGCGCACCTCGTCCGAGCCGGGCGCGTCCAGGTTCACGGCCGAGCCCCACGGCGTGCTGTGCGTGTCCGTGAAGTACGGTCCGAACAGCGGCAGGTAGTTGCCCGACGGGCCCAGGTGGTTGTGCACGACGTCCAGGACGACGCCGAGCCCCAGGGCGTGCGCGCGGTCGACGAAGCGCTTCAGGGCCTCCGGGCCGCCGTACGGCTCGTGCACCGCCCACAGCGACACCCCCTCGTACCCCCAGCCGTGCCGCCCCGGGAACGGGCACAGCGGCATCAACTCGACGTGCGTCACGCCGAGTTCCACCAGGTGTTCCAGCCGCTCGGCGGCCGCGTCCAGGGTGCCCTCGCGGGTGTACGTGCCCACGTGCAGCTCGTACAGGACCGCACCCGGCAGCCCGCGTCCGGCCCACTCGGTCCGCCACGCGTACCGCCCGTGGTCCACGACCGCGCTCAGCCCGTCCGGGCCGTCGGGCTGGCGGCGGGAGCGCGGGTCCGGCAGCACCGGCCCGTCGTCCAGCGCGAATCCGTACCGGGTGCCGTCCCCGGCCTCCGCCTCACCCGCCCACCAGCCGGCCCGCCCGGTTTCGCGCGTCAACGCGCTCGTGCCGTCCCCGCAATGGAGCGTCACTCGGTCTGCCTGCGGTGCCCACACCTCGAACTGCACGGACGGTTCCCCTTCGTCTACCTGTGTCGGTGCGTCTGCCCACCGTGATGTCCCGCCTTCCCATCGTGCCGCTCCGCAGACCGGTCCGCCCCACGAATGGCGACGTTTCCTGGCGGGTGTCGGGGAAGTACCCGTCCACCGGCAACGCTCCCCCCTTTTCTGGACACCCGCCGTCCACTGCCCGACAATCACCTGTGTGACGTCGTCCTTCGAGTTCTCCACCTACCCCGCGCGTCCGTCCGACGTGGAGCGCGACAAGGCGATCCAGGTGCTGCGTGACGGCGTCGCCCTGGGCCGGCTCTCGCACGACACGTTCCTGCGCCGCATGGAACTGGCCCTGGTGGCCCGCCGCTCGGACGAACTGGCCGTGCTCGTCGCCGACCTGCCCCGGGAGAACCGGTTCTCCCGCGCCGTGCTCGGCTCGGTCGAGGCCGTGTCCGGGTTCACCGTGCGGCTGCGCCGGGCCTGGCAGGCCGAGCGGCTGCCCAAGCTGCTGCTGCCGCACCCGGCGCACACCCATCCGCTGCGCATCGGCCGCGACCCCGCCAGCGGGCTGCGGCTGAACCACGAGACCGTCTCCCGGGTGCACGCCGAACTCCGCCGCCAGGGCGACCTGTGGGTCCTGCGCGACCTCGGCTCGACCAACGGCACCACCGTCAACGGCCGCCGGGTGACCGGGACGGTCGTGGTCCGCGAGGGCGACCAGGTCGCCTTCGGCCGGATCGCGTTCCGGCTCGCGACGACCTGAGCCGTGTGGCCGGACGCGTTCGAACAGAGGTGCACCGGCGTCCGTCCGACGCACCGATCGGGTGAGCCGGACTGCGGAAGACGGGCCGCCGTGCCGATGCAACGGACATGACCTACCTCACCAGAGCGGCAGCGGCGGCCGGCGCCCTGCTGGCCGCGGCCGGCCTCCTCACCGCCGGCCCGGCCCACGCCGCCTCCCGCGACATCCGTCCGGACAACTGGCTCTACCTGACGATCACCAGGGGCGACGCCCGCTCCAGCGACACGCGCGGCACCGTCCTGCTGTGCGACCCGCCCCAGGGACACGCCCACGCGGCCGACGCGTGCGCCGAACTGGACGCCGCCGACGGCGACGTCGGCCGCATCCCCGCCAAGGAGGTGTTCTGTCCGATGATCTACGCCCCGGTGACCACCCACGCGCGCGGGCAGTGGAACGGTCGGGCGGTCGACTTCCAGCAGACGTACACCAGCGCGTGCGTGATGAACGCCCGCACGGGGTCCGTCTTCGCCCTGGACGGCTGACCGGGGCGCGGCGACCGGGTGGCGCGGGCCGGCACCGGCTTCACGCCGCCCGGTCACGCGCCTGCTGCGCCGCCACCAGCACCGTCCGCGACTGGTGCTCCACCTGGTGCTCCAACGGCACCCAGCGGGCCCCGAAACGCCCCGCGAAGGCGTCGCACCAGGTGGCCACCAGCTCCTGGAGCCGGGGCGCCGCCCGGTCGTCCGCCTCCCGCAGCACCCGCAGCAGCATCGACGCCGCCCGCAGCGGCAGCCGCCGCCCGAAGGCGTCCACACTGCCGACGTACGCCATCGTGGTGCCGGCCGGCGGCGTGTGGATCCAGTCCTCGGCCAGGCCCGGGACCAGCTCCAGCGCCCACCGCGCGGCCCGCAGCAGGGGCCCGTCCCGGCCGTCGAGCCGGGGCAGCGCCTCGGCGAGGACCCGCTCCACCTCCCGCGCGTCCCGCAGCAGCCGCGCCGCCAGCCGCTGTATGGCCGCGGCGGGCGCCGGGTGCGGGGCCGGGTCGTCCACCAGGTCGCTGGCCCACATCGGCACCTCCACCACCGCCGTCAGGCCGCCGTAGCGGTGCGCGTGGTACCAGGTGCTGTGCCGGGCGTCGTCCGGCATGCTCGGGTAGGCCACGCCCGCCTCCGGGGCGGGCATCACGTGCACCCCGGGGCCGGAGGCCGGCCACAGCGCCGCGTCCGAGGCGCCCGTCTCCACCGGGATGCGCAGCTCCGCCGCGGACTTGGCGAACGGTTCGGCCAGCCCCGGCACGTCCTTCGTCAGCTGCACCCAGCTGCCGCCGAGGTCGGTGCCGTGCAGCGTCACCTGGAGGTACGGGCGCAGCTCGTCGATGACCCCGGTCAGGGTCCGCGTCTCCGGCGGCAGTCGGTCCGGGGGGAGCACCGACGGCGACCACTCCGGCTGCTCGGCACCGGTCGGCCGGTAGAAACCGAGGTGGTAGTCGAGCAGGCTGCGCGGCGCCGGGGTCACGTGCAGGCTCGCCCCGTCAGGGTCCGCGCACAGCAGGAAGTGCCAGGAGGTGTCGTCCCGCAGCTCCCGCTCGGCCAGCACCCGCTCGGCCAGCACCCGCAGGGTGGACCCGCCCGCCGGCTCGTTGGCGTGGGCGCCCGCCACGACCAGCACCGCGCGGCGGGCGTGTCCCACCGACAGCAGGTGCAGGGGTCTTCCCGCGCGCGAGACACCGACCTCGCGCAGCGCGCACAGACCGGGTTCCCGAGCGGCCAGCGTCCGCGCGCTGGCGACCAGTTCGGGAACGCTCGGATAGCGCAGCTCCGGCAGAAGACTCACCCCCGACTGGTTCCGCCCGGCTTCGCCCTCTCAGTCCCGCACGGCGGGGGTGAACTGTCAAGGAGGCGGCGGACGCGGCCCTCCGGCGGTACCAGGCTCCCTGTCGGGCGGCGTGCGGTACGCGGGCACGCGCCGCGCCCGACCGACGCGGCCCGGAGTACGCGGGCACGCGCCGGCCCCGTCCGACCGACTCCGGCACGCGCGGGCCGGGCACCCGGTGAGCGCCCGCGCGCACGAGCCGCCCCCGGCTCCGCCGCCCCCTCATGACCTCCCGCGGTCCCCGGGCCCAGGTGCGACCCGCCGGGGCCACCGAGGCGCTCGTGAAACCCCCCGTGGGCCGTGGCCGCGGCTCCCTCGCGGACCTCCGCGGTCCCCTCGCGGGACCTCCGCGGTCCCCGAGGCGTTGGCGGACCTGCCGCGAACCCCGAGGCCTACGCGCACCTTTCACGGGCCGAGAGGGCCTTCGTGGACCTGCTGCCGGCCGTCCGGCCGGGGCCGGGCGCCACACCGGTCCACCGGGGCCGGTGGCGCCGGCCGTTCCTGGTCCGGCGGGGGCCGTGTGGTGCCCGCCCTTCCCGGTCCGGTGGGGACCGGCGGCGGGAGGCGTTCGTGGGCCTTCCGCGGTCCCCGAGGGGCCTTCGTGGACCTCCCGCCGGCCGTCCGGCCGGGGCCGGGCACCACCGGTCCACTGGGGACCGGGGCCGGGCGCCACACCGGTCCACCGGGGCCGTGCGCCGCCCGCCGTTCCCGGTCCGGTGGGGGCCGTGTGGTGCCCGCCGTTCCCGGTCCGGCGGGGGCCGTGTGCCGCCCGCCGTTCCCGGTCCGCCCGGGACCGTGGGCGACCGCTGCCGGGGGGCCGTTGCCTCAGTCCTGCGGGGCCCGTTCCAGCAGGGTCACCGGTGACCGGTCGAAGAGGTCCGCCACGCGCGCGTGACCGGTGAACTCCCGCTCGGGGGCGAGGACGTCCACCCAGCGCCCGGGCGGCAGCTCCAGCCGCGTGTCCTGCCAGCCCCCCGCCTCCGCGAGCCGCAGCGACAGCCGGGTCACCGCCGTGACGACCTCGCCGGAGCGCGCGAACGCCAGGCAGTGCCCGGCCGCCGGACCCTCGGCGGCCAGCGGCGCGTACGACGCGCCCGCGCCGAACGCGCCGGGCCGCCGGGCGCGCAGCCGCAGCGCCGCCGCGGTCAGCGCGTCCTTCTCGCCCGGCCCCTCCGGCGGGAACGCCACGGGCCGCCGGTTGTCCGGGTCCACCAGCGCCCGGTACTCGCCCTCCGTCCCCTGGTACACGTCCGGCACGCCCGGCATCGTCAGGTGGACCAGCGCGGTGCCGAGGACGTTGGCCCGCACGTGCGGTTCCAGCGCCTTGCGGAACGCCGCCACGCGCTCGCCGGGCGGCCCGCACGGCCCCGCGGCCACGAAGGCGGTCACCGCCTCCTCGTACGGCGGCTCCTGCTCCGTCCAGCTGGTGTACATGCCCGCCTCGCGCACGTGCTTGAGCAGCGCCTCCCGGACCCGCTCCTCCTCGGCCGGCCCCAGTCCGAACACGGTCTGCCAGGCGGCCCAGGCGAGCTGCCCGTCCGGCACGCCCTCCTCGGCCCGTGTCATCTCGGTGAGCAGCTCCGCCCAGCGCTCCGGGCACTCGGTGAGCACGGCCAGCGCGGCGCGCACGTCGGCGCTGCGCTTGGTGTCGTGGGTGGTGACGACGGTGCCGGTGTGCGGCCAGTCGCGCTGCACGCGCGCGCAGTACGCGTGGAAGTCCTCCGGGGACACGCCCGGGCTGCCCGGGTCGCCGCCCACCTCGGTCGCCGACAGCAACGGCACGTAGCGGTAGAAGGCGGTGTCCTCGACCGCCTTGGCGCGCAGCGCCGACGCGGTCTGCGCGAACCGGGTGCGGAACTCCACCCGGTCGGCGTGGTCCGGCGCGGCCGGGTCGCCGAGCGGCTCCACCAGCAGTTGCCGCACGATGTCGACGGCCTCGGCCTCCTCCGGCACCACGAAGGCCAGCCGGGCCTCCTCGGCGGCCTCCCGGGTGACGACCGCGGCGGCGTCACCGGAGGCGTAGGGCCGGTAGACGCGCAGCCGGACCAGCAGTTCCTCCACGGCCGTGCGCAGCGCCCAGGGCGCCCGGTCGCGCAGCGACAGGTCGGGGGAGCCGGCGCAGAGCCGGGTGGCGACCCGGGTGAGCCGGTCGGTCTCGGTGGCCAGTTCGTGCGTGAGCACCTTGTAGGCGGCCCGCCGGACCGTGGCCTCCCAGTTGCCGCCCCGGTCGGTCTGGGGCGCCGCGAAGGCCCGGTAGCGGCCCAGGAGCCCGTACGCCCCGGCGCGGTCCGTGAACAGGCCGTCGATGTGGCGCAGCGCGTCGTAGCCCGTGGTGCCCGCGACGGGCCAGGACGCCGGGAGGTGCTCGCCGTCGGCCAGGATCTTCTCCACGACCGTCCAGCGCCCGCCGGTCGCCTCGTGCAGCCGGGCGAGGTAGCCGTCCGGGTCGGCGAGCCCGTCGGGGTGGTCGACGCGCAGTCCGTCGAGCACCCCCTCGGCCAGCAGCTGGAGGATCTTGCCGTGGGTGGCGTCGAACACCCCGGGGTCCTCCACCCGCACGCCGATCAGCTCCGAGATGCTGAAGAAGCGCCGGTAGTTCAGCTCGGTGCGGGCCAGCCGCCACCACACCGGGCGGTACCACTGGGCGTCCAGCAGTTCGGGCAGCGGCAGGTGCGCGGTGCCGGCGCGCAGCGGGAGGACGTGGTCGTGGTAGTGCAGCACGTCGCCGTCGACCCGCAGGTGCTCCAGCTCGGAGCCGACCGGCCCGCCGAGCACGGGCAGCAGCACCCGGCCGCCCTGCGCGTCCCAGTCGATGTCGAACCAGGGCGCGTAGGGCGAGCCGGGGCCCTCGCGCAGCACCTCCCACAGAGGGAGGTTGTACCGGGGTGCCATGGCCATGTGGTTGGGCACGATGTCCGCCACCAGGCCGAGGCCGTGCTCCCGCGCGGTACGGGCCAGGGCGCGCAGGCCGTCCTCGCCGCCCAGTTCCTCGCGCACGCGCGTGGGGTCCGTCACGTCGTAGCCGTGGGCGGAGCCGGGGACGGCCTCCAGGACGGGGGACAGGTGCAGGTGCGAGACGCCGAGCGACGCCAGGTAGGGGACGGCCGCCGCGGCGGCCGCGAACGGGAACGCGGGCTGGAGCTGGAGCCGGTAGGTGGCCGTGGGCACCTCCGGTCCGGGGCGCGCAGAAGTCATGGGAACCTACGTACCCCGCTCGCCGTGTTTCGTGTCACCCCGGCACCGATCCGCGCGCGCCCGTCCGGTGCCGGGCGGGGTGCGGGGCGCCCGGTGCCGGGACGCGCGCTGGGCCGAACGGCCCACCGGCCGCCGGCGGCCCCGCACGGAGGCGGGCGCCCCGGATCCTCCCCGGTGGCGCCCGCCTCCCCGCGGCCCGGTGCTCAGGTGGGGCGCTGGAGCACGGTCAGGCTGCGGTCCGGCAGGGTGATCCGGTCACCGGCCTCGATCTTCTCGCCCGTGTTCGGCGGCACCCCCTCCGGGCGGGCCGTGTCGACCACGACCTGCCACTGCCGGCCGAGGTCGGCCGGCACCAGGAACTCGAGCGGCTCGGGGGAGGCGTTGAACATCAGCAGGAAGGAGTCGTCGGTGATGTGCTCCCCGCGCGGGCCGGGTTCCGAGATGGCGTTGCCGTTCAGGAACACCGTCAGCGCGGACGCCGGCGCCGAGTCCCAGTCCTGCTGGGTCATCTGCCCGCCGTCGGGGGTGAACCAGGCGATGTCGGACAGCTCGTCGTGCGTGCCCTCCACCGGACGGCCGTGGAAGAACCGGCGCCGGCGGAAGACCGGGTGGTCCCGGCGCAGCCACACCATCGCGCGGACGAACTCCAGCAGGTCGCTCTCCAGGCCGTCCGGCCAGTTCACCCACGACAGCTCGTTGTCCTGGCAGTAGGCGTTGTTGTTGCCGCCCTGGGTGCGGGCGAACTCGTCGCCGTGGCTGATCATCGGCACGCCCTGGGACAGCATCAGCGTGGCGACGAAGTTCCGCATCTGCCGGGCCCGCAGTCCCAGCACGTCCGGGTCGTCGGTCTCGCCCTCCGCCCCGCAGTTCCAGGACCGGTTGTGGCTCTCGCCGTCCCGGTTGTCCTCGCCGTTGGCGTCGTTGTGCTTGTCGTTGTAGGCGACGAGGTCGTGCAGCGTGAAGCCGTCGTGACAGGTGACGAAGTTGATGGAGGCCAGCGGGCGGCGGCCGTCGTCCTGGTAGAGGTCCGAGGAGCCGGTGAGCCGGGAGGCGAACTCCGCCAGGGCGCGCGGTTCGCCCCGCCACATGTCCCGCACGGTGTCGCGGTACTTGCCGTTCCACTCGGTCCACATCGGCGGGAAGTTGCCCACCTGGTAGCCGCCCTCGCCGACGTCCCACGGTTCGGCGATCAGCTTCACCTGGGAGACCACCGGGTCCTGCTGCACCAGGTCGAAGAAGGACGACAGCCGGTCCACCTCGTGGAACTGCCGGGCCAGGGTGGCCGCGAGGTCGAAGCGGAAGCCGTCGACGTGCATCTCGGTGACCCAGTAGCGCAGCGAGTCCATGATCAGCTGGAGCACGTGCGGGGAGCGCATCAGCAGTGAGTTGCCGGTGCCCGTGGTGTCCATGTAGTAGCGGGGGTCCTCCGTCAGGCGATAGTACGACGGGTTGTCGATGCCCTTGAAGGAGAGCGTCGGGCCCAGGTGGTTGCCCTCGGCGGTGTGGTTGTAGACGACGTCCAGGATGACCTCGATGCCGGCCTCGTGCAGGGCCCGGACCGCCGACTTGAACTCCAGCACCTGCTGGCCGCGGTCGCCCCAGGAGGCGTACGCGTTGTGCGGGGCGAAGAAACCGAGGGTGTTGTAACCCCAGTAGTTGTTCAGCCCCATGTCGACCAGCCGGTGGTCGTTCACGAACTGGTGGACGGGCATCAGTTCCAGCGCCGTCACGCCGAGCTTGGTCAGGTGCTCGATGACCGCCGGGTGGGCGAGTCCCGCGTAGGTGCCCCGCAGCTCCTCCGGGAGCCCGGGGTGCTGCATGGTCAGGCCCTTGACGTGGGCCTCGTAGATCACCGTGCGGTGGTAGTCCGTGCGGGGCGGCCGGTCGTCGCCCCAGTCGAAGTAGGGGTTGATGACCACCGACGCCATGGTGTGCGGCGCCGAGTCCAGGTCGTTGCGCCGTTCCGGGTCGTCGAAGTGGTAGCCGTACACCTCCTCGCCCCACCGGATGGACCCGCTGACCGCCTTCGCGTACGGATCGAGCAACAGCTTCGCCGAGTTGCAGCGCAGCCCGCGCGCGGGGTCGTACGGGCCGTGCACCCGGAACCCGTAGCGTTGTCCCGGCATCACGCCCGGCACGTACGCGTGCCGCACGAACGCGTCGCTCTCGCGCAGTTCCACGGCCGTCTCCGAGCCGTCGTCGTGCAGCAGACACAGTTCTACTCGGTCCGCGGCCTCCGTGAAGACCGCGAAGTTTGTTCCGGCGCCGTCATAGGTGGCGCCGAGCGGATACGCCTCGCCAGGCCAGACCTGCATGGATACGACTCTCCCAGGTGTGCTGCCGCCGGGAGCCGTGTTGACCCCCGAATGTGCCCGAAAGTGGCGGAACCTTCCGCGACTTACGTCCCTCTTACCCACCGACCAGTGCGTACGGCGGTTCTGGTACCCGCCCTGCGCCGAACCAGCGGGTCGGAACACGTACTCCCGAAGATCACCGGCAGCAGGGGGATGATGTGCGCGAGACAGTCCACCGTCACCTGGGGAAGTTACTGACGGGTGCCGCCCTCGCGGCGGCGGGCACCGCGGCGATGGCCGCGGTCACCCTGCCGGGCACGGCGGGCGCGGACGACTCCGGGGGCGCGGGGACGGGCGGTGTCCGGGCCGCCGGACAGGCCGCCCGGGACCCGGACGCCGTCCCGCCGGGCGTCGTGGAGCGGGCGCCCGCACAACGGGCCCGGGGCACGGGCCGAGACCCGCTCACCGACTACGAGATCCGGAGCGCCGAGAGGGCCGCCGTGACCGGGCGGCTGTCGGCCGGCGGGCGGGACGTCGCCGGAGGCGGCGGGCCGCAGCCCCTCACCGTCGACCTCGCCGAGCCCGGGGCCGGCCAGGTCGACCAGCCGGACGCGCCGCGCCGCGCCGAGGTGACCTCGTACGACTACCGGACCGACACCCTGGTCACCACGACGGTCGACCTCGGCACCGGGAAGGCCGGACGGACCGTCGCCCGGCGTGGTGTCCAGCCGCCGCCGAGCCGCGCCGAGAACGCCGAGGCGGCCCGCCTCCTCATCGCCGACCCGCTCGGCGCGGGCCTGCGGGAGGACTACAAGGACGCCACCGGCAGGGACCTGACCTCCCCTGACCAGCTCGAACTGAGCGGCGGCGTCTACCGGGCGGCGCCCGGCGCCCAGCCGGCGGTCCTCGGCCGCTGCGGGGTGCACCGCTGCGTGCGCCTGTTCTCCAAGGTGCGCAACGGCCCCTGGATCGACACCCGCGACCTGGTGATCGACCTCAGCGCTCGCAGGGCCGCCGCCCTGGACCGGGACTGACCGGCCTCCGTACCCGCCCCCCGACCGACCTCCGGCAAGGGAGTCACCTCGTCATGCCCGCACAGCACCTGCCCGGCGGCGTCCGGGCGCAAGCCGCCGGCCGTGTCCGCAGGGCGGCGGCCGCCGCCCTGTCCCTCGCCGCGCTGGCCGTCGGCGCCACCACGGCCGCCGGGCCGGCCTCGGCCGTCCCGCGCACCGCGGCCGCGCCGGCCGCCGGATGCGGCGCCGCCCACCGGATCGAACAGAAGCTGTCCACCGGCACCACCTGGCGGATGTGCTGGCACTACGACAGCAAGGCCGGCCTCGTCCTGGAGGACGTCTCCTACCGGCCCAAGGGCGAGCCGAGACCCATCAAGATCCTCAACAGCGCCAGACTCGGCCAGATCCACGTCCCCTACGACGACGGCGAGCACGAGTACGACGACCTGACCGGCCAGGGCTTCGCCCAGGGGCTGATGGAGCTGGCTCCCGGCGAGTGTCCCGGCGGCAGCATCAAACCGGTCAGGGTGCCCGACGGCGACCCGCGCCACCCCGACGTCAAGGGCCTGTGCACCACCACCCGTTCCCGCGGCCACGCCTACCGCATGTCGGACCTCGCCACCGGCCGGCCCCACCAGACCCAGGGCAAGGACCTGCTGGTCTACACGGTCAACCAGGTCGGCTGGTACGAGTACATCACCGAGTGGCGGTTCAGGGACGACGGCACCGTCGACATGAACGTCGGCGCGACCGGCAGCCTCTCCTTCGACGACTACGACGCACGGGACGGGCGCGGCTGGCCCATCGGCAAGGGGGCCGCGGACTACTCCACCAGCCACAGCCACAACGTGTTCTGGCGGCTCGACTTCGGCCTCGACGGCTCCTCCCGGAACAGGGTCGAGCAGTACGACTCGACCGTCAGCGCCCCTGCCGGCCACCAGGAGGGCCCGTCCGCCAGGACCACCCGCACGAAGATCACCAAGGAGCTCGCCGCCGACCACCGCACGTACCGCTGGTGGCGCGTGGTCAGCGCCACCGGCCGGAACAAGGACGGCCACGCCCGTTCCTACGAGCTCGTCCCCGGGCCCTCCACCCGGTACCCGGGCCGCAGCTTCACCCGGCACGACATGTACGTCACCCAGTACGACCCGTGCGAGCTGTTCGCCAGCAACAACCCCGGGTGCGCCGCCGGCCACCCCTCGTCCGTCGACAAGTGGGTCGGCGGCCAGACCCTCACGCACCCGGTGGTCTGGATGAACGTCGGCTTCCACCACATCGCGCGGGACGAGGACCAGCAGCCCATGCCCGTGCACTGGCAGGGCTTCTCCATCGCCCCCCGGGACGTCACCGCCATGAATCCGCTCACTCCCGCGGACCTGGCATGGCAGAACGGTCACTGGAAATGGCGCGGTTGAGCACCGCGGCCGGGAAACCGACCTGACCGTCCGGCTGCACCGCCGACCCCTCGCGGAGTACCCTTCCTTGATCGTTGGGACGGGGAAGGCCCGGGGGGTCGGAAGGCGGTGCGCGGGTGGGCTCGGGAGGGCTGGAGCTGCCTTCTGGTGACGAGGGTCACGAGGGGAACTCCACAGACGTCCCGCCCGGCGCGGTGTCCCTGGCCCGGCCGATGGACGCGGGATCCATCGGGCCGGAGCTGGACTGGGACGCCGACGCCTGGCGCGAGGTGCACACCCGCGCCCAGCGGGCGGGCCGGGCCTACATCTGGCTGAACCTCGTCGAACAACGGCTGCGCGCGGTCGTGGCCGCCGTGCTGCGGCCCGTCTACGAACCCGTCCACGGCGACGAGTGGGTGGTCGCCGCGGCCGGCCCGGCCGGGCAGGAATGGGTGCAGCGCGCGGTCGCCGTACGCGAGGTGAGCCGCCGCAAGGGCTATCTGCTCGACCCGGCCGACGACAACGTGCTCAGCTTCCTCACCCTGCCGCAGCTGCGCGAGCTGGTCGTGCAGCACTGGCCGTGCTTCGAGCCCTACTTCGACGAGCGCCGGGACCTCGAACTCGCCCTGGACGAGCTGGAGGTGACCCGCAACGTCGTCTCCCGCAACCGGGCCCTGTCCGAGGCCGTGCTCGGCCAGGCCGAGCGTGCCTCGGCGCGGCTGCTGGAGATGCTCGGCGCCGGCGGCGACGTGCCCTCGGCGCGCCGGCTGCCCGTCGACGCGGTCGAGGACCTGGTCGGCGACCGGTACGCCGACGTCGTCGCCGTCCACTCCGACCGGGTGCGGCTGCTGCGGCAGTTCCCGGCCGAGGACATCTTCGACGGCGCCCGCCGGCTCGACGCCGTCGGCATCGGGCTGAACCTGCTGGTGCAGAACTTCTCCGGGCGCCGCCTGGTGCGGCTCGCCGAGTCGGGCTGCCGGGTGCGGCTGCTCTTCCTCAACCCGGCCTCCAGCTCGGTCAAGCGCCGCGAACGCGAACTCGGGATGAAGCGGGGAGAACTGGGCCGCTCGGTGGAGATGAACATCCTGCACATGCGGCGGGTGCGGTCCAGGCTGCGCGACCCGGGCGCCTTCGAGATCCAGGTGTACGACGAGACGCCCCGCTTCAGCGCCTACCTGGTGGACGGCGACGGCGCCGACGGGGTGGCCGTCGTGCAGTCCTACCTGCGCGGGGCGCGGGGGATGGAGTCGCCGGTGCTGGTGCTGCGCAACGGCAGCCGGACGGTCAGACCGGACCAGGCCGGCGACACCGGCCTCTTCCCGACATACCGTGAGGAGTTCGAGCAGGCCTGGGCGGATTCCCGCCCCGTCTCCTGACCGGCTCCCCGCGCAGAAGCGGAACGCGACCCCCCGATTGTCAGTGGCCCGTGCGAGGGTGAAGACCACTGGGGGAGAGCACCACCGAGAAGGGGGGCCGCCGATGGGCTGGCACCAGGAGCTGCTGATCGGCTTCGACCTGGAGACGACCGGGACCGATCCGCGCGAGGCGCGCATCGTCACCGGGGCCGTGATCGAGGTGCGGGCCGGTCGGCCCATGGGGCGTCGGGAGTGGCTGGCCGATCCGGGCGTGGAGATCCCGGCCGACGCGGTCGCCGTGCACGGCATCAGCAACGAACGTGCGACGACCGAGGGCCACCCGGCCGACCGGGTCGCCGACGCCATCGCGGCCGTCCTGGCCTCCTACTGGACGGCGGGCGTCCCGGTCGTCGCCTACAACGCGGCCTTCGACCTCAGCCTGCTCTCGGCGGAGCTGCGCCGCTACGGCCTGCCGTCCCTCGCCGACCGGCTGGGCGGCGCGCCGCCCGCCCCGGTCATCGACCCGTACACCATCGACCGCCGGGTCGACCGCTACCGCCGCGGCAAGCGGAACCTGGAGGCGGTCTGCGCCGAGTACGGCATAGTCCTCGGCGCGGCCCACGACGCCTCCGCCGACGCCCTGGCAGCCGCCCGTCTCGCCGCCGCGATAGCCGACCGCCACCCGAAGATCGCCGCCCTCGGTCCGGCGGAGCTGCACCACCGTCAGATCGAGTGGTACGCGGCCTGGGCGGCGGACTTCCAGGCGTTCCTGCGCCGCAAGGGGGACGCCGGGGCCGTGGTGGACGGGGTGTGGCCGCTGCGGGAGCCGGCGGACGAGCGGGTCTGAGCGGGGCGGCGCGGACTCAGAACGGATACCAGCGGACCGTCTCGTCACCCTCGCGCAGGGACGCCACCCGGCGCCGGAACTCGGCCAGCGCGTTCGGGTCGGCCGGCGCGTGCTGGGCCACCCAGGCGCAGCTGGCCGTCTCCCGGGCGCCCCGCAGCACCGCGCAGCCCTCCCACTCCCGCACGTCCCAGCCGTAGGCGGAGGTGAAGGAGTCGTAGGCCTCGGCGGGCAGGCCGTACCGGTCGCGGGAGAGTGCCATGACCACCAGGTCGTGCTCGCGCAGATCGGCCGAGAACGTCTCCAGGTCGACCAGGACCGGACCCTGCGGCCCGACGTGCACGTTGCGGGGCAGCGCGTCGCCGTGGACCGGGCCCGGGGCCAGGTGCGGGGTCAGCGCCGCCGCCTGTGCCGCGAAGCCGTCGCGGCGCGCGCGGAGATAGGCCGCGTCCTCGGGGTCGATGGCGTCACCCGCGAGCCGCAGCCAGCGCTCCACCCCGCCCAGCAGTTCCCGCGGCGGCAGGGCGAAGGGCGGGGCGGGCAGCGCGTGCACGATCCGCAGCAGCCCGGCCAGGTCCCGCGGTTCGGCGGGGCGCACGGCGTCGGGCAGCCGGTGCCAGACGGTCACCGGATGACCGTCCACCAGCAGCGGCTCGGGTTCGGCGGCCCGCACCGCCGGCACGCCTTCCCGGGCCAGCCAGCCGGCGACGGCCAGTTCGCGCCGGGCCCGCTCCAGCAGCTCGGCGTCGCGGCCGACCTTGACCACCAGGTCACCGGCGGCGAACACCGCGTTCTCGCCGAGCGCCAGGAGCCGCGCGTCCCGGACCGGGCCCGCCCCCACCCCCGCCAGGGCCAGTACGTCCCGCGCCCGTGCCTCGTCCATCGTCCCGCCTCCGTGCCGTCTT
Organism: Streptomyces sp. NPDC100445; assembly: GCF_044759735.1. Lineage (NCBI taxonomy): Bacteria > Bacillati > Actinomycetota > Actinomycetes > Kitasatosporales > Streptomycetaceae > Streptomyces > Streptomyces sp. NPDC100445. The sequence continues at coordinate 258 of NZ_JBIVZV010000009.1, read as the reverse complement.
CCGCGCGTCCCGTGGGGCCACCGCGCGTACCGGACGCGGGGCGCCGCCCCCGGCCAGTCTCCCATCCACCCCCCCGGCGGCGGCCCGTCCCCGCCCCCGCGACGTGGGGGGGGGGGGGGGGGGGGCGGCGGGCCCCCCCCCCCCCCCCCCCCCCCCCCCCCCCCACGTCCGGGGCAACCGGCACGTGAGACGCGGTTCGCCCTCGGCGGCCCGCCCGCGTTAGGTTTTCCCCCATGACCGACTCTGCTTCCCGCACCA